>NZ_JBYTEL010000017.1:0-138643 GCF_058789195.1 Cupriavidus sp. FW216-B1 | reverse complement strand
GACTTCTTCATCTGCAGAACTCCCTCTTAACGAGAAAATTCTACTTCTCCCAGCGGTGGATTTCAGGGGGTATTACCCTGCGACCATCCTTCTGTGTTGCATTCCGCGTCCCGCTGTCATGCCTATGCCATACCGACGATCTACCATCCTTTCATGATCGATCTGTAGATCAAAGTTACTTATTGATTACATGATCGAATCAGCATGCCGGAAGGAGCCGCAGTTTGCCCTCCCGATTATTCGTTGGAAGACCTTGGAGCATCACCATGTTTGCAGAGCAGCAACGCGAATATCTCGACAAGGGATATACGAAGATTGAAAGCTTTTTCTCCGCGGAGGAAGTAGCGAAGATTCTTGAAGACGTCAAGCAAATTGAATTGGGAGCTATTGGCGTAGCTTCGGACAATGAGACTTACCAGTTCGAAAAGAAGAATGGCGAGACGACGAAGCTACTGCGTCGCGTCGAGAATCCTCACCTTTATTTCGATGCAATAGATTCTTTGGTCAGGTCGGAAAAAATCGTCGATTTGCTTCGGCATTTCCTGGGCGAAAACATCCGTTTGCACAATAGCAAAATCAACTTCAAGCCGCCATCAGGCGCGCCAGTCCAGTGGCATCAGGACTGGGCATTCTATCCCCACACAAACGATGATTTTCTTACTCTCGGAATTTTCCTCGACGAGACAAGTGAGAAAAATGGCGCGATGGCATGCTTGCCAGGCTCCCACAAAGGAAAAGTGTACGACCACCGGAACGTCGAGACGGGCGAGTTTTGCCACGCGATCTCTCGCTCCAACTGGGACGAAGCGCTCGACCCGACAGAAGGGGAGTTACTGACGGGACCCGTAGGAACTGTCACGTTGCATCACGTCCGGACCCTTCATGGTTCAGGCCCAAACCACTCAACGATCAGGCGGCGTTTTCTGCTCATCGGCTATGCCGCGGCTGATGCCTGGCCACTTCTGGGCTGTGGCAACTATGGGGATTATGAAAGCCTCATGGTCTCTGGCCGATCCACCGTATTCCCGCGCATGGTGGAACTCCCTTTGACTGTCCCGTATCCGTTGTCGATGTACGGTGATCGCATCTTTGAAAGTCAACGAGCTTTGACTCAAAAGTACTACTGAAGTCTTTAACTCACTGAGGTCATAATGCAAGTTTTTACTCTGTTTTCGAAATTCAAGAAGGCGTTAACGCGCGCCATTCTTGCCTTTATCGCCACAATCATAGTGTGCACACCCGCGCAGGCAGCTGAGGTTGTCAATGGTAAACTTCACCTGCGTTTTGCAATTGCGCCGTTGCGTCCAACGCCTAGCCAGACCATCAAAGAGTTTGAGCCGATATTCAAGTATCTCGCCGACCAGCTCGGCGCGACCTATGAAATCGTCTCCCCGGAAAGCTGGGCGGCAATATCTGTGGCAATGACAAATGGCCATGTCGATGTGGGCTGGCTCGGACCCTGGGGCTATGTCTTGTCGAATAAAAAGGCCGGCACCGAAGTGCTTGCAATGGCCAAGTACCGCGGGAAGCCGTTCTACAAAGCCCTCATTGTCGGTCGCGCCGATCTGCCGATCAAAAAATGGCCCGAGGACGCGAAGGGTTTGAAGCTGTCACTCGGTGATCAGGGCAACACTTCTGGCTGGCTCATCCCGATGGCGTACTTCAAGAGCATCGGCATCGACCCTGCGAGCTATTTTGAATATCGTGAAGGTGCCACGTTTGGCCAGAACGAATCACAGATTCAGCACGGACTGATCGACCTCGGATCCGATATGGATCGGGGCCGGAACGGGATGATCGAAGCGGGTCAAATCGATCCTTCGAAGTCCAAGATCGTGTGGGAATCCAGCAAGCTGCCGAACGACGCGATATCCGTGCCGAAGGATTTTGATCCTGCTCTGAAAGCGCGCATCACGGAAATACTGACGTCCTTGTCCGAAGAGAAAGCACAGTCGCTGATGGGCTCGGGCTATAACGGCTTCGTGAAGGCAAAGCACAGCGATTACAAGGTAATCGAAGACGCCGGCCGCATCCTGGGAAAACTATAAAGCACGAGGGGTCCGTTCTTGGATGAGGGCAGCGGACGACAAGGTGGACTGACGCACGCCAGCTCCTTGTCTCCGCTGCACGAACATACGGGCGCGCATCGCGATACCACAGAGGATGAACCAATGAATCAGCGAATCGAAGAAGTCATGCTGGCTAATGTCAAGAGGGACGTAGCCAGGAGAAAGCGGCATTTTGCAACGTCGGTCGTAGTACTCAGTTTGCTGGCAGTGGCCTGGTACGTGTGTCAGATAGAATTCCAGAAGCTAGGCGCCGGTTTACCGAGACTATGGTCATTCGTCGTGCAGATGTTTCCACCCGACCTGAGCGACCTGGACGTCATTCTAAAAGGGGCTGGCGAGACGCTCGCCATGGCGACGATTGGCACGATATTCGCCACAATCATGGCATTTCCGCTGGCACTCATGGCTGCGCGTAATACCTGTCCGAACAAGTGGACCTATCGGGTATCCCGCGCCATCCTGAACGCCAGCCGCGGCACGGAGACATTTGTCTATGCACTTGTATTTGTAGCAGCAGTGGGCTTCGGTCCGTTCTCCGGCGTACTGGCCATTACTTTCCACATGGTAGGGGCAATCGGCAAAATGTTTGCTGAAGCCATCGAGCCCGTTGACCAAGGGCCATTGGATGCGCTCGCCTTGACCGGTGCCAGCAGGGCAAAGATTATCCGCTACGGTCTGATCCCGGATGTTATGCCGCACCTGATCGCGAGCGTTCTATACATTTGGGAATTCAGTGTCAGAACGTCCACAGTACTGGGCATCGTAGGCGCAGGTGGAATTGGGCAGACCCTGAAAGATACTGTGGACTTGTTGGAATTCAACAAGATGATTACGGTACTGGCGGTTATATTGCTGATGGTGTCGGCAATCGATTTCATCAGTGACCGGCTCAGGTACTTGATATTGGACACAAAACGCGAGGGATTCGAAACTCTCCCTGCGAATAACTGATTGCTTCACGTATTACTGGAAGGGCGGTTCGCAATGAAAGATGTAGCGTTGCAGTTAAAGAATGTCGGTAAGTCATACGGCAATAAAGTTGTCCTGGAATCGATTGACTTCGAAGTACGTCACGGCTCAATGGTTGCCTTGCTCGGCACAAGCGGGGCAGGGAAGTCGACGCTTTTCCGATGTCTCACTGGCCTTGAGCCGATTGACTCCGGTTCTATCGTGGCGCTCGGAGAATCCATACATGAACTGTCTCCGGCGCGTCTGCGGGCAGTACGTGGCCAGATCGGGTTCGTGTTCCAACAACTGCACCTGGTGAAAAGGTTCTCAGCACTCGAGAATGTATTGGGTGCGCGTCTGGCAGAGATGCCCATTTGGCGCGTCACATTGAAAAGCTTCAGCCGGGCTGACAAAGTGCTCGCGTTCGAATGTCTGGACCGGGTCGGCATGCTCGATTATGCAAACACGCCTACGCAACTGCTGTCAGGCGGTCAGCAACAGCGTATTGCGATAGCGCGAGCCTTGGCGCAGAAGCCCAAGATTATTATTGCGGACGAACCCGTCTCCAGCCTCGATCCGCTGACGGCGCGCTCGGTTCTGCAAACGCTGAAAGCCGCGGCTACAGATCTTAATGTCGCGGTCCTGTGCAGCCTGCACCAGGTAGACCTGGCACTTGAAGTGTCTGATCGAGTCGTGGGATTGCGGGATGGGCGAATCAGTTTGAATATGGCTAACCAACCGAATGATCAAGGCATGATGCAAAAGATACGATCCATTTATCAGCAGCGTGCCGTACACAGCGACAGAGACGAGCCGTTGCAGCGGCATGTCGCGTAGTTCGTTCCTCAGAGGTCCCATGAAACCAAGAATCGTAACAACGCATCGAATCCACCCTGACACGCTGGCCCTCCTTGAGACCGCCGCTGAAGTAATTTCCAATCAGTCCGATTCAACCATGTCGCGGGAAGAGGTACTGTTGCGCACCAATGATGCGGACGGGATGATGGTGTTTATGCCGGATAGCATAGATGCGGATTTTCTATCCGCGTGCCCCAATCTGAAGGTCATCGGCGCCGCGCTTAAAGGATATGACAACTTTGATGTCGAGGCATGTACCCGCCATGGGATTTGGTTTACGATTGTTCCTGATTTGCTTACGAGTCCCACAGCTGAACTAACGATTGGCCTGTTGCTGAGCATCACACGGAATATGCTGCAAGGTGATAATTACATTCGATCACGCCAGTTCAATGGTTGGACCCCGCGGTTTTATGGCACAGGTTTGACGGGTAAAACCGCCGGCATCATTGGGACGGGAGCGGTCGGGCGGGCGGTCGCAAAGCGGCTGGCCGCCTTCGATATGCAAATTCAGTACACGGATCCGCAGCCTTTGCCGCAAGAGTCGGAAAGGGCATGGAATGCGAGCAGAACATCGCTGGACCAGCTATTGGCGACAAGCGATTTCATCATTCCCATGCTGCCGATGTCGTCAGATACCCACCACACCATAAATGCTCGGGCATTAGACCGCATGAAGCCCGGTGCGTACCTCGTCAATGCCTGTCGCGGCTCCATCGTAGATGAGCGGGCCGTGGTGCATGCGCTTCGGACGGGGCATCTGGGCGGTTACGCCGCAGACGTCTTCGAGATGGAGGAATGGGCGCGTCCCGACAGGCCGCATTCTATTCCTGACGAATTGCTTGATCCTGCTTTACCCACATTCTTTACGCCTCACCTGGGTTCGGCGGTCAAATCGGTACGGATGGAAATCGAGCGTGAAGCCGCCCTCAGTATCCTCGAAGCGTTGCAAGGGCGCATTCCACGCGGAGCGGTCAACCATGTTGGAGCGGGGAGATGACTGAGTGATTAATCTCGATCACGTTGAGAGTTTTCTGGCCGTAGTCGCAGCCGGGGGCTTCCGCGACGCCGCAAAACAACTCGACATTTCGCAGTCGACGGTGACGCAGCATATCAAGAAGCTTGAAGAGTCGCTTAAGATGGAAGTGATCGTGCGAAGCAATGCCGGTTGCAGCTTGACAGCCGAGGGTGAAACTTTTTTGCCGTATGCGCAACAGCTCGTCAACCTGGCGTGTAAAGCCGGAACTCTATTTGAAAAGAAAGATGAAATCACGATTGGTGCGAGTTCTAACACGGGCATATACTTGCTTCAGCCATATATAAAAGAGTTTGAAGAGCGAACGCCATTTTCAGTCAAGGTGGTCATCGATAGAAACGAGGCGATAGCGCGGACCATAGAGAATTACGACCTGGACATCGCTGTCGTCGAAAGATGGGACGAGCGCCCGGGATTCGCTGCCAAGCTGTGGCGACGAGAAGAGCTGGTACTTATCGTACCGCTGGGGCATCCGTGGGCGGGCATGCGGAGTGTTGGGCCGAACCAGCTTGAAAACCAAGTCTTGATCGGAGGCGAGGCGGGCTCGGGCACCGGACGGGTCCTTCGGCAGTATCTCGGTACACGGGCAAATACGCTGAGTGTTTCCTTGCAACTGGGCAGTACCGCCGCTGTAAAAAGTGCTGTGCAGGCAGGACTGGGGATATCAGTCGTGATGAAAGCGTCCGTCGAGAACGAGTCCCGACTTGTCTTGTTTTCAACGGTTCCCTTTGAGGGCGATCCGCCCCGGAAGGAGATCTACATCGTGTTTCGGAATGGCATGCTGAAGCATCCGTCCATCGCTGCTTTCGTCGACATACTTTTGAGCCGTCCGCACTAAATCGGCTTGTGAGCTCGGCTTGTAATGCCGCCGCCGACCCTGGGCGCCGAAGTTCGGGCTGTGGCGTCGCCACACCGATTCTTTCCACGGCAGCTTCGGCTACGACGGAGTGAAAGATATGGGCGAGGGCAACAAACAAAATAGCCAGTCAAACGACTGGCTCTTGAAATTTTGAGGACAAAACCTTTGAAGTCTAGCCTCTCATCCCGATAAAGTGACCTGCTCCGTTTTTTCATACCACCGCCATTTGGGAAATGGCATGGATTGATAAACAGTTCCTCAAGCTTTGGGCCATTTGCAACGGCGTCAGGTAGCCCAAGCTGGAATGCGGTCGTACCTCGTTGTAATGGCGCCGCCAATCCGCGATGACGATTCTGGCCTCGATCCGGTTGCGAAACCATTCCAGACTGAAGCACTCGTCACGCAGTTTGCCATTGAAACTTTCGGTGGTGCCGTGCTGCCATGGCTTGCCCATAGCGGGGATACCGAAAAGCTAACTCCTTCAGCAGAAGTTTGCCTGCCGGAGCCTCTCTTCGCTGTGAGATGGTATCGGTTGCGCAGGTACAGATTAGACGGTATTGAGCTGGTACTGTGCAGGGCCATAGACCGACGCCCGCATCGCCCCATACAAGCTTATTAATAACTCGTAATCTCGCAGTAAGGTCAACTACAACTTGGCAGCCTTTCGGACAACTCCGAGTTTAGTTTGATCTCGGTGAACTCTTGGCGGCGGTTGGCTCAGCAACTGGGCATCCAGGCCCCGGTTGCTAGCGTTGTAAGCCCACACAACAAACTGCTCCAGCAGTCTTTCGTTCTCGACCTTAAGCCGGGCATTTTGAGGGTCGGCCGGGATTCGTAAAATTTCCGCCAGAATGAGTCTAAGCGGCTGATTTGAAAGAGAAATCGATCGTCGGATCAAGCGGCGGCACCTTCTTGTGCAGGTCCATCAAGTAATCGCCGAACCGGTTGATGTGGTCCTTCCGGTAAGGCGACAGCACCTTCAGCACTTCGGCGTCGATCGGCAACCCCTTCTCCTGAAGCTCCTTGAGCTTGCGCGACATCCACTGCACGTTGTACAGGATGACCATGTTGGCCACGAGTTGGTTGTACTTGATGACCTTGCGCTGCTCGTGCCGGATGTTCTCGGCGATGACGCCCTCTCCCCCGAACATCAGCCACTGCGCGTAGTCGTTGAACTGCTCGCTCTTGTTGGTGGCCGCATGGATGGCCCGTCGCATGTCGGGGTTGCTGATGTACTTCAGCAGGAACATCGTACGGATGACGCGGCCCAACTCTCGGAAAGCGAAGTACAGCTTGTTCTTGCGGCTCTCGGAGCCGAGGCGCCGGAGGATCGTCGACGGCGTCATACGGCCGACCTTAATCGAGATGGCCACGCGCAGCATGTCCGGGAAATGCCGCTCGATCAGTGCCCAGTCGATGGTGCCCCGGAACAGCGAATCGATGTTTTTGTAGCGCCGGCGCCGGTCGGCCTTGTAGAACACCAGATCCTTGATGTTTCGGATGCGCGGCATCAGGTTGATCCCCAGTAGATGTGCCAAGCCGAACACCGGCCCGCTCTGCGCCTGCGTGTCGCCATGGACGGTGTCGGGCTGCACGCTGGAGGCATTCTTGAGCAACCCATCCAGGATGTAGACGGCCTCGTGCACGCCGCAGGGAATGAAGTGGCTGAACAGCGCGATGTACATGTCGGAGACATGGTAGTAACCGATGCCGCCATAGCCACCGTACCGGATGTGATATTCCGACAGCAGGTTCTGCTCGTAGAGGTTCCACTTCGTGCCGTCGGCCGACACCCGCTTGCCGGAACCCCAGAACTTCGGCAAAGCGAACCGGTTGTAGGCATTGATGACCTGCACGATGGCTTTGTCCAGGCGCTCCTCGGTGACGTGTCGCAGATTCAGCCAGGCGACCTGCTTGCGGCTCAGGTTCTTCACCGAGCGCGCGGTCTGGCTCGGTCCGAGATTGCAGCCATAACAGAACAGCGTTGTGATGAACCGCTTGCGCGGATCGTCGATCTTGGCTTCGAACCCCGACAGCGGACCGAACAGCTTGTGCAAGTCGAGCCACCGCTCGGTCTCGATCAGGATGTCCAGAATGCTCACCGGTGGCATCGACGCGGTGATGGCCTGATCGATCAGCAGCTTGTTGGGCGGATCGGGATCTTTCTCCAGCCGATGCAGGATGAGCCCCTGTTCGCTGATCTCCACATGGTCGTTGGCAGGGAACTCAGAGTCCACCGCGTCAGCGAGCGTACCCAATTCTTCTTTCAACGCCTGGACGAATGCCTTGCCGTCGACCGGGAAATTGACCAGCTCGCTGTAGCGCGGTAGTTCCGCCCGGAACTCCTCCCACGACACCTGGTGCACACGTGGATCGTCGTACTGGTCACTGTTCTCCACATAGATGTCACCCGATTTCAACTCCCGCATGATTTGGCTGAATACGCACAGCTCGAAGTACTTGCGGTGCATCAGCCGGCCGCTCTTGCCATTCGGGAAAATCGGCTTCTCCCACTTGTCCGGTATCCAGCCCAGCGGTAGGTTGGCCGCGTCACGGTCGCTGAGCATCAGGTATTCGCGGTGCGAGGTCCTGTAGCTGCGCATCCAGTCCAGCGCTCGCAGGAGCGCATCGTCTTGCGAGCTGGCCCTGAGCGATAGCAGATCGAGGCACTGGAACAGCAGCGCCCGCAGGTTCCGATACGGACGCAGCATGAAGGGAAACGTATGGTTTCCCGCGTAGGCGATGTGTTCATTGCAGCGGGTCAGTACCCCATCGGGATCGCCGCCCAGCGCCGCGCGCATCTTCGCGACACGGGCTTCCGCCGGCAGCGTGTCGTCCTGCAGCACACCGAGCACGTCTCGAAACTGACCGACCAGGGCCTCAAGCTGGTCCGCGTGCGCTAATTGGTACTGCTGCAGGCGCAATTCGGCCGTATGTTCCAGGTTGCGCACCGTCTTGATGAAGATCTCGGCCACGTCGTCCAGTGCTTTTTGCAACTGCGCAAGGATGAACAGGACAGCCAACGCATAGCGCTTGGTGGGCTTGAGCGACCGCATTTCCTGGACATCCAGGGCGCGCGCTTCCGTGACCAACTGCGTGCACTTTGGCGCGGTGAGGATCTCCGGTGCCACCGGCATGCCATCAGCCAAGACACGCAGCGCCTCGATGTGCTTGAGGAACCCGGCGATCTCCCGTGGCGCGGGCCGCTTGGGTTCCCGTTTGACCTGATCCCAGCCGGTGCGCCCGCCACGGTTGTCGAAGAGCGCATCGATTCTGACGATCAGGTCGGGCCCCAGCGCCTCGACGATCGTGCGGTAGATGGTTTCGTTGACCTGACTGCGGGCGTGGGCAGCGATCCTGGTCAGCGCGGCCAGCGGCGGCAATTCATAGCGGTGCCGGATCAGCTCCTCGATCAGGACGTTGATGATGTCAGGCAGTTCCGTTTTGATGCGCGCCGCGTGCGCGGCCACATCGGCAAGCCACGCGTGTGTCTGCGCGTCCGTGGTGCGAATGCCGATAAAGTCGCGCAGGAGCTTTTGGTGGCGGGATTTGCTTCCTGAACGGTCGTATCGTGCCAGCACGCTGCGCAGCAGTGGGCGGATGCGCAGCACCGAACACACGTGATGCACGATGGCCGTCGGAACGCCCGAAACTGGCGGGCAGTAGCCCAGCCGCTGGTACAGCTTGAGCTGGACGAGGATCAGCGCGCGCGTGGGCGCTTGCCGATACTGGTCGGCAACAAAGCGGATTTCGGCCGGGCTCGGGGTGAACACCGTGGCCAGTTCCGTTTCCCCCAGTTCGGCCGGCAGCATTGGGTAGGCCGTGTCATGGATCTGCTGCATCGTCTCAACCGCCGAGAATGTTTGCGTCTTGAGTCTCGTCACGCCAGGCTACGCATCATAAGGGCTGACCGGTGCGATATCGGCCCCGCCTCGGGCTGAAAACCGTGTCAGCGCGCATGCAAGCAATGCCAGCATCGGGTCTGGTGGACAGTTCTTTTTAAGTCTGATTTCGATATTTTTCAGCGATAACGGGCCACAGCCGCTCTACCATCCCGGGTTTTGGTCAACCCGTGCTGGTCGTCGATGAGGTCAATCAGGTCACCCCGCAAAGCCCGCGGAACCCGACCGCCCACTGTCTGGGAGCAAGGCCGATGGATCAAGGCCGGCTTGCCGCGCGATGGGTGGATTCGCGTCGCTGCCGACGAGGGCGACGCCGGTGTCGGCACGTGTGACCGATGCCGTGGCGTGTTCACGGGGCCGGTGCACGTATTACGTCATCACAACTACCACGGCGTGCTGCGCGTCGACGAAGACTGTTCCCGCGAGTTGCGGGTGAAACCGCAACAGAGCGAGCCGAAGCCGCCGCCGCGCAGCCGGGCGACCAAGCGCCTCTTATGGCTGACCCGCGCATGGAAGCGCGGCGGCAGTTTCGATGGCCCCATGTCGCTTCCGGCCGATGGCTATGTGACCACGGTGTGGCGGCAGGAGAACGGATGGCGTTACGAAATTCGCCCCATCCGGCAAACCGAAATCTGTCGGGCAGAAACGGGCTATGCCTCTGATGAGGCTGCGCGCCTAGCAGCGTTCGATGCCATTACCGAACTTCTCGAAAACAAATCCCCCCGCCCAGATCCTGCGCGCGTGCAGCCGCCGGTGGATGGTTGGACATTGCACCTGTAACGGGCAGATCGCCGCATGGAAGTCACAACCCTTCTTCAGAACCTCTTCGCCCCCACACGCCGCCTGTACACGCTGGAAGGCGACGGGCCGCTTGCGGATCTGGCGGTGGAAGCCTGGCTCGGTCGCGAGGCACTGTCCGAACTGTTCGAATGGCGCGTGGTGGCCGTCAGCGCCAATGCGCGCATCGCGCTCAAATCATTGCTGGGCCAGCGGGTCACGCTGGTCACGACGCTGGCCGATGGTACGCAGACCAAGCGCACGGGCCTGATCCGCCTGGCTGAGAAGCTCGGCGCGGACGGCAGCCTCACGCGCTATCGCCTGACGGTGGTGCCATGGTTCTGGCTGACCACGCAGCAGCGCCACAGCCAGGTGTTCCAGAATCGGCCGCTCGCTGACATCATTGAGCAGATGCTGTCGCCGTACGAGCCGTACGCCTCGTGGCGCTACGCGGCCGGTGCCGAAGCACGCATGAGCGATTTCGGTACACGCGCGCACATCGCGCAGTTTCGCGAGACGGACTACCACTTCGTCACACGCCTTCTCGCCGAGGCGGGGCTCGGCTTCACCACGGTGGAAGACGACCAGGCGCACGGCGGCCACACGCTGGTGATCTTTGCCGACAGCACGCAGCTGCCGGAAGACACGGAGTCGGCTGCGGCCGGCGGCATCCGCTTCCACCGCGCGCACAGCCTGGAAGAGCGCGACGCCATCCAGCAACTGGCCTGCCACACCCGCACAACTGCCGGCGGCGTTGCCGTGGCCGCGTGGGACCCGGAAGGCAAGCACAGCGTGCGTGCCCATGCGCCCGCGCGCTTTGCCACCAGCGCCGGCAGCCCCGACGCGTATCTGTCCATCAGCCCGTCGCTGGCGCCGGATTCCGCCAATGCCCAGCGCATTGCCGAGCAGGTCATGGAAAGCCTGGAGGCGCGCGCACTGCTGTTCTCGGGGCGAGGCACGGTGCGCACGCTGCGCAGCGGTACGCGTCTGCAGGTGGTGGATTGCCCGCACCTGCCGCAAGACGTGGAAGGCGCCTATCCGCTGTTGATGGATCTGGTCGAGCACTGCGGCATCAACAACCTGACCGTCGATACGCACAACGCGCTCAGCCAGCGTTTGGGCGGGCTCGATGCCGCGCTGGCATTCGATACGCCGCCCAGCGCGCCGGAATCCGGCCCGGGCGTTTTTGGTTTCCAAGAAGCAGAAGGCCCCGTCGAACGCAGCACGCCGACTGGCGATCTGCTCAAAGCAGCACGCGCGCACGGTTACGCTGGCGTCTTCCGCGCCGGCGACGCACGCCGGCCCTGGCGCCCGGCCGTGACTGAACCCGATTGCGGCCGTCTCTACGCGGCGCCCACCGCGCAAGGCGTACACAGCGCCATCGTGGTCGGCCCGGACGGCCAGACCCAAGCCGGCGGAGACGGCGAGCACCATGCCAGCCCCGCAGGTGAAATCCGCGTGCGCTTTCCCTGGCAACAAGGCGAGCGTGCAGATGACCGAAGCAGCCGCTGGGTACGCGTCGCGCAGCGGCAGGCCGGTTCCGGCATGGGCTGGCAATGGCTGCCGCGCATTGGGCAGGAAGTGCTCGTCAAGTTCAGCGAAGACGATGTCGACCAGCCGGTCGTCATTGGTGCCCTCTACAACGGTCAGGGCGAGGCCGGCGTTGCGCCGACGCCCGGCGGCCAAACCGCAGCTCAAATGGACACGGCCGCACTCTACAAACAAGGCAGCGATACGGCCCCGAGCGCCCAGGGTAACGTGGCGGGCGGCCACAGCCCCGCCTGGCACGGCATGGGCACCGACGCGGACGGACACCGCAACGCTGCTGCGCACACCGGCTTCAAGAGCGCCGAACACGGCGGCAGCGGCTACAACCAGCTCGTCTTCGATGACAGCGATGGTCAGTTGCGCACGCAGCTTGCCACCACGCAGCTACACAGCCAGATCAACCTTGGCCACCTCGTTCACCAACAGGACAACCGGCGCGGCAGCTTCCGTGGTCAGGGCTTCGAGCTGCGCACCGACGGCCACGCCGCCGTGCGCGGCCAGGCCGGACTGCTGCTGACCACCTACCGCGACGCCGCCAGCGGCAAAGCTGTGCCCACAGGCGACAACGCCGCCGGCATTGCCCTCATCAAGCAGGCCAAGGCGCTCACCCAATCGCTGGGCCAAGGGGCCGTCACCCATCAGACCGCTGGCCTGTCGTCGGCGAAGGACGAGAATGCGCCGCTGGCCAAGCAGGAGAAGGCCGCCGCCGGCATGGTGGACGGCAAGGCGCTCGATGCGGCGAAGCAGGATGCCAGCGCCGGCAACACCAGCACGCCGGGCAAGGTGCCACACCAGGGCGAGGCGATGGTGCATGCGAACGGCCGCGCCGGGTTGGTCATGGTGGCCGGTCAGGATCTGCAGTTGGCCAACGGCGAGAGCATCGCCCTGGGCAGCGGCCAGGACACCAACATCGCCGTCGGCAAACAGGCGCGCATGCACGCTGGGCAAGCGATCGGCGTGGCGGCGGGCCTGTCCAAGGCGGGTGACAACAACATCGGCCTGCAACTGACCGCCGGCCAGGGCAACATCGACGTTCAGGCGCAGCACGACACGCTGAAGCTCATGGCCAAGGATGACCTGAAATTAGTGTCGGCCAACATGAACGTGGATTTTGCGGCGGCCAAGCGGATTCGCCTGGCGACGGCGGCCGGTGCAGCCATTACGCTGGAGGACGGCAACATCACCGTCGAGTGCTCCGGGCCGATTACCTACAAGGCCGCGCAGCGCACCTTTGATGGGCCGGTGAACCAGTCGTATCCGTTGCCGGCGTTTCCACAGAGCATCTGTGTCGAATGCATGTTGCGCGCAATGGCTGGCGGTCATTCGCTCGGTAGCAGGAACGGCTGATTTAGCAGACATCGAGGTCATTGGCACCATGGCAACCCGTTTCCAGATTCAACGCAGACGCTCGGATGAACCTGCTTGGGTGAACGATTTCCCGGATAGCGCTCTGGCACAACTTTTTGGCGCATTGCCGGAGGCGAACGTGTATGCCTTGGTCGACAACGCGTTCGATACCGGTTTCGCGCAGCGGCTACGCTCGCGGTTTCCGGGCTTGCATCCGCAGTCACTCTACGAGGGGCGCTATGACGGGCCCGGCTTGGCAGAAATCGCCCCCTCCGTGGTCCGCATACCGGTTGAAGAATCCGAACGGCGTACGTTCCTTGAGTTCGTTCTGAATGAGACTTCGGGCAAGCCGATGCTGAGCTTCTTGCATCGCATCGCGTCGGCTCTTGATCCAGTCGCGCACCTCCAGGACCAGATGGAAGCTGTGGACCATGAGGGGAAGGCGTTCCTGATCCGCTTCGCGGATACCCGCTCGTTGGATGCGCTGCTGCAGGTGTTTGATGACGCGCAGCGTGAGCGCTTCCTGAATGGGTTGCGGTGGTGGTACTTCCGACGCGATGGCAGGTTGCAGGCTGTCGGTCACCCTGACGATGCTTCAGCCGACCGGACTGACGAACCCTATGTCTTCAGTCGGGAGCAGATGGATCGTCTTGATGCGCTGGCTCGCCCGGATGGCCTGCTGAGACTCATTCAGACGAACGTGCATTGGTGGGGAGAACTAACAGGTACACCATCTCAGGCGCATAGCTGCATTCGGATGGCGCTGGATAGCCCCGAGTTCAACGCGGGCGCGCATGACGCAGTGGTTTTTCGAGTAGTCGCCGGTGCATTGAGTGAAGCTGGTTTGCTGCAGTCGCAAGAAACGACGGAACAGTCATGAAAATTCGAACATGGATGGCACTCGTGTTGGTGGTGTTGGCCACGCTCAGCGCCGGCTGCAAGCCTGCGGAGCAGGCGAATGCTGCCCAGCAAGATGAAGACCTCGGCCTTGAGGTCCGAGTGCTCAACTACATGGATGAGGGACTCGACATCGTTTATGTAAACGGCGTTTGGGTAGGAAGTGAGAAGCGCCATGCAGGGGGTTTTGGTGTTGCAGGGGCAATCGGTGTGCCACGCAAGTGGCATCCAGGTCTTACAGTAGAAGTTGAATGGCAGGACGACACGCTCTACCGGAAGGACCATGATGCGACATACAAGGCACAGGTCCCCGTCGAGCCGTATCCTGACGGCGATCCAAGTTCGCTTTGGCTAGCGTTTTACCCAGGCAAGAAGATAAGAGCCATTGCTTCGCGCTATACGCCTCTCAATCCCAAATTTCCAGGCGGACTGAAGTATCCAGAAGACGCTTGCATGGCGGACAAGGCGTGCGCCGCCAAGTTCTATCCCGAGCGCATGGCGTCATCCAGCCAGGAGCGATGAGATGGCCGAACTCGAACGACTGCAGCCAAATCCCTTCGCCCTAACGCTGGACGAGAAGGGACGGTGCATGGCGAACAACATTGAGGCCTTCTCAGGGCAATGCACCGAGGAATTGCGAATCGGGATCTTCTTCGATGGCACCAACAACAACAAGGATCGGGACGCACCCAAGCACGCCCACAGTAACGTAGCGCGGCTGTACGACATCTTTGAGCGGAAGAAAAATCAGGTGGCCTTCTATGTGCCCGGCATCGGGACACCGTTCGAGAAAGAAATCGGCGACACCGGCCGCGGCTATGACGCACGGGCGGGGCTGATGGCGGGCTGGGGCGGTGAAGCCCGCATCAATTGGGCATTGCTGAAACTAACCGATGCGCTTTACCAGCTGTTTTACGGAGATGATCTGAGTAGGGCGATGGGCACCGAAGATCTGAAGGTGCTTCGCAAAATCTCGGGCGATTTGAGCTTCCCTGTACATAAGCGCGCGGAAGCCGGCGCACGCGACGAGGCGCAGAAGATCAAAGACGAAGTGGAGCAACTGAATGACGCAGGGACGGGGCGCACGCTCGCCGTCGCGTTGGACACGGCGGACAACATTCCCAATGCCATTCCGCGCAAGCAGGAGTTGCAACGGCGGCGCGAGTTCCTTTCGCAAAAGCTGAAGGCACTCATCGCCGACCGCAAGCCGAAGCTCCAGCGCATTCGCCTGTACGTGTTCGGATTCTCACGCGGCGCGGCGGAAGCTCGGGTGTTCAGCAACTGGCTGGAAGATGCGTTCGACCCAGGTATGACGCTGGCTGGTGTCGAGGTGAGCTTCGATTTCCTCGGAATCTTGGATACTGTCGCGTCCGTGGGGTTCGCCCAAAGCTCCATGTTCTCCACCGGCCACGGCGGGTGGGGCCAAGAGGAATTCCTACGCATTCCGAAATATGTCAATCGGACGGTCCACTTGATTTCCTCACACGAAATACGTGGCTCGTTCCCGTTGGACAAGGCGGTCGCCAGGGATCTGCTCGAAATCGCCTATCCAGGCGTCCACACGGATGTGGGCGGGGCATACCGGCCAGGGGACCAAGGCCGTGGTTGCAGGGCCGACGGAACACCCGACGACAGCACCAAGCTCTCGCAAGTGACACTTGCCAAGATGTATCGGGAAGCCGTTGCTGCCGGCGTGCCGTTGAAGCCGTCAGCGGATCTTCCACCTCGGGTTCTGGATGCACTCAAGATCTCGCCCCAACTGATCAAGGACTACAACGCGTACGTTGATGCGGTGAATCCGCTTATCAAAAAGAAGGGCGGAGGAACTACTGGCGCAGCACACGTGCAATACGGCTTGTACCTGCGTTGGCGTCGGCTGCGCCTGGGCAGCGGACCCGATGCCTTTGAGAACCAACCCTTTTTCAGGCGAGCACAGAATTACAGTGCTCAGTGCGCACAGGATCTGAGCGGCGCAAACGAAGAATTGCGCGAAGAAGCCAAGACGATGTCGGAGATGGAAAACTCCATCCTGTACTCAGATGGCTGGATGGCGGCGGTATTCCGCAGGTCAGGTGTGGCCGCTGAGGCGTTGATCAGACTCCACCGTGCCATATGGGGCGACAAAGTTGCACAGTGGCGAGAGGTCAAAGAGTATTGGAATGACACGTCGCCGTTGGACCCGAGGATCGTCAAGTTCTTTGACGACTACGTGCACGACTCGCGTGCGTGGTTCAAGCCAATGGGCGCCACCAATGAAGGGGTCTGGAAGCTGAGGGAAAAAAACCGGCTGGAAGACCTCAAGCGCAAAGATGCCGAGTGGAACGCCAGATGGAAGGCGGAGTGGCAGAAGATGAGCGCGGACCTCCAGCGGGACCCGCGCGGAACGATCGAGCGCTATGCGCCGGTTTCTGACGGCGGCAAGGGTGAAGTCGCGCCGCCACCGCCACCAGTTATGGGTCAGGATCGCATCGATTTGGACCGCTATCTGAAGGACGGCACGCTGCCGTTGGAGAAAACCGGACGCGAGTTCAGTTCAGTATGGGGGTATCTACGCTGGCGCACACACTTCGCGCCGGAGCTGACGCTGGGCGAGCGTGCGCAAGCGGCGTGGGACCGTGTGGCGGCGGTGCCTGGCAAGGTAGCGGACACAGTCTCCCAGAAGGTCGGCGAAGTCGCGCATAGCGCAGAAGAGGGTCTAGCGAGCACAGCTCGCAAGCTCTTGTCTGCCGGCCAAGACGCGCTGGAACGTGGTGCGAAGCGCGTCCTGGAGCAGTACTCAGGCGGCGGGGTCCCCATGCTTTGACGCAGCCAGGAAACAGGCATTTCCTCAGCTGACTTCGACCTCCCAATCGTCCTGCTCGGACTCGGGATCGCGAGCCTGCTCGCTTCCATGGGGATGACTGATACGGGTGCCTCCACGGATGAGGAGGCGCTGCGCTCTATGGCCGCACAGCGACGTGTATTGCGTGCAATCGCCTATGTCTTCATGGGAATCGGAGGGTTGATGCTGCTGCCGTTGCTGGTCTTCAGCGTTGTCGGAATCTCCGGGGCGCCTTGATCGCATAAACAGCATTTCCGTCCTGTTTTCGAGAGACCTCCATGCCTGACCGATCCGACCCACCTTCGCCACATTCCCGCGCCGCTGTCGACTGCCAAGGTGGGCAGCGGATGGACTACCCCGACGGTAGCTTCATGGTCACGTTGCCAGGCGTCGCCACGGTTCACTGCTCACGCGACGGTGACATCGACGGGCGGACGCCGGCTATCCGCGCAGTCACCATCGCCGATCTCTCGAAGGTTGTGAAACACAGCATCATCCGCCTCTACGACACCGTGTCCCATACGGTGCACTTCGCAGGCGGCGGAGTTGTTTCCTACCTGCACGGCGTCGATGGGACCGGCTTTGAATTCAACTGTCGCAACGTCGTTTTCGAGATTTCCGAGGCGGGACAGGTGCTGGTGCTCGGCACCTATATCGAGCAGTAGTCGTTTAGATCCGCCCGAGGGCAGACCATCGTTGCCATCTTCGTGACTGCGTTTGCGTTTGGTTCGGACCAATGGCAGAATCATCACGGGCGCGCATCGCCGCCTGGGCTCCCAGCCCAAGTTTTGAGCGGCTTAAACTGGCACGAATTCATCTCTTCCTTCCGCGTCGCATGATTGTCAAAGGCGGCGGACGCTAAACGCTCAACGTTCGCTGTGCTCTGAGAGACAACCATGGACCAGTTCTCCCGCTGGAGCGGCATCGCGCACGCCCTCCTTGTCAAGCAAGCTCCCAAAATCAAACTCGGCCAAGTGCATCAGCTCCTCGCTGCCTGCCTCGGCCACCGAACGTACGCGTCGCTTCGCGCGACGGATCTCGACACCCTGAATGGCAAGCCCCACTATGTCCTGTTCGACGATGCGGCGGGACTCGCACGCGCGGAGGACCTCGGACTTGCCGTGACTGAAGCGCAGTGGCGAGACGTTTCCTTGGCGCTTCGACCCAGCGGCATTACGCCATTTTGGCTGACCACCATCGGCGGCATGCACAACGCGGCTGAACTTGTTTTCGAGGACACGTCCAATTCCCGAATCCACGCCATCCAGCGATTGGTCGGTTACCCGGATGTCAAGAGAGCGACCTCAAGCCGCTGCCATTGCGCCGAAGATCAAGTGCCGGATATTCTGAGGATTGAGGTTTCAGGGGACGCCTACGCCTACAACCAAGAAACATCGTTCGCGGTACCCGTGATCGCGATCGTGGAGTTTCCAAAGGTCGGCCAACGCATGTACGGACACGGCACGATTGTCTCGGTCGAGCAGAAGGGAGCGCCGGAGCCGCGTATCTTGGAAGACGTGGATGCGGGTGAGTTTTACTGGATGCCTGAAGAATAGCGGCCCGCTGACCGCGCTCTGACTTTGCCGGCTCAGGCCGTATCAACAAGGGAGAAATGGTGGGACAAGCAAAACAACGCGGGACCAAAGAACAACGGGTGGCGCAAGCGCACGCCAAACTGGCGGCGCTGCGCCCGGAGACGCTGGTGTGCGGCAGCTGCAAAACGGCGTTTGCCGAGTTTGAGGCGCTGGGCACGCGCGGCCTGGCCGGTATCGATGCGGCCTTTGGCGGGCCGTGCCCGACGTGCGGGGAGTCGGTCGTCGCATTCAAGGGCGACTCCGATGCGGTGGCCGATTCCATCCTTGCGTGGCAGGACATGATTGGCAGCGAAGGCGTCGTCGGCAGCCAATCGTCCGATGGGCGCTACCTCCCGCTCGACGGCCCGTCCGGAGGTACTCACCATGGGTGAGGCCAAGCGGCGCGGCAGTCAGACAGAACGTGTGGAGGCTGCCATTGGCGCGGTACCGAGCCCCGAGGCCATGCGCGAAAGTATGGGTTTTGCGGCGTCCGCGAAGTTCGTGGGCTACGTCGTGCACCTGCCCGATAGCGACGAATTCCTGGCCGATGCCATGGAGTCCCAACGCGGGGTCACGGTCTATCGGTATGGTGCCAACCCGGACCTGGCCAAGGTGTTCGCAGACTATCGCGGCGCCGCCAAGCAGGCGGCCCAGATCCAAAAGCATAGGACCGTGGTGGCCTACTTGTTCGACCACGACAATCAGTGGCTGGTCGGTTTCACGGACTGACCTCGGCCCGTCGGTAGTGCAATGAAGACCTTTTATGGGTTCCGTCTGAGGCCGAAATCGGGTGCGAGCGGTTCGCACTCGCATCCGATTCTTCCGCCACCGCTCAACGTGGAAGCCCGCGAGCGGTTGCGTTGGCGCATCGTAGACCTCGACAAGAACCCGGTCGAGATGAATGAGGATGAGCTACGTGCCTGGTTGCTCTCGATCCCAGACGACGAACTGAACGAGTTGATCGCCTTGTCGGATTGGACGCACCCCGACGACAAAGCTGGATGACTCAGGCTGTCCCTCTACGGTACCTACCTGGGTACGCTTAGGTGCCCCAGCCCAGCCGGTGGTTCGCCTGCGTCGCCGCGTGGCGCAGATCCTCTTCGGTGTGCAGGTAGATGCTGGTCGTGGTGAGCGACGCGTGGCCGAGGTTGTCGCGCACGAAACGCAGGTCGACATGGCTGTCGGTCATGTGGGTGCCGGCGGTATGGCGCAGCCAGTGGGACGATGCGCTGGCCAGCCGATCCGCCTGCACGTTGAACTCAGGCCCCTGAGACCGCAGCCGGTCAGCCGCCAGCTTGAACACCTCTTTGACGATCAAGTGAATCGCCGCGCGCGAGAGCGGCTTTTCCGGTCTGATCACGGGCAGCAGCAAAGGGCGCGTTTCACCGGCCTGCGGCGACGGCGGCAAGCCACAGATGCGCCGGTAGCGTGCCAGTTCCGCGATCAGTTCGTCGGTGGCAGGGACCAGTCGTGTCTTGTCGCCCTTGCCCTTGACCTCGATCCACCAGCGCTCGACGCCAGTGGCATCGCGTCGGCAGAACACCGCGCCCATCGGCGTACTGGCGATTTCCGCCGCACGCAGGCCGGCGAGGTACAAGACCGAGAACAGCCACCGGCAACGGGCCGCATGCAGCCGGTCGCGTTCGGTCGTGACGGGCATCGTCTCGATCGTGGCTCGAACGGTATCCCAAAGGTCGTGCGTCAGGTACCGCGTCACGCGCGGCGGCGCCTTGGTGCCGCGCCGGCGTGCGAGCGACAACGGATTGCCGGCCAGATACCCCGCTTCGACGAGCCAAGCGAACAGCGCGTTGAGGATCGTCATCGCATGCCGCACGCTCGTGGGCGACAGCGGGCCGGCAAACGGGCGCCAATCGGGCGATGTTCGCGCCAGCTTCTTGCGCGAGGCCATGACCCAGCGCCATGCCGGCTGCGGGTCGGCCAGGAAGCGCTCATACACCAACAGGTCTTCGTGCGTGAGCGAGGACAGCGGCTTGCCGTGCTGCAGGATCGCCCACAACATCAGGCGCTCGGCTTCCTTGCGATAGGTCGCAACCGTGCCTGGAACCGCGGCATAGCGTGCGAGCCACGCAGCAACGGCGGACAGATCATCGTCCGCCGTGATTTGGCGGGTGCCTGCGCGCGCACGGTTGCCGCCGTTGGCCCCCGATAGTACCGGCGGGATGCGCAACTGCTCGATGGCCTGTGCGGGGCCGTTGAACGAAGGAACAAGCTGGGTCATCAATGAAGAGGTGCGGTCAGGTCAGCCGGAATGGACTGCATGTGCATCACCACTCGAAGTCCGGCCAGTCTTCATCGCTGTCGATGAAGGCGGTGGGCGGGATGACATCGGGGCGCATCGTGACATCCGACTTGGCCAGGTATCCATACATCGGATCGAATGTCGCCATCACCTTGGGCAGCATCTTGAGGCGCTGTTTGGGCGGCAGCGCAATGAAGTACCGACAGCGGCTATCGAGCACGCTCTCCAGGTGCACGTAGGTCGCGTTCGAGGCGGACCGTGTGCGGTGGATGACTTCATCGGCCAACACCGGCGTGGCGGCGCGTACTGCCGATTCGACCACGTGCTCCAACTCGAACATGATCGCCTGGTCGAGCTTGTTGGTCGGGACGAAGGCCATGGCCTGGCGCAGCACGCCGACCTGGGTCAGGAGCACCGGCCACAGGACTTCGACGCCGTAAATGCGGCAGCGGTCGTCCTTGGTGTCGCCGCGATGGTCGACGCTGCGCTGCCCCGAGTAGGCTTTGCGTACGTCGTACGCGAGGCCGAGCACAAAACCCTCCTTGTCCTCGATGTAGACGCTTTCCTGCACGACGTAGTGGATGAAACCATGCAGCCGTTCCAGCGCCGCGAAATCGCCCCACAACGCGACGCCGGCATGGTTCGGCGTCAGCCGGTACTCCAGCATGGTCTTGCCTCCTGTTATCGGTCTTCGCGGGTGTGCCACAGCCGCAGCACGTAGATGGTGTCGCCCTGGATCTCGTAGCGCATCTCATACTGGCCGACGAGGATGCGCCGTACTTCGCGTGGCTCGAATTGGAACAGTTGCTCACCCACGCGCGGATTGGTCAACAGGGTCTCTGGCGCCTTGATCAACGCCTGCACTGCGCGCGCTGCCGCTGGCTGGTTCACCGGGGCGAGAAACTCGTACAGGCGTGCGAGGTCTTCCTGCGCCTTTCCAGTCCACTGCAGTTCCATCAGCGCGGCACCGCCAGCGGTTCACCGGTGCCCAGGCTGTCCGCCCAGGCCTGCACCGCTTGGTGACCGATGACGCGGCCGGCGTCCACATCGGCCAGTGCCTCACGGGTGAGGCGATCGCGCTCCTCTTCCTGGGCAATCCAGGCAGACAGCGCCTGCTTCATGATCCAGCCGCGCGAGCGTTCGAGGCGGTCGGCCAGTTGGTCAACCTTTTCGGCCAGCGGCACCGGGACGTGGGCGGTCAATACGCGGGTTTCGGTCTTGGACATGGCGTCCTCCTGAAATCGGGTCAATACAGTCGGGCGAAGTGCCCGGCGCCGTCAGCGGAATTTGATCTTGCCGGAGCCGGCCACCCGGTCGTCCCGGCGCGGCGGGTTGCCCCGCACGACGATGTCTCCGGAGCCCGCGACGCGGGCGCGCACGTCGGAGCGCACGAAGGCCTCGATGTCGCCGGAACCCGCTACTGACAGGTCGGCCGACTCGGCGATCAGCTCGCTGGCATCGACATCGCCGGAGCCCGCGACCTGCACGTGCAGGCGGGTGACCTCGCCGGAGACGGTGATGTCGCCCGAACCCTGAATCTCCAGGTCCAGGGCATCTTGCCGCAGATCGAGCAAGGTGACGTCGCCGCTGCCCTTGATCTTGACCGCGGGGGACTCGGGCAGCGCGAGGCTCACCACCGCGCGAGGCTGGCGAAGCGAAACCGTCTGCCCGGTGGCTTGGCCGTTCACGATGTCGCCCATCACCACCGAGCCGACCGTGCCGTGGAAAGTCATGTGGCCGCTGCCAAAGCTGATCGATACGCCTTCGCGCTCGATGACCAGCTTGTCGCCTTTGTACTCGGTCCGGACCGCCGCCACCGCGTCGGCACTTTCACCGGCTACCACGAGTGCGGGCGTGTCCGCGCGCCGGAACACCACATCGACCGAGCCCCTGATGACGAGCTTGCGGATCGGTTGCAGGGGACGGTCCTCCTTGATGGCGTTCTCAAGGCGATCCCAGGCAGTGTCTTTCATTGGGGAGGGCATGTTGAGGCTCATCGGCTATAGCACAGGCAAATCATTGTGATTAAAAACCAATCATAGTGATTGAACGCCGCGCAATCAACTGTCCGCCAAGTCACTTTGAGCGAGACGCGTTAGGCCGGGCCACTGTGACATGATCACTAGACAGAAGCGCCATTATGTCTAAAGACTGCGGCGGATAATAGGGAATCAATCGGTTTACGTTGTATTATTTTTCTTCCAAGACGCAAACAAAGCCCGCGACCATGACGCTCGACCCCGCTTCCACTGTGGAAGACCAAGCCCTGCAAGCCGATATCGCCGCGCTGCGCGGCCGTTTCACCGATACCCGCGAGCTTTACCGGGAGGTCTGTGCGCTGCTGTTTTTTCGCTACGGCGTCACGCCGACGGCCAACAAGCTCTACAGCCTGGTGCGCAAGGGCAGCATGAGCACGCCGACCGACGTGCTGAACCGCTTCTGGCAGGACTTGCGGGAAAAGACGCGCGTCAAGATCGACCACCCGGAGCTCCCCGACGCCATGAAGCAGGTCGCGGCCGAGGCCGTGCTGACGATCTGGCAGGCCGCCTCGTCGGCCGCGACCGGTGAACTTGCCGCGCTACGGGCCGAAGCGCGCCACCAGGTGCACGCTGCCGAGACGGCACGTGACCAGGCGGCCGCCGAATCGGAAGCTGCCCGGCAGGCGACGGCAGCGACCCAGACGCAGCTCGATGCCGTTCGCGCACAGCTCACGGAGCAGCAGGAGGCGCTGTCCACCGAACGCCAAGCCCATGCCGCGACCGATGCCCGTCTGCAGGAGGCCCGCCGGCAACTGGATGAAGCGACACGGCAGTTGACGGAGCTGCGGACCGAGTTCGGCGCTCAGCTTGAGCGTGAACGGGAACGTGCTGACGCAGCCGACATGCGCGCGGCCAGTCACGAGAAGCGAGCACTGCGCGAGATCGACCAGGAGCGTACCGCTCGCCAGAAGAGCGAGAAGCTGGCGGAAGAACTGCGCGCGCAGCTTGTGGCCACTCGGGCCGAGATACAGCAGGCGGCTGTTCAGCACGCCAACGCGATCGGCGCCTTGCGCGCGGAACTGGGCGGGGCGCAGCAGCAGGCAGACGCCGCCGTGGCTCAGCTGCGCGCGGCGGCCGATCAACTGGCGCAGACTCAGTTGCAGCTGCAGGAAGCGCTGCGACGCGCTGAGCGCGCCGAGACCGAGGCGGCAACGACGCGCCGGTTGGTAGATGTGTTGAAGAAAGCGCCAGTTGGACGCGCTGGCCAGCGGCCAAAACCGGCCTGACGCCTAATTACCAAACGAAATAACAAGCGCCGCCTTCATCACCGAGAGGCTTATGATAGCGGGTCGGCTTATCTTGGTCGGCCCGCAGGTAGCGCGCCAACAATCCGGCCGCCAGCGTCGCGGCCGAGACAGCGAGCAGCGCTATATTGAGATGACGGAAGCCGGATTCCATGAACGATGGGCCTGCACGAATAGCGACCTGGAAGAACCGTTTGCTGCGCTAGATCATGCGACGCAACAATCGGTCTTTCAGCATGAACTCATGCCAGAGCGCTGCGGCCGCATGCAGCCCAACAAAGATGTACACGAGCGTGGCACCTGACTCATGCACCTCCTTGCTGAGGCTCGCCAAGCTCTTGTCCTGCAAAAGGGGGAGCGTCAAAGTCAGCCCGAACGGCTGAATCGGCTTACCACCCCAGGCCAGCGCCAGCACGCCAAGAATGGGCATCCCGACCATCAACAGGTAGAGCACGCCATGCGTGAGGCATGCTGCACGCTGCAGCAGTTGTGGGCCAGGGACCGGTGCCGGCGGCTGGGTTCCCCAGCGGACAAATAAACGCAGCACCATCAACGCGAGCACGGACAGCCCCGCGGTCTGATGAACCGCAAATGCCGCGGTGCGCGCGGTGCTGCCTTTGGGAAAAAAGTCGTGGATCTCGATCGCCACCACGGCAATCGTGACGGCCAGGAATACCAGCCAATGCAGGGATCGCATGGCAAGGGAGTACTTCTGTTCAGAGCGCATAAAACCACCTAGAAATTGGAGTGTGTGAATCATGGCTGCGCAGTACAACATCTATGTACTCGCATGCCCCGTTACGGAGCAGCGACTTCTGATCGATCGCCGCCGCGATACGGAAAACAGTTGTTGCAGATCAAAAAGGAAAACACGTTTAGGTCGGTGCCTCCACAGGGTCCACGTGGGTCATTACGTTGAGCACATCGCGGCGCAGCATGACGCGGCGCCGCGCTTCCAATGCAATGTCGTGGCCTTGTCTCACGTTGGCACGCGCATCGACTTCCAGGTGGACATCGACCAGGATCATGTCGCCCATGCGGCGGGTCTTGACGTCGTGTACGCCGTGCACGCCCGGCGTTTCCAGCATCGTTTGGTGGATCGCCTCAACGGTTTCCTGGTCGACGGCACGGTCCATGAGATCGTGCAGCGCCTCCCACCCGAAGTGCCAACCCATGCGCGTCACCATCAGGCCGACGATCAGGGCAGCCACAGGATCAAGCAGGCGGTAGCCGAACACATTGCCCACAATGCCGAGCGCCACCACCAGCGACGAGGCGGCGTCCGAGCGTGCGTGCCAGGCGTTGGCGACCAGCATGCTGGAGCGCACACGCTCGGCAACGGCCAGCATGTAGCGGAACAGCAGCTCCTTTGCCGCCAGCGCCCCGAGAGCGACCCACAGGCCGATGAGCTTGACTGGCTGAATGGCCTCGGGGTGCTCCAGCTTCACCACTGCATTCCAAAGCATGCCGACGCCGACGGCCAGCAATAGCAAGCCGAGCACTAGCGACGCGGCGTTCTCGAAGCGCTGGTGGCCATAGTGGTGAGTTGCATCCGGTCCTTTCTGGCTGTGGTGGCTGGCAAACAGCACAACGAAGTCCGAGATCAAATCGGACAACGAGTGGATGGCATCGGCCACCAACGCCTGGGAGCCGGCCAGGATGCCCGCCACGACTTGTGCAACGGTCAAGCTCAGGTTGACGCCCACGCTCACCAGCGTGGTGCGCCGTGCGGCTGCCTGGTTGGTCGCACTGTCTTCGGTATCCAGGTCGATCTTGAGATCGAGGTCTTCGGGATGTCGCATGATTCATCTACGTTAGGACACGTGGAGTACGCCGCTGCTTCGGTCGTTGCGAACGCACCCACGTTGATGGTTATCGCTATCTATTCATGGGGCATGTAAGGTGTTGCTCAAGATCAGTCATCGAAATCCCACATGCGATGCAGATCCAGCTGGAGCCGGCTGTCCGCCTCCAGTACGTTCACCCGAGCGAGCCGCTCGGCCAACACTGCGTCGGCAAGGCTGCGGCGTGCCACCAACAGCTCGGTCAAGCCGGACTCGCCGGCGCGAAACGCGCGGGTGGCGCGATCGGCTGCGCATCTCTGTAACGTAGCCGCTTCGATCTGTGCCTGCGCGGCTCCCCCTTTGCCTTGCAAGTCACGATAGAGCACGTCGAATTCCGCACCCAGGCGTCGTTCTGCACCGAGTCTGCGGCGAGCTGCAGCTTCCGCATCGGCCGCGGCCGCTGCTGCGGCAGTACGGCGATGCGCAGAGCCGAGCGGCATCGCCACGCTCACTCCCATGATGCGTTCCGCACCACCACGCTCCACCGATACGAACATGCCGACGGTGGGATCGGGCCGGCGCTCCAGATCTGCACGCTTGGCCATCTGCTGTGCCTGGGGTCGTCTCAGAAAACGGAAAATAAAGCACGCTAAGCCGGTGGCAGCGGTCGCAATGGCCTGAACTTCCCCGCACCGACCTTGGCACTGCTGCGCCATAGGTAATCGCCGGTCAGGTTGATATGCTCCCACCCCAGCGGTGACAGATATTGCAGCAACGTGTCGTCCAGCGCCTTGCCGTGGGCACGCAAAGCACTGGTGGCACGCTCCAGATAGACCGTGTTCCACAACACGATGGCCGCCGTCACCAGATTGAGGCCGCTGGCCCGGTAGCGCTGCTGCTCAAAACTGCGGTCGCGGATTTCACCCAATCGGTAGAAGAAGACCGCCCTGGCCAGCGCGTTGCGCGCCTCGCCCTTATTCAGCCCCGCATGGACGCGGCGGCGCAGCTCCACGCTTTGCAGCCAATCCAGAATGAACAGCGTGCGCTCGATGCGCCCCAGCTCGCGCAGGGCGACGGCCAAGCCGTTTTGGCGCGGATAGCTGCCGAGCTTGCGCAGCATCAGCGAGGCCGTCACCGTGCCCTGCTTGATCGAAGTGGCCAGCCGTAGGATTTCATCCCAATGAGCGCGAATAGCCTTGATGTTCAGCCTGTCGCTGCTAATCATCGGCTTGAGTGCATCGTAGGCAGTATCGCCCTTGGGAATGAACAGCTTGGTGTCGCCCAGGTCGCGGATGCGCGGCGCGAACCGGAATCCCAGAAAGTGCATCAGGCCGAACACATGATCGGTGAAGCCCGCCGTGTCGGTGTAGTGTTCCTCGATACGCAAGTCAGACTCGTGGTACAGCAGGCCATCGAGCACATAGGTCGAGTCGCGCAAGCCGACGTTGACCACCTTGGCGCTGAAGGGCGCGTATTGGTCGGAGATATGGGTATAGAACGTCCGCCCAGGGCTACTTCCATACTTCGGATTGATATGCCCGGTGCTCTCTGCCTTGCTGCCGGTTCGGAAGTTCTGGCCGTCCGACGATGACGTGGTGCCGTCGCCCCAGTTTCCGGCGAAGGGTTGTCGAAACTGTGCGTTCACCAGCTCGGCCAGCGCCGTCGAATAGGTTTCGTCGCGAACGTGCCAGGCTTGCAGCCAAGACAGCTTGGCGTAGGTGGTGCCAGGGCAGGACTCGGCCATCTTGGTGAGCCCAAGATTGATACCATCAGCCAGAATCGTCGTCATCAGCAAGGTTTTGTCCTTGGCCGTGTCGCCGGTCTTCAGGTGTGTGAAGTGGCGCGTGAAGCCCGTCCATTCATCGACCTCCATCAGCAACTCGGTGATCTTGAGGTGCGGCAGCAACATCGCCGACTGGTCAATCAAGGCTTGCGCGGCGTCTGGCACCGCTGCGTCCAGCGGCGTGATCTTCAGGCCCGATGCAGTGGTGATGATGGCATCCGGTAAGTCGTTGGTCGCCGCCATGCGGTTGACTGTGGCGAGTTGCGCCTCCAATAATTCCAGTCGGTCATGCAGATATTGGTCGCAGTCGGTGGCCACGGCCAGTGGCAATTCGCTGGCCAGCTTCAGGGTGGCGAACTTCTCGATCGGCACCAGGTATTCGTCGAAGTCCTTGAACTGGCGCGAACCCTGCACCCAAACATCACCAGAGCGCAGTGCGTTCTTCAGCTCCGACAGGGCGCATAACTCGTAGTAACGCCGGTCAATACCCTCGTCGGTCAGAACCAGCTTTGCCCAGCGCGGCTTGATGAATGCGGTTGGCGCATCGGCGGGCACCTTGCGCGCGCTGTCGCTGTTCATGCCGCGCAGCACGTCGATGGCATCGAGCACACCCTTGGCGGTGGGCGCGGCGCGCAGTTTGAGCACGTCCAGGAACTGCGGCGCATAGCGGCGCAGCGTGGCGTAACTCTCGCCGATATGGTGCAGGAAATCAAAATCGGCAGGCCGCGCCAGCGTTTGCGCCTCGGTGACGTTGGCGGCGAAGGTGTCCCACGGCATGACCGCTTCGATGGCGGCGAACGGATCGCCGCCGCTTTGTTTGGCTTCAATCAGCGCCTGACCGATGCGCCCATACATCCGCACCTTGTCGTTGATCGCCTTGCCGGAAGCCTGGAACTGCTGTTGATGCTTGTTCTTGGCCGCATTGAACAGCTTGCCGATGATGCGGTCGTGAAGGTCGATGATTTCATCAGTGACGGTGGCCATGCCCTCGATGGCCAGTGCTACCAAGGTGGCGTAACGCCGCTGCGACTCGAACTTGGCCAGGTCGGCGGGCGTCATCTGGCCGCCCTCGCGGGCGATCTTGAGCAAGCGGTTTTGGTGTACCTGCCGTTCGATGCCAGCAGGTAGGTCAAGCGCCTGCCAGGCTTTGAGGCGTTCGATGTGTTCAAGCATGTGGCGCGAGTTCGGCTTGGCGGGCGATTGGCGCAGCCACGCTAGCCACGTCATTTTGCTACCATCCTTGCGCTTGAGCAGTTCGTCCAGGCGCTGGCGATGGACAGGTATCAAGGAATCGGCCAATGCCGCATGGATGCTCCGGTTGGCACGGGTAATGGCCTCGGCGCTTGCGCGCTCGATGGCATTCATGGCGGGTAGGATGATGCTCTGCCGCCGCAGGTTTTCAACAAGGGTGCTGGCCAGCACAATGCCTTTGTCTGTTTGCAAGGCCAG
Organism: Cupriavidus sp. FW216-B1; assembly: GCF_058789195.1. Taxonomy (NCBI): domain Bacteria; kingdom Pseudomonadati; phylum Pseudomonadota; class Betaproteobacteria; order Burkholderiales; family Burkholderiaceae; genus Cupriavidus; species Cupriavidus sp. FW216-B1. The sequence continues at coordinate 109,448 of NZ_JBYTEL010000017.1, read as the reverse complement.
TTCGGTCAGTGTATGCACGGCTTGCCGGTAGTGACTCATGGTGAAGGGCTTGAATCCAAACACCGTTTGCAGCTCGACCAAGTGCTCCCGCCGTGTCTGCTCGCGCTGGCCGTAATCGTTCCAGCTTTCCACCGGCACCTTGAGTTGTGCGGCCACCATGCGCAGCAGGGGCGGAAATGGAGGTTCATCGACGCCCAAGAAGATGCCAGGGAATCGCAAGTAGCAAAGCTGCACGGCGAAGCCCAATCGATTCGCGGCGCCGCGACGCTGACGGATCACCGACAGGTCGGTTTCGTTGAACGTGTAGTGCCGTATCAGTTCGTCTTTGGCATCTGGCAGTGCCAGCAGACTTTCGCGCTCGGTGGCGGACAGGATTGAGCGGCGTGGCATGGTCAGTCTTCCCGCAGGTACTGGTACAAGGTTTCGCGGCTGATGCCGAAGTCACGGGCCACCAAGGTTTTTTGGTCGCCTGCCGCAACTCGCCGTTTCAACTCGGCAATTTGTTCGCTGTTCAGCGATTTCTTTCGTCCCCGGTAGGCACCGCGCTGCTTGGCCAGCACGATTCCCTCGCGCTGACGTTCGCGGATCAGGGCGCGCTCGAACTCAGCAAAGGCTCCCATGACCGACAGCATCAGATTGGCCATCGGTGAGTCCTCGCCGGTGAACGTCAGCCCTTCTTTGACGAACTCCATGCGCACGCCCCGTTGTGTCAGCCCTTGGACGATGCGGCGCAGGTCATCAAGGTTGCGTGCCAACCTGTCCATGCTATGCACCACCACGGTGTCGCCCTCGCGGACGAAGGCCAGCAGCCTTTCAAGTTCGGGACGTTGTGTGTCCTTGCCTGAAGCCTTATCGGTGAATACCTTGCCGACTTCTATTTGTTCCAGTTGTCGATCAGGATTCTGGTCGAAGCTGCTGACGCGGACGTAGCCGATACGTTGACCTTGCAAGATGCCTCCAAAGGTAAAAATGTCAGGATGAAATCTATTACCCTTGACTGAATGTGTCAATAAATATAAATTCACACTCTACTCTGACGTTGTTTGTGCTCAACTGTCATTTTCAGAAGACGACTGCACGGAATATCAGAAGTCAGCCGCACGACCTTCTCCGATGCCAATTAGGCAGGCCGCTCACGAATCCAAAATCGCAGGCCAATGTCGGCGTGCGAAACAACTCATGCTATGCGTTGCATCCCGGATGATTGCAATCTGATAAACCTTGCAAGATGCCACATGCCTCTATTCGTCGAGCGCCCGAGCATTTTTCACGCAGCGAGAGCAAGTGCCGCTTCAATTGCAACAGCGCTTCGACGCGATCTTCGGTCTGACGAATATGGGCATCCAGTAGTGTATTGACGTCGCCGCAGTCCTGAGCAGGGTTATCTCGTAGGCCCAGCAGTATCCTGATTTCGCTCAGCGTCATGTCAAGCGAACGGCAATGACGAATGAACTGCAAACGCTCGATGTGCACATCGCTGTACAACCGAAAGTTGCCACCGCTTCGCGCTGGCTTTGGCAGCAGCCCTTCCTTTTCGTAGTAGCGGATGGTCACGACCTCGCACCCAGAGCGCTTGGCTAGATCGCCAATTCTGATTTCCATGCCTCAATCTCCATTTATCACTTGACTCTATAGTAACTATAGAGTTTTTAATGGAGGTTGTACAGAAGATTTGAAGGAGTTATCCATGAGTGAATGCGCTTCAAAGGCGTGTGGCTGCTCGGCTGGGCCGATCATGCAACCCACGACACAAGCCCCGCCGACAACCGGATCGGCTCAAGCGGTGTACCGCATCGAGAACATGGATTGCCCCACGGAAGAGGCGCTGATCCGAGGCAAGCTGGTTGGGCTGGCGGGTGTGGTTGGTCTTGAGTTCAACCTGATGCAGCGTACCTTGACCGTGCAGCACGAATTGCCTTCGCTGTCTCCCGTTGAACAGGCACTGAAGGCCATCGGCATGCAAGCTGTGCGCATGGATGAGGCGTCGGCTGGGCAGACAACCAAGCTGTCCATTGCCAAGATGGATTGTCCGACAGAGGAAGCATTGATCCGCAACAAGCTCGGCACCGTGGCCGGGGTTACCGGTCTCGATTTCAACCTGATGCAGCGCACGTTGTCGGTACGCCATGCTGACGGGGTTCTGCCGGATGTGCTTGTGGCACTACAAGCGCTCGGATTCGAGGCGCAGGTCGAGGACAAGGCCATGGCCGCGTCGCCATCGGCGTCCCCTGTGACAACGCAGACCAACTGGTGGCCACTCGGTATTTCCCTCATCGCCGCATCAGCGGCCGAAGCGGTCTACTGGTTCCACAACGGCAATCATTGGTCGGTCGTCATTCTGGCGCTTGTAGCGGTCTTGACGGGAGGCCTGTCCACCTACAAGAAGGGCTGGATCGCGCTCAAGAACCGTAACCTCAACATGAACGCCCTGATGTCGATTGCTGTCACAGGTGCCATGTTCATCGGCCACTGGCCCGAAGCTGCGATGGTGATGGTGCTCTTCGCGCTGGCCGAGGTGATCGAGGCCAAGTCATTGGATCGCGCCCGCAACGCCATCCGTGGACTGCTCGACCTGACCCCGGAGCAGGCCACGGTGCAACAGCCTGACGGCACCTGGCGAGAGGCAAGCGCCAAGCAAATCGCCATTGGCAGCCGAGTCCGGGTCAGACCGGGTGAGCGCATCGCGCTCGATGGCGAGGTGCTAGACGGACGCTCCACGGTCAACCAAGCCCCGATCACGGGCGAAAGCCTCCCGGTCGAGAAGTCCCCCGGCGATCCGGTGTTTGCGGGCACGATCAACGAATCCGGTTCCTTCGAGTACCGCGTTTCCTCCTTGGCCAGCAACTCCACTTTGGCCCGCATCATTCACGCGGTAGAGGCTGCACAAGGTAGCCGTGCGCCGACCCAGCGTTTTGTCGATCAGTTCGCCCGTTGGTACACGCCTCTCGTGTTCGCCCTAGCCATCGCCGTCGCACTGCTGCCCCCGCTTTTCATGGGCGCGGCATGGATGGACTGGATTTACCGTGCACTGGTTCTGCTGGTGGTTGCCTGCCCATGCGCCTTGGTGATCTCCACGCCGGTCAGCATCGTCAGCGGCTTGGCCGCCGCTGCCCGCCACGGCATTCTCGTTAAGGGCGGTGTCTATCTGGAAGAAGGCCGCAAGCTGCGCTGGCTGGCTCTGGACAAGACCGGCACAATCACGCACGGCAAGCCTGCTCAGACCGATTTTGTCGCATGGGGTCATGCACTCGCCTCGGATAGCCGCAGCATCGCTGCCAGTCTGGCGGCCCGCTCAGACCATCCGGTATCCAAAGCGGTGGCGCAGGCTGCGCAGCGGGATGGGGTTGCCTTGCTCGACGTGGCCGAGTTCAGCGCGCTGCCCGGTCGAGGTGTGCAAGGCCAAATCGACGGGGAGACCTACCATCTGGGCAACCACCGGATGCTGGAAGAGCTGGGGCAGTGCACACCAGAGCTGGAGCAGCGCATCGCAGCGCTGGAAACCGCAGGCAAGACCGTCGTGATGCTGGTGGGCGCAAAAGGGGTACATGGCTTATTCGCCGTTGCGGACACCATCAAGGACAGCAGCAAGAGAGCCATCGCCGAGCTGCATGCTCTGGGCATCAACACCGTGATGTTGACCGGCGATAACCCCCACACGGCACAGGCCATCGCCGCACAAGCCGGCATTGACCGCGCGCAAGGCAACCAACTGCCCGACGACAAACTGCGCGAAGTGGAGCAATTGTCCAGAAACGGCAAGGTTGGCATGGTCGGTGATGGCATCAACGACGCACCGGCCTTGGCGCGTGCGGACATTGGCTTTGCAATGGGAGCGGCGGGCACAGATACCGCTATTGAAACCGCCGACGTGGCCCTGATGGACGATGACCTGCGCAAGATTCCGACCTTCGTGCGCCTGTCGCGTGCGACAGCACAGGTGCTGATGCAAAACATTGTGCTGGCCCTTGGCATCAAGGCGGTATTTTTGGTGCTCACCTTCACGGGTCACGCGACCATGTGGATGGCTGTGTTCGCCGATATGGGTGCCAGCTTGCTTGTTGTCGGCAACGGCTTGAGGTTGTTGCGCCGATGAGCTGGAAACTCTTTCTCTATGACTGGGGTGGCCTGAACATCGCGTTGTTTCAAGCCATCAACACAGGCACGCCCGCCACGCTGAAACCACTGGCATGGTTCTTTGGCCTCGTGGGAAGTTACTGGACAGCGCCGCTGATGCTGTTGGGTCTGTGGTGGTGGTCGAAATCGGCTACAAACCCGGCGCGTGGTACGGCCGTTCGGCATCGCCTTATTGGTTTTAGCGCGGCCTTCTTGCTGGCGTTATTGGTCGCCACCGCCTTGAAGCTATGGTTCGACTTTCCACGCCCGCCTGCCGTCCTTGGCGACCTGGCGCGCGTCATCGGGGACAAAGAGCTTCACTACAGCCTGCCCAGCGGGCATGCCACCTATGCCGCGATGGTGGTCGGCGCGCTCTGGCCTTTGATGGGCCGCCGTGGTCGTCTCAGTTTAATGCTGTACGCCACATTGGTCGGCTGGTCGCGCATCGCGGCCGGAATGCACTTTCCGGCCGATGTGTTGGCGGGGTGGACGCTGGGATGGAGCTGCACGGCACTCGCCGGGTGGTTGCTGCCGTTGGCCGCCCCTGTGTGGCAATCGGCCCGCCGCACATCGGCTTGGGTCTGGTTCACCGTGGCCGCCAGTGCTGTCATGACCGATCAGCTCACGAAGTTCGCCATCATCCGCACGTTTGCCTACGGTGAGCAAGTCGAAATCACCCCGTTTTTCAACCTCGTTCATGTCCTGAATCCGGGTGCGGCATTCAGCTTTTTGGCGAACGCTGGTGGCTGGCAACGTTACTTTTTCATCACGCTGGGTCTGGCTGTTTCTGCTTGGCTGGGGCGCATGCTGTGCCAGCAACGGCCACGTCTCGAAGCGATGGGCTACAGCCTGATCCTTGGTGGTGCGCTCGGCAATGTCGCGGATCGTGTGCTGCGTGGATCGGTTGTCGATTTCCTCGACTTCCATTGGCAGCTTGTGCACTGGCCCGCCTTCAACCTCGCAGATGTGGCGATCACATCGGGTGCTGCTTTGCTCATCATGCAGATGCTAACCCAAGGCAAGGCGGTGGACACCGGCGCAAATGGGAATTATAATCATTCACAATGATATAATCCGAGAGTTTCCATGACTTGCCGAGCAACCTATCGCTGGCTGATGACTTTGCTGTTGGCGACTTGCGCGTTGATTGGCGGGCCAAGCTACGCAGCCGACACCACCGAACTCAAAGCCAAACAGATTTGGCAGCTTCTGGACTACGTCGCCGTCGATTACGGCGGCGCGGTCGCCAACGGTGCTGTCCTGAAAGCGTCGGAGTACGCTGAAATGCAGGAATTTTCAGCGACAGCCGAACGTCAACTGGGAGAATTACCTGACCAGACCGACAAGGGTCGCTTGTTGCAACAAGCGACCGCTTTGCGTGCTGCGGTAGCTGCCAAAGCCGATCCGGCCAGCGTAGCAAAACTGGCGCACGCGCTGTCCAGTGCGGTGCAAAAGGCGTACCCGTTTCCAGTCGCACCGACTGCCATGCCGGTCTTAGCGAAGGGAGGGCAGTTGTTTCAGGCCCAGTGTGCGGCCTGTCACGGTCAGCAAGGGCGCGGTGATGGCCCCCTAGCGGCATCCCTCAACCCCAAGCCGACCGCGCTGGCCGATCACATGCGGGCGCGCGAGCGCAGCTTATTCGCGCTACACCAAATTATCAGCAACGGTGTCCAGGGCACCGCTATGCAGGGCTTTGGCGCGTTGTCGGATGAAGACCGATGGGCATTGGCGTTCTTTGTTGGCACGCTACCTTATACGCAAAGCGACAAGGACGAAGGAGCCAAGCTCTGGCAAGCCAACGCGCAGGTTCGCCAGACGCTCGCCAGTCTGGATGTGCTGACGCAAACATCTGAGCATGTCTTGGCGGACAGGCTGGATGAGCCTTCCGCCAGAGCCCTGACGGCCTATTTGCGCGCCAATCCGAGCGCGCTGAATATCAGCAGTCCGAAGGGCACCGCGATTGCCAAAGCCAAACTCAGTGAGAGCGTGACGGCATTGCTGGCTGACGACCGTGCAGGTGCGACCAAGCTAGCCTTGTCTGCTTACCTCGATGGCTTCGAGCCGGTCGAACCGGCGTTGGCCACTCGCAATCGGCCGCTGTTCGAGAAGATCGAAGCCGCGATGGTGTCCTACCGGGCATTGATAGCCAATGGTTCGCCTGCCGATGTGCAGACAGCGGAGCTGCATTTGCGCGGCTTGCTGGATGAAGCGGACAAGGTGCTTGCCCCCTCCGACGACGATGCCGTGGCGGCCTTCATCGGTGCGTTAACCATCTTGCTACGTGAAGGATTGGAAGCCCTGCTGGTGGTCGTTGCCATGCTGGCGTTTCTCAAGAAAGCCGAACGGAAAGACGTATTGATCTACGTGCATGCAGGCTGGGCATCCGCGCTGGCCGCAGGCGGCATTACATGGGCAGTGGCAACTTACTTGGTCGGCGTCAGTGGGGCAAGCCGGGAGCTAACGGAAGGCTTTTCGTCACTCTTTGCCGCCGTGGTCTTGCTGGGTGTGGGCATGTGGATGCACCAGAAGAGCGTTGCCGGTCGTTGGCAGGTCTACCTCAAGGAAAAGCTGTCTTCGGCGCTCAACAAGCGCACGGCATGGTTCTTGTTTTCGCTGGCCTTCGTCGCCGTCTACCGTGAGGTGTTCGAGACGGTGCTGTTCTACGCAGCGCTCTGGACAGAAGGAAATGGCTGGCCCCTGCTGGCGGGCTTGGGCACTGGCATGGGAATCCTGGCCCTGCTGGCAGTCGTGCTGCTGCGCACCAGTGCGCGCCTGCCGATTGGCCAGTTCTTCGCTGCCAGCTCACTGCTGGTGGCCATACTTGCCGTGGTCTTGGCAGGCAAGGGCATCGCAGGTCTGCAAGAAGCAGGGTTATTGCATACCAGCCCAATATCGATCCCACGCATTGATCTGCTGGGCATCTATCCGTCGTGGCAAACACTCTCAGCGCAATTCGCTGTGTTATTCATCATTGTGGTGGTTTTTACGATCAATTCGCGGTCATCGCGTCAAATGGCAGTACAAAAAAGCTGATTTGACGGCGTGAATAGGTGAATTGATGCCGCGATGAGCGCCGTCATCCTCGAATCCGTGCTGACCATGTAGAGGCCAGTTTTTCTTTTACATCTTGGACAGCAGTCGTATTCCATCTGCGCGCAATTCCCCCTTGGGAGAAATATGCCGGTACAAGGTCTGTCGCGTGATGCCGAGCTCTTGGCACAGGTCGCCGACCTTAGTTTCAGTCTGCCCCATTGCCGCCATCGCCAGGCGCAGCTTGGCGGCGGTCATCTTGAAAGGCCGACCACCTTTCCTACCGCGCGCCCGCGCCGAGGCCAAGCCCGCTACTGTGCGCTCTGCGATCAGCTCGCGCTCGAATTCGGCCAGTGCGGCGAAGATGCCGAAGACCAGTTTGCCAGCAGCGGTCGTCGTGTCGATGGCCGCACCGTGGCCGCTCAGCACCTTGAGACCGACGCCACGCCCAGTCAGATCGTGCACGGTGTTGATCAGGTGCCGAAGGTCGCGCCCGAGCCGGTCGAGCTTCCATACGACCAAGGTATCCCCTGAACGCAACGCCTTCAAACAGCTCGCCAAGCCGGGACGATCCTCGCGCTTGCCGGATGCCTGGTCTTCGTAAAGATGCGCCGGGTCGACATCGGCGGCGATCAGCGCGTCGCGCTGCAAGTCAGTGGCCTGGGAGCCATCCGCCTTCGATACCCGCATGTAGCCGATTAGCATGTCATACCTGTCACATATACGTTCGATTATGTGACAGTATGCGCCGGAAAGTTCTAACCGTCAAAAGTTGTCACTTAACCCGTCACTCTGTTTAAGACATGCAAAGGGCCCATTAGGCTCGTAATGTGACAAAAATTCCGGGGGGATGCCTTCCTTTGCAAAGGTGGTGCGCAACTGTTCCAGGGAAGCGGGATCGCGCCGACCATAGGAAGCCAACGCGAACAGCGAGCGTGCCGTCTCGGGGTCGTGCCGCGCTTCAATGATCGCCTCACTGATAGCTTGGACCGCCCGTTGCCAGTGATTGACGGGTTCGGGCTTCGGCGCTTTCGCCGGCAGACCACTGGTGAACCCGGTTTGGGGCTCGGACCAGAACAGCTTTGCATGCTCGCCTGGCGGGCTGATATCCCTCACCTCGATCAAGCTGATTGCCGTTGCCGCTGCCTCCAGCATCTGCAACCGTATTGCCGGGTTCAGGGTTTCATACGGTCGCCACAGACTTTGCCCAGCACGCAGCGGATGCCCGCAGCCTTGCCAGACTTGGCGAAGATACCCCGCGTAGGTTCCGCACGCCGAAAGCGGGGTGTTCAGCTCATCGAGCAGCGTGCGTAGCAGTCGAAACCACAAACCAGCGTGGATGCGTCGGCGCGGCAGTTCCACATGGCCGGTCGTCAGTGCCTGCCAGGTACGCCGGTCCATCACTGCAATCGCGTCGCTGGCGGTGCGCGACGCAGTGTCGGCGTTCTCCCAGCCGAGAAACCGCCCAGGCACGCCCCAATAGGATTCCAGCCAGCAGCCATGCAGCGGGCAGCTCAGCATCAGGGGCAGCTTCCATGCAAGCAGTACGGCGTGGTTTGCCGGGTCGTTCAGACAGAGCGGACAGGCGCGATGTATCGGCTGGCTGGGCAGCCAGGCACGCCAGCTCGTGATGGATCGCGTCCTACGGCGGAGTTTCGGCAGCAGCACCGAGAGCTGGAACGCATAGGTTTCCAATGCGTCTGGAATCTGATCATCAAGGCTGTCCAGTAGCCAAGGCACCCAGCCGGCGAAACTCATGCAACGCAGCCGGTCCGGCTCGATGCCGCTCCGCTGGGAGAGCATCGCCAACAGCGCCAGTGGTGGCGCGGTATCCAGGTCATCAACCTGAGCGTGACCAAGATCGTGCTCCAGCAGCTCGGACACCTCCATGTGATAGCAAAGGGCCACGCGGTTGAGCCACGAAGACAAGGCTTCGCCTTCTCTGGGGGCCGGATGCAGTGGCCAGCGTGGCGCTGGCTTCACATCAGTTCCCGCTCGAATTGCCGCCGCCGCTCGCTGGGGCCGGTGTAGTCGGCCATGCTGAGCGTACGGTGGTTGATCGCTTCCTCTCCGCTCTCCACGGCGACGATGGCCGCCGCCATCAGCAAGTGCGCCAGTTCGCCTATGGTGCCCTCGCTGCGTGTGAGCAGGTAGCGGGCCATGTCCAGCGTGGCAATCGACGAGGGTCGCCGCAGTGGAAGCGAAGCGGCGAAACTGGCCAGCAGTGAGCAGCAATCGTGATTGGCCTCCCATACCGGCAGCATCATCGGCTCGAAGCGATTTTCCAACTGGTCATCGGAGCGGATGGCCAGGTAGGCGTCGCGCGTGCCGACCCCGACCAGTGGGATGCGCAGTTCATTGCCGAGGAAGCGCAGGAGATTGAGGAATTCCCGGCGATTGACGCTGTTACCGGCCAAGACGTTGTGCAACTCGTCGATCACCAGCATGCGCACGCCGACCTTGCGCAGCAGTGCCAGCGCCAGTTGTTCCATTTCTGGCAGCCGTGGGCGCGGTCGCAATGGCGCACCCATCGCCGCGAGCAGCGCGACGTAGAAGCGGATTACCGACGGTTCGGATGGCATCTGCACGACCAGTACCGGAATGTGCTCCTGGTCGGCGTCGGCTCTGGCCGGATGCGTGCGCCGGAACTTCTCGACGATCATCGACTTGCCGTTGTTGGTCGGGCCTACCAGCAGCAGGTTGGGCATGCGTTGCTTGTTTGGCCACGCATACAGGGTTTCCAGCCGGTTCAGCGCCTCGACTGCTCGCGGATAGCCGATCCAGCGGTCGGCGCGAAGGCGATGGATGCGTTCGTCCGCCGGGAGACGGGCCAAGCCCTGGGCCGCCGGCAGCAGGTGGGACAAGTCGATGATGGGATATTCTTCCACGGCTACCACTCCTCAATCTGGTCGAACGGTTTGGCCGGCAACTGGTTGTCTGCCTGCTGCCCATCCATGTCAGCGCCCGGTGGTGGCGTGGTTTTGACAGGCGGTGCCGTTGCCTTGAGATGCTGGCGTCGATCCGCGTCGCGCCGCGCCTTGCGCGTAGCCTTCTGCGCGGTGGTAACGATTTCGCGCATCTGGCCGATCATGCGGAACAACGCCGACTCATCCACCTGTTCGCGCCCTTGCTGCCGCAATTTCGCCAGCGCCTGTCGTTGTTCCCAGAGGGTGACAGCCGGGTGCGACAAGGTACGGTAGGGAATTTCCAGGTAGTGCTGCCCCTCTGGTTCCAGCACCCATATGCGGCTGATGTCGCGCGGGTCGCGCCGGATCAGGAACGCAGGCAAGCGGTCCCGCCGAGCTATCCACGGCTTGAGCGCATCGGCGTAGTAGTGGATGTGGTCGATGACGAAGCCGGTGCGGGTCAGCGTGCGGCGGATGATGGGCAGAAAATCGACCAGAAAAGCCGTAGCGCGAGTGATGACGGTTGGCACGCCGGTCCGCGTGATAGCTTCGGCCCAGCGCGCGGCCGGCGGTTGGAGCAGGCCGTTGTGCACAGAGCCGTGATAGGTGCCGACCGCCAATGTGAGCCAGCGCTCCAGCTCGCGCAGTGTCAGGGCGGCCATCTTCTCGGAGGCGTATTCCCCGCGCTGGTCAGGATTGGAGAAGGTCGTCCCCGGCAATTCGTCGTGGATCATCTGCATCGCCGTGCCGATGATCCGTTCCACGATACCGCCGTAGTGCGGCTGCCCGAGCGGGCGATAGTCCAACCGGATGCCATGCTGCTCGCAGCCACGGCGCAGCGCCTCGCTCTTGAACTCAGCCGCGTTGTCCAAGTAGAGCAGTCTGGGCTTGCCGCTCATCGGCCAATCCATCTCTACGTTCAACCCTTCCAACCAAGGGCGCTTGTCGCAGGCGGCATGCACCAAGCACAAGCCGACCGAGACGGCGGACGGGGCTTCCAGCGTAACGACCATGCCAACCACGCAGCGGGTGAATACGTCGATGGCGAGGGTCAGGTACGGACGGCCAATCGGTTGCCGGTCGCGCTCGTCCACCACGATCAGGTCGATGACTGTGTGGTCGATCTGCACCTGCTCCAGCGGCGCGGAGACGGGTGGCGGAACACCACCAACACCTTGCAGGTCGCGGGCGGCATCTTGTCCTTCCCGGCGGTGAGTGACCTCGCGCGGATCGAGGCCGGCGATCCGCAGTGCCACCGTGTTGCGCGCCGGCACCCGCAGCTTTTGCAGCTTGCACGCCCGCACAACTTCGCGGTGGAACGCCGCCAAGCTACGCTTCTGCTTGGTCAGGAAGCGCTTTTGCAGTAACTCGCGGATGATTCGTTCGACCGACTCCGGCAAGCGGCCTTTACCTTTGCCACCGCTCGACTGCCCAAGAGCCAAGTCAGTGACCAGCCCCGAACCTAGCCGGGCACGGCGGATCAGGACGTAGACCTGCCGCCGGGACAGCCCCAATGCCTGGGCTGCCGCGTCGGCCGCTTCATGCCCAACCGTCTCCGACTGCGCCAACGGCCCAATGATCTCCGCACGACGACGCGCACGCTCCCATGCCTGTTCTGGCAGGGTGGCCACGCCGTGCTCGGTAATCGGTGCGGTATCGGTCGCCATGCTCACCTCGCTTTGGTGCACACGAGTATTGAGCATAGACGAGTTTTGTGCAGAGGAATCCTGATATCGGGTTATCAGGATCCGTATGCACAACAGGCTTCAAACCGCGCTGAATGGTGCAGTCGTCTTCTGAAAATGACATCAGGATAGGGTATAGCTCAAGTTGACGCATTAGCGCTTGAACGCCAGTAACAAAACACCACCAGCGACCATCGCAATACCAGACCACTCGCGGAGCGACGGGCGTTCACCAAGAAACGTGAACGCAAACACCGCCACCAGTACGAGACTGAGTTTGTCTACCGGCGCGACTTTGGATGCATCGCCGATCTTGAGCGCCCGGAAGTAGCAGACCCATGACGCTCCGGTCGCCAAGCCGGACAACCCGAGGAAAAGCCATGTCTTGGGGGACAGATCCAAGGGGTTGGCCCATTTTCCCGTGTAGGCGACAAACGCCGACAGGACGACGATGATGATGGCCGTTCGGATCAAAGTAGCCAGATCGGAATCAACTCCCTGAATGCCCACCTTGGCAAAAATCGCCGTCAGCGCCGCAAATACAGCCGATAGTAGTGCCCAGTAGAACCAACCAGTTGAACTAACCAATTCGCTACACTCCCTCATTTCTCAAGTCATTGCTTCATGGGAACGATAACGGATACCTTTAAGCCGGTTTGCTGAATTTCGTCCACGAAGTCGAGGCGGATTTCTGCACCGATGCGATGGGCAATCGTTTGGACGATTGATAGTCCTAGACCCGAACCAATCTGCTCGCTGCCCAGTGTGCGGTAGAAGGGATCAAAAACCCGATCCCGTTCTGTCAACGGAATGCCAGGCCCGCTGTCCTGAACACGCAGCTCGGCTTTCCCTTTTGATATTCCCACGGAAAGATCGACCCGCCCTCCCTCTGGCGTGTAGCGAATGGCGTTATCGACCAGATTCTTGACCACGGCGATCATGTCCAGCTCGCTGGCCCACACTTCGGCGTCTTGCGTGCCTTCGACCCCGATGTCGATGTGCTTGGCCTCGGCCAGCGGCATGAGGTCTTCCAGCACGCGACGGTAGATGGCCTGAACGGATATCGGTGACTTCGGCGAGTCGGCAGCCGACTGCGCCTTGGCCAAGGTTAGGAGTTGATCCAGAAGGCTTCGGCCGCGCTCGATTCCTTGGCGCAACACCGTCAATCGTTCGCGCGCCAGGGCGGACATTTCTGCCTCTGCCAGCCTCTCTGCTTGCAGCGAAAGGGCGGTCAACGGCGAGCGCAGTTCGTGCGCGGCATCCGCCACAAAGCGGCGCTGAGAGTCCATTGACTGGCCGACGCGGGCGAGCAACCGGTTGATCGCCACGGCAAATGGGCGCACCTCGACCGGAAGGTGACGGTCTTCGACGGGGTGCAGTTCCTGCTCGGCCCGCAGGTCAATTTCCTTGGAAAGTGCCGCAATGGGGCGGAACATCTTGCGCACCAGGTCAGCGACGATCAATAGCAGTACCGGCACGAGAATCAGGAAAGGCATCACGGTGCGTAGCGCTCCATCGCGGGCAATTTCATTGCGGAAGCCCGCTTCCTGCGCCACGGCGATGCGTTCACCGGTTGCCGTGGTCTTGACCAGCACGCGGAACGACTCTCCACCGATCTCCAGCGTGTGCAGCCCATCAGCCGGTGTTGTGGGCAGGGAAAGCGTACCGCCTGCATCCACACTTGCCTCAGATGGGTTAGCCTCATTCAAGCGCTGGACGATAACGCGCGATTCTTCATCGACATCTTTGGGGCGCGCGTCGGGCGTCGGCGTGGCCGGCGACAGGCGCTGCCGGTCCATGAGCTGCGCCACCTGGCGTAGAACGTCATCCTGTAGCTCGTGCGCCTCGTCAAAAGCCGACAGGAACGAGAAGATGCCCGCCACGATGGCTACCACGAGGATGGCCAGCGACAAGGTGAAGGACAGCTTGAGCTGAACCGATTCGTTCAGGCGTCTTTTGAGACCATCCATCCGACCCCCCTGACGTTTTTGATGACCTCACTGCCCAGCTTGCGCCGCAGTGCATGGATCAGAAATTCGACGGCGTTGCTTTCGACCTCTTCTCCCCAGCCGTAGATGCGGTCTTCCAGCTCGCTGCGCGAGAGGATGGCTCCGGGCCGAACCAGCAAGGCTTGCAGCAGCGAGAACTCCCGGTTGGACAGTTGCACCGGGGAGCCACCGTTAACGCTGGCTTCTTTTGTGGCCGGATCGAGCGACACCACGCCATTGGTGAGCACTGGCGTAGCCGTGCCGCCTTTGCGCCGCAGAACGGCGCGCATCCGGGCCAACAGCTCTGCCATCTGAAAGGGCTTTGAAACGTAATCGTCGGCTCCGCCGTCCAAGCCACGCAGGCGGTCATTCAGTCCATCACGCGCCGTGATAATGAGCAGAGGAACCGGGTTGTCCTTGCCGCGGATGCTGGCCAGCACCTCCAGTCCATCCTTGCCGGGCAAGCCCAGATCGAGCAGAACCAGGTCATAGTGCTGGCAACCTAGTGTCGAGAGGGCGGTCTGCCCGTCCTTCACCCAGTCGGCGGCGTAGGACGCATCCTTCAATGCGCCTTGGATCGCGTCACCGATCATGGGATCGTCTTCAACCAGCAATACCCGCATTCCCCCTCCTCTTGAAATTATTACGCCCGCATTACGGCAACATCGAGACAAGAACCTTATCTTTTAGTCTGATATGGTGATATATAGCAGCCATCGCATGAATGCCTGCCAACCATATGATGACATCACCAAGCAGTTTGTGAATCTCGCCCCAATCTGCAAGGTTGGAAAAATAAGAATTCCCAACTGCAGGGAACACGTTAATTCGGATTCCGCCCAATAGCGTCAAAGGATGAGATTCGCTTCCCAGAGCCAGCAGCGCAGAAATCGGCAGCAAAAGAAGTAAAGCCCACAGTGCAAAATGTGCCAATCGGGAAAGGCCAAACATCCATACCGACATCTGATGCCGTGGAGCACCCGGACGTATTGCAGCCCAAATCAAGCGCAAGAATGTGAGCACAAATACGGCGACACCCAAAGATTCATGCCACACGATGTCATTTCGTGTGGCTGGATCGACTCCACCATCAACTATTCGCCCGAAGTCGCCAGGCCCTAACACGAATGCTGTGACAACAATTGCGGCCGTAATCCAATGAAAGGCTTTGCTTAATTTGTCATATTGATCAGGACTATTTCTCATGGCATTGTTTCCTCCATATTGGCTGGGATGACCGTATTTTCAATGCGCGGTCCGGGCTGCCCTTTGCCTGAACAGCAGGATCGCGGTCAGCATGAAGGCCAGCAGCGCGGCCGATGCCGAATAGCGGCTCAGCGCCAGACCGCCAGCGCTCAGCGGCTTGTCCAGAAAGTCGCCGACCACGGCTCCCAGCGGGCGGGTCAGGATGAACGCCGCCCAAAACAGCAGTGTGCGGGACACTTCCGTCCTGTAGTAGGCCACCACCACCAGGGCGAGCAACCCGCTGAACACAACAGCCGCGCCGGTGTAGCCCAGGCCTGCCGTATCCGCCATCCAATCGCCCAGCGCCGTACCCAGCGTCTGGGAGAACATGATCGTCAGCCAGTAGAACGCTTCCGCTTTGGGTGAGCTGACGGTGTTCACTGATACGGAGCCGAGGGTGCGATGCCAAACGAAGAGCGAGCCGAGCAACAAGGCCAGCAGCAGGCTCGAACCGCCAGCGTACCCGATGCCGAGCGAACGATCTGCAAAGTCGGCCAACGTCGTGCCGACCGTGGTGGTGGCGATGATGGTGGTCCAGTACAGAAAGGGATGGAAGCCCTTGGCCTTGACTTGCGCGATGACGGCAGCCAGGAAGATCACGGCGAAGATGCCGGTGCCGGCCAAATATCCCAGGTTCATGGACATCGAGACGGCATCGCCGCCGGTTTCGCCAAGCGTGGTTGCGGCAATCTTGATGAGCCAAAAGCCAAGCGTGACTTCTGGCACCTTGGCCAGAGCGTGTTCAGTGGATGTTTTCATGGGGTAAGCTCACTGTCCTTCGAGCGTGTCGAAGGTTTTTAGCAGAGTACCCATCGCAGCCTTGCAGTCAGCTTGGCTTGGCGCATCGGCACGCAACGCAGACAACGCCTTGTCGATGGCTTTGTCGAGCAGATGCCAGTCGTCGGCTGCGCGCGGTTTCAGTCCAGCCTCAGCCGAATCCCAGGCCACCTCCAAATCCTTGATGCGGGTCTTGGCGGCGGGCAGATCACCCTTGTCTACGATGGTGGACACGTCAGTGGCGATGCTGCGAAATGCGGTCAAGTCGCCCAGCTTGGAAGCGGCTTTGCCCGGCGATACCGTGCTGGCGTTAGTAGTCGGTGCAGGGGCGGTGCTCGCGCGGCCTTGGTCGGCAGGCTTGGAGCAGCCGGTGGCCAGGGCCACGAGCGCCACCGCCGACACGGCAGCGACAAGGCGGGCGATAGCGTGCTGATTGGGCATGATTTCTCCTTGGAAGTTGGGAAGATGGTTACTCGGCGGCTTGGGCGGAGCGGCCTGCGCTCATGCCGATCTGCGCAACGGCCACGAGAATGACGATGACTGAGAGGAACAGGGTGCTGGTCCACATGGCCCCCATTCCGAGGCCACCGTAAGTCTTGGCTTGTGTCAGCAGGTCGCCGAGCGCAGCGCCGAAGGGTCGGGTCAGGATGTAGCCGATCCAGAAGGTCAGCACGGCGTTGCCACCCATGCGCCACACGGCATAGGTGATGCCGATTAGCGCACCAAAGGCGACAGCACCCCAGGTAAAGCCCAAGCCCAGCGCCTCGGTCGCCAGATCACCGGCAGCAGTGCCCAGCGCAAACGTGCAGAGGATGGCGGACCAATAGAACAGTTCTCGGTTTTGCGTCACGATGTCGTGGATGGACAAGGTACGTTCGACCCGATACCAGACAGCGAAAATCACGGCGAGCGTGACGGCGAACGCCGAAGTGCTGATGTACAAGCTGACGCCCAGGCCGTCGGTCAACAGGTCGGTGATCTGGGTACCGACCACGCTGACCAACACAACCGTGAGCCAGTAAATCCAAGGGGTGTAGCGGCGGGTGCGCAGTTGCGTGAACAGGGCGACTGCCAGTAACGCCCCCATGACGGTGCGCGTCAAGCCTTGGCCAAAACCCGCGTTGACCGCCAGGAAGTCGGCCCCCGTCTCGCCCACCGTCGTGGACATGATCTTGATGATCCAGAACGACAGCGTGACTTCAGGGACTTTGTTGAGCCAGTCGCTTGCTCTGACCGTGGGCAAATTGTTCATAGTGTTCTCCTGCCGGTGTGAAAGGGACTGCCGCCAGTCTGAGCAGGCAGACTTAGCCCATCCATAGGCTCACTCGCGCACCCATCCCTGCGCGATCAGCTTGCCGAACAACAGGCAATGGATACGGCTCACCTGCCGGTAGACCGGCCCCAGATACCAGCGTGCTGCGTGCAATGTCAGCGCGGCACCGAGCGATGCGACCGCGATGGCACCAAGCATGTCCAGTGGAAAGTGAACCCCCAGGTAGATGCGTGACCAGGCGATTGGTATGCCAAACAGTGCCAAAGCTACGCCAGCCCTTAGTAGTCTTCTCTGTAGCAGAAAGCTGAAGGCAACCGACCACCACAGTGTCAGGTGATCGCTGGGGAATGACGAGTCGGCAACATGGGGAATGAGCGTATGACCTAGCCCGATCATGAAAGGCCGGGGGTGCGACCAAGCTAGACCGATGATTTGGTTGGTCAGCAGCCCAAGCAGGCCGGATGCGGTAGCGATCAGCAGCGTTTTGCGGGTGTTCTCGTTGCCACGCAGCCAGCTGATGCCGATCAGAATCGGGACGGCCCAGATGAGCCATTCCGCAAAGAAGGTGGCCAGCGTCACCACCAGAGCGTTCGGGTGTTCAGGCGCGTTGAGCCACAGGAAGAATGTTTGGTTGAGATGTTCCATGAAGTCTCCGGGCCGGATCACGGCGTCATGCGCAATCCGGCCACACTGGCAGGCGGTCAGTCTTGCTTGTCGTGGTCGTCATCGTGATCCGCCTTGTCCTCGGCAGACGAGATGACGGTGCCCTTGTCGGCATCGACCCGGACATCGAAGACCTTGGCCCCGCTGACAACTTCCACGTCATAGACCCAGCCTTGCTTCGAGTTTTCGTACTCGGCGCGCGATGCCTTGCCATTGGCGTGCTGCTCGGCAACGGTGACGGCCTGGGCGAGCGGAATTTTGGCCTTGGTGATCGCCAGGGCGTCGTTTTCCATACCGCCTTTGGCGGCATAGGCGACAGCGCCAGTCGTAGCAATGGCGATGGCCAGCAGGGAAAGTTTGGTGTAGCGGTACATGATGCTTCTCCAGAAGAGTGCAGGGATTTGCACGGTGGAGAAGTTACGCAGGCAGACTTAGCTGCTACTGAGCTGAGCCGTCGCCGTTATCGTCGGAGATTGTTGGCAATGGCTTAGCGTGCTTTATTTTCCGTTTTCTGAGACGACCCCTGCCTGCACCTCTTCCGCCATGGCAAGCCGGTACTCGTGGCTGTCCTGTATGTACTGCGTGCGCAATCGTTCCGGTGGGTCCTGCGGCAACACAGGCAGCGCGGTGTCAGCGGCCATCATGGGCCGGGGCAACCCCGGAAAACGGGCCTGCAGTTCCGCCTGCGCGGCCTGTTCGGCTGCAGCGGCCGTCGCCAGTGCGGCTTGCATGCGAGCCTGGTCAGCTGCTGCCAGTTCACCGTCCAAGCGCGAAGCGTCACCCAACTGGACCCGGCGGGCCGTCAGCGTCGCCAACTCGGCCGCAGCCCGGGCATTCTCCTGAGCGGCCTGGCGTGCTTGCCCTGCCCGCACAGCAGCAAACCACAGCGAGAGGATCTGCCGCGATGCTTCGTGGCGTGCGTCCTTCACCGCAAGTTGCCCAGCCTCGGCCGCCGCATCAGCAAGCTGGCCATCGGCTTGAGCCTTGCCCCACAGCCTCAACGGCCGCTCCACGGCGATCTGCCCTTCGGCATGTCGCTCAGATGGATCTCGGACCTGACGCCCCTGTCCGATCGCTCTCACCACAGTCTCGGCCGTCCCCGCTCGAATGCCTTCGGCACGGGCCAGCGTGGCATCGCGCCGGGCTTCGGCCGTCATCACCTCGGGCGATTGCGCCACCGCTTCACGCACCGAGCTCTCAGCGGGTAGGTAGCCCGGCGTGTTCTGCGCTTGCGCGGCGGTGCCGCAAAGCAGCATCACGCCGGCTCCGGCCAATGCGAAGCGAAACATGTTCAACCTCATTGCAAATCTCCCTGCCCGTCGGCCGTCCGGGCCCGGGGCATACCAAAGCGTTCAAACAGCAAGGGGAGCAGGAGCAGCGTCAGTGCCGTCGAAGAAAGCAACCCGCCCGACACTACGATCGCCAGCGGGCGTTGAATCTCCGACCCTGGCCCGCTGGCCAATAGCAGCGGAATCATTCCCAGTGCGGTAATGCAGGCTGTCATCAGCACCGGCCGCAGGCGGTCTTGCACGCCCACACGCACGGTTTCCGCCATGCTTGAGCCCGACTCCAGCAAGGTGTTGAAGTGCGAGACCAGCACCACACCATTGAGCACCGCGATCCCGAGCAGCGCGATAAAGCCGACGGAGGCCGGCACCGACAGGTACTCGCCCGATATCCGCAGCGCGGCGATGCCGCCTACGAGGGCAAACGGAATGTTCGCGACGACCAGCACCGCCTGCCGCACCGAGCGGAACGTGAGCATCAGCAGCAGAAAGATGGCGCCCAAGGCCAGCGGCACGACCAGTGCTAGACGCGCCGCCGCACGTTGCTGATTCTCGAACTGGCCGCCCCAGACAACACGCAGTCCTTTCGGCAGCGTGCTGATGCTGCCAACCGCACCCTGTGCTTCCTGCACAAAGCCGGCCAGATCCCGGCCTTCAACGTTGGCCTGGATCACAGCAAACCGGGCTCCGTCTTCATGATTGATGCGCACCGGCCCGTCCACGCGTTCGATGCGGGCCAGAGACGAGAGCGGCCAAGTTTTGCCATCTGGCGCCGTCACCAGGAGGCCGGTGAGGTTCTCCGGCGCTTGGCGCAGGCCCGCTCCGCCGCGCAGGATCAGCGGTGTACGCATAATGCCTTCGGGCACTACGCCAATCCGGTCACCTTCGATCAGGGCTCGCAACTGCGTTTGCAGGGCATCTCCGGTAAAGCCAGCGTGGCCGACTGCCGCGCGATCCAGCGAGACCTTCAGGTACTGCACACCACTGTTGCTGGGCGCGATCACCTCGGCGGCGCCACGGATGGAGCGCACCTTGGCAGCAATGGCCTGTGCGGCCGCGTCAATAGCGGCGAGATCGCTGCCGAAGAGCTTGATGGCGATATCCCCGCGCGTACCGGTCAGCATCTCCGACACGCGCATCTCGATCGGCTGCGTGAAGCCATAGATCACGCCGGGAAAGCGCTCCATCACGTGACGAATGGCTGTCGCGATGTCCTCCTTGCTGCCGCGCCACTGGTCCTTGGGCTTGAGCACCAGGAAGGTGTCGGTCTCATTCAGACCCATCGGGTCCAGGCCCAGGTCGTCGGAGCCGGTGCGCGCCACGATGGAGCGGATCTCGGGCACCTCTTTGAGCAGCGTTTGCTGCACGCGTTGGTCCAGGTCCAGCGATGCTGCCAGGGAAACAGACGGCGCCTTTTGCAACAGCACAATCAGATCGCCTTCGTCCATGGTCGGCATGAACGTCTTGCCGACTGACATGTACAGCACCACGGCCACGACCAGCGCCGCCCCCGCCACGCCAAACACGATGCGGCGGCGCGCCGTGGTCCAGGCCTGCAGGCGGGCAAAGCCACCCGCCACCTTGCGCATCAGCCAAGGCGCCTCATCCGCATGCGCGAGCAGCAGCATGGAGGCCAACGCCGGCACGACCGTAAAGGCGATCACCACAGACGAGGCCAGTGCCAGCATGATGGTCAGCGCCACCGGCCCGAACAACTTGCCCTCCAGCCCCTGCAATGACAACAGCGGCAGGAACACGATGGCGATGATGGAAACGCCGGAGAGCATCGGCACCGCAACGGTAGCCACTGCGTGACGGATCACGGCCCCGCGCAGCGCTGGATCGGTCTTGTGGTCTTGGGCACGCGCCATGGCGGTCTCAATGTTCTCCACCACAACGACCGCCGCATCCACCAGCATGCCCAGAGCAATGGCCAGTCCACCCAGGCTCATCAGGTTGGCGGTCAGGCCCACGTAGCGCATCAGCAGGAAGGTCGCCAGCATCGACAGCGGCAGCGTGGCCGCCACCACCAGCGCCGCCCGCACACCGCCCAGGAACAGGTACAGCGTGATGACCACCAACACGCTGGCTTCAATCAGCGCACGCACCACCGTGTTGGCTGCGCGTGTCACCAGCTCGCCACGGTTGTAGAACACGTGTGCCGACATGCCCTTGGGCAGTTGAGGGCCAAGCGTGTCCAACCGTTCCTGTACCGCCTCGACCAGCTTGCGGGCATCGCTGCCGCGCAGGCCCAGCACCAGCCCTTCGACTACCTCACCGTTGCCATCCTTGCTGACGGCGCCGTTGCGGGTCGCCTCACCCAGCTGCACGGTGGCCACATCGCCCACGGTGACGGCAGGGTTGGACGCCGGACTCTGCGCTGGCACCACGACAATCGCTCGCAGATCGTCGAGCCCGCGCACGCCGCCTTCCACGCGGACCACCCAGTGCTCGTCACCGCGATCAAGCCGGCCCGCACCATCGTTGCGATTGTTGGCATCCAGCGCCTGGCGCAGCTGCTCCAGCGTCACCCCCCGTGCACGCAAGCGTGCCGGATCGGGCGTTACCTCATAGCTGCGGACCTCGCCACCCAATGCGTTGACATCGGCCACGCCAGGAACGGTGCGCAACGCCGGCCGGATGACCCAGTCCAGCACTCGGCGCCGCTCCGCCAGCGAGTAGCCGTCGCCCTCCACGGTGAACATGAACATCTCGCCCAGCGGCGTGGTGATCGGCGCTAGGCCACCCACGGCTGTCGACGGCAGGTCGCGGGCAAGACCTGCCAGGCGCTCCGACACTTGCTGGCGTGCCCAGTAGACGTCCACACCCTCTTCAAAATCGACCGTCACGTCGCTGATGCCGTATTTGGACACCGAGCGCACGATCGTCTTATGCGGAAGGCCGAGCAGTTCCTGCTCGATGGGCGTCGAGACACGCTGCTCGACTTCTTCCTGCGTCATGCCCGGCACCTTGAGCACGACCTTGACCTGCGTCGGCGAGATATCGGGAAACGCATCAATCGGCAGGTTCAGGTAAGCCCAGACGCCAGCGGCAGCAAGCACGCCGGCCGCGATCAGCACCAGTACACGCTGGCGCAAAGAAAACTCAATCAGGCGGGACAGCATCATTGTTCTCCCGCCAGCAAGCCCTTGAGTGCACCGACGCCCGCAACCGCTACGCGTGTCCCTGTGGGCAGATTGGCGCGCACGACAGCGACGGCGTCATCCGTACTGGCAACGGCGACCTCCTGGAAGCGGAAGCCTTTGTCGGTGGCGACAAACACGCCCGGAACGCCGGACACGTAGGCCAACGCGGCCGCCGGAATGCGGTCAGTGCAATCGATGCGCCAACCACCACAATTCGTTTGAGAAACATGCCTGACTCCAATCCACGAAGGCAACGCTGTCGGCGTCATCCTCCAACTGCGTCGCCTCCCGAAGCGGCACGAACACCGACTGCGGCGTGGCGCTTCGAGGCGACGCGAACAAGAATGTAGGAACAGTGGATGGCCAGCGGATAGCAATGCAGCTACCGCCTTGTGGCGTCGAGCGAACGTGATGGGTCAGAAGCCAATGCTCCTAACGAATTCATGATCGCTACGGTGGGCGTGATGGGGCTGTTGCAGATCAACTCAACGAGTGTTCTGCTGCACCGTGACGCGCGTGCCGTCCGCCTGCTTAGGATCAGCAGGCCGGTGGGGGAGCCTGCGCTGGAGGCGTTCGATTGATGCGATCGCGCCAGCGCGCGCGAATTGGTGCTGGCCGAAAGACTGGGCGTGATATGGCTGAACAGGCAAGCGCTGCCAGCAGAAGAAAGGTGAGTGCCGATAACCCAGGCCCCGCAGCAGCCCAAAGAAATCCGGCGAGATCCGATGGACCGATCGAGGGCTCTACATCAACCTCAAAGGGTTCCCTGCTCGTCAGAGCCAGCTCGCGATCAAGAGCATACCCCTCATGCGCGGAGGCTCGATGATGGGAAGATCCGAGGGATTGAAAATGAGAATCAACCGCGCCAGAAAGCGCGGTGTGCACGTGCAGGCCAGTCTGTTTCGGAATTCCGAAATGGCCGTGCAGAAGTGGGCTCAGCAGCTGCAGCAACACGATAAGAAGCAGCAACACAGCCCGAAGCGAGATGCTTAGGGTTGCACGTGACATGCGCGCATTGTAGCGCATGGCATCGCGTTGAATGTACTGATGGGAGATGCTGCCGTACTAAGGCGTACGCAAACGTACAACGTAAGCGCGAATTTAGCCAAACGTAGCCCCCAGTCGGGAGGCGGCAGATGATTGTGTCCATCACTATTTTGATGGACACAATTCATGACGCCAGAAGACCTGGAGGACTTGTTGCCGTTGAAGGTTCTCCATGTGGGGGCGAACGGCAAACGCACCTTTGACCCACGAGGCAACCGAACCTATCCGTGAAGAGCTCCCCTCTATAGCCCCTCTCCATTTTTTTCGGTTGCCACGTTTCTGCAAGCCCGGTAGATGGGATTCAACGTGTTCCGTTAGCTCTCTCAGAAAGACTGTCTCGTCAACTCCAGCTGCCTCTCAGCGCACCAACCAGCCACCTTTGCTGATTCAGTAGCGTTCCTGCCCTGTAATGGGCGACGCCGATGCGCTTGGCGATCTGATACGGATTCGTGCTGCATGACGCCGCAAAATCCGATCTTGATCGGAAATTCCCTTTTGAATCATCGCCTTAGGATCATTCTGGCGAGAAATACACGAATCCCGGCCAACCCTCATTTTCGGCCTCAATACGCTCAAGACGTTCTAAAAGCGCCTGTGCTTCTGTAGCTCCCAAGCCAAGGGAGCTTTTTGACCGAGCATTTGGAAGCCCTGCAACGCGGCTCTTCGTTAATTGGAAGGCCTGCTTTATGCGAACCCGCTGATTTAGGGCTTGTCTTGTGTATCGGGCGTTAAGTCGTTGCTCGACAATCTCAATGAGTAATTCCCAAGTAAGCTTCCCCTCCCAGCCGTCGAGAATGCTAACTATGGCTTCTATATCCTGGTCTTCCAAGTTACGTGCTCGAACTTTCGGCCTATTTCTAGCCATCATTTTTCTCCATCGCGAGCATCAGGTTGCGCATGGTTTCAGTCGATATAATCGCACTAGGAGAGGGCTCCGGCCGGTGCGTTAAAGCGGCCCGAGCTACTTTGGCTTGCTCGATTCTTGACGGGACAGGAAGGTTTGACAGTTGGATGACCGCACCATGAGGAATACTGGGGTCATCAAGAAGGGCACACAATTGAGCCAGCCTTTTTACCGTCAGCTCGTGATGGTCTACCCACCGACTAGCTCCAAAGTAACCGTCAGCATGAGCCTGCTTGGCTGCCTCTAGATTCTCTCTAGCAGTCACCAGCTCATCCCGAATCCTGGCTGACCGAACCTCATCGCCTTTTACGCAGACCTGCTCAGAACAATTGAGGCAGTCAGCATGTAGCTGGCAGGGAGCCATGGTGTAATCATGGATACACACACCGAATTCGAGGGTCGGCAGGGATTCATGTAAAAAACCGCAGAAACAGGCTTAAGTCCCTGTCACAGTTGGGTTTTTATCATTCCTCTGTGTCATTTTTTCTGCCCCTTCAACAGGGTCTTTCGCGGACGCATCAGGACTGGGCACCGTAGCGCTGAAACGCTCCAGCATGCTGACCACGACCTGCTCTTGCGCCGTGACGGATGACTTGGCTGCGGTCAGCGCCAGTTCCAGCTGTTGCTTTGCCGTGAGCAGTTCGTTGGCCTTGGCCTCCAACTGTTCGTTCGAGGCGTTGAGTTGCTTGACGGCCGCCTCCTGCTCAACCAGGCGCCGACCCAACTCCTCGGTGCGCCGTTGTGAAAACCCAAGTTCATCCTTGAGCGGCCGCAGGCTCCGCAGCTCTTCCTGGAGCTGGTGCAGATCGCCCTGGGCACGGGATAGATCACCCAACAAGCGCGCGTTTTCCTGAAGGGTGTGGACGGCTTGCTGCTGCTTGGTTGCCAAGGCTTCATTCACGGTGCGCAACTCAGCCTGCAGGTACTGCACCTGCTGCTCATGCTTGCGCTGGTCCTGATCGCGCTGCTCTTTGGTGGACTGCCGGAAATGCTCCAGTGCCTGGCGGGCATGCTGGTGCTTTTCCTCCAGGGATTGCCGGTGGCGTTCTTCGGCCTCGATGCGCTCCTGCAGATCGACTACCTGTTGCGTGAGTTGTGTGCCTTCCAGGATCTTGCCGCGCAGTGACTCGCTGGTTTTTGCATGGGCTGCTTTTTCATCGGCCAACGCCCGCTGGGTTTGTTCCAGTTGCTGGCGGGCGGACTGGGCCTCGGTATTTAGGGCCGCGGCGGCGTGCTGATACTGCGCCAGCTGCTCCGCGTGCCTGGCCTGCGCCGAAATGACCCGCTCTTCGGCTTCCTCGTTCACCCGGGTGGCCAACCGCCCCACCAGATCCTGGATCGCCTCGCTGACAGCCACGCGGGTGCCGGTGGCTCCGCCTTCCTCTTCCTCGATCTCCTTCAGATAGCGGTGGATCGTGGTTTTGGAGCCGCTGCCCAGCTCTTCGCGCACCGCATCGATGGACGGATTCCGCCCGGTGGCCCGCAATTTATCGCGGGCGCGCAGCACTTCTGATTTGTAGATCCCGGCTCTGGCCATGGCTCACCTCTCTATTTCGTACCATAGTATGTATTATGATATTACATACTATTTATGAAGTCAAGAAATTGGGTTTTCTGCCATTTCTAACATTCGGTAATGGTGAATTATTCAATGTGATGCTGGTTTTCGCCCGTTTCCGCGATGGCGTGGGTACGGATGGCTGTGGATTCGAGTCGATGTGCAATACCTGCAATGCTTTGGTGAGATTCCCTCATCCAGGCCGCAACTTCACCTGAATCCGTGTGCTCGGCTCGACCGCAGCTTCATGTTCGAGCTACAACATTAATGATGTTGTAGCGCTACGTCCTGGCATCTCGAAAAACCCCGGATAGTCGTAACGCCAGGGTGTCATGAAACGGACATGGGCACCTCGTAAGCTCACGCTCATCCGCTTATCTAGATAACTAAACATGAGCCTCTACGTTGTCAATCGTGATTCTGGTCTGGCCCTGTACGCACAGATCGCTCAACAACTGGAGCTGGTCGTACACAACCAATACGCATCCGGGGAATGCTTGCCGTCGGAGGGGGATCTGGCAGTGCAATTTGGTGTCAACCGCCATACCTTGCGCCGCGCAATAGACGAGCTGGTCGAGGCAGGCCTACTGGAACGCCGTCACGGCCTGGGCATCTTTGTGCTCGACACACAACTGGACTACCAGATTGGCAAAGGCACGCGTTTCACCGAAAACCTGGCCGCACTTGGGTTCATGACCGAGAACCGCATCCTTCGCAAGCAGACCATTGGCGCCCTGCCTAGGGTGGCACAACGCCTGACCATTCAGGAAGGGGATGCAGTGCACTGGATTGAGACGTTACGCATGGTGGAGCAACGCCCCATGTGCTTGATATCGCACTTCGTGCCCGCCGAAAAATTCCCAGACCTCTTCGAGCGTTTCGAAAGCGGATCGCTGCATGCGCTGCTGGGTGCCACATATGGCTGCAAGTTACGCCGAACAGAAAGCCTAGTGACAGCGGTGCTCCCGCAAGGGGACGACGCCAAGACGCTGGGGATGCCGCAGAACCGACCGGTGCTGCGGGTCAAGAGTGTGAACGTGGACGACCGGGATGGTACCCCGGTCGAATACGCCATTACCCGGTTCCGTGCAGACCGGATCCAACTGCGCATCAACCCCTGACGGTCTCGCAAACCTATCTCTTTGTCTTCCCACTCACATGAGCCTTTGTAATGTATCTGAAACAATCCATCCGCCGTATGCTGTTGGCCACCGGCCTGGCTCTGATGGCCAGTCCGTTTGCTGCCGTGGCCGCACAAAACGACGGCACGGCCGCCAAGCCGCTGCGCGTAATTTTGGTGCCCGCCGACGGCGGCACCGAAGACGGCACCAAGAAGGACTTCCAGCCCATTTTCTCGGCCATCGAACAATCGACGGGCCTGAAGTTCGACATCAAGGTCGGTCAGAGCTACGGTTCGGTGGTGGAGGCCATGTGCAGCGGCGCGGCAGACATTGCCTGGTACGGCCCGCTGTCTTACCTTCAAGCCAAGAGCCGAGGCTGTTCCGAATTGCTGGCGCTGGCTGTCAGCAAGGGCCAGTCGGTGTACTACTCAGGTCTGTTCGCACGCACCGACAGTGGTATCAACAGCGTCGCCGACCTCAAAGGCAAAAAAGTGGCCTTGGGCGACGTGAATTCCACCTCCAGCTTTGCCGTGCCAGTGGCCATGATGATGGCCGGTGGCGTACTGCCTGCGCGTGATCTGGGCACCATCAACATGGCCGGCAGCCATGCCAATGTGCTGAAGGCCTTGGCCGAGGGGCTGGTCGATGCCGGTGGTGCGTCGTTCGACTCCTTCGAAAAAGCCGTCAACGGCAAAGCGATCGACCCCTCCAAGGTCAAAGTGATCATCAAGAGTGCGGCCATTCCCTATCCGCCGCTGGCCATCCACCCCAAGGTAGATGGTGCCGTCAAGGCCAAGCTGCGCGAGGCGTTCAACAACGTCGACAAACTGCCCGGCATCACCAAAGACCAGATCCGCGGCTACGGTGGTGGCAAGGTGGACGGCTACACCGCCAATGTCAGTGAAGAAGACATGGCCAATGCCGGCAAGCTGTTTGAGATGGTCACCGACCCAGTCAAGCAGGACATCATGAAAAAGGCCAGCGCGCGCTAAGCAGCGCCGCGCTACTCAAGCACCCCGTGCACGACAGTCAGGCCCAGGTCACTGGGTCGGGCTGCTGCATGAAAGAAAGGAAGCGACATGATCCGCTTTGAATCTCTCCAAAAAATCTGGCCCGATGGCACCCGGGCGATCAGCGAGGTGTCGCTGGAGATCCCGCAGGGCCAGTTCTGCGTGATCCTCGGCCCTTCGGGTGCGGGCAAATCCACGCTGTTGCGCGCGGTCAACGGACTCATGCGGCCGACCTCGGGCCGGGTGCTGATCGACGGCATCGAATTCAACACTGCCACGCAGCGCGCGTTGCGCCAGCGCGTGGCCATGATCCACCAGCACTTCAACCTGACCAACCGCATGAGCGTTGCGGCCAATGTGCTGTCCGGCCTGTTGCCCACGGTCTCCACCTTGCGTGCCCTGTCCGGCTGGTTCAAGCCTGAGCAGCGCCAGAAAGCCTGCCAGTTGCTCAACCGCGTCGGCTTGTCACCCACACACCTCCAGCGCCGTGCGGGCGACTTGTCGGGCGGTCAGCAGCAGCGGGTGGGCATTGCCCGCGCTTTCATGATGGACCCCGAAGTGGTGCTGGCCGACGAACCGGTGGCTAGCCTGGACCCCAAGATCTCGCGTGACATCCTGAGCCTGATTCGCGACGCTGCGCGCGAGCGCAACGCAACCGTGTTGTGCAGCCTGCACCAGGTCGATCTGGCCCGTGAGTTTGGCGACCGCATCGTGGGCATGCGCGACGGACGTGTCGTTTTCGACGGCACGCCAGCGGAATTCACCGACGAGCGCGTGCATGCGCTTTACCAGGGTGCCCGCTGGGAAGATGCACCAGCGGCCGAGAGCGACGCGCAGCACTCGGTGGCCGGTCTGGCTGTGGCATGAGGGGCGAAGCGATGACCACATCCACACGCCCCATACCCGTGCCGCCCCAGGGCACCGCACTGCACTGGCACCTGAGCGCGCCCTACAACGCCAAACATCTGCTGGTGCTGATCGCCGTCATGGTGCTGTTGTTCGTGACCGGACAACGCACCGAAATGGACCGCATGGTGGCCATGACGGCACAGGCCGTGGCCAAGACCGTGGGCCTGGCTGACGATTCACAAGTCGCGCGCGGCTTGTCGCGCGTCGGTCAAGCCATGTGGCCACCCGCCATCGCAGAAACCGAAGAGGTGGGCCGGATTCAGGACCTGGATCGCCAGAAGCTGCCCCTGTTCTCGCACATCGAGACCCAGGAGCGCGTCGAGCAGAAGATGAATCTGGACACGCTGAAGATGGAAGCCACGACGGAAACCGTCGAAGTGCTGGTCAAGCCGGTCGGCTATGTCTGGACGGTTTTCATCAAGATGATCGAGACCCTGGAGATTGCGCTGTGGGGCACGATCCTGTCGGTGCTGGTGTCGATTCCCCTGGCGTATTTCGCGGCCCGCAACTACAGCCCCAACCGTTTTACCTACACCGCTGCCCGCGGCACCATCAGTCTGCTGCGTTCAGCGCCGGAACTCATCGTCGCTTTGTTCCTGGTGCTGGCCTACGGCTTTGGCCCCATCGCTGGCGTGCTGGCGCTGGGCCTGCATGCGGCCGGCTTCCTGGGCAAGTTCTACGCCGAGGACATCGAGAACGCCGACAAGAAGCCGCAAGAGGCGCTGGAGGCCATCGGCGCGGGCAAGCTCAAGACGCTGTGGTACGGCGTCATCCCCCAGGTCTTGCCGCAATACATCGCCTACACCGCCTACATCCTGGACCGCAACCTGCGCATGGCCACCGTCATCGGTCTGGTGGGCGCGGGCGGCATCGGCCAGGAACTCAAGGGCCGTTTTGACATGTTCCAGTACGGCCATGTCATGACCATCCTGATCGCGATCTTCGTCTTTGTGTTCGTGCTGGACCAGTTGCAGGCGCGCATCCGCGCCAAGCTGATCTGAGGCGACCGCTGACAACAAGGAACAACATGACAAACACTTCTGAAGCACCGGATCGTGCGCAGTGGCTGCGGCTGTGGTCGGCCTTGCCGGCCGCAGCGGTCAAGGCCCTGGCGGCCGATCTGGCGGGCCAGCACCGGGTCGAAGACCTGGCGTTGCCGCAATCCGGTCTGGGCCTGCTGCCGCTGACCGACAGCGCCCTGGGCGATACCTATTTCATCGGTGAGATTCCCTTGGCACAAGCGCATGTGCGGGTCACGACCACCCAAGGGCAGTCGATCGAAGGCGCGGCCATTCTGGTGGACGACCGTGCCGGTGTGGCCCGTTCCATGGCCATCCTGGACGCGGTGCTGGCGGCCCGCATGCCAGGTTGTGAAGCGGCCCTGCGGTTGCTCACCCAGGGTGCGACCGCCGTGGCGGAACAAGGCCGCCAGCGCCGCGCCTTACTCGCGGCCACGCGGGTGGACTTTGCCCTGCTGGGAACGAACGAGGAGGACGATGATGAATGAGACTGGGATGGCGGCGGCACCGGCAGAAGCCGCGTGGCGCATCTGGCAAGCGCCGCGCCAGCAAACGGCGTTTCGCCAGTTGATGACCGCGTTTTCCTATCCGGGCCGCGTGGTGCCACTGGCCGATGGCGCTGAATCGGCGCTCCTGCTGGTGTTGACCACCCTGGTGGACAGCGCCTGTGCGCTGGCCGATCCGCTGCACGCGCTATCAAGCGACGATCTGCGCCGACTGGGCGTGCGCTCGGCCAGTGTGGAGGCGGCCGAGTTCGTGCTGGCCGATGGCAACCGTTTGCTGGAGGCCACGCCGCGCCTGGGATCGCTGGAAAACCCCGAACAAGGCGCGACCGTGGTGATGCGCGTCTCCCGTTTCGGTGAGGGTCCCCATCTGCGGCTCACCGGGCCGGGTATTCAACACGAGCAGGTGCTGCAGGTCAGCGGCATCGATCCGGGCTGGTGGAAGCAACGGTCCGAATGGAATGCCCACTTCCCGCTGGGCGTGGACCTGATTCTGGTGAGCGGGCACGAGGTCGCGGTATTGCCCCGAACCACCCACATCAACCTCAAAGGAGCCCACTGATGGGATACGTTGCCATCAAGGGCGGTGGCCGGGCCATCGCCGGTGCCGAAGCCGCCGTCGAAGCCCTGCGCTGCGCCGAAGGGCCAGCGGGTACGCCGCTCACGCTGTCGGCCATCGAACAGCAGTTGCGGTTGCTGACATCGCGCGTCGTGTCGGAAGGGGGCCTCTACCACCCACGCCTGGCCGCTCTGGCCATCAAACAGATGCAGGGCGACACACTGGAAGCGGCGTTCGCTCTGCGCGCCTACCGCTCCACCAAGCCACGCCTGATGGATGTGCCGGTGCAGGACACGAGCCGCATGCGCCTAATCCGCCGGATTTCGAGCGCTTTCAAGGACATCCCCGGCGGACAGATGCTGGGCCCGACCACCGACTACGCGCTGCGCCTGATGCGTCTGGATTTGGCCAACGAGTCGCCCGAGGACTTTCGCGCGGTCTCGCGGCGGTTTCTGGACGGCGTGGCCGACACCGACCTGCCCGACAGCTTCCCCAAGGTGGTCGATGCCTTGCGTGACGAAGGCTTGCTGCCGCCGCTGACCCGGCGCGCCCATGCGGCGTTCGACATCACCCGCGACCCGCTGGTTTTCCCAGTGCCGCGTTCGGCGGCCCTGGCCACCATGGCACGCGCCGAAACCGGCTCGCTCTTGGCGATTGCGTATTCCAACATGCGTGGCTATGGCGACGTGCACCCCACCATCGCCGAGCTGCGCGTGGGCTATGTGCCGGTGATGCTGCCGCACCCGGTGACAGGCGAGCCCATCGAAGCCGGTGAGGTACTGATGACCGAATGCGAAGTGGTGGCCATGTTTGAGGGTGATGCTACCGACGGCCCACCCACTTTCACCCTAGGCTATGGCGCCTGTTTCGGTCACAACGAAGTCAAGGCCATCGCCATGGCCATCCTCGACCGCGCCCTGCAAAAGGGTATGCGCGACGGTCCCAGCAACCCGTCGGAAGACCCGGAATTCGTGCTGCTGCACGTCGATGGCGTGGATTCGATGGGCTTTGCCAGTCACTACAAGATGCCGCACTACGTGACCTTCCAGTCCGACATGGACCGGCTGCGCACCACGCAGGACAAGGCAACCGCACAACCGACCCAAGAAGGAGCGCCATCATGAACCCGGGCTACGAACTGCCCCTGGACGAGGCGGGCTACAGCTTCGGCTTCCTGGACGAATACGCCAAGCGCGAGGTGCGCCGCACCATCCTCAAGGCGATCAGCATCCCCGGTTACCAGACGCCCTATGCCTCACGCGAAATGCCTATGGGGCGCGGCTTTGGCACCGGCGGTCTGCAGGTTACGCTGTCGCTGATTGGCGAGGGCGACACCCTGAAGGTGATCGACCAGGGCGCGGACGACTCCGTCAACGCGGTGAACCTGCGTCACTTTGTGGAACTGACCTGCCCGGGCGTGGACACCACAGAACACACGCTTGATGCCACTCTGATCCAGTCGCGCCACCGCATTCCGGAAACGCCGCTGACCGAAGCGCAGGTGTTGATCCTGCAAGTGCCGTATCCGGACCCACTGGTGGTGGTGGAACCCTCCGAGGCTCGACGCAAGGTCATGCACGGCGAAGGCGACTATTCGCGGCTGCTGACCAAGCTGTACGAGGACATCGTGCAGTTTGACGAGATCACCATCTCGCACCGCTACCCCACGCGCATCAACGGCCACTATGTGATCGACCCCAGCCCGATCCCGCGCTACGACGTGCCGCAGTTGCACCAGAGCCCGGCGCTGATCCTGCTGGGTGCGGGGCGCGAGAAAAAAATCTATGCGGTGCCGCCGTACACCCGCGCCGACCCGCTGGCGTTCGACGACGTGCCATTCCGCACCGAAGACTTCACCAACGAACACGGCCAGCGCCGCGCCTGCGAACGGTGCGGCGCCACCGACAGCTTCCTCGACGAGCTCATTGCCGACGATGGCGGCAAGCACTGGCATTGCTCGGACTCGGATTTTTGCAATAGCCGTATGGCCCGCCAGGCTGAACAAGCTCAGGAGACCACGGTATGAAAAAAATTCTGGAAGTACGCGGACTGACCAAGATCCACGGCCGGGGTTGCGAACTCTGCCTGGAGAGCACTGGCCCCGACATGGACACCAACATCTGCCCACACTGTGGCTCGGTGGTGGCCTGCCACAACATCAGCCTGGACCTGCACGAGGGCGAGATCCTCGGCATCATGGGCGAGTCCGGCAGCGGCAAGTCCACCGTGGTCAAGACGCTGTTCTTCGACGATGCGCCCACCGCTGGTGAAGCCCTGTTTTTTGACGGCGAGCGCCAGTGGGACATGTTCGCGCTCAACGCCGCGCAGCAGCGCTGGCTGCGCAACCACCGCTTTGGCATGGTGTACCAGAACCCGCATCTGGGACTCAATTTCAACGTCTCGGCCGGCGGAAACATTGCCGAGCGCCTGCTGATGAGCGACCTGGCCCACTACGGCGAAATCCGCGAACGGGCGCGCAGCTTGTTGGCGCGCACTGAGGTGTTGGCAGAACGCATGGACGAGTCGCCCAAGAAGTTCTCGGGCGGCATGCAGCAGCGCGTGCAGATCGCCAAGGCACTGGCCACCCAGCCGCCGCTGCTCTACCTCGACGAGGTCACCACCGGCCTGGACCTTTCGGTGCAGGCGCGCATCCTGGACCTGATTCTGGAAATCCAGCAGGAGCTGGGCACCGCCATGATCGTGGTCACCCACGATCTGGGTGTCATCCGCCTGCTGACCGGACGCACGATCGTCATGAAATACGGCCGCGTCATCGAGTCCGGGCTGACCGACCAGATCCTCGAAGACCCCCAGCACGCCTACACCCAGCGCCTGGTCGCGTCGGCTCTCTGAGGAAACCTGAATCATGCAAGAAGCCATCCTCAAAATCGAAGGTCTCTCCAAACAGTTCCAGCTGCACGACCAGAACAAACTGATCCCGTCGTGTGCACAGGTTCAACTGGAGGTGTTTGCCGGCGAGCTGACCGCGCTGATCGGCCCGACCGGCGCCGGCAAATCGTCGGTGCTCAAGGCCATTTACCGCACCTACCTGCCCAGCAGTGGGCGCATCCTTTACCGGGACGCCAACGGTGCCATCACCGATCTGGCCCAGGCCAGCGAACACCGCATGCTGGAGCTGCGCAAGCAGGACCTGGGTTTCGTCACCCAATTTCTGCACTGTCTACCGCGCAAGTCGGCGGTCGAGGTAGTGGCCGAGCCGCTGGTGCAGCGGGGCAGCCCGCGCGAAGCTGCTGCCGAGCGCGCGCGCGAACTGCTGGCCCTGCTCAACGTGCCGGAACGCTTGTGGGCGGTACCACCCGCCACCTTCTCGGGCGGCGAGAAACAGCGCGTCAACCTGGCACGCGGGCTGATCGCCCGGCCTCGGCTGCTGTTGCTTGACGAACCCACGGCCAGCCTAGACCCGTCCACCACCGACCGCGTGGTGGAGCTGTTGAAGTCCATCAAGGCCGAAGGCGTGGCCATGCTGGCCATCTTCCACGACCCCGAACTTGTCCGACGCCTGGCCGATCGCGTCGTAACCCTCACGCCCCCGGTGTCTGCGGCGGCATTGCTGGAGACCTGTGCCTCATGAATCCCATTTTGCTGACCCATGCCCGCGTGGTGTTCCCCACCGAAGTCCGTGACAACGTGGCCATCCTGATCGAAGGCGACACCATCACAGCCATCGACCCGGCCAGCAGCGCAGGTGCCACCGAGATCGACCTGCGCGGTCGCACCCTGATGCCAGGTCTGATCGACCTGCACTGCGACGCAATGGAGAAAGAGGTGGAGCCGCGGCCCGGCGTGCACTTCCCGCTGGAGTTCGCCTGTGCCCAGGCCGACAAGCGCAATGCGGCGGCCGGCATCACGACGGTGTTTCATGCCCTGTCCTTTGCCAACCACGAGCTGGGCGTGCGCAACAACGCCTTCGCCGCCGAGATCGCCCGTTCGATTGGCGACTGGCAGGCCCATGCCCTGATCGACAACCGGGTGCATGTGCGTTACGAGGTGACGGACGAAACGGCGCCGCCGGTGCTGTCGGCGCTGCTGCAGGACGGTCATGCGCACCTCATGTCTTTCATGGATCACAGCCCCGGTCAGGGTCAGTTCCGCGATGTCGAGGCGTACCGCGCCTACCTGGCCAAGACCTACAAGACCGATGAGGCGCAGATCGACGACATCCTGGCGCGCAAAGCCGGGGCCGCACAGGGCGCCATGCGGCGCATGGAGCAGCTTGCGGAACTGGCCCGTGCGTGCGGCGTGTCCATTGCCAGCCACGACGACGACAGCCCGCAGAAAGTGGCGACCGTCAAGGCCCTGGGCGCTGTGGTGTCGGAGTTTCCGGTGAACCTGGAGACGGCACAGGCCGCCCGTGCACAAGGCCTGGCCACCTTGTTTGGCGCTCCCAACATCCTGCGCGGCAAGTCCCAGTCGGGCAACATGCGTGCCCTCGATGCCGTGCTGGCCGGTGTCGCCGACTGCCTGTGCGGTGACTACTCGCCAGCGGCGCTGTTGCCGTCGGTCATGCGCTTGCCCGATCTGGCCGGCATCCCCCTGGCCGAGGCTGTGGCCCTCGTCACGTGCAACCCAGCTCGTGCTGCAGGTTTGCACGACCGGGGCGAGATCGCCGTGGGCAAGCGCGCAGACCTGATTGCGGTCAAAACCATGGGCGGACTGCCACAGGCCGAGCGGGTCTGGTCGGGCGGTAAAGCTTCGCTGGTCGCGCATTTTGACCACGCCTGAGAGGGACTGGCACATGCGAACTCGCCTCATCTACGTGGTCGGCGCCTCGGGCAGCGGCAAGGACACGCTCATGGGCCATGCCCGCCAGAAGCT
Source organism: Cupriavidus sp. FW216-B1 (assembly GCF_058789195.1). Taxonomy (NCBI): domain Bacteria; kingdom Pseudomonadati; phylum Pseudomonadota; class Betaproteobacteria; order Burkholderiales; family Burkholderiaceae; genus Cupriavidus; species Cupriavidus sp. FW216-B1. The sequence goes on along the minus strand of NZ_JBYTEL010000017.1, from coordinate 73,870 downwards.
GGCGGGTGATCCCAGGGTGTGTTTTGCCCATCGCTACATCACCCGACCCGCAACGGCAGGCGGCGAAAACCATGTGGCCTTGACCACGGAGGAATTCACCGCTCGCCAGAACGGCAAGCTCTTTGCCATGCACTGGTCCAGCCACGGCCTGCATTACGGAATCGGCATCGAGATCAACCAGTGGCTGGGCAAAGGCATCACGGTGGTGATCAACGGCTCGCGGGAATACCTGGACGAGGCCCGCCAACGTTACCCGGAGCTGCTGCCGGTGACGATTGACGTGGCCACCACCGTGCTGCGTGATCGGCTGCTGGCCCGTGGCCGCGAGGATGCCGAATCCATTGAGCAGCGCCTGCACCGCCATGAAACGTTGCGCCTGCAGCCCGTGCCCGGTGTGCTCATCCAGAACAACGGACCCGTCGAGGTGGCCGGCGAAGCGCTGATCCGGTTGATCGCAGAACACACCCAAGGAGCGCCAGTATGCGTGTGAGTTTTCTGGGCACGGGCGCTGCGGGCGGGGTTCCGCTCTACGGTTGCACCTGCCGGGCCTGTGAACGCGCAAGGACCGAGCCACACTTCGTCCGCCGCCCTTGCAGCGCCCTGATTGAATCCGGAGGTACCCGGGTGCTACTGGATGCCGGGCTGATGGACCTTCACGAACGGTTTGCGCCGGGTAGCCTGGACGCGATTGTTCTCACGCACTACCACCCCGACCACGTGCAGGGACTCTTTCATCTGCGCTGGGGTAAGGGGACGCCCATCACAGTCTATGGCCCACCAGACAGCGAAGGCTGCGCCGATTTGTTCAAGCACCCTGGTGTACTGGCCTTCGAGACGGTGCACAAGTTCGAGGCCTTCACCGTCGGGGCGCTGCGCCTGACGCCCCTGCCGCTGCTTCACTCCAAACCCACGCTGGGCTATGCCATCGAGGGCACCCAGGGCCAACGCTTCGCCTACCTCACAGACACCCTGGGTTTGCCGCCGAAGTCGGCCAAGTTCCTGCGCGCCTGGGGCGACTTTGACATGGCCATCGACTGTTCCTATCCGCCGCACCCGACCCCGAAAAACCACAACGATTGGGACGAAGCACATCGGTGTGCCATCGAATCTGGTGCCCGCATCACCTGGCTCACCCATGCCGGTCATGCGCTGGACGACTGGATGATGGAAGAGACGCCGAGCGTCGCAAGTCATATCCGGCTGGCCCGGGACGGCAGCACGGCCGACATACCGTCCCAAACGCAATGAACGCGCCGCTGGCACTGGCCCTGTCGGTGGCCATGCACGTCACCTGGAACCTGATGGCACGGCATTTGCCCAGGGAATCGAACCCGCTGTGGTGGGTGTTGCTCGCCCATCTGGTGCTGTTTGCGCCCTGGGGGTTCTGGGAGCTGGCGACAACCGTCGTTTGGTCACTGGAGATGACGCTGCTACTGATCGTATCGGCCACTGCGAATGTGGTTTATTTCTCCGGTCTGGCCAGGGCCTACGAGCACGCACCGGTCGCACTGGTCTATCCTCTGGTGCGCAGTTCACCTCTTTTCATTGCGATCTGGGGCACGCTGTTCTTCGGTCAAAATCTCCCGCCCATTGCCTGGCTGGGCATTGGCATCAGCGTGCTGGGCTTGCTCGTCATGGCATCGAGTGCTCAACAGGGGTCGGATCGACGAGCATTCCGATGGGCCATGCTGGCCATGTTGGCGACAAGCGTTTATTCCCTGAGTGACAAGGCGGCCACCGAACACATCCCAAGCTTCATGGGGCTCGTGGGTTTTCTGTCCGTCGGCTACCTGGCATCCTGGATCAGCATGACCTTGCGCATGCATCGGCACACCCGCAGTTGGGTGCCGGCACAGCGCATTGATCTCGCGTCGCTGGCTCTTGGCGGAACCTGTATCGGTCTCGCCTACGCCTTGGTTATCCACGCCATGCGCCAGTTGCCTGCGGCGGAGGTCGTGTCGTACACCAACGCCGGTATCGTGCTCGCTGCAGTTCTCTCCATTTTTTTGTTCAATGACAAAGTCGGATGGCAAAAGAGAATCATGGGGGTCGTGATCATCACGAGTGGTTTGGGGGTGCTTGCCATGAGGTGAGCGACACAATACCAACCATCGCACACCAGCATTCCAACCCGGCTCGCGACCTGCCGGTGAAGTAAAAGCGACTTCCGATATGTCCCAAATTTCCCGATACGTCGAGGCCGCCGAGCGTGACAACACGCGTCGAAGCTATGCCGCAGCCATTCGCCATTTCGAGGTGGAGTGGAAAGGCTTGCTGCCAACGACCGCTGATGCAACCTCCCGTTACCTGGCTGACCACGCGGCCACGCTGGCGATCAGCACCCTCCGTCAGCGGCTCGCCGCGCTCTCGCGCTGGCACATCGACCATGGTTTTGCAGACCCGACCAAGGCACCCTTGGTGCGCCAGGTTCTCAAAGGCATTCGCTCCATTCACTCGGTTGCAGAAAAGCGGGCACGCCCCCTTGAAATCGATGTCGTCCAGCAGATCGATCAATGGCTGGGGGTGGCCATCGGCAACGCAGAACGCAGCGATGACCGATTGGCGCTGCTTCGCCACACCCGCAACCGCAGTTTGCTGCTGCTGGGTTTCTGGCGGGGATTTCGATCGGACGAGTTGGTCAACCTGCGGGTGGAGAACGTGGAAGTCTCGCCTGGCGAAGGGCTGTCGTGCTACCTGAGCCGCAGCAAGGGCGATCGGCAGATGCTGGGCCGCGTATACAAATGTCCGGCGCTGTCCCGCCTGTGTCCTGTGACGGCTTTCACGGCATGGGTCAGTCTGGTCGGCCTGACCCAAGGCCCGGTGTTTCGCAAGATCGACCGCTGGGGGCGAATCGGTCAAGAAGGGCTGCATGCCAACAGCCTGATCCCATTGTTGCGCAGCCTTTTGGCTGAGGCCGGGGTCGCCGCTTCCGAGGCATACAGCAGCCACTCCCTGCGTCGCGGATTTGCCGGTTGGGCTCGCGCCAGCGGTTGGGACATCAAGGAACTCATGGAGTACGTGGGCTGGAAGGATGTCAAATCGGCCATGCGTTATCTGGATGCCTCCGGCAGCGCACTTCAGGCCCGGTTTGAGGCGGGTCTCGCAACACTGGCCCCAGCAGATCGAGCGGATCGGTCACCACCGCCTTCGATGCACGCGCCGGCCGAGCAAACCAAGGAACAGGCCCAGAGGCCCCGTCTGCCTGAGCTCGCAACACCATCGGCAATCCTGCGCGTCACAGTGTTGCTGGCCCGGTTCAGCCCACAATCGCGCGGGCTGACGAGAGGCCGGCGGCTGATCGAGCAGACCTGCTTCGAGCGCTACGCCATGCAGCGCTTGAATACCGAGGGCACACAGTACGAACTGACAGTGCCCTACGAATCCAGGGATTCACTGGAAGAGGCGATTGCCGCTTTGCTCGATGACATGTACCGCATCGCCGAGGACAACCAGTGCCTGCTGGAGGCTGCGTTTCACGAGCCGGCCACCGACTCGTATTGGGACTGAAGGGCTGGGATGATGACGGCGGATGGCACGACGCACCAGCGGGGGAGGCCTCACGAATGACTACGCTTCATGAGACGGCCTATCCCCATCTGAAGCCCGACCCCACTGAGAGGGAGCTGGCAGAACTCTTCACACCCACCGAGGCGGAACGGGCGCTGGTGGCGGGAGTCGGCAAACGGCCTTTACCTCGCGTGGCCGCCCTCATTCACCTGAAGGTTTTCCAGCGCCTGGGGTATTTTCTGACACTGTCCGATGTGCCGCAGGTGATCAGGGAACACGTTGCACAGCACGCGGGTGTTCCGCGGGCGCCAGCGCTGGCGGACCTCAAGCGCTTTGAGGCCTCGGGCTCGCGCATGGTGGTCTTCACAGCATTGCGTCGCTATCTGAACGTCAAACCACTCAACCCGGCGGGGTACGCCTGGCTGGGCGTTGTGGCGGACACCGCGGCCGAGACGAAACACGCCGTGGCCGACATCATCAACGTGATGCTGGAGGAGTTGGTCCACCATCGCTGCGAATTGCCCGCCTTCTCGACGCTGGATCGGATGGCGTTTCGTGCCCGGGAAAAGAGCAACAACCAGCATTTCTCCGCCATCGCTGGGCAACTGACGTCACAGACGAAGACATTGATCGATGGCTTGCTCAAGACGGCCACGGGCGAGTCGGCGTCACCCTGGCAAATGCTCAAGCGCGAGCCCAAGCGGCCCACCAACAAAGAAACACGGACCTACATCCAGCACATCCGGCGTCTGCAGCACCTGGTGGAGCAACTTCCCAAGCCCGACGTGCCCGTGCCCAAGCTCAAGCAGTTCCGGCTGCTGGCGCGCGCGCTCAATGCCACTGAGATGGCTGAACTCAAGCCACAAAAGCGCTATGCGCTGGTGGTGATCTTCATTCGGGCGCAGCATGCCCAATCGCTGGACGACGCTGCCGACCTGTTCATCCGTCTCATGCAGAACCTGGAGAACAATGCCCGGCAGAAACTGTTGTCCTTCCAGCAGGAGCGCGTCCACAAGACCGACATGCTGGTCGGGCAGCTCAAGGACATCCTGGGTGCCTACCAGTTGGTTGGGACCGACACCCAACGCGTCGAAGCCATCAGCACGACCCTGGTGGCCGAAGTGGACGAGCTGCTGAACGAATGCGAACAGCATCTGGCCTATGCCGGGCGCAACCACCTGCCGTTCCTGCTGCAGCCGTACAAGATGGTGCGAGCGCAGCTGCTCAACTGCATCGACATCGCGTCGCCCAAGGCCAGCAGCGAGGACCTGGTGGTGGAGCGGCTGATGGAAGCCCTCTCCAAACTGCGCGACAACCGTGCCGACACCGTACCGCTGGACATGCTGGGCCTGAGTGAAGACACGGATTTGCGCTGGATGTCGGCCCAGTGGAGAAAGCTTGTGCTGGTCAAACCGGCAGGCAAGGGCCGCGCGGAGTCCGTCCGCCGCCGGTATTTTGAGCTGGCCGTCATGCACGCCGTCAAGGACGATCTGAAGTCCGGAGACCTCTTCATCAAGTTCGGGGAGCGCTACGACGACTACCGCGAGCAGTTGGTCGATGACGAAACCTTTGAACGCGAGCTGGGCGACTATGGGCAGGTCACGGGCATCGAGACGGAGCCCGGCGCCTTCGTGTCGAAGCTGAAATCGTCCATGGCGCTGCGAGCCATGGAAATCGATGCCGGATTTCCAGAAAACGCCCATGCTGAAATCGGCGATGGACGCCTGATCCTCAGAAAACCGCCTCGCTCAGACATTGTCGAGGCCGCCGCGCGCATCGACGGCATGATCACCGAGCGGATGGAGGCGGCCAGCATTGTGGACGTGATGATCGACACCGAGCGGTGGCTGGACCTTCACAAGCTGTTTCGTCCGCTGGCGGGGACCGACAGTCGCCTTGAGGACTTGCGCATGCGCGTGATCACGACCTTGTTCTGCTATGGCTGCAACCTGGGACCCGTTCAGACCGCCAAATCGATCAAAGGTCTGAGTCGGCGTCAGATTTCCTGGCTGAACCTGAAATACGTCAGCGAAGACCTTCTGGACAAGGCCATCGTCAAGGTGATTAACGCCTACAACAAGTTCGAACTGCCCGGTTACTGGGGCACCGGCAAACACGCATCGGCCGATGGCACCAAGTGGAACCTGTACGAGCAGAACCTACTGTCCGAGCACCACATCCGCTATGGCGGCTACGGCGGCATCGGCTACTACCATGTCTCCGACAAGTTCATCGCACTGTTCAGTCACTTCATTTCTTGTGGCACCTATGAGGGGATCCACATCCTGGATGGGCTGATGAGCAACGAGTCCGACATTCGGCCCGACACGATCCACGGTGACACGCAGGCACAGAGCTACCCGGTTTTTGCGCTGGCTCACTTGCTTGGCATCCAGCTCATGCCGCGCATCCGAGGCATCCAGGACCTGAAATTCCATCGCCCGCAGGCGGGCACCGTGTACCAGAACATCAATACGCTGTTCAGCGACGTGATCGACTGGCAGTTGATTGAACTGCATCTGCCGGCGATGCTGCGGGTGGCTGTGTCTATCAAGACGGGAAAGATCACGCCATCGGCCATCCTGCGCCGACTTGGCACTTACAGCCGCAAGAACAAGCTGTACTTCGCCTTCGTCGAACTCGGCAAAGTGATCCGGACCATGTTTCTGCTGAGCTACATCGGGGACGTCGGACTGCGCAAGGTGATCCACGCCGAAACCAACAAGAGCGAACAATTCAACGGCTTTGCCGGCTGGTCGTTTTTCGGGGGAGAGGGGATCATTGCCGAAAACATCCGGCACGAGCAGCGCAAGGTCATCAAGTACAACCACCTCGTGGCCAACATGATCATCCTGCACAACGTGGTGGGCATGACACGTGTACTGCGAGAGCTTCGCGACGAAGGCACCGAGATCACGCCGGAGATATTGGGCGGCCTTGCGCCGTTCCGCACGGCCCATATCAACCGATTTGGAGACTACACACTCGACTTCCGCCGGAAGATCGGTCCGCTGGATTTCGAAGTCACCATTATTCCAATATAATCATAAGGTTAGGTTCGTTTCTGCGGTTTTTTACATGAATCCCTGCCGACCCTCTTCATGGCCTGAGCCAGGTTCGCTTCTGCCTCGCTCGCAGCTTCTTCCGCGGCTTTCGATAGCTCTGTACCCAAAGCCTGCAGCAACCTGGTATTCGGTTCGTTGATTTTTCGGGGTGCCGGCTTGTGCTGACCGCTCCAAAGCGTCCAGTGCCGATGGATGGTGTTCATGCTGCCGGTGTTGCCCAGCCGCTCTCGCACCGCACTCAAGGTTGGCTTCTGCCCTTCAGCGACGAGAGCATCTGCGGCCACCGCCACACTCTCATAGGAAACACCCGTTCTGGCCATGTTGGCTCCAATCGTATCGTATGATAATACTACGATACGGTAACCCTAACCGCAAGACTTCCGAGCGGTTAAACACATCTCCCACCGGGAAAGAGAAGAGAACTGTGCCTTGCGTCTTTCGAATATCCATAGATATGAACACATCACATATCAGTTGTAAATAAAACGATACATTAACGATATAGGGATCCGTACACTCTAGTCGGTCGGCGAAACAAAGGAGGGCACGGGTGAGACTATGGAGTGAGCCATGCGAGCTCATCGATCGACCAAATGCAACCAACAGATCGCCGCACTAGTGAGCCTTTCCGCTGTATTTTGACGCTCGTACGAGACCCCTCGACGAAGGGCCTCTTCCTCACCCTGCTCTTGATGTTGTTTCACGCTCGCCTGGTACAGGTGGAACTTTATGCTTGGACGACCCAGGTGCCGACATAAGCGGACCATTTTCTTCTGAACAAGCGCTGTGTGATGTTCGTGTGACGTTTTTTCTGCCCCATACATAGGGAATTTTAAACTCAGATCTGGTCCCGATGGTTTCTTCAGCAGTCCTTGCATAATGCAAAGTACTTGGTAGCAACCATCATACGCTAAATATGGTTTAGCGAGCCCTATATGCACGGGTCCGTCACTTTAGATGATGAATAATATGAGGAAAGAAATTGAAACGAATAAAGGAATGGGCCGGTTGGTGCAATCGAGGCACTCCCAATTTGTTTCCGGAGACAACGAATTTAGCTCTTTCCAGGTTGTTCATCCGTTTCTTGGCGATAGCATCTATACTGACTCCGCTAGCAGTGCTCGCTGAGATTCCAGTTACATCATATCGCGTTACCACCTATGACGTTTGGCAACCCAGCCAGGATCTCGCATGCCTAGCCTATTTAGCGCGAGCAGATCGTGGCCAAGGCATGTACCATTTCGTCGGCGCTACCCCTACTTGTCAATATGAGTATGGACCAAATCCTCGGTTTGTACACTCCGATACTTACGTCGTAGGGACCAATTGTATTGACGGGTCTACACCGAATCTTGCCAAGCCACTTGGTCAGCAGTGTGGAGGAGCTGAATACTGGTCGACCGGTATAGCGCGTGACCAAATTATCGAGAAATCTTGTCCGGTCGGGAATCCTATCTATCCGGGCACGAGCATAAAAGCGCAAATTGAGGTGGATTTCCAAGGGGCAGGTCTCAATGCTCTCACGCTCAGCCGGGTCTATCGATCAAGCTACTTTTCTGGCCCCTATGACGGTTTCTCGCAGCTCTGGATGCATCAATGGCAAAGACGACTAGTTGTCCCGTTTGATAAGGGTAATGGGGCTCGCCTTTTTGTCATTAGAGCAGATGGCGCATTCAAGCAGTTTATTGCCACGGGCGGAAACACGTGGACTGCGGCAGATGGAAATCATGATGCACTTAAGGTCGCGCTCGATAACACAAACTTAATTTCCGGGTGGACATATGTGGAGGCTGCTACCGATACCATCGAGTCATATGACAGTACGGGCAAACTCTTGACTGTCCGTGAGCGAAATGGCTGGACGACAACGCTAACTTACAGCGACACCAACACGCCGGCTGGGGTAACTCCGCGGACCGGCCTGCTTATTAATGTCAAGAACCAATTTAACCAGATCCTGAGTTTTGGCTACGATGCGCAAGCCCGCATTACGTCGGTTACAACGCCTGATGGCAAAGTCATCCAATATAGCTACGATTCAGCCGGAGTTCTAGCTAGCGTCACTTGGCCGGATGGAAATTCTCGCCATTATCACTATGAGGATACACGCTTCACCACAGCGCTAACGGGTATCACCGATGAAGCCGGAGCACGTTTTGCTTCCTACGCATACGATGAGCAGGGACGCGCAATCAGTTCGGAGCATGCTGGCGGTGCCGATAAAGTCCAGGTGCAATACTTGAGTCAGAGTCAAAGCGTCGTGACATCCGCGGACGGCAGCAACCGGACCTATACATTCGATCTGCAAAACAATGTATTGCGGCCGACGAACGTGTCGGCACCGTGTGTCGAGTGTGGTGACGTTGCGAAAACCAGCACTTATGACACAAGCGGCAACCTGTCGAGCACGGTCGATTTTGCCGACAAGGAAATCCGTTACACCTATGATGCGCTCGGGCGTGAGACTCAACGCATCGAAGGTTACGGAACGGCTGGCGCGAAGACAACGACCACCGAGTGGCATCCGACCTACAACTTACCGCTAAGGGTTGCGTCTCCAAATCGGGTAGATGGATTTACTTACGATGCAAAGGGGCAGACTACGAGCTATGTCACCTATGCAACGAGCGATCAGAACGGATCGCTGGGCTTCGGAGCGATCCAACTCGGTCAAAGCACCGGTCTGCGATGGGAGTACGATGCAAATGGCCTTGTCATCGCGGCGATGGATACCATTGACAATATAGAGAGTGCAAGATGGACCTACTCCTACGATACGTCAGGCAATCTTGCCATCTTGACGAATCCTCAGGGGCAAATCGGCCGAGCGCTGACCTATGATAGCGCGGGAAGACTTCTTACCGCCATCGACACGTCTGGTAGGCAAATTGAGATCCGGTACAACAATCGGGGTAACATGACGCTGTACCAGCGCGGAACAGACACCGTCGTATACGGGTACAACCAAGCGGGTTTTCTCACAACGGTGTCCGGACCGGGTTCATTCCGATATGAATTGGAATACGACAATGCACACCGATTGGTCGCATATTGGTTGCCTGCAGAGCTGACTACGCAGAGCTTGACTTCATTATCCGAAAATCCTTTTGGTCAAGCGGCCAGATCCGCCATCAGCGTTCCGCCAACAAGCGAAAACGCTAGTTGGCTAACGTCGATGTGGAATACGATCAAAGGTTGGTTCGGATGGTTGTTCACAAATGCTCATGCGCAGGCTAGCCCGACACAACTGATACGAATTCCGGTAAATCCCAGGAATGGACAATCAGGACCTGGGATGGCTCCAATGCCGGTGCCAGCTGACGTGCTAGAGCCGGGCAATGGGGAGAAGCATAGTCCGGATACATTACTGACGCGCCTAGGTGCAGAACTGGGCTCTGCAGGCATCCGCATGGTCAGACATGTCAGTGGAACAGTCATTGGTGCGGCTCGCTTGCTTTCTTGTGACATGAGTGGAGGCGATGATGATGATTGTGAACGCCAACGAGACCAAGATGAGGGAAATTGCCAATCCACTGTGAAAGCTCGCTACGGCTCAGCCGGCGCGGCAATTTGCATGAGATCGGCAATGACCCGATATGCCGAATGCCTCCGTTTTGGAACAGGTGGGATTCGTACACCACTATCTGGCTTTGAGACACCACTATGAACTCCAAAGGTATCCAGTTCGAATATGACGCCGAGAAAGAATGCTTGCTCGTGAAATATCCTGACAAGCCAATGCTGCGTCCCTACGAGATCAAGAATCTGACGTTGAAGAACATGACGTTCGCAGAAGCCGCAGCGTTCATCGGCGAAAAAGTCCTGCTAATGCATCCCGTCTACAAAGAAATGTTCAAGGATTATTTGTGGTCAGACGATGGGACTGTTCCGCCGGCGAAACCATAAGTGAATCATGGGACGGATCCGGACCGGGAAATATAGCGTGCCCCGGATCCAGCCGATTGATCAAGCGCAGGCGTTTCGTGTTCTGAGCGAGGTGCGCCTGGCGCGGCGGCTCGCGCAATAGCGTGCGTGCGAGGTAGATCTGGTGCTGATCATCCCACAATGCCTGGACCTTTGCCGCAATGGTCGGCACATGCTCCGGCCGCTTGTGCTCCACGAGCATGCCCTAATCGATCTCGGCCAGCCGATCATAGGTAGTGTAGGGGAGAGCGATACCATATCAGGCGGTGCAGATTACGTGGGTGGGTAGCTTTTAGGGCTTGGGAAAGTCCACCGCGGACAAGGCGGGTTGCATCTTTGGTTCCGGATAGAGCAGACGCGAGATATCTACTCTCGTTGACCCCAAATTTGCAAAGCAGGAATTCTTCGTTGGGAACAGGGGGCACCACACATATGATCGACTGCTTCGATCGGGATGATGATCCTGCTTCTCGGAAGGCTGCTGCTGCAAGGTGCTGTCACGTTGCTCCTCGTCACGTTGCTGATCTTTGCCGGCACTGAAGTCTTGCCGAGAGACGTAGCGATTGCCACGCCAGGCCAATCCGCCCTCAGCGAAACGCTCGCCGCCGCGCACGAATCACTAGGCCTCGAGAAGCCGGCGGCCGTCCGTTACTGGCAATGGCTGCGCGGCATGGCCACCGGCAATCCCAGGCAATCGCTGGCCAATCGCATCGATATCGGCCCGGAGATCGCGAGCCGGCTCATCAACACGCTGTGGCTGGCGGGATCGGCGTTGATCGACACTCGTGGAAAACAAGGTTAGCGGCATTGTGGAAAGCGAGGGCCACAGCCTTTCGCGACGAAGCACAATTTTTCTCTTACGTATGCGAGCGGCGCGATTAATCGCCTTCTCGCCATGCACCGGAAGAGGCCTTATCCGGACAAAGGCGGGTTGGCAATAATGGCAGAAGAATCGGAACGCTTTCCAGCCGATGCGTCGGCTACCCTTGACCTGATCTTGCTGCGCGCATTTGTTGAGGTGGAGCGCCAGGGGACTTTCCACGCCGCCGCCTCCGCACTCCACTGCACGCAATCAGCGATTTCGCAGCGCATGCAGAAGCTCGAACAACTGATTGGGCAACCGCTGTTCCTGCGTACGGGCCGTAGCAAGGTGTTGACGGATACGGGCCGACATCTGCTCCGATACGGGCAGGAAATGCTCGCGCTCCACGACGATGCGATGGCCTTCCTGCAGGCGCGAAGTCCGCGCGGCTCGCTGCGCCTCGGTTCATCGCATGATGCGGCGGAAGCCTTGCTGCCAATGATACTCGCCCAGCTCTCCCGGCTCATGCCCCACCTCAGCTACGAGGTGACGATCGGCCGCAGTCCGGAATTGCTCAAGAATCTGCATGATGCGGGGCTAGATCTGGCGCTCGCGACCCGGCGCGACGATGCGCTGGAATCGTTCGTCGTCCGCAGTGCGCCCGTTCTCTGGCTTTGTTCCGCCAATTTCAAGTTCGCGCGCGGCGAACCTTTGCCGCTGGTGCTTGGCGACGAGCCCAGCGTGTTTCGTCGCTTTGCGCTGGAGGCCTTGGCACGACATGGCCAGCCGTGGCGCCAGATCTATACGTCGTCGAGTCCGGTCGGCGTGCGCGCCGCGGTGCGGGCGGGGCTAGGCATCACGCCGCGCACCGTCGAGATGCTGACGCCGGATATGCGCATCCTTGGCGATCGCGAAGGGTTGCCGCAAATGCCGGACGTGAGCTACTACCTCTACTGTCGACAGAATTCGGTGAACCCGGTGGTGTCCCAGGCGTTCCAGATGCTCCGGTTGTTCTTTCGTCATCAGGATGCCGGTGCTATTGCGTGAGCGGCGAGCCCGTCTGAAACATCAGCAACAGCACCGAAATGATCACCGCTACTGATCGCGGGCGTGATGATGGCGGCTGCAAGCGCCGTTGGATATCCGCCAAAACCCTTCTGAATCAGGTGCTTAGCCACCCTTGGAAATCTGTGGCGGCTCAGTTGCGACAAGCAATATATAAGCAAAGTCGCGATGGGCATTTTGAATACACCACGGCGCCCCAGACAATGACCTGACCCCACGGGATGCCGCTACTTGCGGCGGCCACTCAGTGGACGTGGAAATTGTTCTGGAGTGTGTGATGTTTGTTTCTTTCCGCCCATCGACCTCGCTCATGCCGCGACGCATAGTGAGCCTGCTGTCGATGGCATCTCTGGCGTTGGCCGGTGTTTTCGTTACCCCTGCGGCACAGGCGCAGTGGCCCGAGCAATCCATTCGTCTGGTGGTGCCGTTTCCGCCGGGCGGCCTTGCCGATCTGGTAGCCCGACCACTGGCGGAGAAGCTGAGCATCGCGTTAAAGCAGCCCGTGGTCGTCGAGAACCGTGGCGGCGCCTCGGGTACTTTGGGAACTGCACACGTCGCGGCGTCCAAGCCTGACGGCTACACGCTCCTGTTCGCCACCGCCAACGAGATCGCGGTCAGTCCAATCTTGTATCCGAACCTGCGCTACACGCCGTTCGACTCCTTCACGCCCATTGCCTCTGTCGTGGACTTTCCGTCCGTGCTCGTGACCGCGCCCAACAAGCCGGCGACCTATCAAGCCCTAGTCGCCGACGTCAAAGCGCATCCTGGCTGCGTGTCGTTTGCGTCTTCCGGTGCGGGCACGACCAATCATCTGATGGCCGAGCTCTTTCGCGAGGCCGAGAACACCCAGGTCCTGCATGTGCACTACAAGGGCGGCGGCCCCGCGATGGCAGATGTGGCGGCCGGCCATGTCGATGCCATGTTCGCGACCCTGCCATCCGCACTGGGCCAGATCCGCGGCGGCAGCTTCCAGGCGATCGCGGTCAGCAGCCCCAAGCGCTCCGCGGCGCTCCCCGATGTTCCCAGCCTGGTGGAACTGGGCCGTCCCGAGCTGGCCGTCACCATTTGGGCCGGCGTCCTGGCGCCGGCAGACCTACCCTCCGAGATTACGCGGCGCCTGAACAAGGAGATCGGCCGCATTGCGCAGGACCCACAGTTCAAGCGGTTTCTCGAACAGCACGGCGCCACGTTGCGCTTCAGTTCTCCGGAGGGCTTGAAGCAGAGCATTGCCGAGCACTACCAGCGTTGGTCTAAGACCATCCAGTCGGCTGGCATCGCCTTGAACTGATGCACATCGACCATCCTCCATTGCTGCTGCCCCGCATCGCCGGCGACGCACAGCGCAAATTCGACCAGTTGCTGGGCGCCGACGGCTTGCCGCCCGAGGTGCTGCACGCCGCCCGAAACTCGTTGCTGGACTGGCTTGGCGTATGTCTGGGCGCGCGACGGGATCCGCAGGCCGTCGTCATCACGAATACCGCACGCCTGTGGTCCAGCCACGGAGCCGCATGGTGGCTGTCCGGCGGGCGCTCGGCGGCGCCGGTGGCCGCCTGGGTCAACGGCTCGTTGTCCCATGTGCTGGACTATGACGACACTCATGTCGACGCCATTCTCCATGGCAGCGGGCCCCTTTGGGCGACGTTGCTCGCGCTTGGCCAACAATACCGGCTGCCGGAGAACCGCCTCATCGCTGCCTTCGCCGTGGGGCTGCAGACAGGCGCCAGGCTGGGCATGCAGGGGCGTGGTGAAAGGCTGACGGCGCATGGTTGGCACGTGACGCCCGTGCTCGGGCGCATCGCGGCAGCGCTGGCCGGCGCGCTCGCGCTGCGGCTGGATGCGTCGAAGGCCAGCCACGCCGTCGCATTGGCCGCGACTCAGGCCGGTGGTCTCGCGGCGTCCTTTGGTACGCCGGCGAAGCCACTGCACGCGGGCTATGCGGCGCTCGATGCCGTCATGTCCGTCGAGCTGGCCAGCCAGGGCTGCGAAGGCGCACCCGGCGTGCTGGACGGCCCGCGTGGCTTGCTGCAAAGCCTGCTCCAGGACGAAGCGCTGGCCATCGACGTCGACCTGGATGGCGCCTGGGAGATCTCACGCATCAGCTTCAAGCCTTATGCCTCGTGCCAGTTGACCCATGCAGCCATCGACGCCGCGCGGGCATTGCATGCGTCGCTGGACACGGACGGTGTCGAGCAGGTGATCGCGTATGTGCACCCGCTGGCCATTCGCATCGCGGGTAGCGCCGACGCCCATACAGCCACGCAGGCGAAATTCAGCCTTCCCTATTGCATCGCGCTTGGGCTGGCCGGCCATACGGGCAGGGCCAGCGACTTCGAACGGACGCGACTTGGCGATCCTACCGTGCAGGCGCTGAGCCAACGCGTGGCGCTCGTCCCGGACCCGGCGGCGACACGTTCCTCGGCTCGCCTTGAACTGCATGCGGCCAGTGGGCGGACGCTGGAACATGCCGTCACCGCTGGCTATGGCAGCGTGGCGTGGCCAATGCGGTGGAACGATCTTCGCGCCAAGTTCCTCGACCTGGCCGAGCCGGTGCTGGGAGCGCATGCGGCATCGCTGGCCGATGCGGTAGCCGGTTTTGGCCGGGCTAGCAGCCTGGATGCCATCACTAGCTTGATCGGACAGGGAGACATGGCGTGACGCAAGCAGAGATCGGGCAGCCGGTGCCACGCATCGATGTCGAGGCACTCATCGCGCGGCTTTGCGACCCGCGGACGGAACTGGCGCTGCTCGACGTGCGCGAGGAGGGACAGTTCGGCATGGGACATATGCTGTGGGCAGTGAATGCACCCTATAGCCGGCTGGAGGCGGTGGTGCCATCGCTGGTGCCCCGGCACGCAAGCATGATCGTCCTGGTGGATGCCGGTGACAATGTCGCGCAGCGCGCGGCATCGCGCTTGCGATCGCTCGGCTACCTGCAGGTGTTCGCGCTGGACGGCGGCATCCACGCATGGGAGGCTGCGGGGCATCCGGTATTCCAGGGCGTTTATGTCCCAGGCAAAGTATTGGGCGAATGGGCCGAAGAACACCTGGAGACACCGTCCATTGATGCCGTTACGCTCGACCGACTTCAGGCGGAAGGAGCACCGCTCGTCGTGCTCGACCCGCGTAGCGAGGCCGAACATGCCGCACGCCATATCCCTGGCGCGCTGTCCTGTCCGAATGGCGAGATCCTGCTGCGTTTCGAGGCCCTGGCGCCGTCGTACGACACGCTGATCGTGGTGGCTTGTGGCGGACGCACGCGGGGCATCGTGGGCGCACAGACCTTGATTGATGCCGGCGTCGGCCACCGTGTCGTTGCCCTGGCAGATGGCAACCACGGCTGGCAACTGGCCGGACTGAATCTGGAGACGGGCCTGAGGCACAAGGCGCCCGCTCCGGACTTTGCCCAGGAAGAGAAGGCGCGCAAGCGCAGCCTTGGCATCGCCCAAGCTCAGGACGTGCCCGCCATCGATGCAGCCCAGTTGGCTCGCTGGCGCACCGAGGACCACCGGACGACCTACGTGCTCGACGTCCGCACGCCCGCGGAATTCGCCCAGGGCCATCTGGAGGGCGCACACAACGCGCCTGGCGGCCAACTGGTCCAGGCCAGCGACCGCTGGCTTGGGACGTTGCACGCGCGGGTCGTGCTGGTGGATGACGACGGCGTCAGGGCCATCCAGTCGGCGCTCTGGTTGCGCCGGCTGGGTTGGGATGCCTACGCCCTGGCACTCCATGGCAGCAGGGCGCCGCGGGCTGAACCGGTGGCGCGCGCGGGCAAGGAGGGCGTGTCGGCGGACCAGGCGGCACGTATCGATCCCCCCTGGAGCGACGTTCTCAGGCTTGCCCCTGAATTGGACGTCGACCAAGCCCGAGCGCGGATTGGGCAGGGCGGTTCCGCGTGGTGCGTGGGCAGCAGCGAGGCTTACCTGCTGGCGCACCCGCCCGGCGCGGCGTGGGCAACCAGGGCGCGCCTGGACGGCCCCATCGCGGCAGCGGCATCTGGGCAGGACGTCATCCTGTTCTCCGAGGACGACCGCCTGGCGCATCTTGCCGCGGCAGACCTGTTGGATTCCGTCCAGCATGCCAGTGTCTTCGTGGTACGCGGCGGGCAAGCGAGCTGGGAAGCCGCCGGCGAGCCGGTCGAGGCTCCCCCGGCGGATGCGTTGACGCGTGAGCAACGCATCGATTTCCTGTTCTGGGCTCACGACCGCCGAAGCGGTAATGCCGCATCGATGCGTGCCTATCTCGACTGGGAAAAACAGCTGACCGCGCAAGCACAGCGCGAGCCAGCGGGATTTCCGCTGGCTCGCGTGCATCGGTCCCTCGAATCCACCCAACCACAATGACAATGCCTGCTCGAACCCTCTCCATCCCCGTCGACGATGGCGCCATTCGCGCCTGGTTCGTCGAACCCATCATCCAACCCGACACGCCGCTGCCGGCTGTGATTCTTCTGCCGGAGATCTACAACATCAACAGCTGGATTCGCGAGGTTGCCGAACGTTACGCCGCGCTGGGCTATGTCGCCCTCGTGCCCGACCTGTTCTGGCGCCAGGAGCCTGGTGTCGACCTTGAATACAACCCGCAGGATCAACAGCGCGGGCGTGCGCTCAGCGCAGGCCTGGACAGGACGCTGGCCGTCCAGGACCTGGCAGCGACCGCCGCGTGGCTGCGCTCGCGCCATGGTGCCGGCGCGGTGGCATCCGTGGGTTTCTGCCTTGGCGGCGAATTGGCCTACCTGGGTGCGGCGCAGGGCGTGCTTGATGCCGCCGTGGCATATTACCCGACGCGCATGGGCGATCATGGGGGCGCTGGAAAGACCATAGACGTGCCCACCCTGGTCCATATCGGGCATCTCGACTTCCGCACGCCTCCCGAACTTGTCGACGGCCTGCGCAAGGATCTCGCAGGGAAGCCACACGCCGAGGTTCATGTCTATGCCGAGGCCGATCACGGCTTCGGACGCTTCGGCCATCCGCCCTTTCATCCGGCATCGGCTGCCTTGGCGGAGCAGCGCACGCATGCGCTGCTCGGGCGCTTGGTTAACGGGACATTGACATCCGGCGATATCGCCGTTCATCAACGTAGCACAGGAGAACCCGCATGAGTCATTCCCCCGCCTGGAAGCCCCTCGTGGCCGCGGCCGTCAAGCGGATCAAGCGCATCCATGCGGAAAGCGCGGAGCACAAGCTGGAGCGCACGGCGCAGGTGCTAGAGGAACTTGCCGCCCGCCGCGAGTGGTTCTCTTTCGCCAACTTTCCGCTGCCGGCGCCCGGTGGGTCTGGATCACAGCGTTACGTACTGCACGCTGATCCGGATCAAGGCTTTGCACTCTACGTCAACGCGCTGCACCCTGGGAAGACCAGCGTGCCGCACAACCATGGCACCTGGGCCATCATCGTGGGGATCGAGGGGGAAGAGACCAACCGGGTCTATCGGATCACTGCCGACGACGGGCCGGCCGCCGTGGTGGTCGACAGGGAGTTCAAGGTCGAGCCTGGTCACCCTGCGCTCTACCAGCCCGATGATGTGCATAGTATCCATGTGCTGAACGGCCAGCCGGCGCTGCTTTTTCACCTGTATGGCAAGGCGCTGGAAACACTGACGGACAGAGTGGCTTTCGACCTGGAGTCCGGAAAACGCTATCCCTACAACGAAAAGCATTTTCGTCCGAGCGTCTCGACCATTTGACGGGCGAAAACGACCAGCAATGCTCACCGCGCAACTCCGGATCGTGATAATTAGCGAAGCCAGAATGCTTGAGCGCGGACATTGCGCTAATTTGTTGCGGGCTCGAGCGCGAGCCGAACGTCATAAGGCTCAACCTCGAGATCCGGGCCAATAAATCCGTGCAGGGCGGAGAGGATCATCACTTTCGGCACCGCGCCTGCGAGCGTGACCGCACGATAGGTCTGGTTTATGACACCTCGGTAAAGCTGCAACGCCGGTGCGCGCTGCTCGTCCTTTGGACCAGAGCAAGCCATCAGCACCAATCGAAAAGTGGGTGGGGGCAGGGAGCTGTCTATGGGTGCTCGAGGGATGCAGGCCCGAATTGCAGCGCATCTGTTTTGAAGGACATGTCGCGATACCGAGGGGGACATAGGCCCCAAGGTACACCGCGCAATCCATTGTCAATGCTTGGGAAGGCTCTTGTCGTCGTCGCATCAACCACCCTCGGATGCTGGCGGCGGCGGGGGCACCATGCCAAACGTTGCATGCCCTAGACCAAGAGCTATTGCGAGAGGTGTTCAACGCGTTAACGGTCTCGTCGTTCAGAGAGTTCCAACAAGCCACACTTAAGAGGATCCTGGGGGAGGCAAGCAGCGTGCTAACTCAGGCTCTTGTGGCCCGACGGCCGGCTAAATAGTCCGCGGAGGCCAGCGCGAGGCGGTGGTGATTTTTCCCCGTCGCCATAGGCGCTCTCTGCACGCTAACGCGCCGTGCTTCGGCGGGAACGCGTCGCATTTCACGAGACAGGGAAGCGAATGGCGGGAAGACTAGCGCGATTGCGAGGTAGACTGCCGAAAAACTAGGTTGGCGTGGATCGGCCTTTAGCGAAAGCTGTACGGATTCAATCTGCACCATGGCCCGCACGATTAAAGCCCGTCAATACACTTGCCGCGTGGTTAGGGTGATGGTGTCCGGTGTCATGGCAGCCTCCAGCAGACTGGAAACCGCTCAGGTTACGCCCGACAAACTCGGACATTTGAACTTGGCTATAGCGGACATTACAACTTAGCCCTGACAAAGCTTAAATTCATAATGATAATTATGTAAAATAAAGGCCAATCATGACTTTCGAACATGCAAAATGTCCGTTGTGTCTGGACCCGCTCGCTGAGCGCAGTCGCCTCCCTGACCGCGGTTATCAGTACCAGTGCCCGGCTTGCGGTGGGCCGTTTGAGGTGAGCGCCCTGGCCCAGAGACGAGCCGGCAAAGTCGGCATCCACCGCGGCGCCCGCGCCAAAATGCAGCAGCATCTATTGGATGGCAAGCGACCACGCGTAGTCTTCGTCAATACGACCCCGAACAGCTACTATGAGGTCAGAGAGGTTAACGCCAGCGAGCAGACAATAATCGATTGAGTAAACGATTCTGCTCCTCCGGATTTTTGGCATCGAAACTCGCACGGAACACATGAAAATCTTGCCACCGGAAGGTCTGAGCGTGGACCAGCTAATTGCAGCATTGCAGGCGATCTCACATGAGGGGTTGGGCAGCGCGCCGGTCCACGTACTCGTGGGCGGGACAACCACGGGTACCGTGCGCTCTGTCGAGGCCATCCCTGGCTGGCATACGGCAATCAAGGTGGCCGCCGTGCTAATGGCCGACAACGACAGCGACGAGGCGGCCCAGGGCCACCCACCGAGCGCGAGTGCACCATGACCGGCACTCCAGAAAACCAACGGGCGGAAGAGCGCGCGGCGCTAGAGCGAGAGCGCCGCGCGTTTGACCGACGGCAAGCCGCCTTCATCGCTGTCACCCGGCAATTTGTCCCTTCGGGCAGCGGTGTGCCGGCGCAGCAGGACTTGGCCGAGTTGTTTGCCGCTGACTCGGAGTGGGACGCCGCTCGCGCTGACGTGCAACGGATCGTCGGCGAGATCCGCTCGGGCACCCGCAGGTAAGGAAAGACGGACGAACGATCGACGCGTGCCAGCCGAGGCCCACAGCAACGTATCCCGATCCGCCCGGATAGGCTCCAAATCGGAGCCTGCAGAGCACGAAACCAGCTGGCCAGCCTGAAAGCTGCCGATGGCAAGGTTTGGCCCTAGCAAGGCAGTGCTAGAGGCGTTGCCGGACGGAATGGCGGCGCTGAAGCGCCAGCACCCGCCGCCTCCCCGAAGATGAGGCCCGGGTCCAGGCGCTGTTCGACGCCTTCAGCCGGGGCCATCCCGCAAACCAACCGGCACACACGCGAATAGTGCCCCTGTTGGCGATGGGCATGGCCTGGCGCATGGGGATGAACGCCACTTTTCTCAGCGTGCACATTCTCGTGCTCTTTCTCGGCTCGGCTTTCCCCTGACGCCCATCTCAAGGCTGGTCGTAGACCCACACCGAGCCGTCCGTGAGGCGCACGGCGACGCGCAGCTTGCCGTTGGCATCCTGCGTTGCCTCGAAATCGGCGCCCTGGCCGACGCCCGGCAGCATCAACGTCGAGGGCACGAGCCCGCTCAGGTCGAGCAGCGACAGCGCGGGACCGGCGAGGCCGACCAGGAAGTTCTGTGTCGCCTGCAGCTTGGTCAGCGTCGGGACGGCGCCGGGCAATGTCGCATAGGGCGCGTTTGGCTCTTGGGTGACAATCATGCCTACCCCGCCCTGATAACCGTAGAAGGCACCATACGGGTCGGTTGCCGTAGCCGGGATGGCCCCGAGGCTGAGCCGGGCCTGATTCAGATACCAGTAGCTCCAGCCGGCATTCCCGGCGTTCAGGAACAACCGTTCGCCGGTCGAAAAGAATCCCACGGCACTACCGTTGGCAAAGGGACGCGCGTCGACGACGTGCTCGCCGGACGGATGATTGCTATTTCGCATTGCGGTCACGCCGACCTGCTGTGCCCACCAGGATGCGTCTGTCGTGCACCACCCCGTCGTCATGATGCTGGCCCCGCCGGTGGTCTTCACGAACCGGCGCCCGGCCGTCGCATCGGCCGCATATTGCGCGCAACCGGTCAACGTGAAGTCCGCGCGCGGATTGGCGAAGGCCGCGTCGAAGCTGCCGAACGGCACGCTCGCGCCATCGGCGCCCAGTTGCACCACCACCGCCGGATCGGCCGGGTTCACCACGCTCGTGTCCGCCGCCAGCCACACGCCCCGGGCCGCCGCCGGCAGCGCCGTGGCGGGCTCGACCGGCCCTTCGCCGGCCACGCCGAAACGCTCCAGCCGCGCCGGCTGGCTGCCGTCGGCGGTCAGCCGCCACACACGTGTGCCGTCGATGGCCAGGCTGACGACCGACGGGCTGGCGATGGGCGCGTCCGGCAGGCGGCTCCAAATGCCCGGGGACGTCAGCTGCAGCGTGCTGCTGTTGGTGCGGCCATCCGGGTAGGTCGCGGTCAGCGTCAGCGTCGCGGCATAGGCGTCGACCTGTGCGGCATCGATGCCGATCGTCAGACTGGTGCTGGTGGGCATGCCGACGATGGATGCGGCCGTGCCGCTTTGCTGGATCGACCACGCCAGCGTCGCCCGGCCGGCCAGGTCGGCGCCCGGCCCGTCGGTCAGCGTCGCCGTCACGGTGCCGGTGCGGCCCGGCTTCACGCTCAGCGACGGCGCCGAGAACGCGATCGAGGGCAGCGCCACCAGCGGCCGCGCCAGCGCCGCGTTGGCGCACAGCCGGTCGCCCGCCGGCGTGCTGGCGCACGCGGTGAGTTGCCCCGTGCCCGCCAGCGTGCCCATGGTGGAGACCTGCGCCGAATGGCTGTCCGCCGCCGGCGCGGCGGCGAACGTGGCGTTGTCGACCGCCCACGACCAGTCCGTCAGGTCGGCCGCGCCGTCGACGCCGTCCGAGCGCTGCACCACCGCGGTGACGACTTGCGCCGCTGCGCCGTAGTTGACCGTCAGCGTGGAGGGCGACAACGTCAGCACATAAGTCTTCGCGGGCGCGGCCTGCACCGTCAGGTGCGTGGTGCTGGTGGCCTGAGTACCGTCGGGCAGCGTCGCCGTGGCGACGATGTCGACCTCGCCGGGCGCGAGCATGCGCACCGAGGCATAGGTGCCCACCGGCTGCATCATGCTGGCCGCCGCCGGCGCCTGGTCGGAGGCCGACACGATTACCGCGACCGCTTCGTTGGACGACGACCACGCGAACCTGGCGCCCTTGACCTCGAGGCCGTCGGCGCCGAGCAAGGTAGCCTTCAGCGTCAACGTGCCGCCCTGCGCGGGCGCGGCCGTGCCGGTGTCGACGACGAGCCGGCTGCTGGGCGCCTGCGTGGTGGCTGGGGAAGATGGGGCTTCGTCGCTGCCGCAGGCGGACAGCAGGCCAGCGGCGAGGACAAGCGAGAGCAGGCCGGCCGCGCGAGACCGCGCGCCGGCATGGATACCTTGGAACATGTGACCTGACCCGTTTTTTGTTTGTTGGCAAGTGCGCGCCGCCGGCGTGCTCGGGCGACTCTAGCGACATGCTTCCCACTCTTCCATACCCCTTTGTGGCTATCAAGTTTTTGTAAAATGCACAAAAAATCACAAAGAAGGCCGGAGATGAGCTGCATAGAGCTTATTCTTGCTTCCACATGACCACTGTATAAATATACAGTAGACTGGTTTACAGATTGCTCTGAAACCAGCCATGCCCATTCCTCTCCCCGAGTCCATCCACCCTGCCCTCTGGCGCGCGTCCCAACTCGCCCGGGCCATCGGTCGTACCGTGCCCACGGGCTACCAGGAACTGGTCGGTGAACTCCCCGGCGGCGGCTGGCCGGCCAGCACACTGGTGGAAATGCTGGTCCAGCAGCCCGGCGTCGGCGAACTGCGCCTGCTACGGCCAGCCCTGCTGGCAAACACGCGCCCTATCGCGCTGATACAGCCCCCGCATGCGCCCCAGGCACTGGCCTTCGCCAATTGGGGCCTATCTCCCCGGCAACTGCTCTGGGTCCGCGCGGAACGCACCGCCGACGCCCTCTGGGCGACGGAACAGATGCTGCGCGCCGGTACGTGCGGCGCGGTGTTGCTGTGGCAGCAGCACATGCGCAACGACGCCCTGCGCCGGCTGCACCTGGCCGCGCAATCGGGGGAAGCGCTGTTTTACCTCATACGCCCTCTCGCCTGCGCGCGAGACGCGTCACCGGCGCCGCTACGGGTCGGCATCGTCCCAGCAGCTGGTGGCGCCGATCTTACCTTCTTCAAGCGCCGCGGCCCGCAGCAGGACAAGCCCGTCTTTGTTCCGCTGGCGCCCTCGCCCATCCTGCTTCGCCGTCATGCATCGCCTGTGGATCTGCCTGCGCCTGCCGCGCCTATGCCTCGAAGTGTTCCGGCCTCGTTGGTCCACTGAGCTGGCCGTGGCAGTCCTCGACAAGGACCGTGTACACCACGCCTCGCCGCTGGCCAGCGTCGCCGGCGTGCGGCCGCATATGCGCCGCGGCGGCGTGCAGACGATCGCGCCGCAAACCGTGCTCATCGAGCGCGACCCGGCGCGAGAGGCGGAGGGCCTGCGTGCGCTGGCCCTCGCCCTCCTGCAGTTTTCACCGTGTGTCGTGGGCGCCGAGGAAGACGCCGTGCTGGTCGACGTCTCCGCGAGCCTGCGGCTCTTCGGAGGTGCCCGTCGGCTACGCGCGCGCATGCGTGCGACCGCCGACGCGCTGGGCTATACCGTGGTGACCGGGTGCGCGTCCACAGCGCAGGCCGCATGGCTCCTCGCGCGCGCTGGCGGCGGTGTGTCGCTCAAGACAACCCGCCTCGGCCATCGGCTGGGCGCCCTCCCCGCTGCAACCCTGCCGGCCGCGCGCATCCATGCCGAGTGGTTGGACGGTCTGGGTTGCCGCACTCTGGGCGACTTGCGCCGCCTGCCGCGGGCCGGCCTGCAGCGGCACTGCGGCGCCGCCATCAACGAAGCACTCGACCGCGCACTGGGCGAGGCAGCGGAAGTGTTCGGCTGGCTGGAGGCGCCGCCGGAGTTTTCCGCGAGGGTGGACCTGCCCGACCGTATCGAGCATGTGGAGGCCACCCTGGTCTATGCCTCCGGGTTGATTGAGCAGCTGATCGGCTGGCTCACGGCGCGGCACCTGGCCATCACGCGCTTTGCCGTGTCCCTGCATCATGAGCGGGGTCGGGAGGCGATCCCGCCGACGGTCGTGGAGATCGCCTTGGCCGAGCCGAACTGGCATGCCGATCACCTGGTCCGCCTGCTGCGCGAGCGGCTGGCACGGCTGAGCGTCGACGCGCCCATGATCGCCGTGCAATTGGCGGCCATCGATACCCAGCCGCTGGCCCCGCCGAGCCAAAGCCTGTTCCCTGAACCGGGCGGCACGCCGGAGGACCACACCCGGCTGCTGGAGCTGCTCGTCGCGCGACTGGGCGCGGATCGCGTCCTGCAGCCGGCGCTGCAGCCCGACTACCGGCCCGCCGTCGCGAACGCCTGGGTGCCCGTGACGGACAAGATCCCGGCCGGAGCCGCCGCGCCGGCTTTGCCGCGGCCGGTCTGGTTGCTGGACCAGCCGATCCCCCTGCTCGAGCGCGAGCATCGCCCCTACTATGGGTCCCCGCTGCGCATGGTGTCCCCGCCAGAGCGCATCGAGGCAGGATGGTGGGCAGGCGAGGTGGTCACGCGTGACTACTATGTGGCCGAGGGCCGCGACCATGCCTGCTACTGGATCTTTCAGGAGCGCATGGGCAGTCGCGAAGGAGACGCCGCACGCTGGTACCTGCACGGGCTGTTCGGGTGATCGAGCCATGTTGCCCACTTCTTCCGGCGGCGGGCTTCCCGACTACGCCGAGTTGCACTGCCTTTCGAATTTCTCTTTCCTGCAGGGCGCCTCTCGCGCCGAGGAGCTGGCCGAGCGCGCGGTGCAACTGGGCTACCACGCGCTGGCGATCACCGACGAATGCTCTCTGGCCGGCATCGTGCGCGCGCACACCGTTGCCAAGCAGCACGGCCTGAGACTCCTCGTCGGCGCCTCCTTCCGTCTCGTCAATGCCGATGGCGGCACGGCCTTGTCCTTCGTTGCGCTGGCCCGCAACCGTGCAGGCTACGGCAATCTGTGCGAGCTGATCACGCTCGGCCGCATGCGTGCGGCGAAAGGTAGCTACCAGCTAACCCTGCGGGATCTGGCCTCCCCCGAACCACCCTACTCCCATCTGCGCGGCCTGCCTGACTGTCTGATCGTTTTCACACCGGAGTACTGCGCGCCGGCGGAGAAACTCGGCAGCCAGGCCGCGTGGATCTCTGCCACCTTCGCCGGCCGGGCCTGGATGGCGCTCAACCTGCTCTACCGGCCGATGGACGACATCCACCGCGCCGGCGTCGAACAGGCTGCGGCGGATCACCACCTGCGGCTGGTGGCCACGGGCAACGTCCTCATGCACGTGCGTTCGCGCAAGCCATTGCTGGACCTGCTGACCGCCATCCGCCTGGGCAAGCCCGTGGCTCAGTGTGGCTACGATCTCACGCCGAACGCGGAACAGCATCTGCGCTCGCAACTGCGGTTGGCCAACGTCTATCCACACCGGCTGCTCACCGAGTCCGTACACATCGCGAACCTCTGCCGGTTCTCGTTGGATGAACTGCGGTATGAGTATCCGGATGAGCTGGTACCCGACGGCCGGCCTCCGACCGAGTACCTGCGCGAGGAGGCCTACATCGGCGCGAACCGCCGCTTCCCCAAGGGCATCCCGCTCGCGATCCAGACGCAGTTGGAGCACGAGTTGGCCCTGATCGCGGAGATGCACTACGAGCCCTACTTCCTGACCGTCTACGACATCGTGCGCTTCGCCCGATCGAACGGCATCCTGTGCCAGGGGCGCGGCTCGGCCGCGAACTCGGCAGTCTGCTATTGCCTCGGCATCACCGAGGTCGACCCCGCGCGCGGCAATCTGCTGTTCGAGCGATTCATCTCGAAGGAGCGCGGCGAACCGCCCGATATCGACGTGGACTTCGAGCACCAGCGACGTGAGGAAGTCATCCAGTACCTATACCGCAAGTACGGGCGCAACCGCGCCGCCCTGGCCGCGGCGGTGGCCACCTATCGCCCCCGTGGCGCCCTGCGGGAGGCCGGCAAGGCGCTGGGCGTCGATCCGGCCATCGTTGACATGGTTGCCAAGGCACATCACTGGTTCGATGGAAAGGCCGACCTGCTGCTGCGCTTCGCAGAATGCGGGCTGGACACCGACGCCGAACTCACCCAGCGTTGGGCCAGCATGGCAACGCAGTTGCTTGGCTTCCTGCGTAGAGCTTCAGTTCATGGCCGAGGTGCTTGCGCCGGTTCCGGATCTGCTGTTGCGCTCCCGGTATCGCGCCGCTGTCCTGAAGCAACCGATCCGATAGGAAAAGAACATGCAGCGACTTGCACCATCCGCTGACTCCCGCCCGCAGGACGCGCCGGGGTTCAACCGACTTCACCATGTTTGCCTGCTGTGGGTCGATTATCTCCGCGCAGCGAGCGAGAGCGAAAAACAAGCCCTCCTCTATGAAGCCGTCATCCACCTGGTTCTCTTCGGCCCGCGTGGTGATGAAGGCGAGGAAGTATTCAAGCAAGTGTGGCAGGCCATTAGGCGCCGCGAGCATGGGCGCGTCTACATCAAGACGGACGTTGGTCGCAACGCAGCGGTCGCAACGGACGATGGACGGTTCTCGATGCATCAGGTGCTGTAGGACGGAAAAGAGCAAATGAAGAGGAATTTCGCGATGACTCTGGGCGTCGCTGCTGTCGCGGCCTCGCTCATGTCGCACGCAGTTCATGCCCACACGGTGGCCTGGTACTCCGATCACATTGAGGAGGCAAAGAAGCGTGACATGCAATGTCAAGCCAAGCAGAAGTCAGACATCTCGCCAGGCGTGGAAGATCAGACTGATTGCGACAACGCAGTGGTCGCGCTGGTGACCCAGCCTTCCAAGCGGCCCATTCCCAAAGCCATTTCGGCACCCGCGCCAAAGTGGAAAAACTTCGGTCATTGATTGACCGCACGATAGGAAAAAAAGCCTGACAATGGAGCCTCACCGCATTGAGGTATCGGCGCCGCGCCAGCGTCGTTCTGATTAGAACTTGGAACCCGTCCGATGTTACATACTCTTTGGACCATTGCCCTTCTCTTAGTCGCCACCATGTGCGCGGCGAAAGCCTGGTTGCATCTCTCCACAGCTGACGATAGCTCGGCTGAGCGCGCGCTGTTCTGGCAATTTTCCGTCCTGCTGCCACTTGCGCTGATTGTCGATATTCAGCGCGGGACCCTCGCTTTTGGCGCCATGGTGGCTGGGTGGAGCAAGGTCTTGCCAGAGCCCCATACAAAGCTCAACGAGATGACGTCCATCTTGCTGACGCTGGCAGTTTGGCTTCTCGTCTTCGTTGCGATCAATGGCCTCGGTGCATTGGTGGTCGAAGGATGGGCACTTCGGTGCAAGCGCAATAGGGCTCGCGCACTCACAGCCACTATCCTTCGACGCGCGGGCCGGATCCCGACGGGAGAGTAGTTGATGGCGCAGGCAACGCAGAGTCGGCCCAGGGCGGTCCGTTCATCTGATTGGGTCAGCGGCTTGTCCGCAGACCAGAAGAACCGCCTGCTGCAGAAGCTCAAGCTAGCACAATTATGGATCGACAGCTTCACTGTGGCGCTCGGTAAGCGAAAACCACCAAGAGCACGTATTGCGGAGCACTACATTGCCTACGCGCCTTTTTCAAACACGATTTCCGTCCCCGCTCGCATGCTGATGGAAGCGGATGAGCGGCTATTGCGGATTGCCGTCGCGCATGAGTGCGGCCACTTCCGACGACGCTGGTCCTCGCTGCTGTCCAGGTCGGACACTGCGCGCACTGGCGAGGAATTCTTGGCAGATCGGATCGCAATGCGTCTGACAGGTGCCTCACTCGACGAGCTTGTTGCCGCACTCCTCGAAATTGCCACCTTTGAGCCTGGTTCGAAAGGTTGCGACGCTGAACAGCTCGCCGATCGCCGGAAATTGCATGAGTTGGCGGGGTCATGAACGGAACGAAAAAAGCCTCGGAGACCTGCATTAAGAGCGGCTACGCTGCATCAACAGCCTGGAGAACATCGACGAAGGCAACATCACGGTGGCCGGCGCCAAGCTCGGCACCAGCGAGCTGGAGCTGCGCGCGCTGCGCCGCAAGGTCGGCATGATCTTCCAGCAGTTCAACCTGTTTCCGCACCTGAGCGCCGGGCGCAACGTCATGCTGGCGCCCACCGTGGCCGCCGGCGTGAGCGAAGCCGAGGCGCGCGCGAGTGCCTGGCCAAGGTGGCGCTGGCGGAGAAGTTCGACAGCTACCCCAACCAGCTTTCCGGCGGCCAGCAGCAGCGCGTGGCCATCGCGCGCGCGCTGGCGATGCAGCCCCGCGCGCTGCTGTGCGACGAGATCACCTCCGCGCTCGACCCGGAACTGGTGATGGAAGTGCTCAACGTGGTGCGCCAGCTGGCCAGCGAAGGCATGACGCTGCTGATGGTCACGCACGAGATGCGCTTCGCGCGCGAGGTCTGCAACCGCGTGGTGTTCATGCGCCAGGGCCGCGTGCACGAGGTGGGCTCGCCGGAGCAACTGTTCACCAGGCCGGCCACGCCGGAGCTGCAGCAGTTCCTGGGGATGGCCGCCTGAGCGGTCCGCGTCTAGGCGATCGTGCCGCACGTGGCGCACACGTCCGGCACGGCCGCCTGGCTCCCGCTCAGACCAGCGCCGCGCTGCCCGGCTGGCCCTCGGTGATCTTCTCCATCCGCTGCGCATGGCCGAGGATCATCAGCGCCTCGTCATCCCCGCGCGCCGGGGAATCCGCCATTTCCAGCACCGGCAACTCGGGAAACAGCACCGGGATCAGCTCCTTCACGATCTTGCGTGAATCGAATGGCCCGAAGCGGTAGACGGCCTTTCCGTCGATTTCCGCGAAGTACCATCCACCAGCCAGATCAGGATAGACAATCACACTGTGATCTTGACTTTGGGCTTGCATGCACCCTCCAGCGTTACGGTTTGCGACGGATCCTCCGCGGCCCGGCGGCAACGGCCGCCCGGGTCAGCCTGAGCGGCCGCGCCTTCGGGCCGGGGAATCGCATCTGTTGCCAGTGTAGGCCCGCCTACAACAAATCGGTACGGTGCCGTGCACTTGCGAGCGATTCTTGTTTGCCCCGGGAGGCACGCCGGATGCGGCGGATGCGTGTCCGCCATCGTACCGACAGCATGGCGAATCGATGCCAGTCTCAGCCTGTTGGCACTGCGCGGCGAAGGACAAGATCCATCGCCACGCCGCGCCGAACGGCCGCATTTCCCGGCCGTTGACTGGATCCCTGACCGGATCCGCATCGAGGTAGCCCAAGTGAAAACCATCCATTCCATCCGACTCGCAGCCAGCGCTGCCTGCATCGCGCTCGCCACCCTCTACGCGCCGCTGAGCCACGGGGCCGCCGGCAGCACGGACGCGTCGCTCTCCAACCCCAACCCCACGCATGAGACGGTGGGCGAAGGCGTCAGCGACACCACCATCACCACCAAGATCAAGGCAAGCCTGCTCGAACAGAAGCACCTGAGTTCCACCCGGGTCCACGTGCGTACCCGCGAAGGCGTGGTGCGCCTGACCGGCAGCGTCCCGTCGGCGACACAAAAGCAGACGGCGGCGGACATCGCCAGCGCCACCGACGGCGTCAGGTCGGTGGAGAACCATCTGGCCGTGCGCAAGCTGTGATGCGCCGGCGGCACAACCGCAACCCTGGAGCAAGGCCATGAACCCGAACGAACTCGATCGCAACAGCGGCGGCCCGCGCGCCGCCATCGTCGGCACCAACGACCCGGACAACCCCGGCCCGGGGCCCTTCGTGATGGCGGCCGACACGCTGGAAGGTAATGCCGTGGTCGGCCCCGGCGGCGACAAGCTCGGCACGGTCGATCACATCATGCTGGACGTGGGCGGCGGGCGCATTGCCTATGCCGTGGTGTCGTTCGGCGGCTTCCTCGGCATGGGCAGCAAGCTGTTCGCCGTGCCGTGGTCCGCGCTGACCCTCGATACCCAGCGCAAGAGCTTCGTGCTCGGCATCGACAGAGCCATGCTCGAGGCCGCGCCCGGCTTCGACAAGGACCACTGGCCCAGCATGGCCGATCCGCAATGGGGCACCACCATCCATGAGTACTACGGTGCCTCGCCGTACTGGAAGGACTACCGCTACGAGCGCGAAGCGCAGCCCTGACGGCGGCGCGGCCGCGAGCTCTTCCGCGCGCCCTGGCGCGCGCGGAAAGCCGCCGGCCGCACCGGCACCGCTCCGTTTCCGATCCGGTGAAAGCAGCACGCTTGCTGCGAGGTGAAAACATGCGCACCGTACTGTATTTCCGGCTTCGCGACGCCGTCGGCGCGGCGAAGATCCAATCGGCGCTGGCCGAGCTTCCCGCTTCCACCGTGCGCATCAAGGGCCCGTGGTTCATCCAGCGTGACGGCCACGCGGTCGAAGGACTGCGCAATGCCACCGCCGCCCAGACCACTTACCGCGGCGAATGGGAAATCGCCGGCATCCTGCCCGGCGCCGCGCTGGCGGTCTATGCGACGCTGGCCCTGGGCACCTCGGCCGGCACCTTCGCTAGCGTGCTGGCCTGCGTCGCGGCCGGCGCGATCGGTGGCCTGGCGGGCGCGTGGCTGGGCCGGTGGCTCGGCGGGTCGATCCCGCGCGGCGCGGTCGCCCGGCAACGGGCCAGCCTCGCGCCCGGCGAAATGCTGCTGGTCGCCAGTTGCGCCCGCGGGACGAAGGCGTCCGTGAAGCTGGTGGTCAACGCCCTGGGCGGCGAGAGCGTCGAAGAACGCCACGAGGTGCTGCCGGACTTCCGCCGGGCATGAGCCGCCGCCTGCGCGGAGCGCCCGCCTTTGCGCGGGCGCGTTCGCGGGGGCGTTGTTCGCGGGCGCGTTACTTGCCGACCTGGTTGCCGACAATGCCGCCAACCGCGGCGCCGCCCACCGTGCCCAGCGCGCTGCCGCCGGTCAGCACCGCGCCGGCCACGCCGCCGATCCCCGCTCCCGCCACGGTATCCGTATCGCGCCGGGACATGCCGCTGCATCCGAGCACACCCACCACCGTGACGGCAATGGACACGCGCAGAAGGATGACACCGATATTGTTGCTGTTCATTTTGATACCTCGATTTACTGATGTCCGCCCCGGCCGGAGGCCCAGGTTGGAAGCGGCAATGCAGACCGCCATCGCCAGCCTGCCCTGAGGCTAGCCCGGCAGCGCCCGCGCGTCGGTCCGGCAGCGTACGCGCTGCGCCGCGCGCCGGGCTTGATGCCGGCGCCTGTCCAATAGCGTACCGACGCCGCGCTTGCGCCGGCGCAATGATGGCTCGTCGCGATGATGACGCTCCGCAATGAAACGCCTCCGCCCTGCCCTGGCAGCCCTCATGGCCGCTGTGGTCCGATGGCCCGCCGGGCCGCTCATCCACGCGCCGCTGGTGTCGACCGGAGAATGACATGCGAACTTATCGCTGGCTTTGTATCGTGGCGTTTTCACTCGTGCAGATGGGGTGCCTGTGGGTGCCCGGCGGATACGGAGGCGATGGCCGCGATGGCCGCGACGGCGGCTATCGCCACGGACAGGACGAACGCTATGAGGGCCGCCCGGACGGCTCCGCCTTCCGCCCGGGAGACCGCGAGCGGGTCAACGCGACCGAGCGCGTCGGCGACGGCGGGATGCGGGAATCCGGGTTGCGCAACGGATGGATGCAGTAGGCCGCAAGGACGACGGCACGGCTTGCCCCCTCATGCCGCAGACGGTGCAATGCATAGCAGCAGTTCGTGCCTGCCGCCATCGAGCGGCACGCGCGCGCCACCGCCTTCCAGGGCAATCGGCAACCCGTCGAGACGCGCATCCGGCGTGCCGGCCGTGGCCTGGACGCGAATCGCGTAATGGCCGGCGCCCAGCCTGACGGTGGCCTCGAACCCCGGCCACGCGGCCGGCAGCGCCGGGGCGACGACCAGCCAGGCTCCTTCGCGGCGAAGGCCGAGGATGCCCTCCACGCCGGCGCGGTACATCCATCCCGCCGCGCCGGTGTACCACGTCCAGCCGCCGCGCCCGACGTGGGGCGCCACCGAATAGACGTCGGCCGCCACCACATACGGCTCCACCTTGTAGCGCGCCGCGGCGGCGGCCGTGCTCGCGTGGTTGACCGGGTTGAGCATCGAGAACAGCTCGGCGGCCTTCGTGCCCGCGCCGAGCCGGGCGAAGGCCAGCACCGACCACATCGCCGCATGGCTGTACTGGCCGCCGTTCTCGCGCAGGCCGGGCGGATAGGCCCGGATGTAGCCGGGGTCGGGGCCGTCCCCGTCGAAGGGCGGCGAGAACAGCAGCGCCAGCCCGTCCTCGCGGCGCCACAGGTGCTGCTCCAGCGCGGCCATCGCGGCCGCCGCGCGCGCGGGATCGCCCGCGCCCGACAGCACCGCCCACGACTGCGCGATGGCATCGATGCGGCACGCCGCGCTTGCCTGCGAGCCCAGCCAGTTGCCGTCGTCGAAGGTGGCGCGGCGGTACCAGCCGCCGTCCCAGCCGTGCCGCTCCAGCGCTTCGCCCAGCGCCGCGGCATGCGCGCGCCAGAGGCCGGCGCGGCCGGCATCGCGCGCCTCGGCGTAGGGCGCGAACAGCGCGAGCGTGCGCGCCAGCAGCCAGCCCAGCCAGACGCTCTCGCCCCTGCCCGCGGCGCCGACGCGGTTCATGCCGTCGTTCCAGTCGCCGCCGCCGATCAGCGGCAGCCCTTGCGCGCCGGTGAGCGCCAGGCAGCGGTCGATGCCGCGGGCGCAATGCTCGAACAGCGAAGCCGGCGCCGCCCCGGCCTGCGGCTGGAAGAAAGCATCGTGCTCGCCGGCCTGCAACACCGGGCCATCCAGGAACGGCACGGGCTCGTCGAGCACGGCCGCGTCGCCCGAGGCGGCGATGTAGGTCGCCGCCGCGAAGGCGAGCCAGACGCAGTCGTCTGAGATGCGGGTGCGCACGCCCTGCCCGCTGTGCGGCAGCCACCAGTGCTGGACGTCGCCCTCGGCGAACTGCCGCGCGGCAGTTCGCAGCAGATGGGCGCGCGTGGTGGCCGGGCTGGCGAAGGTGAGCGCCATGGTGTCCTGCAGCTGATCGCGAAAGCCGTAGGCGCCGCTGGCCTGGTAGAACGCCGAGCGTGCCCAGATACGGCAGACCAGCGTCTGGTAGAGCAGCCAGCCGTTGAGCATGATGTCCATCGCGCGGTTCGGCGTGCGGACCTGCACCGCGCCGAGCAGGCTGTCCCAGTGCGCCGTCACGGCGGCCAGCACGGCGTCGAGATCGGCGGCGCGATAGCGCGCGACCAGCGCGCTGGCTTCGCCCGCTGAGCCGCACTGCCCCAGCAGCGCGACGATTTCCACGCTCTCGCCGGGAGCCAGCTCCACGAAGCACTGCAAGGCCGCGCAGGGATCGCGCCCCGCGCCCACGGCGCCGGACAGCGGCGCCGTGCCGAGCAGCGCCGCCGGCGCGGCGGCCGCGCCGTTGCGGCCGAGGAACTCGGTGCGGTCGGCGGTCCACGCCACCTGCCTGCCGCCGAGATCGGCAAAGGCAACCCGCCCCGGAAACGCGGTGCTCCACGGATTGCGCGCCAGCATGGCGCCGGTGGCACCGTCGAGCGCGGTGGCAATGAACGGCGCCGAGGCGCCGCGGGCGGTGCCGAGCACCCACTCGGCGAACGCCGTGACCGACAGGCGGCGGCGCCTGGCCGACAGGTTGCGCAGCGTCAAGCGCGAGATCTTGAGCGGATCGTCCAGCGGCACGTATTGCAGCAACTGTGCCGCGATGCCGTTGGCCTCATGCGCGAAGCGGCTGTAGCCGTGGCCGTGGCGCGCCGTGTAGGCGCCGCCGTCGCGCACCGGCTGGGCGGTGGGCGTCCACAGGTCGAGCGTGTCTTCGTCGCGGATGTAGATCGCCTCGCCGGGCGGGTCCAGCACCGGGTCGTTGGACCACGGCGTCAACTGGTTCTCGCGGCTGTTCTCCGCCCACGTGTAGCCGCTGCCTTGCGCGGACACCTGGAAGCCGAACGCCGGGTTGGCGATCACGTTGAGCCACGGCGCCGGCGTCGACGCCTCTCCCGCCAGTTCGATCACATATTCCCGCCCGTCCTTGTCGAAGCCGCCCAGCCCGTTGAAGAACTCCAGCGAGGCCGGGTCCCATGCCGGCGCATGCGGCGCCGGCACGGCGTGGGCCGGCGGGAACGCCAGCCGGGACAGCCAAGTCGGGCGTTCGGGCGCCGCGCGGACCGGCGCCTCGGGCAAGCGGGCGATCTGTTCGGCGATGGCGCCGCGGCGCGCGACCAGCGCGACGCGGGCCACCGACTGCAGCAGCGCGCGCTCCTCGACCCGCATCAGGTCCGCGCGCAGCGTATGGACCGCCCCCTGGCCAAGCCCGTCGCCCAGGCGCGGCCGCGACTGGCTGCTGCGCACCGCGGTGTCGATGGCGGCCTGCAGGTCCTGCGCGTAGGAGGAAGCGCGTTCGTTGACGATGATGAGGTCCACGCCTAGGCGCTTGAGGCGCCAGTATTCGTGCGCGCGCAGCAACTGGCGCACCTGCGCCATGTCTTCGACGTCGTCGATGCGCAGCAGCACGATGGGCAGGTCGCCGGAGATCGCGTGCGGCCACAGGCCGGACTGCGGGCCCGCGCCGCGCAGGATGGTCTCCGGCGGGCTGCGAAAGCGCGCGTCGGCGTACAGGATCGGCGCCGCCAGGCGCTGGAAGTCCGCCGCCTCGCCGGCCTTGGCGTCGAGATAGCGCAGCTGGACCTGGGCCTGGGTCCACGCCAGGGTCTTGGCGCGCTCGAAGGCGCTGCGGTCGTGATGCTTGTCGATCAGCACCATCAGCTCGGCCCGCGAAGGCGCCACCAGCGTCCAGAAGGCGACCCGGGCCACGCCGCCCGGTGCCACCCGCACCCGCTGGCGCAGCGAAAAGACCGCGTCGAGGACGATGCCGGTGGTATCCGACAGCGGCTGCGCAAGCCGCGCGCCGCCGGCCGCGCGCGGCGCCAGGCCGGCGCCCAGGAAGCGCGCGCGGTCGGTCTCGTGCTGGAGATCCGCGACCACGTCGCCCTCGGCCACGGTGAAGTGCGCGGCCCATATGCCCGGCTCGCCGTCGGTGCGCGGGCGGCGCGTGGCAATCAGCGCGCCGAACTCGGCCAGGTACTCGGTCTCGACGAACAGCTTGGAGAACGCGGGATGCGCGTCGTCGGCGGCCGGCGTGGCCAGCGCCAGCTCCGCGTAGGAGGTCAGTTCGATCTCGCGCGGGCGGCGACCGCTGTTGGCCAGCGACACGCGCCGCACTTCGCCGTCGTCCTCGCCGGAGACCAGTACGTCGAGCGTGGTGAGCAGGCTGCCGTCGCGGCGGATGAATTCGGCGTGGTCCTCGGCGAAGACCACGTCGCTGCCGGCGTCCTCTTCCTCCGCCTCGCCTTGCCCAGGCTGAGGGCCGGCAGACCAGACCCTGCCGCCCTGCGTGTCGCGCAGGAAGATGAAGGAGCCGGCGTCGTCGCGCGTGGCATCCTCGCGCCACCGCGTCACGGCCAGGTCGCGCCAGCGGCTGTAGCCCGCGCCGGCGGTGGTCAGCATCACGGCGTAGCGGCCGTTGGAGAGCAGATGCGTGACGACGGCGCCCGCTGTGGTGCCCGCGGCGGCCCCCGGATACCGGCGCACGGTGGAATCCTCGTGGCCCGCCTCGGCCCGGGACGCCTTCACTTCCTCGGCGCGCGGATGGGAGATGGCGACGTTGCGCGGCATGCGCTCCTGCAGCAGCAGTTCGGTGGCCTGGATCATCGGCTCGCGGTGGAAGCGCTCGCGCATCTGCCCCGCGTGCAGCGTGTTGGCGATGGCGACGATGGTCATGCCCTGGTGATGCGCCATGTAGCTGCGGACGATGGCGAAGTCCTCGTCTTCCGGCAGGCGGGAGCGCGTGAAATCGAGCGCCTCGTAGAAGCCATGGCGGCCCTTGGCGCCCATGCCGGCCAGCCGCACGTAATTGCGCTGGGCCGCCTGCGGATCGACCATCGCGGCCAGCGCGGTGGCATAGGGCGCGATCACCACGTTGTCCGACAGGCCGCGCTTGAGGCCGAGCCCCGGCACGCCGAAGTTGGAGTACTGATAGGTGAACTCCATGTCGCGCGCGTTGTAGGCGGACTCGGACACGCCCCACGGCACGCCCAGCGAGCGCCCGTAGGCCTGCTGGCGCTCCACTACCAGCCGGTTGGTCTGCTCCAGCAGGCTGCCGCCCGGCGCGCGCATCACCAGCGACGGCATCAGGTACTCGAACATGGACCCCGACCACGAGATCAGCGCCGAGCCGTTGCCCAGCGGCGTGGCCGTGCGGCCCAGGTGGAACCAGTGGCGCGTGGCCACGTCGCCCTTGGCGATGGCGAACAGGCTGGCCAGCCGCGCTTCCGAGGCCAGCAGGTCGTAGCAGTTCACGTCAAGGCGGTTGTCCTCCTGCGAATAGCCGATCGACAGCAGCTTGCGCTCGCGGTCGAACAGGAAGCAGAAGTCCATCGCCAGCGCCATCTCGCGCGCCTCGGCCGCCAGCGCGTGCACGCGGGCCGCGAACGCCGCGGGCGCGGCGGCGATCTGCAGCCGGTCCTGCTCGTGGCCGGCCATGGTGCTGCGCAGCGCCTCGACCCAGAACGCCAGGTCGGCCAGGGTGTCGTCGCCGGCCGCGGGCAGGATCTCGCGGGCCGTCATGGCGGCTTTCTCCGTCAGCCGCCGGAGCGTGGGCGAGAGCGTGGCCATCGGCTCGGTGCCGGCCAGGCGCGCCTCGATGTCTTCGATCAGCCCGCCCAGGATGCCGCCGCGCTCGCCGCCCGGGGTGGCCAGGCTGGCGAGCGCCTCGCGCGCGAGCCTGGCGGTGTCCGCCATGCCGGGGCGCAAGTCCGGCGCCGCGGCGGCATCGGTCCATTCCTCGCAGGCATTGGCCAGCACGATCAGGTGGCCGGCGAGGTTGCCGCTGTCCACCGACGACACGTAGGCGGGCGTGAGCGCGCGCAGGTCCTGCGTGTCGTACCAGTTGTAGAAATGCCCGCGCAGGCGCGGCAGCTTGCGCATGGACGCAAAGGCCGCTTCCAGGCGCTCGACCGTCGCCACCGTGGCGCTCCAGCCGAAATCGCGCGCGGCAACGGCGGAGAGCAGGTAGAGGCCGATATTGGTGGGCGAGGTCCGGTGCGCCACCACGGGCCGCGGCCTCTCCTGGAAGTTGTCAGGCGGCAGCATGTTGTCGGCCGGCGTGACGAAGGTCTCGAAATAGCGCCAGGTGCGGCGCGCGGTCAGGCGCAGGTCGCGCGCGTCCGGCTCGGACGGCAGCAGTCGCCGCGCCACCGTGGGCGAACGGCTGACGCCCAGCGCCAGCGCCGGCGCCAGCAGCCACAGCAGCCCGAACGGCAGCGCCAGCGGCCAGGACGGCTGCGCCACCGCCAGCGCGCCGGCCATCATGGCCACCGCCAGCACCACCCCGCCCGCCATCTTCAGGTAGAAACCGGCAAGATCCAGCCGCGGGCTGCTTATCGACTGCGCGGCCGTGCTCCACTCCAGCAGATGGCGTCGCGTGAAGCGCAGGCGTACCAGCGTGCGCGCGATGGCGTCGCCCATGCGCCAGGCCTGGTCCGGCAGGAAGGCGATGGTGAGCAGCACCTGCGTGGCCGCGACCTGCAGGTCCCGCGCCAGCATCCGCACGTGGTTGCGCATCTGGATGCCCGCGCGATGCGGCACCAGCGAAAACAGGCCGGGAAAGAACGCCGGGAACGCAATCGCGGCGAGCAGCATCAGCGTGGCCCACAGCCCGGCCGCCAGCGGCAGCAGCCAGCATGCGCCCAGGGCCAGCAGCAGCACCGGCGCGAGCAGCGCGCGCCGCAGGTTGTCGAGCATCTTCCAGCGGCCCAGCATCGGCACCGCCTCGCTGCCGGCACGACCCTTGAAGATCCAGCCCAGCAGTTGCCAGTCGCCGCGCGTCCAGCGGTGCTGGCGCTTGGCGGCGACGTCGTAGCGCGACGGGAAATCCTCGACCACCTCGACATCCGAGGCCAGTCCGGCGCGCGCGAACACGCCTTCGAAGAGATCGTGGCTGAGCACCGCGTTCTCCGGGATGCGGCCGTGCAGCGCGCGCTCGAAGGCGTCGACGTCGTAGATGCCCTTGCCGGTATAGGAACCCTCGCCGAACAGGTCCTGGTAGACGTCGGACGCGGCTGCCGCGTAGGGATCGATGCCGCCGGGCGCCGAGAAGATGCGCTGGAACACCGATCCCTCGTTACCCACCGGCAGCGAGGGCGTCACGCGCGGCTGCAGCACGGCGTAGCCGCCCACCACGCGCCGTAACTGCGCGTCGAAGCGCGGCCGGTTCAGCGGGTGGGCCATCTTGCCGATCAGCCGCAGCGCCGCGTCGCGCGGCAGGCGCGTGTCGGCGTCGAGCGTGATGACGTAGCGCACGCCGGCGGGCACTTGCGGCGGCCCGCCGTCGGCGCCGACGTAGCTGGTGTCGGTGGCGCCGCGCAGCAACCGGTTGAGTTCGTGCAGCTTGCCGCGCTTGCGCTCCCAGCCCATCCAGGTGCGTTCTCTGGCATTGAAGAGGCGGCGCCGGTGCAGCAGCAGGAAGCGCTCGCCCGCAGGCCCCGGCCCGTGGCGGCGGTTCAGCTCGCCGATGACGTCCGCGGCCACGGCCAGCAGCGCAGCATCGGCCGCCACCGCTTCCTGGTCCGCGTCGGCGCCGTCGGTCAGCAAAGCGAAGGTCAGGTCGCCGCCGGCACCGGCCAGGTGGTGCACCTCCAGGCGCTCGATCTGCTCGCGCAGGCTCGCCTCGCTGGCCAGCAGCGTGGGCACGGCGACCAGCGTGCGCAGCGAGGACGGCACGCCGGCGGTCAGCTCCAGCCCGGGCAGCAAGGACGCGCCGAAGCTCCAGGCCATCGCGCGGTTGACCAGCGCGGTGGCCACCTCGCTCGCGGGCACGAAGCCGAGGGCACCGAGCAGCACCAGCCAGCCGCCGGCGAGCACGGGTTCCGACACCGCGGCCAGCACCCACAGGACGGCGGCGAGCACGGCAAGGGTGGTCAGCAGGATCGCGCCCACGTAGCCGCCGATGCCGAAGGCAATGTTGAGGCGGCTGAAACGCAGCCGCGCGGGCGGGCGGAAGCCGATGGCCTGCTCGAGGGCGAGCCGCCCCTCCGCGATCAGGTGATAACCCGGGTCGCCGGTGCGTTCGGCCTGCGCCGCGCTGTGCGCGCTGGCGGCCGCGGCGCGCGCGGCCGCCAGCGCGGCGTCGGCGATTTCGAGCTCCGGCAGCGGCGAGCCGCGCGCCAGTTGTTCGATGGCGCTGCGGTAGAGATTGCGCGTGGCGAAGTCCATCGCCGCGAACGCGCTGCCGTCGCGCAGCCGCCGGTCGACCAGGCTCACGCTTTCGAACAGCTCGGCCCAGTCGATATCCAAAATCAGCCGCATGCTGGTAATGACATTGCGCACGGTGACGTTGGCCGCGCCCTGGCGCTGCTGCGCGTGCCGCACCACGTCGTCGATCGACACGCCCTGCAGGCTTAGCCGCCGCTCCAGCCAGCCCAGCGTGGGCGTGGTGCGCGGATCCTGGTCCCGCAGCCGCTTGGCGAGCTGCGCGGCGAACAGCTCCGACAGCGGCGACGCCGAGCGCGAGGCGATGTCGATGTCGAGCGCGGAACCGGCGCAGCCCGACACCAGCAGCCGCTTCGACAGTTCGTCGGCGTCGGCGCGCGCGGCGCGCCCGGTGGTGATCTGCTCGGCCAGCCGGCGCAGGTTTTCCACCAGCACGATGCGCAGGGTAATGGCGACCGCCCACAATTCGCCGATGGTCAGGGGCTGGACACCCTGATAGGCGGCAATGAAGCGGCGCAGCATGTCCGGGTCGATATGGCTGTCGGTATGGGCCACGAAGGCCCATGCCAGCCCGAATATCCTGGGGTAGCCGGCGAACGGCCCCTCGCTCAGCTTGGGCAGCTGGCGGTAGTAGCCGGCGGGCAGGTCGTCGCGGATCTCGCGGATCTGCGCTTCCACCAGGTGGTAGTTGTCGAGCAGCCATTCGGCCGCGGGCTCCACGCCCTTGCCGCTTTCCAGCTCGGCCGCGCTGGCGCGGTAGGCTGCCAGCAGCACCTTGGCATTGTCATTGAGACGGCTGCGCAAGGTCGGCACGCGCGGCGGCCGCGGCGTGACCGGCTGGGCCGCGGCGAGGCTTTGCGCATGCTGCTCCAGCCGTTCGGTGCCGAACAACTCCTCGCGTATGGGCGCGGCGTTGGTCCATGGTGATGCTGGTGAGGAAGAGTCGAACGTACGGAGCAGTGCTGAATACATGAACACCTTTGAATTGGGCTGCCGCGCGCTTGCCGCGTGCGCTTGCCGCATTTACGGCTGCTTGCGCTGTTGTTCCTTCGCGTCTCCGTAGGAAGCCTGCGCCTCGCCGACGACCTGTTCGGCCTTGCCCTTGATCTCGGTGGTCTTCCGGCCCGTGGTCTTGCCAAACATTTCCCGCAGCTTGCCCTTCGCCTTTTCGAGACGGCCCTTCACCTGGCTTTCGTTCATGACATCGCTCCTTGAAGAAGGCGGCTGGCCGGCTGGCCAGCCGGGCGCTGCGCGCGGCGACGCCGGCCGGTGTACCGACGCCCCGGCGGGCCTAGAAGCGGCCTGTCAGCACCAGCACGAGCACCACGATCAGCAGCACGCCCAGCACGCCGCTGGGCATGTAGCCCCACGAGCGGCTGTGCGGCCACGTCGGCATGGCGCCGAGCAGGACCAGCACGAGCACGACCAGCAATACGGCTCCTAACATGGAACCCCCCTTTCCCCGACTCCGCGTTTTTGGCCAGGCCACCGCTGCGCTGCGCCAGCGGTGCCAGAATCATCGAGCCCGATGCGTAGCCGGCCGCGTTACCTTGGAACCGGCCTGACCGTTGCCGCCACCTTGCCATCTGGCGGGGAGAATGTCGGTACGCTGACGGACAATGACGCAGGCGGGAATGCAGCGCGCAAGGCCATGCGGAAAAAAATACAAAGGCCCACGCCATAACACGGGCACCATGACTCACAATGGGAGCACCGATGCCGGTCAGACGACGCGCATCGATCCGCAGGCGGCGCGGTACGGACAGGGTCTGGAACGGGTGCGAGAAACGGGACTGAAGAACGCTTCGGTGAACAGTCCGGCCACAGCATGGCGGCGGGACAAAAGTGATGGATATGCATCGGCCCCGGGTGCAGCAAGCGGCGCGTATGCGCCGCTGCAATGTGTCGCCATCATCCCATGATCCTGGCATCGCGCTGGACTATATTTTTAGCGGCGGCAAATTCGCGCGACCAAAAAGCCCGCGCGAATTTCCCGCCAACATGCCGGCTCCTCCGATTGGCCGGCGCTGGAGGCGCAACATGAGTGCCCTGGATGACCCGAAGGCCAACCATCTGCTTGCCGTGCTGCCCGAAGCGGACTGGTTGCGCATCGCACCGCACCTCGTGCCGGTCGAGTTGCCGCTGGGGCACGTGGTCTACGAGTCCGGCGACCAGTTGGGCTCGGTGTACTTTCCCACCAGCGCGATCGTATCGCTGCTCTACGTGATGGAAGACGGCTCATCGGCCGAGATCGCCATCGTCGGCAACGAGGGGATCGTCGGCATCGCGCTGTTCATGGGCGGCGAGACCACGCCGAGCCGCGCCATCGTGCAAAGCGCCGGCCACGGCTACAAGCTCAATGCCAAGCTGCTGAAACAGGAGTTCGCGCGCGGCGGCCCGGTGCAGCGCTTGTTGCTGCGCTACACCCAGGCCCTGATCACGCAGATGGCCCAGACCGCGGTCTGCAACCGGCATCACTCCATCGAACAGCAGCTTTGCCGCTGGCTGCTGCTGAGCATCGACCGCCTGCCGACCAACGAACTGACCATGACGCAGGAGCTGATCTCCAACATGCTCGGCGTGCGGCGCTCCGGCGTCACCGAAGCCGCGTTGAAGCTGCAGAACGCCGGCCTGATCCACTACA
Organism: Cupriavidus sp. FW216-B1; assembly: GCF_058789195.1. Taxonomy (NCBI): domain Bacteria; kingdom Pseudomonadati; phylum Pseudomonadota; class Betaproteobacteria; order Burkholderiales; family Burkholderiaceae; genus Cupriavidus; species Cupriavidus sp. FW216-B1. The sequence goes on along the minus strand of NZ_JBYTEL010000017.1, from coordinate 31,882 downwards.
GCCACGGCCATATCTCGGTACTCGACCGGCCCGGGCTCGAAAAACACGCGTGCGAATGCTATGCCGTGGTGAAGAAGGAGTTCGACCGCCTGCTGCCGGACATGCAGGCCGTTTGACGGATAGCGAGAGCACGCCCGCCCCGGGCATGCGCCGGTGCGACGCCGGTACGCGTACCCATGCGCACATGTCCGCCATCGTACCGACACCACGGCGCTACCGTGCCAGTCTTCGCTCATGGGCCGGCCTCGTGCCCGCCATGCGGGCGGGCCGATGACAAGCCCTGCCGCGCAGCGAACCGCAGGGAGAGAACCATGTTGAGCGTTCTGGTGGTCGTCGTACTGGCGATGGCATTGATGGCAGTCGTGCCGGTGTGGCCCCACAGCCGCGCCTGGGGCTATATGCCCGGCAGCGTGCTGGGCGCGTTGCTGCTGGTGATATTGATCCTTGCCCTCTTCGGCAGGATCTGAATGCGGGCAGCGCCCCTTTCTTGAGGCGGCCCTGCCGGCGACGTCCATGCCACGCGCATGGGCAGGGAGCATTTCATGCAATCGGGCATTCCGGGCATCGCGGTGGTGACGTATCGCACCACGCCCTCCAGCTGGTTCTTCGCCGAGGTCGACGGGGCGTGGATCTATCGTTTCGGCCCCTTCGCCAGCGCGCAGGCACTCGATGACGTTCTCGCGGTGATCTACGCCACGCTGCCGCAGCGCGCCGCGCTCGCGCTGGTTGGCGAATGCGACGATGCCGGGGGGCTGCTGGCCGCGGCCACGCTCGCCGCGCCGGCGCCACCCGGCCGGGTAGCGCTGGTGCCGCGCGCCGCGGCGTCCTGGTGGCACGCCTTGCTATACAGGCTGCGTTCCCATGGCGCGCGGAGGATTGTGATCCATTGACGGGCGCGCAGGCCCGGTGCCTGCGATCCTGCGACGCGCCCGGTCCACACCCGCCCCACCCAACGGAGACCGCCTCATGGCATTTGCCTTCCCTCGCTTCCGGCCCGAGACGCCCCTCCCGCTGCCCAGCGCCATGGCGGCGGCGCTGCTGGAGCCGCCTGCCCCGGCCGCGGCAGCACCGTGTCCCACGCATGGGCTGCGCGGGACACGGCCGGGCCGGCTGTATCCAGGCGAGCCCGGCCCCGGCGCGCTTGCAGGAGGACAAGACATGTTACGCAGCATCGAAGAACTGGAAAGCTACCCCATCCGCGCGACGGACGGCGAAATCGGCGTGATGAAGGACCTCTATTTCGACGAGAAGGCATGGGTGGTGCGCTACCTGCTGGTCGAAACCGGCAACTGGCTGTCGAGCCGGCGCGTCCTGATCCCGGCCCTGTCGGTCGGACGGTCGGAATGGCTGGACAACGTCATCGAGGTGACGATCACCAAGGCGCAGGTGATGCACAGCCCCGACGTCGACGCGTGCAAGCCGGCCTCGCGGCAACACGAGACCGACTACCTGGCCTACAACGGCTATGCCGACTACTGGGGCGGCGCGGGCTTCCGGGAAGGACTTCTATCCGCGGGCGAAGTCGCGGCGGGCCACAGCGAATCCGACCAGGAACGCGGCGAAGGCGGCGGCACGCATCTGCGCAGCGCGGAGGCCATTGCGCACTACGCCATGCATGCCCGCGACGGCGACATCGGCCACCTGGAAGGCCTGCTCGTCGACGTGCGGACCTGGGCCTTGCGCTACGTCATCGCCAGCACCAGCAACTGGCTACTTGGAGACCGGATCGTCATCCCCGTGAAAGCCATCGAGAGCGTGAACTGGCCCGACGCGACGGTCTCGCTCGACCTGCCGCGCGCGGTGCTAAAGGCCGCGCCGCGCTACGACGACGAAGTACGCCTGGACCGGCGGCAGGAAGCCAGCATCCACCGGTACTACGGCCAGCCGGGCTACTGGCTCAACCAGCCCGCCGGCGACGTTTCCGCCCGCCCGCACTGAAACGGGCGGAGTATCAGCCTGCACGCCATGCACCACGGCTGGACACGGCGGCGTCATCAACCCAGGGATCCGGCGCCAGCGCCGGCTCCGGGAGGGACCATCATGAAGCCCGGCTACAACGCATCGCTCTACCTGCTGCCGTTCGATCATCGCCAGTCCTATGTGGCCGGCATGTTCCGCTTCCAGCCGCCGCTGACGCCCGCCGAGCGCGATACGGTGGCCAGCAGCAAGCAGATCATCTACGACGGCTTCCAGGAAGCGGTCGACAACGGCGTGCCGGCGTCCTGCGCGGGCATCCTGGTCGACGAGGAATTCGGCGCGAGCATTCTGCACGACGCCAGGAAAAACGGCTACGTGACCGCGCTCTCGGTCGAAAAGAGCAGCCCGGGCGAATTCGAGTTCGAGTACGGCGAAGCGTTCGCGGAGCATATCGAAGCGTTCAGGCCGACCTTCGCCAAGGTCCTGGTGCGCTACAACCCCGCCGACGACGCCGCGCTCAACCTCCGGCAGACGGCGCGCCTGAGGCGGCTCGCGGACTACTGCCGGCACGCCGGGCAGCGCTTCATGTTCGAGTTGCTGGTGCCGGCCACCGAAGCGCAGATGTGGCAGGCCGGGATGGACAAGGATGCCTATGACCGGCACACACGCCCCGCGCTGATGCGCCAGGCGATCCGCGCCCTGCAGGACGCGGGCGTCGAACCCGATGTCTGGAAAATCGAAGGGCTCGACGGGCGCGGGGACTACGAGCAACTGGTCGAGACCGTGCGGCGCGACGCGCGCGATGACGTCTGCTGCATCGTGCTGGGACGCGGCGCCGGCGAAGCCCGGGTCGTGGCGTGGCTGGAAGCCGCGGCGCCGGTGCCCGGCATGATCGGCTTCGCGGTCGGGCGCACCACGTTCTGGGATGCCATCGCCGGTTACGAGAGCGGAGAAATCAACAGGCGGGAAGCCGTCTCGCGCATCGCCCGGAACTATGCCCGCTGGGTCGTGCGCTTCGAGCGGGCGCGTGCGTCCCATCGCGCCACGGCGCTCGGGGCCGCCGGCTCCGCAACGCCGGATACGCCGGATACGCCGTCATGATCGTCAGCCCCCTGGCCGGCAAGCCGGCGCCACGCTCGATCCTGGTCGACGTCGCGCGGCTGGTCACGGCCTACTACACCGATGCGCCCGATCCCGCCGAAGCGCGGCAACGCGTGATATTCGGCACTTCCAGCCATCGCGGGTCATCGCTGGAGCGAAGCTTCAACGCGCCGCACGTGCTTGCCATCAGCCAGGCGATCTGCGAATACCGCGCCGGGCAAGGGATCGACGCCCCGCTGTTCCTCGGCATCGACACCCATGCATTGTCGGTGCCCGCCTGCGCCAGCGCGCTCGAGGTACTGGCCGCCCACGGCGTGCACGTCATACTCGCCGAGCACGACGAGTACACGCTGGTTCTAATGGTCGTGCTGCACAATGATGGCCTGACGTTCCGGCAAGCCAGCGTAGGAATAGCAAATGATCAGGGTGCTGCTCAATTTTTTCACCCCATTGCCCCCAAAGCGGGTATCGCGCGAGTCGACCGACGCCTTGCACGCAGATATCAAGGCTGCGGGCGTATGGGGCGAGGAGATCGGAGACCCGCCGGCGCCAGACCTCCAGCTAACCGGACTGCACCGCCAGTGCCAGGTGGCTACGGTGCTTGCGTGAGGGATAGCGGAAGCCGACAGGGCCGCCCTCCTCCGTCATACCCGGGAGGACCTCGAACATACGCAGACCGAACCACTGGCACCATGCATGGTCGCCGTGGATCTGATCGTAGATGCCCGACTTGCTTAGCACCGCGCCATAGGTGCCCGGAACGCGGAGGAATCGCGTGCCGGCGGGCAAAGCGACTTCCGCGCCGGGCAGCGGTTTGGTCGCGCTCCTAGCGGAATAGCCGCTCATCCCAGCGCACGGGCTCAGCCGGCCCGACGACAATCCGTACAGCCTCCGGGTGGGCAGGATTGACCAGCGCATTCCACTCGGCGCGCGCGACCACAGACGGCACCAGCAAGATCGCAGTTCTCCCGTCCTCCAGCCAGCGATCTCCGTAGGCGCGCGCGATGGCTGGCGCATCGTGTGCATCCCAGCCTGCCGGCAAGGCCGTCCATTCGACGCGCTCAATTGACACATCCTCGGGCACGTCGGCGGCCACACAAACGTGGTGGCGCGGCACCTTGCCGATGCGCGCATGGACCAGCACCTCGAGCATGGCGCCGGAGAAGGTCAGCGCCCCGTAAATGACGGGCCGCCCTGGGCTGTTGAAGCGCCCTCCGACCAGCATGGCGCCGGTGCCGGTCCAGATCGGGTGGCGACTGTCGGCGATGCGGTAGATCCGCATCAGACCGGAATCCCATAGAACAGCTTCCAGAGCAGCTCTTCCACCCGGCGCGCGCCCAACTCCGTCATGCCAACGTCCAAGGGGGTGCGGCCCTCCAGCAGCGGGTGCGGCGTGTTGAGAAATTCACGGGCGTCATCTTCGTCGTCCCAGACAAAATTGGCGCTCGCGAAGATTCGCGCCAGGCGCTCGGTCTTCTCGGACTCGTCCGGCGACAACCGCTCGCGGCGGCGCTTGTAGGTCGCCTCGGGCACGATCCGCGCCATCAAGGCGCGTCGCTGCTCAACCGAACGCGCAACGTGCGCCACGCTCTCGCGCAGCGCCGCCTTCGGCAGGCCTTCGCGCACCGCCGCATCGAGCTCGGCAAACGAGTGCGGCACCGGCGCCAGCGCCATGACCGCGCTGATCTCTTCGGGCGTGATCGCCATCTCGGCTCCATCTGGCATCAAATGACTAACCATTATAGATCAAATGATTCCTCCTGACGGCCCCCAGTCGCTGACGAGCCGGGCCGGCTGGAATATCGCGCCGACCCCGTCGCTGTGCTGGACGGCGAAATAGGGGACGCTGTCGAAGCTAAGTCGAACTGGCTCAACAGTGGGAAGAACGATCGGCTCATCGGGACGCCATCCAGCGAACTGGGCCTCGACAGCGCGGACGATGTGCTTTGGGCAGCAGCGCCGCATGGTCCAAGGCGCATCGTCGAGGCCGGTGGGCAGCAGGATCTCGCGCCGGCTGACCCAGGCCGGTTCGTTGCCGACAAGGGCCTCGTCGACGGTGTCGATGGCATCCCCCTGCGAACCCGCCAGACGATGGGCGAATCCCTGCCGGCCCAGCATCGAGAAGGCCGCCGCGTAATTGTCCCGGCCCACCGTTGCGACGGCCGCGGGCGCTGGGGAGTTCGTGGTACTGGCCGCTGACGCTGCGGGACCAGGGGCGCAGGGCACACCCGGGCCACCGTGGCAGAACACGGTCGGCGGGGTCCCCGGCCGCCACGCACCATAGGCTGCCACCAGTTCCGTCGCGCCCGGCGCGCCGGACGCGAGACCGGCGGCAACTACGCGTCCCGCGGTTGCGCCGCCGCCGCCGCGTGGCGGCGCGCCCGTAATCGGCAGGATCTGCGCACGCCAGCCATCCTTGGCCGCCTTGTCCGCGTCACCGAACGTGCCCTTGGCATCGACCGGGCGCACCTCGGTGATCGACCGGGCGCACCTCGGTGGGCTTGGCGAAGACGAAATCCGGATGCGCGGCGACCAACTTGGGTGCCGCAGCGCAGTCCTCGCAGTGGCCCGCCCAGCGGTAGCCGAGCGCCTGCATATCCTGGTAGGCCAGCGCAGCCGCGATCATGCCGGTAAGCCAACTGCCCGGCATACTCGGGCTTGAACGGCGTGGTCTTCAGTTCCACGACGACGTAGCAACGCAGTTTCAGATGATAGAACAACAGGTCGATGAAGAATTCGTCGCCACCGACCTCCAGCCGGTACTGACGGGCGACAAAGGCGAAGCCGGCTCCTAATTCCAGCAGGAAGCGCGTAATGTGCTGGGTCAGCGCACGCTCGATCTCGCGTTCTTGCGCCGCTTCGGTCAGTCCCAGGAAATCGAAAATGTAGGGATCTTTGAGCGTCTCGCGAGCTAGGTCCGACTGGGCCGGCGGCAGTCGGTCCGCAAAGTTGGTGACTGCCCCGCCCTTCCGCTCATGCAGCCGGGTTTCGATCTGCATCACCAAGATGTTGCGCGACCAGCCGTACTCGCTAGCCTGCGCGGCATACCATTCGCGTAGCTCGTTGGTCTTCAGTTTGTCCAACAGGGTACACAGGTGGAACCAAGGCAATTGTGCAGCAGGCTGCTGCACAAACTCGCCTCCTGGCCAGGCCTCGGCGAGGGCACGCATGTATTTGAGGTTGCGGGGCGAGAAGCCCTTCATGTCCGGGAAGGCCGCACGCAGGTCGCGCGCGAGCCGGTCAATCACGCGCGCGCCCCACCCTTGCTGTTGCTGCCGCTCAAGGATGTCGCGGCCGATCTGCCAATAGAGGGTCACCAACTCGCGGTTCACGGATACGGCGGCGCGCTGCCGCGCCCGCTCGACCCGCGTCTTGAGGTCAGCCAACCAGGCCGCATAGTCGGCGGAAAGAGGAGTGATGTCGGGCATGCAGTGACCAATGCGTGGTGGGAGCAGCGCCCCTCGGGCGCCGGCATCTCCGTTCATTATCCCGGTCGACCAGGCGGCGAGCAACCTTGGGGCTCCGCCTGCCGGTGACCAGTTCGGCCAGCGTTCGCGTCGGGCGTCGCCGCCCTCGCACGTTCGCCGGCAGGTCGCCCCGCGGCACCAGAATTCTTGCCTCCGCACGCTCCTCGATTGCGGCCCTATTCTCAGGCCGGGCGCGAACCACGCCATACCGGTCCCGGCCTCGAGCGGGTTCGACTAGCGCTTGCCCAGTTGCGCGCGCTCGGCCTCATTGAGTTGGTCACGATGCAGGTACTGGCCCGGCACGGGCGGAATGGGCGTCAGCTTCGCGGTCACGCCTGCTCCGGCGTCGCGCCCGCCTGCCCCCACCAGCCCCTCCACTTGCCCATTTTCCCTCAGTCCCCACGCCGCCAGGTGCCAGACTGCCGGCGGGTTCCCCTCTCGCACGTCCGAATGAACAAAGAACCAATCGTGGGCGGGGATGATCTGCGTGTGCATAGTGCGCGCTCCGTTGTCGTGACGACGCTGTTAAAAACGTCTCTTACGGCACTAAACGGCACTTTCTTAACCAAAAATTATCTTTCTTCACTACATGATAACTCTTATTATCATGTACTTTGAAAATAATGTACGCATTCCCTAGCAGGGCCGGCGGCACCCTGCCTATAATGTGACCCTATGCGCGCGTCCCCGCGCCGGCACTGGGCTGGCGGGCCGCCCGTCTGTCCTGAACAGGGATCTCCATGGCTGACGCAACCTCCTCCGTGCTCGTGCAACGCCCTCCGCTCACAGATATCAAGGTCCCATTCGAAGGCGATCTGCTGCAACGACAAGCTGTGGCCGAGCGGCTGACGGCCTACGTGCAGCGCCTGCAGGTCGGGGCCGTGGTCGCGATCGACGCGCCGTGGGGCGAGGGCAAGACCTGGTTCGGCCGACACTGGGCCAAGCACCTCGAGCAGCAGGGCCACCGGGTCGGCTTCCTCGACGCGTTCGGCCAGGACTATGCGGAGGACGCCTTCATGGTGCTGTCCGCGGCGATCCTCAAGCTGTGCACCGGCGACGCGACGGTCGCCGACAAGGTCAAGCACGGCGCCGGCGAGGTCATGCGCGCGCTGCTGCCGGTGGCCACCAAGGCGCTAATCCATGTCGCGACCACGGCGGTCGGCGCCGGCGCTGTCGTGGAGGCGGTGAACAAGGCCACCGACCTGGACCTCGGCGCAGACGAATTCGCCGCCGCCGCCAAGCAGGCCGGGGACAAGGCGGGCGATGTCACCAGCGCGTGGGTGAAACGCCGCCTCGGCCAGTGGGAGGCCGAGCAGAAGAGCGTGGCGGGGTTCCGCCAAATTCTCGCTGAATTTGCCAGCGAGACCTACGAGCAAACGAAAAAGCCGGTCGTCATCGTGGTCGACGAACTCGATCGCTGCCGACCAGCCTTTGCCGTGGCGCTGCTGGAGCGCATCAAGCATTTCTTCGACGTACCGCACCTGGTGTTCGTGCTGCTCATGAACCGGGACCAGTTAGAGAAAGCCATCCGCGGCGTGTATGGGGCGGAGACCGACGCCGCCACCTATCTCGGGAAGTTGTTGCACCTGTCACTTCGGTTGCCCAAAACGCACACGCGCTCGGTGACCACCGATCACCCCGCGCGTCGCTTCATCGCAACCGTGATGACGCTCCTCGGCCTGCAGACGGGAATTTTCGCGGACCATTTCGCCGCGTGCGCGCTGCTGTTCAACCTGTCGCTGCGCGAGATCGAACGCGGCTGCACGCTCTTCGCGTTGACAGACGGTCGACAGGAGATGCTTCGAGCCTATCTCATCGCGCTCAAACTGAAACGGCCCGACCTCTATCAGGCCTTGCGCGATCCTCTTCGCACCGACGAAGCGCATCGGGCATGCTTCGCGCTGTTGGAAGAAGAAACGTCGATGTTGGTCCGAGCGGAAAGCAGGCGCTCGAGACAATCGGTCGCCCTGCACGACACGGATTTTCCCGGCCCGTATTTCAATGGCCTGCTTTACTTTCATGGAAGTTTTACGGGCCACAGTAACAGTGTCCTTGAAGATGCTGGGCGGAAGGCACAGCAGGCTATGAGCGGTATTTTTGGACCCCGAGACACCGACCGCGTATTCGGGCACGCGCTGAGCGCTATCGACCTGGACATCCAGTAATGGCGACAAGGCTGGCGCCAGCGGTGCCTGCTCAGCCTGCCCGCCGGCGCCGCTCGGTGACGCGCCGGCCGCTGCATCGCGGCCACTTCGGCTTTCTGCGCGCGCTCATCCAGGGCATGCCCGCGCGCCCGATGTGGGAACGCTATCTGGCCGAGGAAGGTGAGATTGAAGACGAAGCGCCGGCAACGGCTGCAGCGGGCGACTCGACTACCACCGACGCGGCCGCTGCACGGTTCGCAGATCACCCGAAGGTGCGCCGGGTCACGGCATGGCTGCGTGGGGAGTTGGCCGCGGCCGCCGGCCGCGCCGAACGGTACGGCATGGCTCGCCTGGTGCGAGTTGACTTCCGCCAGATCGGCCGACCGGGCGAGGGGTTGCCGTCGTTGGAGGATTTTGCGGCTGAGGCCGGGCTGGACGGGTTTTCCCAATCGGAGCAAATGGAGGCGTACCGGGCCCGCTTCGGTCGCGCGCTCGAGCGCGAGGCCAAACGTGCCGCGCTGATGCGCCGGCAACTGGAAGCCATCGACTGGCTGGAAGGAAAATACGCGCAGCCCGTGTTGGCCGCAGACGCTTGCCGCGCCTGGCTGGCCGATACTCTGGCGATACGGCTGGAGGCCGCCGGCGTGAGCACGCTCGCCGACCTCATCGATCGCATCAACGGGCTCGGCAATGGCTGGGCCCGGGGCGTGGCTGGGATTGGCGCGGGCAAGGCTCGCGCGATCGAAGCCTTCCTGACCAGTCACACTGAAACGCTCGGCAAGACGATCGGCCCTCATGTGGCGGTACCGCGCCGCCAGCGCTACGCCCACGAACTCGCGCGCGTGGTGCCGCGAGGCACCAACGATGCGACCTTGGTGCCGCTAGACAAACTCGTCATGCCGGCCGAACTGGACGGTCGCAACGGTGCCTACCGCCTTCCGCAGGCCCGCTGCCTCATCAGCGCACACAACGACTATGAAGCCGTGCTGTCGTGGCTACGCGCCAAACCGGGATTGCCGCCAGACCAGGTGGCACGCTTGCGCGAGCGCCGGCGGGACGTGGCCACCGTCCCCGGCCCGCTCGACTGGCTGAACTGGCTCTCCAATACCCAGCGCGCCTATCGCAAGGAGGCCGAGCGCTTCCTGCTGTGGGCGCTGCTTGCCCGCCGCAAACCACTGTCCTCAATGGACACCGACGACTGTCTGGCATATCGGGATTTCCTCGCCGCGCCGCCCGCTGACTGGTGTGCGCCACGCTCCCGTGAGCGCTGGAGCCCGCTGTGGCGTCCCTTCGAGGGTCCGCTCAATCCGAGCGCGCAACGCTACGCCGTCGGCGTGCTGACCAACCTCTACTCGTACCTGAACGCGAAGAACTACCTGGCCGGGAATCCGTGGCAGGGAATTCACGTCCCGCGCAGCGCCACGCCGCAGCTGGATGTCGGGCGGAGCCTTACCGAAGACCAGTGGGTATTCGTGACCGATTGTCTGGCCCGCCTGGTTCCCACTTCGGCCAATCAACGCCTGCAGGTCGCCCTGCCCCTCCTGTATGCCACCGGGCTGCGCCTCTCCGAGGTGATCGGCGTCACCACCGACGACCTGGAATGGGTGAGCCTCGCCCAGCCGGGCACCGGGGAGCGGGAGGAAGGCTGGTGGCTGACAGTACTCGGCAAGGGCAACAAGTTGCGCCGCGTTCCGGTGCCGGATAGCACCATCGCCGCACTCGGGCGCTACCTGCAGACGCGCGGGTTTTCCGCGGATCCGGCGGCTAGCCGCGGTGTCGCGTTGCTCGGCCATGCCACGGACCAGGCCGAGCGCGCGCCCTGGGCGAAACGGGACACTGCCGGCGCCGACGCTGGACTTGCCGGATCGACCCTCTATCGCCAGATCAAGCGCTTTTTCGAGACATGCGCCGTCGAGCTCGAGCCGGTAGACCCGCGCGGCGCGGCGCGATTGGCTTCGGCCAGCACTCACTGGATGCGGCACACTCATATATCGCATGCGCTGGCTGCCGGTGCGCCGCTGGAAGCTGTCAAGCAAAACGCTGGGCACGCATCGCTAGACACGACAACACGCTATGTGACGACAGAGGACGCCAGACGTATGCGCGCAATGAAGCAGCTCTGGAGCAAAGACGGGAACTAGCACTCTCAGCAACGGCAGATCAGATCAACAGGGAGGTCGGCCTACCCTCCCCGTCTTACTGTCCGGGCTTTCCAATTGCTGAGGCGCGCGGCCGGAGCCCCTTCCAGTCAATTCAGTAGCTTTTTCCAGACATGCGCCGTCGAACTCGAGCCGGTAGACCCGCGCGGCCGGGCGCGGCTGGCCACGGCTAGCACACATTGGATGCGGCATACTCATGTTTCCCCCGCATTGACCGCCGGCGCACCGCTCGAGACGGTCAAGCAGAACGCGGGGCACGCATCGCTGGACACGACAACACTTTACGTAACCACCGAGGACGCCCGCCGCATGGACGCAATGAAGCGGTTCTTTGATTCGGGAAGATGAAACGAATCGACGCGCTTGACTGTCGAGTGGCGCCCGCCAGGTGAGGACAACTGGTTTTGCGGGAAATGGGAAATGAGCTACATCATCTTAGATAGAGCCGCCTTGGAGAAACGGGCGGCACGCACATCCGACCCGCGGCATCGCTACTATGCCGCGCTACTCAACGCCTCGGCCTTCGACGACTATGTGCGCGCCATCAAGGGCGAAACGCCGGTGTACCCGCGCACCTTTGGGAAGGGACGCGTGCCCATTACCCCCATGCAGGAATATCGCTACGCCCGCGATCGACGTAAATGGATCACGGAAGCGTTCCCGACGCCATCGCAGAAGAATACGCTGAAGGACTTCAATGAGGCCTTCGCGCGAGATCTCGACGCGGCGTCACGCAGAAGCCCTGAGGAGCGAAAACAGCGGTTGGCGCGGGCATCCAAGACACCGAAGCGCATCACGGTAACCACAACTGTTTTCGCGCGTAACGCCGACGTGGTGCTGCAAGTACTCGATCGCGCAAACGGCCAGTGCGAGGGATGCAGCCAGGTTGCGCCATTTCGACGCAAATCCGACAACTCGCCGTATTTGGAGGTGCACCATGTCGTCCATCTAGCAGATGGCGGTGAGGATACGGTGGACAACGCCCTCGCCCTCTGCCCGAACTGTCATCGACGGCGGCATTTTGGACCGGCCGACAGCGCGACATAGCCTACGGCTGGATGGTGAGGGGTTGCCCTCGCCTTGGCTAAAAGCCATTTGTGCCACGGGGAATCGAGGTGCCACAAGCAATGATCGAAGCCGGCGGTCTGACTGAGCACTATTCAGTATATAACCGCGCGATGCTGCGGACGCTGATCGGATAGCCGGTAGCTACCAGCTACAGATTGAATTTGAATGCCGGAGTGCGGCAGATCACAGGCTGCGATCAGTAGTAGAGGCATTGCGCCCTCTACTGGGCTGCCCATCTCTAATACCTCGCCCATCCGCTATCTGGTAGCTATCTGGTATCTACATAGTATCCAAACAGCAGGACTGAGTCAGATGATGGGCAGATGCCCACCGAGGTTAGCTAGTAGCTATCTGGCGATGGCACTCGCTGCGCCGAAGCTGTTTGGTGATAGGAACGTTGTCCTGGTTGCCTATCGAAGCCAAGTACGGTTCAGCCACCTTGGCCGGTAGATGACTGATAGCTACCAACCATAGAGCGGAACCATCAACGAGAGCGTCATGGCACAGGTGAAGCTTGGCAATGAAGGGAGTTCGAGCGGCTATTCATAGCGCCCTCCTCTCCCTACGGCCGCCGGCCAATTCCTCACCAGATCGTATCTGGTAGCTACCAGATAGTTTTTCCTTAAGAATTGGTGCGGACTCTAATGCAGTCGGCTAGATCAAAGGCACAATTGCCTAATGCTAGCTGGTAGCTACTGGCTACCCTGCCTGATCGCATCAACCAAGAGAAATCGAGGTTCTCGCTCAGGTTGCCAAAACCAATACGCTGCCCGGGTCTCAAACCAAGAAATAGCTGGTAGCTACCAGCTATCAATCTGCTTGGCCTGGTCCAGTTGGCCAGAGCGGTCAGGCGATATGGGCAGTGAAGGGGCCTCGAGCGACTATTTACACACTGAGGCCGCACCTTCTAAGAGTGGGGAGTTCGAGCCACAATGCGCCGGTCAGTCTGCACCAGACAGCCAAATCGTAAGCTCAGGCGTAAGGCTAGCTGGTAGCTATCAGGTACCTAATTGGATCAACCGGGAACGGGCGGCAAATGGCTGCGTCGTTCTGGTTGTTTTCCCGTGGTAATACGTTGCGCCAGGATATCCGTCCCACGGGTAGCTAGTAGCTACCAGATACTCCAAAGTCGGTCTTGGGGCCGGGGCGCTCGTGCATTGTCCGGTAGGAAAGGAATTCGATCAGTCATGATGCCCCGCACGCCTTCTTCCATCAACCTTGTCATTTTTAGCTGGTAGCTATCTAGTAGCTTAGCTCGCCCAATTAAGACTGACCTGAGAACGCAAAGTTACCCTCTCTCGTCTCAGCCGATGCTCGGCGCGACGGACGAATCGGTCGATAAGGATTGTTAGCTGGTAGCTATCAAGTAGCTTTGCGGCGATCCGTGTGACCTCAACATTGAATTTCTCCGTGCTTGCGCTGTCCGCGGGCAAAGTAGGTAGCCGATAGCTACCAATTGAATGAAGCGGCCGGCATCACCAAAAAATGGTATCTCCTAGGTACCTATCAGGTACCATAATAAAGAAAAATATATATTTATCAATCAGTTACGAACTGCGAATGAGCAACCTTAGTAGCCATCAGATACCTAAAGCCTACCTCTTAGGTACTGTAGTGGCTACTAAGATAGCTACCGCGGTACCAAGATAGCTATCGGATACCCCTTGGATATCGGGTAGCTATCCGCTACTATGGATACCAATCAGATACCAGATTGCTTCTTTACCTGATAGCTACCAGCTAATGTAAGTAACTAAGGAACTTCGATGCCAACCATCGTGTTTGTTAGCCCTAAGGGCGGCGCAGGGAAAACCACCTCAGCGTTGGTTCTTGCCACGCAAATTGCGGAGCGGGGCCGGGACGTCACGGTTATCGACGCTGATCCGAATCATCCCGTCCAGACTTGGGCTAAAGGGGGTGCAGCACCGAAGACGATGAAAGTGGTGTCGGATGTCACGGAGGAAGACATTGCCGACAGAATCGATGAGGCATCGAAGGAGTCCACTTTCGTGATCGTTGACCTCGAGGGAACTGCAGCGACCATCGTAGCTCACGCTATTAGCGAGGCGGATTTCGTCGTAGTGCCAACCCAGGGTTCCCAGCTCGACGCGGAACAGGCCGGCCGGGCGTTTCGCCTCATTCGTGCTCACGAGCGCGGGATTCAGAAGCACAAACCTGACTATAAGCTCCCCTACGCGGTCCTCTTCACAAGAACCTCTGTTGCAATTCGAAGTCGTGACACGGCTCATATCCGTCAATCGTTCTCGGAGGCAGGAATTCCGATGTTCGTGACCGAGTTGAATGAACGGGCAGCGTTCAAGGCAATGTTCTCGTACCGGCAGTCGCTATCCGGGCTCAGCCGCTCGGAGGTCTCGAATGTAGATAAGGCGATCGAGAATGCCGAGGCATTTGCTGGCGAAGCTCTCCAATTCCTGCGCAAGGATCAACCTGACACAGCAAGGGTGGCGTGAACATGAGCAGAGCAAATCCTCTTGACGCAGCTCTCGAAGAATTCGAGCCCCAGCCGCGGGACGACAAGCCCCGTGCTGACCGCACAGCCATCGAGCAACTGGCCAAGGAAAACGGCTTCGTTAGTCGCGATGCGCGGAAGCTGGAAACGGCAGCCACAACACCGCCTGTCCGGCGCCAACGCCGCTTTACAACCGGCCGCAACATGCAAATCAACATCAAGGCCACAGCGGAGACGATTGCTCGCTTCAACGCACTGGCGGAAGCACTTAATCTCCCGGCTGGCGCACTACTTGAGCGTGCTGTCGAAGCAATGGAAGCTAAGCACAAAAGGTAGCTGATAGCTACTAGATACCAGACAAGAAGGGGGGCGTTGCCCCCTTCTTGTCTTTTTACCGCCGTGCACGTTCGAGTGCTGAACCCGCTCCTGGTAATTTCTAACTGACTAGGTGTTCAAGGCGAAAGTGGCTTGGCTTTCCGCGAGCTGCTCATATCAGCGGGGAGCGAGAACCTGGCCGAAGAGGCAGCGCTACCTCCAGTCGTCAGTGATGCTAGCCCGAACAGGACCGTAGCGCCGCTGCTTGACCTCGGGTCGCTAGCATGTGCTAGCGGTCGAGCACGCCGTCTCTGAGAGCTTATTGAGGCTCACTGACAGGCAAGGTAGGGGGTCCTATATTCCTTTCAGCAGCGGCCAGGTAGCGCACGAGCTAGCTCCTGGTGGTAGAGCCATCTCAGTAGATGTCGTGCTGACGTCGAGCTCTGAAGCTTGGGGCAGGGTGGGTGGATGTCTTGCAAAGAGACGCACGCTGGTTTAAGTGCTTTATTACACACTGTAAACCCTTTGGTAAACCTTTAGCCGCCCAAGATCCGCGCCCAGTAAGGGTTTCCGGGAGGTTAGGTGAACAGTAGTAGGGATATGGTGAACAGTGATGAGGCGAAAGGGTTGGGGATTTGGGGATATGGTGAACAGTGATGGGGCGAAAGGGCTGTGGATTTGGGGGAAGGGTGAACCATTTTGGGGAGGTGGCTGGCGCTCTGGCACGTGATCTGGAGGTGAAGAGATTTGGGGCGACCTTAGGGTGAAGCTTTTTGGGGAGGAGGATCCCCTCAAATTTCAGGCCCTCAGAGCGCTACGACCGATAGGTGAATAGTATTGGGGATGCGTTTAGGTGAAGGTATTTGGGGTCCCCGGAACCGCGGAGCTCGCCGAAAGCCAGTAATGACGCCATAGGTGAACAGTCTTGGGGGTGCCAAAGGTGAACGATTTTGGGGTGGCGATATGTGAGTGAGTACTTCACCTGCTGACCGCCATGAAGTGATGGTGAACAGGTTTGGGGACGTCGTAAGGTGAAAGGAAATGGGGAATAGCGAATCTAACCCTGGGTTATGAGTGCGCTAAATATCACTTTTATCATACCTTTGCTACCGAGGCCGATCTGACGCACGGACGCACGGCAGACGTCGCGGATTTATTCCCCGAAAGCTACCCAAAAACATTCACCTTTCGCGTCTCAGTCGCGCGGATGTGATCTATAGGGCCACAATTTCGCCAAAAGGCGAACAAATTTGGGTAGCTTTCGAAGCCTAGGTGAATGATTTTGGGGCAGGCATAGCTGAAGTCCCCCATGAGGTGACCGAGCTAAGTTCCGGATTCTTTGGGCAAAGCGAATCGAGACGGGATAGCAGTGATGGCAAGACTCTGGTCATGACGGGCTGCACCTGTGCCGAGCTTGATAGGTGAACGAATGAGGACTAAGATTTCACCAATCCATCGCCAACACCGGTCCTAGATGTCCAAACCAGCCACGGGTCAGAAAGGCGCGCAAATCGCGTTGTTCCAACAACCCGAAGTGCCAGAACCATTCAAGAAGGCCGTTCAGGCGATTCACTTGTCGCCAGTTGGCGGTGCACTGTCTCTACAGCAACGGCGTCTGTTCAATGCCCTGATTAAGAATGCGATCGAGCATCGGCTTGCCAAGAGCGACGGTGCAACGATCTTCCAGATATCGATTCCGGAGATGATGGCTGGCTTAGGCTTGACCACGAAGGACACAGGCTACATCAAGGAAACGGCAAAATCGCTCATGCGGACCGTGGTGGATTGGGACCAATTGAACAGCGACGGCACCGCCACCTGGACTGGTTCGACGCTTGTCGCCGGCGCGAAAATCACTGGGTCCCAGCTATCCTATTCGTTTGCACCGCAGATTTCCGAGGAACTCCTGAACCCCGAGCGGTTTGCGATGATCGACATGCGCATCGCGAAACTGTTCCGGCGTGCCCATTCCCTCGCTCTTTGGGAGAACACCGTCCGGTATGAACGGATTGGCGTGACTACCCGAATTCCACTGACCATCTTCCGAAATTTGATCCTGGGTCGCGAGGAGAGCGAGACGAAGTACAAAGAGTACAAAATCTTCAAGCGAGCCGTGCTCAACCCGTGCATCGAGGAGATCAATGCCGTTTCCGATCACCTCATCGAACTCGTTGAGCACAAGAATGGACGTTCGGTGATGGAGCTCCAGTTCAAGATCAAGCGAAAGGAGACGCCGCCGGAAGAAGACCAGCAGGATCTCGACTTGATTCAGGCTGTCGTGAAATTCGGCGTACCCCTTACCGAGGCCAAGAAGATGACCCGCACCTATGGTGCGGAACGAGTAAGGCAGGCCGTCGCTTACACCAGGGCACGCATTGGCAAGAAGAACGTCCCGTCGCTGGACAACGTGGCCGCGTATTTCCGGAAAGCGGTTACAGAAGACTGGGCCAAAGCAGCTTCACCAGTTGAAGAGACCCACGTCGACAAGAAGCCACCAAAGGCTGTAGGCGCAAGAACGCCTGCCGAAGCGAAAGATCAATACATCGCCGCACGCCTTCCAGATGCTCAGGCGTACTTTATGGAACTCTCGCCCGATGAGCAGAGCGCTCTCATAGGCCAGTACAACGAACAGTGTGCAGCTGCAGATCTGCGCCTGCCAGCGTCCAAGAAGCCCAGCAAACTTGCACAGTCCAGTTTCTTCCGCTGGCTTGCGGATCAGACGTGGGGCGAGCCCTCAGCGGACGATATCCTCGCATTCATCCTTGGTGGGAACGTCTAGAGTCCGTGAACCGCTACGCTCACTGAGACCTCTGTGCGTGGCGCCGCAGACCCTGGCCAGCCCAGTCCGTGCCCGCGCTGAAGGAGGGGTGGCGTGTTATGGCCGGTCCGTGGCGCAACAGACGAATAAACGC
Source organism: Cupriavidus sp. FW216-B1 (assembly GCF_058789195.1). Taxonomy (NCBI): domain Bacteria; kingdom Pseudomonadati; phylum Pseudomonadota; class Betaproteobacteria; order Burkholderiales; family Burkholderiaceae; genus Cupriavidus; species Cupriavidus sp. FW216-B1. Next base: position 14,329 of record NZ_JBYTEL010000017.1, on the reverse strand, counting down.
GAGTTCAACCTAGCGCAACTGTGCTGAGGGCGCCAGATCCGACGCGCTCATGCCAGTGCCGACCTTAGGGCAATTGTCCGGCAAGTACCGTTTCCCGCGATCGAAGCGACCCAGGGAGGCTCTGGTGTCTCGATTCCGGCGGACATCTTGAGACGAGGATGTTGGCGCGCAAGCCCCGGCCGGAGATGCCGAGGTCGAAGGAATGGCCAAGTGCGGGAGATTGCACGATGCGATCGCATCCAGTGCAGGCGCGCTTCACGCGACGATGTCTGATGGCACATAGCCGTCCGGCACCATTTCTTGTTGTTCGGAGACGTCTTTGCGCCACCACATGCCACGGCACGTGGCCTCCGCCGGCAGGTGAACGATGGCGCCCGCCGAGCGGTCGATCGGTGGAATATTCCACAGGCTCGCTATACTAGTCCCGCCTCAACTACGAATCGGGAAGTAGGGTTCTTCTTAGCAGTGCTGATCCTCAGCGAGTCCCGCGCGCGTGTCATCCCGACATAGCAAAGGCGACGCTCTTCCGATTCCGTGCTTCCGTCGTCAGGGATCACTGTCTCCTCGACCCGTATCAGCGCCACGTGCGCCCACTCGCGTCCTTTCGAGGCGTGCATTGTCGTGAGGACCAATGCGTCTGGCGCTGGTTCGTTGTTCTTCCGCCGCAGATATTCGAGTCGATCTGAAAACGGGCCATTGAGGTTCGACAGGACGTCATAGGTCGTGTTGATTGCCCGCTTGGCCTGGTCGGAAACGGCCCATTGCAGCATCCACTCTCGCACTCCATCGAGCACGAGAGAGTGGAATTCCCGGTCACAAAGCGATCTCCAGTCTGCCATCCGTTTCACGAAGTCCCGGTACTTCTTCGTCGACTCCTCGGACAGGCCCATGTCCAGAAGGTCCTTCTTCTTCGCAGACGCGCCATTCCAAGCCGATCCCAGCTTCTTGTGCAGCAGCATCAGCTCGTGACTTCCGATCCCGGCGTGGCTCAGTAGTGAATCGACGCCGGAGTCTGACGCCCTTTGGATGAGATTGAGCAGCGTGCCAAACAAGGCTGCCTCTGGCCGATCAAGGATCGACTTTCCCGCCGCCCTGAAATACTTGATGCCATGGGAGCGGCAGACGGCCTCAACCGGATCCAGAATGCGGTTGGTGCGCGCGAGCACGGCGGCGGTTGCGCCGTTTCGGAGCCACGGCGTGAGAGCCTCGACTGCGGCCACTGCCTCGTTGTACTCGTTATCACATCGCTCGAAGTGCACCGTTCCTCCGGGCCCGCGGTCCGCGACCAGGTCTTTCTGGATCCGATCCTTGTTGTTCCGAATGACCAGATCGGCGGCTGCCAGGATTTCCGCGCGAGAGCGGTAGTTCTTGCCCAGCACGACAGTCTTGGCGTCGAACTGATTGATGAACTGCTCCATACCGCGAAAGCCGAGCGCCGACCTGAACCCGTAGATGGATTGGTCGTCGTCGCCGACCACGGTCACGGTCGAGCCGGCATCGGCATGGGCGGCGGTCCATTGCGCCTGGAGGTCATCGCAGTCCTGATACTCATCTACAAGAAGGTGGGTAACAGCGTACGGATTCAGTGCTTTCCGGCGCATGCCGTCGACCGAGAGGCGAAGCATGTCCTGGAAGTCGATCTTTCCATTCCGCTCCAACGCTTCTTGGTAGGCCAAGTACAACTGCGAGTCGACCGTTCCTGGATCGGGGGCAGTGAGCACCGTCTTTAGCCGCTCGATCGCGGCAAGGGCATCCTCCACCTTCCAGCCGATGCCCGTGTCCTGAAGTACCTGGGTCAGGATCGCGAGGCGGTGGCCACTGCTTGCTATCTCAATTCGGCTTGCCGATGCACGATGCAACTGCTTGTAGGCAAGCGAGTGGAAGGTGCCCGCGAGTAGGCGCTTTTTTGCCGAGGGCACGGCAAGGGCCAGGATCCGGTCGCGCAGTTCAATGGCCGCATCCCGACTGAAAGTCACGGCACCCACTGTTACCTCTGGGTCGGCGAGAAGTGTTGCGGCCTTGGCTGCTATGGTCGCTGTCTTCCCAGCCCCAGGCACGGCTACCGCGACGCAGTGCCGACGAAGCTCCACGACTTCGCGCTGGGCGGGATTGAGGCCCGCCAACACATCATCAAGCGCCATGTATAGGGTCTCGTTTGGATTCTTGGGCACGTCCCGGCGTGCCAGTAAGTGCCAGATGCACCGCGCATCGCAGACAAAGGAGCACCATCGCGAACTTGGTGCCAGTAACTGCCACTAAGTGGCAGCGACGAGGACCGGGGAAACGCCGTGCGATGCCACTTGATGCCACATGTTCTCTCCCCGTGGCACATGACCAGTCCACGGCCTCGTCGCTGCCATACTTTCAGCCCGGATCGTCAGGCGCCCCGCACCGTGGTCATCAGCTTGAGGTGCGTGGTGTAGCTGCGCAGGCCGAGCGGCTGGAACTTGCGCAGGAAGCGGGTCACTTCCTCGTTCACATCAGACTGATCGCGAATCCCGTTCCACACCATGAAGTCGAATTGGTCCATCGCCTTGTCGAACTTGGTCAGGATCTGCAGTGTGCGCACTGCGAAGCGCGAGTACGCCTGCACCTCCAGATCGATCGACGGCCGGGTAATCGTCGGTTCGAAGATGATGTCGCTCTTCGCCGCCATCTCCTGCTGGCGCTGAGTCCTGTATCCCGTCGCTACACGAAGCACTTCGTCAACGTATTCTTCCAGCTTGGTCACCTCACGTTCGAGGAACGTCTCGAGCGTCGAGAGTTCCGTGCGAGAAAATGTGCTCTGACCGAAGCGTTGCAGGTTCAGGCTCATCCGGTTCATGTATGGCCACCATTGCTCAAACAACGGGCGCAGGCGCGTGTGGTTCAGCCGGAGGCCGACCACGACAACCGACGCGCCTGCCAGCTCGCGCGTGAGGATCTGCAGGCCAAGCTCACGGCGCCGCCGAACGATTGCCTGACGGTCCTCCGGCGAGAGCTCCCGGAACATCTTGCGGGTGCTCTCGACCGCGGCCATCTTCCGCTCCAGATCGGCCGAGGAGATCAACCCCTCTTTGCGCAGGGCATCCGCCGACTGTTCCATTTCGAGCAGCTCGGCATCGACGTCCAGCGTCTCCGACGCCGGACGCATGTCCGTGGCGCCCGCCAACGCATCGGTGTCGGGGGCGGCGGGGAGCGCAAGCTCTTCACGCTCAACGGTGTTCGCCAATTCGGTTGTTGCAGTCATGGTGTATCTCCCAAAGGTGGCAGGGGGTGCCCGAAAATCAGAAATGGTGTTGGCTGGCGCACTATCGACCGACGTGAAACGAGGAAGCCAGGCGCCAGCAGAGGAAGCCGGCCACGCCGACCGCACCGTTCCACCAGTAGGCGAGCAGCGGCACGGGGACAAACATGGCCGAGGACGTGATGCCGAAGCAAAGCAACAATCCGTGCGCCGCGACGTGGAATGAGACCGGGTTGGCGAAGCCGGCCGAGGCAGCTTTGATTCTTCTGGCCACAGCGCCGTCATTGAGCAGGGCAGCGAGGAAAACCAGCGAACCAAAGAGCCAGTAACCGGCAACTGAAGCCCGATAGACGCCTCGGTACACTGACAGCCATAGATGCCGGACCCACCTGCGCCCGATGTCAGCAGCCCCGCCGTCCGAAAACTGAGTGCGCACGTCGGAGCCGGAGAACGAAAACTTCATCGCTCCCGATTGCACGAACCAACGGTCGAATCGATCGTTGGCTGCCTTAGTCGCCTGGTCTGCGCGATGCTCACCCAACGCTTCTGCGACCGATTCCTGCTCGGTTGCTCCTATTTCGAACACGCTGTCGTCCCGAAGCATCGGCGCGGCTACGCAGAGCACGAGTGGGGTGGCCAGCAACCAGAGGCGGATGTGAGATGCGAATTTGCTCGCCATGTCAGAGCACCCACCGAAGAGCGATCAAGATGGGAAGACAGAAGGTCGCAATAATGGCACCGTAGAACGTTCCGGGGCGGTCGGAGGCGATGCGGAGCAACGCAAAGCAGGGCGCGGCCCCGCCGGCAACGAAGTGGTCCGGCGTGGAACCAAGTGGCTCGCCCTCCTCACGGTGCATCCGAATCCACGTGGCCATCGACGCGGCCAGTGCGCGATCGACGCCGGTGACGCGCGCGGCTATCGCGATGGGCAACCCGTCGACTCGGGCTCGCAGAGCCATCGCCTTAGTGTGCAAAGTCGCGAGCGACATCGTAGGCCTCGAAGTAGCGACAGAAGGAATGCCCGGTCAGGACGCGCGCCGCGAGCTGAAATGCGGCACTACGTTGAGTGACCGTGCCTGGCACGGGTTCATTCACCACCTGGCAGACATAGCCGGGTGCCTGGCGTTGTTCGAAGGCGGGGATCGGTTCGTTGAATGGATACCAGACGGTGTACTTCTCTCCCTTGAACGCCGCGTAGCGCATCGTGTAGAGATCGTGGGAACGGCCAAAAAGCCCCTTCATGAATGCAACATTGGCATCCCCATGCTTCCGCGCGGCCCGCCACGCCGTAATTGCGTCAACGAGCATTTCCTTGACCAGCGGCTCCTCGCGAACACGGAAGTTCACCCCAATGTAATCGACAACCCGCGTGCAAGCGTCGTCCAGATCGGGCGAAAGGTTGAAGACCGGCGACAGCTTTGCCGAGAGCTTGTACTCCCTGGCGATTTGTCGGAAAAGACTGACGGACATTGACAATTAACCTTGGATGATAGGAATGCGACCCTGGTGGACAGAGCCACCGGAGATGCGCAGAAAGTACTGCAGATTCGGCAGCATCGTGATGAGCTCCTTCGGGACCAACTGAACCTTCTCGAGCTGTGAGGACCGCGAAACTGATCCGCTGAACTCACCAACGTGAGCCTCGGTGCCAGTGCTGGTGCTGCTAGAGGTGACCAGGTTGCGGATCGCTGTTTCACCGAACTTGTCGGAGATCCACTCTGCCGTGTCGGTGTCTTCCAAGCGTAAGACGATTTGGTTATTGAGATTCGCTAAAACCTGCATCATTTTGGCCACGTTTCCGAGCTTGGATGTGACATCGGAACGGCTTTGGAAGGCGGCGAACACATTGAAGCCTGCACCGCGGCCCTTGTTCAGGATCTGGATCGTCTGTTCGTTGATAGCCTCGGCAATCTCATCGATCATCAGAACCACCTTGGGCGGCTTCTTGTAGAAGTTGTAGATCGCACCCGCCACGGACGCGACATCGGCGAGAATCATCGACATGATGGCCTGAGCGACCATCGAGTTCGCGAGCGAGTCGGCGCCAACGTAAAGGACCGCCTTTTGCTTGATCACCTTGTCGATATCCCAGATCTCACGGTCATCCTCAAAGTCATCAGCCTTGGGCGCCAGCATCAGGCCGGTTTCACCAGTCGCAAGCATCTGCAGCAAGGGCAGGACGGAGGCAATGATCCGGCCGTAGTGGTCTCGATCATGCTGATAGGTGGACACTAGCCCGTCAATGGACTCGTGACCGCGGCCGGCGTTGGCGAACCGCTCAACATACATTTGCACCATTGCGTCGAGCAGGGTACCGCCGGCTCGCTGCCCCACCTTTTGCATGAAGCCATTGGCCTCGTCCTCCCAATCGGCCATCCCGGCCTCAGGGAAGAATCGGCGCAAGCCTCTATCGAGTAGCGCGTTGACGCCGCCCTGCGCATAGCGAAGAATCGAGCGGAGGTTAGGCTTGTCACCCACGTAAAGCTCGCCCTTCACGCTGCGATCCATGAACAAGAACGCAAATTGCCGGAAAGGGCCTTCTTCCATCAACTGCGCGACGCGGCTCGGGATCTCGGACGGTTGCGACCAGTTTTCAAGCGGATTGAGCCGGATCGACTTGGAGGGCTCGGCCTGTTTCCAATAGAGGAACTTGCGACCGACGCGCTCGCATTCGCGCTTCACCCTAGCAATCCATTCCGCATCCGACTTCGGGTCGATGATCACCAGAACGTCGTCAGGGCTGTGAATCACCTGCGTGGAAATGATCTCGAACGTCCGGGTCTTACCCGCGCCGGTCGTGCCAGCAACCAGCGTATGGCCGGGCATGGCCTTGTAGTGAAACGGGACAATTGCCTTCACCGGTTCCATCCCGTGGATCCAAGATTTGCCCTGTGGCAGACGATCGCGAATTGCGTTTCTGGGGGCGAAGACCTGTTCGACACGTGCAGCCACGGCATGGGGAAGCCACCTGGGCAGGCCGGGAATCTCCGTCGACGGCATCCGGAGAACGTCGTACGCGATCTGGCAATGCTTCTGTGTCCATTCGAAGCCCAAACCAAGGTACATCGAATCGATGTCCTCTTTCATTCGGTTGCTGGTGCCGATCAGCTCGCTAATGTGAATGAGGGACAACCACTTCGTTGAGATGGCCATGCGAAATTTCAGCGCAGCCCATACTTGTGCCGAGCGTGCCGTGAGAACCACCGCGCAGAACAGCGCGAAGTACGCGGCGTGCGGCATTCCCGAGAACGGCAGCAGGACCAGGGCCAGCGCCCAGCCGACCGCAGCGCGGAACTCGAAGATCGGGCGGAAGTGACTTACGTAGTGGTCCATCACTGCAGCTCATTAGACGAGGCCGGGCGGGGGGCGATGAGGCTGCCGACCTTGTCGACCAGAAGAATGTCTTGACCGACCTGTTTGAAGAGAAGCTGCTGCTTGCGTAGGTTGTCCAGGAGAGTCTCGGAGGCGATGCCATAGTTGCTGAGCACGCGCTTCGGAATGGCCAGGCGATTGTCCACCCAGGCGACCTTCACTTTGCCGGCGGTGACGTCCTGTGAGAGCGCCCGGAAGAAGTCGCGCATCAGGTTCGACGGTGTCGTGAGTACCGCGGAGAACGGATCGCCGGCGACCTCCTTACGCACGGTGCGCTCACCATCGAGACGCAGCACGCTTGGGCGCTCCGTCTCCGGCAACGTGCTTGTTGCGCCGTTCTCTTGAGGCCGGCCTTGGCCGCCGGCGGGGGCATCGGTCTGGCCAGGCGGATCGCTGGCGGGCGGGGCGACCTCCTTGGTCGCCGGGGCGACTGGTAGAGAAGGCGCAACAGGCGCCACCCCGGTCGACACGATGCCGCTCGCAGAGAGCAAGGCGGCACTCGGCGCCGCCGTCGTATCAGGAGAAAAGGCCGCACGACGCGCCTTGATTTCGAACTGCGTCACTGCGTCGATCGCTTGGCGAGCGACCTTGTGCAGAAGCGTCTCGAGTCCGGTCGGGCGGGGATCTGGGTTAATCGAACCCAGCAGATCCGACATCACAACGCTGTCAAACTGCTCGAGCCGCTCTGCGCCAAGAATATCGCGAGCGAGTAGGGCGGTACGCATGCGCTGAACCGGCTCCGCCGATTCGCGCCGCACCACACGATAGGTGTCCTGTCCGAGCCACGGCCCGAACGCGCCGTGAAACACCGGCACCCATTCCGCGTTGTCCCGATTACGGAAGAACTGGAAGTTGCGGTACGGCTCGTCCAAGCGGGAGCAACATGCTGCGAGGAACAGTGCGTGGAGGTACTGCGGTTCAAGTGCGCGCCGGCGTTCGGACGGTTGATCGGCCCCAAACTTTTGCCCACCGGAAAGACGCATCGCAAAGTAGGCAGCCTCGACCGACGCGCGAAAGGCGCCGCCCGGCTCGGCGTGCTGATCGGGCCGCAACGGCATGGAGGAGAACCAAGCTGCGCAGCACCTCAGTACGGAGAGCCATCGTCGATCGAAGTCCGCTGGATCGGCTTCGTTCGCATACTGGCATACCAGCGTGATGCGATCACGGTGTTGTTCAAGCATTGATGATGGATCGGCCGCGGTGTGCATGCTTATCCTTTGGCGAGCTTTTTGCCCGCCGCCCAGGCACCTCTGCCCGCTCCGCTCGCCATTTTCATGATTGCCGAGCCGCTAAAGCCGCCACCACCGCCCCAGATGGAGCCGGCGATTTTCGGGATCTCAAAGGAGAGGAACAGCAAGAAGAGCGAGATAATCAATGCGTAGACTGCACCGGCAATCGATTGGTTACCGATGTTGTTGAGGTCGACGATAGAGGCTTCGAACGAGGCGGAAACCAGCCGGGTCATGATGTTGGCGACGACGACATACATCGATCCAGTGATCATGTAGTCCAACCAGGAAGAGAAGAACCGCCGGGTGTAGTCCGAGAATCCAAGCGCAACAGCGATCTGTCCCAGAACAATCCCAATGGCAACTTGAATCTCGCCGAGTGCGGTAAAGAACGTGTAGACCACCGACGTTACCGCGCACACCACGAAGGCGAGCATCATCACGAAGAAGGAAAGCGCGACACCAATTTTCTGGTACCAACTTGCTGCATCCATCGCTTTTTGAAACGCGTCCAGGAAGCCGCCGGCAGCCGAGGCAAGAACGAGTCCGGGGTTGGAGGAATTTGTACCGGCTATCTTGTCCGCAAGGAATTGAAACCAGGAAAGAATCCCGGGTCCAAACTGGTCATAGCCGACGTAGATGGCCGCGAAGATGCCGAGAAGCAGTATCGTCTCCAGAAAGCTTGTCCACGCCGCGACCGGATCACTGGTTGCGGCGAATCGCAATGACGCTAACGTGAGCGTGATGATCCCGAGGCCAAAAGCGAGCTTATCCGCTTCGTCTTTCAGGGAGTGGCTGATGGCGACCGCGGCGGTGATGATGCTTGTCTGGACGGACCGAAATTGGGCGAGTGCCTTCTCGATCGCCTCCCCCACCGCACCTTTGGGGCCGCCCAATGCAATACCACCGCTTTCGTTGGAGGGCGGCGCTGGCGAGCTCACGCCCGTCGTCGGAGAGTCGCCCGACGCCTGAGCTAGCGCGGGCCGTACGATCACGAGAGACACAAGGAGCGCCGAGAAGATGCCGGCCAGCAGGTATCGAAAGACTCTCACCGGGATCCTTATTGGTTTCGATAATCGCGGGTGTAGACCGTGCTGCGGATCTGCTGCAATTGCCTGTCCTGTTCCGCGACGATCCCCTTCATTGCCTCTGTCTTTTCGGTTGCCTCCGCATTGGCCTGTTGTTCCTTTGCAGCGTCCGCCTGCGCTCTCGTACTCATGAGCCGCAGGACATCTGAGTTTTGACTCGCCAGGACGTCGAGCATCTGGTTGGTGGTCTGCGCCGTAGCTTGGGCCGTAGGGGTCAGATTGGTCTTCTCCTGAATCTGCTTCCGGCGCTTTGCGAGGGCTTCAGTATTAGAAAAAACCTTGGAGCCCAGATTGAAGAGGTTCTTCGCCGTCTTGTCGCCACTCGCCAGAAGCGACGCTTGATCCTGAAACCACTGAGAAGATGTCTTGCCTGAGGAACTGACCATGCTTTGGACACGGTGCAGATAATCGGCGCTGTCAGACACGCCGCCGTACAGGTCCTTCAGGGCAGCGCCATAGGTCTGCAGGTCGTTGATGTTGTCGGAGATCGACGACGTTTGCTCCGTGAGCGCGTCCGCGTCCAGGCCTGTGGCCTGAAGCAGCTGGTTGGCCATCATCTTGTACTGGTAGATGATGTTCGTGTTCTCGTAGACTTCAGTCTTCACCGACTGAAGGGCGGAGACCGTCGTCTGGGCCAGGTTGGCCACGTCGATCACCGGGAGGCCGGTGGCATTCGCACCGGTTGACGCGGCAATGCTTGCCGCAAGAGTGGCCTTGGCAATCAATTTCTGCATGTTCAGTTCTCCTCAGGCGGAACGCGCGAGCATCTCGCGCACATAGCGGTCTTGCCAATCGGGGGCACCCGTGGCGATGTGTTGGTCGAGAATGTGCTGTGCAACGCCGTCCGAGCGAAGCATCGCTACCATTTCGTCGGAGAACGTGCTCTGCAACATGCGGGTCTGAGAGCGCGTGATCCAAAGGTAGTCCCGATTGGGGACCGCGTCGTTGATCAGCTGGATCTGGTCATCGGTCAGGCCAAACTTGTCCTTGTAGAGACCTTTGCTGGTGTTGGCCTGGTTGTTGGGCAGATAGACCAGATTGCCGATGTTGTCCTTCAGAATTTCAAAGTCTGGAACACGCTCGAGCTGGCGCAGAGACTGCGTTGCCATCCAGATCGCGCCGTTAAGTTTCCGGATCGTGGTGATCCAGATATCGAGACGGCGGTAGAAGCGCGCGTACTGGAAGAAGAACCCAGCCTCTTCCAGCTCGATAATCGTGTACCGGCGCCCATCCATGGACTGGCTGATCCGGTGGAAGGCGTAGTCGACGAAGAGCGCCGCCGCGCGGGGGTACTTCTCGAACAGGTCCCCCATCTCGATCGACAGGTTGTCGCTGACCTCGAACGCGTCATCAGCATGGTCGAAGAAGTTGCCGTACTGACCGCCCTTCAGCCACACCTGCAGGCGCTCACGCAACGTGTCGTGAAGCAACGTCGCAAGAAAGCTGAGCATCCAGCGTTCCCGCGGATAGGTTGCCAGGATCTTCACCGCCTCAAATACATCGGAGGACTGCTGTGGCGTGAGGGAAAAATCATCGTCTTCGAGCGCGAGCGTTACCCATTCGCTGACGTAGGTGAAATTCTTTGGGTCACCCAGGAGAGACAGCGGGTTGATCGGTGTTGAGCTCTGAAACTTGCCCGTCACATCGATGAATTTGCCGCCACTCAGCAACGTCGGAATGCGGGTGGAGCGATCTTTGTCGAAGCGAATGCGGCGCGCGTCATGACGCCCGGCTTGGGACACAAGGAAGTTGAGGAATACGGACTTGCCCGCACCGATTGGCCCGATCACGAAGAGGTGCCCGTTGCCGCCTGGCTGGTGCAAGTCGACGCGCTGCGCCGTGCGATGTCGGGTAGGCAGGCAGGTCAGCGGAGGTACTTCCTTGCCGGCCAATCCCGACAGCCAATGATTCTGCAGTGGCCCGGGCTGGATGGAGCGAACCGGCGCGATATCGGAGATGGCTGGAGTTTCGACAAACTGCAGCCGACGTTGTTTGTCCCAGCGACCCGGCAAGGTGCTGTTCCACGCTGGCATCAAGTTCGTCTTTTCCCGGATCGATCCGAAGCCCGCGTTGGTCAGCGCACCGACCACCTCGCTCGCAGCATCTTCGCACTCGGACTCGCTATGGCCATAGACGATGATCGAGATATTGGCGAAGCCGTGTTGAACATTCGCGGCTGCTAGGCGCTTAAGCGCGACGCCAGCCTCCTTGGCAAGCTCGATCCGACCTTCATCGTTCTCCGGCTCCTCCTTGGCAAAATATTGCTTGAGAATGCCTCGGACGTTGAAGGACGCCATCTTGTAGAATCGACGGACCTTCTCGATGTACGCGGTTGCACGAGCTGTGTCCAGAAACCGAAACATAATGCAGATATCGAGCTCAGCATCGATCTGCATGAGACTGTCTAGAGCGGCCTCCTGGAAGCTCATCCATTCCTTGACGGAGATGATCGCTCCGTAGCGCTTCCCGTGAGCGGATTCGAACAGCAGTCGCTCGGATCCTGATGCCACCTCGGATTCGGTCAGGTGCGTGTCGAGTAGCGTTACCGGATATCGGATCCGGCGGGGCGGCACGCTCGGATTGGCAGTCTGATGCAACGACGCATAACTGTCCTGCATGACCGTCCGCTTCATTCGTAGCCGAGGTACGCCACCGACAAAAGCGTCGAGGATCGACTCGAATCGCTTCACTTCAGTTGCAGCACGTTCGAGATCGAATGCGAACGCGCTGCGAGCGAACAGGGTATCCTTCGTGGCCTCGAAAATTGCGGCATAGATGCTCTTGCCGCCGGTGGTCATGTGGAAGCCGACCTTGTCGAAGAACTTGGCGATGCCGGTTTCCGGCGTATAGGCCAGCGCCAGGGAATGGGTATTCCGGAAGTATTTGCCGGTGGTCATGTGCGCGCGGTTCAGTGCGTCGAGGCGCGCATCGGCGCCTTCGGAGAACTCGCCGCCCACGTAGTCTTTGGCACGCCGGTGTCGAAGCCGCCACCATGCAGTGATCCGATGGTCGAAGCTCTTACACGCCTGGTCGAGTTGATCGCGTGCGGAACTGATATCGCCTGCGTTCGGCGAGTCAGCATCGACCCCCTCAAAATCGTAGGTAGCGAGCAGCGAGCCGTCCTTGTTCAGGATCAGCTCAGGCGTGATCGAGGTCAGCCACGGCACGATCTCATACAGCGGGCGTCGCTTCAGCATGGCAGGTCGCTGTCAAAGCCGTAGGGCCGGCGGAACAGGGAGTGCAACTTGCCATGCCACGGCGTCGATTCATACAGATCGCCATACTGGTTGTAGACGTTGAGCACCTGATTCCACCAAGGGTCGCGTGATGTGAGCCAGGCGAGCAGCCAGTGGGAGAACATGCCGAGCACAACGAAGGCCGTCGGAATCTTCCAGCCGCTTCGGAAGGTGATGTACACCAGCAGCGCAACGATCAGCCAATTCGCGAGGGCCAGGCTCCGAACTGCTCCCCCAATCTGCCGTGGGCGGGAGAGCCCAATGCTGACATGGTGCTCGCGCATGCTAGAACCCCGTGCAGGCGGCACCAATGCCGAACTGCTTCATGATCGACGGCGCCGCAGCCGCGAGGCCGACACCCATGATCAGGACCGACAGAACCTTTATCAGCGTGGATTCGGAGGCAGCGTAAGAAATAAAACCGAAGACCAAGAGGACGAGACCGCCAACGAATAGGTACTTCGTGTTGATAAACGTCGCAAGACCGCAGACGAAGATCCCGAGATTCGAGAAGGCGGCAATCTCTTGGGCGAAAGCGGGGGGAGCGACGGTGAGAAGCGCGGCCAGCAATACGACCGGGGCGGTGTATTCGCGAACGATCGGTGCAGTGCGGTGGAAGGTGCGATTCAGCATGATTTGGTTTCGTGGTCAAAAAACGCGTTGGAGGTCATATCCGTTCTTGCGCGCTCCCTTGATCTCGACGATCTCGGAAACGTGTCTGGTCTCTCCCGTGCGGCGCATGTGCACCACATAGTTGAAACTCTCGGCGATCAGCTTCCGCATGTCGTCGAGTTCCCAGCGGGAGCCTTGGGGGATGCCGAGCATGGCCAAGCTTTCCAGCCGGGCCAGCGCCGCAGGCGCGCTGTTGGCGTGAAGGGACGCCATACCGCCGTCATGTCCGGTATTGAGGGCCTGAAGCAGGTCGAACGCTTCTCCACCGCGGACTTCGCCCACGAGAATCCGGTCAGGCCGAAAGCGCAAGCTCAGCGCGACGAGTTGCTGCGTCGTGACATTCTTGTCGGTGTTCGAAAGCAGCCGGACCGTGTTCGGTACTTGCGGCTTGAGTTCCATCGTGTCTTCGATTGTCACGACCCGCTCGGATGGCGGGATCACTTCGACGAGTGCGTTCAGGAAGGTGGTCTTCCCGGATGAAGTACCGCCGGCGACCAGAACGCTTTTCCGGCGAACTACCAACTGTGTCAGAGCGTCCGCCAACGCTTCGTCTTCGACGACTCCGTTGAAGATAGGCCGATCGGCCTCGGCGCTTCGGGCGTGGCGCAACGAGAAGGCGCCGGCTTGTGCGTAGTCGGCGAGGCTCAGCTTTGTATCCCGATGCCGCCGGATACTCAGCGCGTGGCCGTCGATCGCAGTCGGCTGCATGACCGCGGCGATACGCAAGCCCTTGTGGCCAGCGTTGATGATCCCCTGGGACGTGCCGCGGACGGCGGACTTCTGCACTGACGAGGCCAGGGCGCGCACTGCGCCTTCGACCTTGGCTGGTTCGAGTTCGATATCCAGCCGGAGCAGCTCGCCTCGTCGCTCAATCCATACGCTGCGGTGGTTGTTGATCATGATCTCGGCGACGTCGGGCGCCTCGAAGTGCGGGCGAATGGGAGACAGCGACTCGAAGAACATCGCGACGGCGCTCTCTTCGAGTTGACTCAACTGCAGGAAAGGGTGGTTGGCGGCTACTGGATCCATGCCCGCTATTGTTGGCGGGCTTGATCGCCGCGTGTGGAGCGAAAGCTATGCGATCTTCGTGAGCATTCGGCAAAAATGCGAATGCGCTTTCGCTGTTCCGTTCGACGCCAATATCACGATATTGAGTTGATCTCGGAAAGGCGCACTCAAAATGCCAGCTTTCGGTCAAAAACCCGTTCTTGGCCACGAGACGCCATAGAGAGAGGGTCGAAGAGGTCTTCGCCAGGTAGTCGAACGAGTCGAGGTCAGCGGCCCGAGGGGCGGGCGATGCGCGAGGACCTCATCGAAGGCAGATAGGCGATTTAAAGCGGAATGCTCTCGAAAATCGCATAGCTTTCGACCCTCTGCGTTGGGGCTTTCGCTGTTTCAATTGGCGGCATCCAAGAGGAAGTCGCCGGGCGTCAATAACCCCTCCCTGAAGGGAGGGGCTTGAGGGAGCAATCCCGAGAGCCCGAGATTGACCAGGGCAAGCGGTAA
>NZ_JBYTEL010000016.1:0-142789 GCF_058789195.1 Cupriavidus sp. FW216-B1 | reverse complement strand
GTCCTGTGCAATACAGGACCCAGCCCTTCGGCGCCTAGCGTCACCGACCGTCCAACTTTAGGGGGTCAGTTCACCGGGGGAGCGAAAGCCTTTGACTTTGACGTTCAGAAGTTGACGTTCAGAAGTTGACTTTGACGTTCAGCAGTTGACGTCAAATCCAAGCTTCCGAATCTTCGAAATCAGCGCAAATCCAGGCAGACTAGCCCAATCCAGAAACCCAGGCCCAGGCGGTCAGCCCGCGCCGGCCACGTCCATCAAGCGTGCTTCCCGCGCCCGCAGCACCAGCGCCGCCGCCAGCCCGACCGCGCACATCGCCGCCGTGAGCAGGAACGCCCGCCCGCCCACGCTGGCGAACAGGAAGCTGCCCGCGAACACGCAGGCCGCCGTCAGCAGGCCGGTGCAGGCGGCGTAGAGTCCCGTGCCGCTGGAGAGCACCTGCGCGGGCACGCGCGTGCGCACGTACTGCGCCGCGCCAAGCTGCGTGAAGCCGAGCGTGGCGCCTTGCAGCAGCTGCGCGAGCATCGCCACGCCGGGGGTCTGCGCCAGGCCGGTCAGCGACCAGCGCAGCACGCCCGCCGCGCAGGCCAGCGCGATTAGCGCCGGCGGCGAGATGCGCGCGGCCAGCAGCGAGCCGCAGGTGAACGCCGTGATCTCGGCCAGCACGCCGAGCGCCCACAGGTAGCCGATGGTAGAGGCGGAAAATCCCACGCTTTTCCAGTACAGCGCGCTGTAGCTGTAGAAGAAGCCGTGGCAGGCCTGCGAGACCGCCGCGCTGGCCAGGAACAGCGAAAAGCCGGGCACTTGCAGCACCTGCAGCAGCGGTCCCTTGACCGTGTGGCGCACGGCGATGTCGTCATTGGGCAGCATCAGCGCCAGGATGCCCTGCCCGAGATAGGTCACAAGGAAGGCGATCGCGATCACTTCGGTGCCGGCGCGGTCCACCAGCCAGCCCAGCGCCACCGACACCGCCACCACCGACATCGAGCCCGCGCTGCGCAGCCGGCCGAAATCGAGGCCGTAGCGCGGCACGCCGGCCAGCGCCATCGATTCGCTCAACGGAATCAGGCTGGCCGAGAAGGCTTTGGTGGCGAGGAACACCAGCAGCACGCCGACGAAGCCCTCGGCGCTGAACAGCAGCCCGGCGCTGAGCACCGAGCCGCCCACCAGCGCCAGCAGGATGGCCTTGCGGCTGCGGTACTGGTCGGCGATGGCGCCTACCGCCGGATTGACCAGCACCGCCAGCGCGGCGCCGAGCGCCATCACCAGCCCGGTCTGCCGGTCGTCCAGGCCCTGCGCGCGGATCCACAGCGGGAAGAAGCTGATGGTGATGGCGACCGGCGCGTACAGCGCGATGTAGTACAGATAGAACGCGGCGACGGGGTGGCGGGTGCCGGCGGCTTGGGTGGTCACGGATGGATGGCGGATCGGTGCTTGTTGTTGTTGTTGTTGTTGTTGTTGTTTGGCGGCGCGGCCAGCATGGCCGGTCGCGCCGCTACCGGCAGCGGGTCAGGCGCGCGACCAGCCCAGTTCCACGAAGACCCGGCACAGCGCTTCCATGCCGGCGGCGTCCTCGTTGTCGAAGCGGCCCGCGACCGGGCTGTCCACGTCCCACACGCCGATCAGCGTGCCGTCGGCGGCAACCAGCGGCACCACGATTTCCGATTGCGAGGCGGCGTCGCAGGCGATATGTCCGGCAAACGCATGCACGTCCGGCACGATCTGGGTGGCGCGGGTCTGCGCGGCGGTGCCGCACACGCCCCGGCCCAGCGCGATGCGCACGCAGGCCGGCTTGCCCTGGAACGGCCCGACCACCAGTTCCCGGCCGTCATGGAAATAGAAGCCCGCCCAGTTCAGGTCTTGCAGCGAGTGATAGACCAGCGCCGAGAAATTCGCGGCATTGGCGATGCGGTCGGTCTCGTCGGCCAGCAGTGCGCGGGCCTGCGCCACCAGTTCCTGGTATTGCGCGGACTTGGATTGCGGGGTGGCGTCGGTGGGGAGGTGGAACATGGCGGCTGGAATGAGAGCGGAAAAAGGCTGCGCCATTGTCTCATTCCCGCGTTCCGGGCGGTGTTCCGAAGTGCAATATGGCGGTGTCGGGCGGGCGGTCGCGCGGTCCGGCTCGCGGCCGTGGGCGAGGAGCAGCCGGTCAGCCAATATCCTGGCGAAGAGACTGGCGCGATATTTCCACTTGCCGGCGCAGCCCGGGAAGGTCGTTCTGGAGGGTTTTCCACACAATTTCCAGATCGACCGCGAAATAGCCGTGCGCCACCGCATTGCGCATCTGATAGGCGAAGGCCAGCGGCAACTCAGGGTGCGCCGCCGCGAATTCCGGATAGTGGTCCTCGATGTTGTGGCTCGCTTCTCCGATGATCTCGATGTTGCGGACTACCGCGTCCTGCGCCATTTCGTTCGCAAGGAACGCCATCTCGTCCATCCCCTTCGTGTAGCGGGCAATCCGGTCGATGGCTTGCAGAACGTGCTCCAGATAATCGGCCAGCCGTTGCTTGTCCCGGCTCATACCGGCACCGCTTCGGCAAGCACGATGTCCCGGAATTTCTCGGGCAGCGCCTTCGGCGTCAGCACGTCGACGGGCACGCCGAGCAGTTGAAGCAATTCATGCCTGATGGCGCCGATATCGAACAGTGTCGTCTCCGGTGTCGGGTCGACCAGGATATCGAGGTCGCTGCCTTCCGCATCTTCGCCGCGGACGACCGAACCAAAGACGCGTGCATTGCGGGCCCGGTGGGATTCCACCACGCGCCGGATCGCCTCGCGGTGGGAGGCAAGTGCCTGAGAGGGTTTCATGGCTTGCAGACCTGTTTTCCAGAGTGGACCCGCTTCGCGGGTGCGCCAGCACACGGTGACTATCATATAGCGAACCGGCGCGCGGCTCGAAGCCTCATGATCCGCCTTCCTCCCCCTCCGCCCCCAACGTCCCCCGCAGCCACCCGATGAACACATCCATGTCCCGCGGCAGTTCGCGCGCGGCGGGCACCGCCATCAGCCCGCCCGCGAAGCGCACGAAGCCGTGCGGCGCGACGAGCTGGCCGTCGCGCAGTTCCTTGTGGATCAGGCGTTGCTCGACCAGCGCCACGCCGGCGCCGGCGAGCGCGGCTTCGATGCACAGGTGGGTGTGCGGGAAGGTGAGCTCGCCGCCGTGCGCGATGGACTTGCCGGACAACCGCTGCCACTGGTCCCAGGCGCTGGAGGTGAAGTCGTGGGCGATGCGCACGGCGGCGCGCAGCGGGGTCTTGTACGCCGGCGCGCGCACCGGGCCGAAGGTGGCCGGCGCGAGGTAGAGCGCGCGCCGGCGGTCGGCCTCGGCGTAGGCGCTGAGGTCCCAGGCGATGACCACGTCGGCGCCTTCGGTGCGCATCTCGCGCGCGGAGGTCATGGACAGGCGGATGCGGATGTCGGGCCGCAGCCGGTAGAAGTCCACCAGGTGCGGCACCAGCCAGCGCATGGCGAAGGTGGCGCTGCAGGCCACGTGCAGGCTGGGGCCGCGCGCCTGGTCGAGCAGGCGGCCGTAGCCCTGCTCGAGCTGGTCGAACACGGCGCGCACCACGTCGTACATGGCCTGGCCGCGCGCGTTCAGGCGCACGCCGGTGCCGTCCTTGTCGAACAGCGTGGTGCCGGCGTGTTCCTGCAACTGGCGCAACTGGCGGCTGACGGCGCCGTGCGTGCGGCAC
Organism: Cupriavidus sp. FW216-B1; assembly: GCF_058789195.1. NCBI lineage: Bacteria > Pseudomonadati > Pseudomonadota > Betaproteobacteria > Burkholderiales > Burkholderiaceae > Cupriavidus > Cupriavidus sp. FW216-B1. The sequence continues at coordinate 139,100 of NZ_JBYTEL010000016.1, read as the reverse complement.
AGCTCCTCGGCCGCGCGGGTGATGGAGCCGGTGCGCGCGGTGGCCTCGAAGGCGCGCAGCGTGGACATCGGGGGCAGGGTCCGCATGGCGTGAATATGCAAAAAACTGACGAATTGGGAAGAATAACTTGGTTTTGCCGGAGGCTTGTTCTCCCTAACATGCCATCCATCGAGTGCGTTGTGGCGGGAAGGAGCGCTTCTCCCACGCGGCGGAACATCCGTCAGCGTGAAGATTGCTCACGAAGCCGCGGCGCCGCAGGCGGTTTCTTTCAGGCAACGGAGCGGCAGGATGAGCGAGATCAGTCAGGTGCAGGGATACGAGGTGCTGGATAGCCGTGGCAATCCCACGGTGGAGGTGGAGGTCACGCTGGCCGACGGCGCGACAGGCCGGGCGACGGTGCCTTCGGGCGCATCCACCGGCGCGCGCGAGGCGGTGGAACTGCGCGACGGCGACCCGGCGCGTTATCTCGGCAAGGGCGTGAGCCGCGCGGTGGCGGCGGTGAATACCGAGCTGCGCGCGGCGCTGGCCGGCGTGGACGCGCGCGACCAGCGGCGGGTGGACGGCATCATGACCGCACTGGACGGCACGCCGGACAAGGGCAGGCTCGGCGCCAACGCGCTGCTGGGCGTGTCGCTGGCGGTGGCGCACGCGGCGGCGGCGTCGGGACGGCAGGCGTTGTTCGCGCATCTCGGCGGGCCGCAGGCGCATGTGTTGCCGGTGCCGATGATCAACATCGTCAGCGGCGGCGCGCATGCGGACAACGCCATCGACTTCCAGGAATTCATGATCGTGCCGGTGGGCGCGCCGGACTTTGCCGAAGGCGTGCGCATGGCCTCGGAGGTCTTCCACACGCTGCGGCTGGACCTGAAGGCGGCGGGCTTCAACACCAACGTGGGCGACGAGGGCGGCTTCGCGCCGGACCTGCGCGCGGCGGACGAGGCGCTGGACTTCATCCTGCGCGCGGTGGAGCGCGCCGGCTACCGCGCCGGCACGGACGTGGCGCTGGCCATCGACCCCGCCGCCAGCGAGTTCCACGAGAACGGCAGCTACGTCTACCGCGGCGAGGGCGTGACGCGCAGCGCCGAGGCGCAGGTGGACTACCTCGCGGGGCTGGTGGCGCGCTACCCGATCGTCTCGATCGAGGACGGCATGGCCGAGGACGACCTCGACGGCTGGAAGCTGCTGACCGCGCGGCTGGGCGGGCGTTGCCAGCTGGTGGGCGACGACGTGTTCTGCACCAATGCCGCGCTGCTGCGGCAGGGCATCGAGGCCGGCGTCGCCAATGCGATCCTGGTCAAGGCCAACCAGATCGGCACGCTGACCGAGACGCTCGATACCGTGGGCGTGGCGCGGGCGGCTGGCTACGCGGCGGTGATGTCGCACCGCTCCGGCGAGACCGAGGACACCAGCATCGCCGACCTGGCGGTGGCGACCGGCTGCGGGCAGATCAAGACCGGCTCGGTCTCGCGCTCGGACCGCACCGCCAAGTACAACCAGCTGATCCGCATCGAGCGCGCGCTCGGCGCGCGGGCGCGCTACGCGGGCGCGGCCGCCTTCCAGCCGCGGGGCTGAAGGCGGCGCGCACCGGCCAGCGCGTCAGGAGCCGGCCACCTTCAGCAGCACCGGGTCGTTGCGGTACAGGTCCGGGAACATCTGCTTGAGGTAGCCGATCTTGGGCAGGTCGTTGACCACGATGTACGGATGGGCCGGATGCAGCGTGAGGAAGTTCTGGTGGTAGGCCTCGGCCGGGTAGAAGGCCTTGTAGTCTTCCACGCGGGTGACGATGGGGCCGCCGAACACGCGCGCCTTGCCAAGCTGGGCGATGTAGGCCTGCGCCACGCTGCGCTGCTCGGCGGTGAGCGGGAACACCGCCGAGCGGTATTGCGTGCCGTGGTCCGGGCCCTGGTAGTCGAGCTGGGTCGGGTTGTGCGCCACCGAGAAGAACACCTGCAGCAGGCGGCCGTAGCTGACCTGGGCGGGATCGAAGGTGACTTGCACCGATTCGGCATGGCCGGTGTTGCCGCCGCTCACGGTCTCGTACTGCGCCGTGCCGGCCGCGCCGCCGGCGTAGCCGGAAGTGACCTGCTTGACGCCGCGCACGTGCTGGAACACGCCCTGCACGCCCCAGAAGCAGCCGCCCGCGAAGACCGCGGTCTCGGTCTGCGCGGCGGGTTTTTCGTCTTGCGCGGGCGGCGGGATCTTGACGGCATCCTCGGCGGAGTTGGCGCTTTGCCAGGCTACCAGGCCCGCGGCGAGCATGGCCGCGCCGGCAAGCTTGGCTCCGGCCGAGCGCGTCAGGCGGGAGAAGAAGGTGGTCGATTGCGTGGGCATGATGGTCTGTCCTTGGTGAGATCGGGTTGCTGGCGGAAAGTCTGCCTGCTGCTGGTGTTCTCCCCTCTCCCGCTTGCGGGAGAGGGGCGGGGGAGAGGGTCGGCGCTGCCACGAAGTGATGGCCTTCGCCATACGCGGGCCCCTTGCCCTCTCCCCCGGCCCCTCTCCCATTGCATGGGAGAGGGGAGCAAACCGGCAGCAGTCAGAGCCGCATCGGTGATGCGGTGAGTCGTGCCTGTGTCGTCTGCGTTTGCATGGTGGAATCAGCCGAACGTAAAGGCATACGCCTCCACGCCCGGGTCCAGGAATTCGATGGAAAACGTGTGGTCGGCGACCGTGCCGGGCTGGCGCACGAGCTGGTACAGCCGCTGCTCCGTGACCGTGCCGCTGCCGTCCGCCGCCACGTCCATGCCGCGCGCGTCGCCCGGCGCGGTGCCGTCTATGCTGACGCGGAAGCGCACCGGCTTGCCGTCCTGGCCCGGGCCCAGCACCAGGTGCAGGTCGCGCGCGTGGAAGCGGTACACGATGCGGCCGTCCTTGCCGGCCAGCGTGGCATGCTCCGCGCCGACGGTCCAGTCGCCGGCCAGGCCCCAGTCGTTGAGCGCGGGCCGGGCCGGCGCGGCGTAGGTGCGCGGCTTGTCCTGCGCCTGGCCGCCCGGCGAGGCGAAGTGCTCGGCGCGCTCGTAGCCGATGTAGGTTTCGCCCGAGCGCACGTCGGCCTTGTCGGAAGCCATCTGCACGCCTTGCTCGGACGCCGCGCCGATGCCGGTGGCGACCGTGGCCGCGCCGGCGTGGCCGGCCTCGGCCAGCAGTTGCCGGATCACCTGCTCGGAGCGCGCGTATTCGCCTTCGCCGAAATGGTGGAAGCGGATCTGGCCCTTGGCATCGATGAAATAGTGCGCCGGCCAGTACTGGTTGTTGAAGGCGCGCCAGATGGCGTAGTTGTTGTCGATGGCCACCGGGTAGTCGATGCCGAGGTCGCGCATGGCCTTCTGCACATTGCCGACGTTGCGCTCGAAGGCGAACTCCGGCGCGTGCACGCCGATCACCACCAGCCCCTGGTCGCGGTACTTCTGCGCCCATGCCTTGACGTAGGGCAGGGTGCGCAGGCAGTTGATGCAGGAGTAGGTCCAGAAGTCCACCAGCACCACCTTGCCGCGCAGCGCTTCGGCGGTGAGCGGCGGGGAGTTCAGCCACTGCACGGCGCCCGTCAGCGCGGGCAGCTGGCCTTCGACCGGCAGCGCCGGGGCGGCGTCTGCGCCGACCGCGCGCATCATCGCGCTGGAGGCCGCCATCATGGCCGGGCCGCCAGCCGTGTCGGCCGCCGGCGCGGGGCTGCCCGCCAGCCGGTCCACCAGGTGCTGCTCGATGCCGCCGGTGGCCACGGTCGACACGCGCGCCAGCACGCCGGTGTCCAGCCCCAGCCCGATCGCCACCACGCCCAGCAGCATGGCCGCGCCGATGCCGCGCCGCAGCCATTCGCCCGCGCCCAGCGAGCGCTTCATCGCGGTGAACACGCGCCCGCCGATCAGCAGCGCCACCGCCAGCGAGGTGGCCGCGCCGGCCGCATACGCCACCAGCAGCAGCGTGGTGCCCGCGCTGGCGCCGCGCAGCGCGGCGCCGGTCAGCACGAGGCCGAGGATGGGGCCGGCGCACGGTGCCCACAGCAGGCCGGTGGCGATGCCGAGCAGGAAGGACGAGCCGGGCCGCACCTGCCCGTCGGCCTGCGCGAAGGCCGACAGGCGGCTGCCGGCGCTGACCAGCGGGTGCATCAGCCGCTCCGCCAGCCGCGGCAGCAGCAGCGTCAGGCCGAACACGGCGAGCAGCGCGATGGCGAGCCAGCGGCCGTACTGGTTGGCCTGCGTCACCCAGCCGCCGCCCACCGCGGCCAGCGTGGCCACGGCGGCGAAGGTCAGGCCCATGCCGGCCAGCAGCGGCAGGCCGCTGCGCAGGAAAGGCTGGTCCGCGCGCGAGAACACGAACGGCAGCACGGGCAGGATGCACGGGCTCAGGATGGTGAGCGCGCCGCCGAGATAGGCGAGTACGATGAGAAACATGGCGTGGTCCAGATGTGGTGGTATGCCGGGCGCGTCAGGCGGCCTGCGGGCGGAAGGTCATCGCCACGCCGTTCATGCAGTAGCGCAGGCCGGTGGGCTTGGGGCCGTCGTCGAACACGTGGCCGAGGTGGCCGCCGCAGCGGCGGCAGTGCACCGCCGTGCGCGTGGTGCCGAAGCTGCGGTCCTCGGTGGTGCCCACGGCGTGCTCCAGCGGCGCCCAGAAGCTGGGCCAGCCGGTATGGCTGTCGAACTTGGCGCGCGAGGAGAACAGGTCGAGCTGGCAGCCGGCGCAGGCGAACACGCCGGCGCGGTGCTCGTTGTTGAGCGGGCTGCTGTAGGGGCGCTCGGTGCCTTCCTGGCGCAGCACCTCGTACTGGGCCGGGGTCAGCAGCTGGCGCCACTGCGCGTCGGTCTTCATGACCTCGAAGACCTCGGCCGGCTTGCCCGCGCCGGCGGGGCCGGCCGCCAGGGCGCGCCACCCGCCCGCCACGGCGATGGTCGCCACGGCGGCACCGCCCGACAATAGAAAGCGCCTTCTGCTGCCCATGATGTACTCCTTGCGTGGGTTCCACGAATCGATGGACGCATCCTATGGCCGGCGCGATCCCGGAGTCCTCACGAAAGGTTAAATTAAATGTGATAACTCGGCGGCGCGGAATTCTGCACAATGGCTGCGCGGGCGCCATCCGCCTTTTCGTCTTTTCACCGTTCCTATCGCCGCCAATGGACCATCCCAAGCGCATCCTGATCGTCGAAGACGACGTCGACATCGCCAACGTGCTCAGCCTGCACCTGCGCGACGAGCGCTACGAAGTCGTGCACAGCGCCGACGGCAACGAAGGCCTGCGCCTGCTCGAGCAGGGCAACTGGGACGCGCTGATCCTCGACCTGATGCTGCCCGGCGTGGACGGGCTGGAGATCTGCCGGCGCGCCCGCGCGATGGCGCGCTACACCCCCATCATCATCACCAGCGCGCGCTCCAGCGAGGTGCACCGCATCCTGGGGCTGGAGCTGGGCGCCGACGACTACCTCGCCAAGCCGTTCTCGGTGCTGGAGCTGGTGGCGCGCGTCAAGGCGCTGCTGCGCCGGGTGGACGCGCTGGCGAAGGACCTGCGCGTGGACGCGGGCAGCCTGGTGCTGGGCGGGCTGTCGATCGACCCGATCGCGCGCGAGGCCACCGTGGACGGCCGGCGCATCGAGCTGACGCCGCGCGAGTTCGACCTGCTGTATTTCTTCGCGCGCCACCCGGGCAAGGTGTTCTCGCGCATGGACCTGCTCAACGCCGTGTGGGGCTACCAGCACGAAGGCTACGAGCACACCGTCAACACCCACATCAACCGGCTGCGCACCAAGATCGAGGCCGATCCGGCGCAGCCCGGCCGCATCCTCACGGTGTGGGGACACGGCTACAAGCTGGCGGCCGGGCCCGCCGGCGCGCCGGGAGACGCGACATGAACACCCTCACCGAGAGCGCGGCCGAAACCACCGGCGCCGCGCAGGAGCGGCCCGCGCGCCGCGGCCCGCGCTTCGGCCTCACGCTCACGCAGCGGTTGTCGCTGGTGTTCTCGGTGCTGCTGCTGGCCTGCTGCGGCGCCTCGGCGTGGCTGCAGGTCCGCTCCAACGACATGCACGAGAAGGAGGTCATCCAGGATCTCTCGCGCGGGCTGGCCGCGCACATCGCGCGCAACGCCGTGCTGATGGATGCCGACGGTCTCAAGCCCGAGGCGCTGCGCCAGTTGTTCGGCCAGTTGATGGTGGTGAACCCGAGCGTGGAGGTCTACCTGCTCGACGGCCAGGGGCATGTCGTGGGCCACGACGCGCCGGCCGGGCGCCTGCAGCGCGAGCAGGTGGACCTGCAGCCGGTGCGCCGCCTGCTGGCCGGCGGCGCGCTGCCGATCCTCGGCGACGACCCGCGCAGCGCCACCGGCCGCAAGGTGTTCAGCGCCGCGCCGCTGCGCTCGGGCGGCTATATCTACGTGGTGCTGCTGGGCGAGACGCACGACGAGCTGGCCGCGCGCGTGTCGGCCAGCTCGGTGCTGCGCACCACGCTGTGGTCGATGGCGCTGGTGGCGGCGCTGGGCCTCGTGGCCGGGCTGGTGGCGTTCGGCCTGATCACGCGGCCGCTGCGCCGGCTGACCGAGGCCATGCGGCGCTTCAATGCCGACGCCGACCCGGAAACCGCGCCCGCGGCGCAGCCGGGCCTGTTGCGCGCGTCCGCCGCGGGCAGCCGCGACGAGATCGCCGCGCTCGAAGCCGCGTTCGCGCAGATGGCCGGGCGCATCGCCGAGCAATGGCGCGCGCTGACCAAGCAGGACCAGGAGCGGCGCGAGCTGGTGGCCAATATCTCGCACGACCTGCGCACGCCGCTGACCTCGCTGCAGGGCTATCTGGAAACGCTCTCGCTCAAGGCCGAGACGCTCGGCGACGCCGAGCGCCGCCGCTACCTCGCCATCGCGCTGGCGCAGAGCGTGAAGGTGGGGCGGCTGGCGCAGTCGCTGTTCGAGCTGGCGCGGCTGGAGCACGGCATCGTGCAGCCCGCGCTGGAAGCGTTCTCGCTGGCGGACCTGCTGCAGGACGTGTTCCAGAAATTCGAGCTGCCGGCCGAGGCGCGCCAGGTGCAGTTGCGCGCCGGCATCCCGCCGCGGCTGCCCGCGGTGACGGCGGACCTTGGCATGATCGAGCGCGTGCTGACCAACCTGCTGGACAACGCCATCCGCCACACGCCCGCGCATGGCGCCGTCGATGTCGACCTCGCCGTGGGCGACGGCAAGGTGTCGGTCACGGTCAGCGACACCGGCCCCGGCATCGCGCCGGCCTTGCGCGAGCGTTTGTTCCAGCGCGCCTTCAGCGCGGGCGCGCACCGCGGCGGCGGGCTGGGGCTGCTGATCGTGCAGCGCATGCTGCAACTGCACCACAGCCAGATCCGCCTGCTCGAGCGCGAAGGCGCGGGCGCGGTATTCCGCTTCGAGCTGCCGGTGGCCGGGCGCTCAGTTGGATAGCAGCAGCCGGCGCGGATTGGGCGGGATCGCGATGGTCTGGAAATAGACCGCGTCGCCGCGCTTGTCGAACGCGCGGATCTCCAGCGTCGCGCCCGCGGTGCCCGGCTTGACGCCGATGGCGCGGCACGCGGCCGGCGGGAACACGCCGACCGTCAGCGTCTCGGCAAAGTGCGTGACTGCCTGGCGCGCCTTGCGCGCGAGGAATTCCTTCAGGTTGATGCCCTGGAGCGCCTCGACCGGCTCCTCTTCCAGTTCCGGAAAGCGGCCCTGCACCACGTAGAAGCTGGTGAACAGGTCGAACTCGTTGTTGACCGAGAAGATGCGGTCCACGCGGTGCCACGCGGCGCCGGGCAGGTGCGCCGACCACGGGCCGCTCTCGGTGACGGTCTGCTTGCCGATGGCGTGCGAGAAGATCGGCAGGATCTCGCCGCTGCTTTCGTCGAGGAAGCGGCAGTGATAGAAGGGCGCCGTCATGGGCCGCTCGCCGGCGGCCACGAAGGTGCCGGAGCCTTGCCGGCGCACCACCAGCCCGTCCTCGGCGAGGCTGGCCAGCGCGCGCTGCACGGTGCCCAGGCTGAAGCCGCTGATCTGCGCCAGGGTTTCCTCGGCCGGCAGCTTGTCGCCGCCGCGCAGGCGCGTGTCGTCGATCGCGTCGGACACGGCGTCGCGCAGTTGCAGGTATTTCGGCAGGCCGGAGCGCTCGCGCGCGCGCAGCGTGTCGGGCAGCCATTGCGCGATGGCATCCACGCCAGGTGCTTCCATCATCTTTTCTTCCTCTTCTTGCGGGCCATCCTGCCGGCGCGCGCCTTGCCGCGCCCGGACCGCCTCGTCTCAAGCAACCATCAACGGCCACATCAATGGCCATTTGACAGTTTCGTTTCCGTGTCTATACTAGCAGCACTGTAGTCCTATATAGGTTTATAGTTTAAATAGACTTCGCGCGGTACTGCCGGGAACCGCCAGGAACCGACGCGAAGACAAAGGAGACGACGATGATTGTGGAAGAGCGGGTCTACACCTGCCACTGCGGCAAGGCGCAGGCCTACGTGAGGATGTACGAGGCCGAGGGCCTCGCCATCCAGCGCCCCATCCTGGGCCACCTGCTGGGCTACTTCACCAGCGAGCTGGGCCCGCTCAACCAGGTGGTGCACCTGTGGGCCTACCAGGACCTCGAGGACCGCGCCGCCCGGCGCGCGCGCCTGCTGGCCGATCCCGCGTGGCAGGCCTACGCCGTCAAGGTGCAGCCGCTGGTGCTGACCCAGGAGAACAAGATCCTGGTGCCGGCCGCGTTTTCCCCCTGGGCCAGAGAGCCCGCCTACCTGTCCTGAAGCGAAGCGAACATGAAAATTACCGATGTCATCACGCACCAGCTGCTGGTGAACGTGGACGAGCCCTTCACCTCCTCGCGCGGCTGGTACTACAAGACCAAGGGCGCGCTGGTGGTGGAGATCGTGACCGACGAGGGCATCGTCGGCTGGGGCGATTGCTACGGGCCGGCGGCGGTGAACCGCGCCATCGTCGAGACCGTGCTGCGCGCCGCCGTGATCGGGCGCGACCCGTTCGATGTCGAGGTGATCTGGGAGGAGCTGTACAACAAGGTCAAGGACTACGGCATGACCGGGATGAACATCTCGGCCATCAGCGGCATCGACATCGCGCTGTGGGACATCATCGGCAAGGCCTGCGGCAAGCCCGTCCACAAGCTGATCGGCGGCGCCTTCCGCACCGAGCTGCAGGCCTATGCCACCGGCCTGTACTTCCGCGACATGAACCGCCTGGTGGAAGAGGCCGTGGAGGAAGCGCAGGGCTATGTGGAGCAGGGCTTCGGCGCGATCAAGATGAAGATCGGCCTGGGCTCGATCCACAAGGACCTGGAGCGCGTGGCCGCGGTGCGCGACGCCATCGGCCCCAAGGTGCAGTTGATGGTGGACGCCAACCACTGCTTCACGGTGCCGCAGGCCATCAACATCGGCCGCGAGCTGGAGAAGCTCGACGTGCACTGGTTCGAGGAGCCGATCTCGCCGGAAGACGTGGACGGCTACGTGGAGGTGTCGCGCCGGCTGGACATGGCGATCGCCGGCGGCGAGAACGAGTTCACCAAGTTCAGCTTCCGCCATCTGCTGGAAAAGCGCGCGATGGACATCGTGCAGCCGGACGTGTGCGCGGCCGGCGGCATCACCGAGTGCAAGAAGATCGCCACGCTGGCGCAGGCGCATTCGGTGCAGTGCGTGCCGCACGCATGGGGCACGGCCATCGGGCTGGCGGCCACCATGCATTTCCTGGCCTCGCTGCCCAACTGCCCGCCCTGCCTGGTGCCGGTGCATCCGATGCTGGAGTACGAGCAGACCTTCAACCCGTTCCGCGACGAGCTCAGCACCACGCCGCTCACGCACACGCGCGGCATCGTCGCGGTGCCGACCGGGCCGGGGCTGGGCATCGAGATCGACCGCGAAGTCCTGCGCAAATATCGTGTCGCCTGAAGCGGGAGAACGCACATGACGCGACCTCTCATTCTCTGCACGCTGCCCATGCACGCATCCGGCGCCGCCCTGCTGGCGCCGGTGGCGGAACTGGTGGTGGCGCCCGACACCGGCGCCGACACGCTGCGCCGCATGGTGCGCGACGCGGACTACCTGCTGGTGCGCAGCCACCTGCCCGCCGACCTGTTCGACGGCGCGCCCCGGCTCAAGGGCGTGGTGCGCAACGGCACCGGGCTCGACATGATTCCGGTCGATGCCGCCACCGCGCTCGGCATTCCGGTGGCCAACGTGCCCGGCGCCAACGCGCAGGCGGTGGCCGAATACTGCATCGGCGCCTTTCTCGCGCTGGCGCGGCGCTTCGGCATGATGGACGCGGCTTTGCGCGGCGCGGGCTGGGCCGAGGCGCGCGCGCTCAGCGCGCCGACCGTCGAGCTGGCGGGCAAGACGGTTGGCATCGTCGGCCTGGGCAATATCGGCGGCAGGCTCGCGCGCATCTGCGCCGGGGCGTTCGGCATGACCGTGCTGGCCAGCCAGCCCGGCGAGGCCGGCCTGCCGGACTTCGTCTCGCGGGTCACGCTGGACGAACTGCTGCGGCGAAGCGATTTCGTCTCGTTGAACTGCCCGCTGACGCCGCAGACCCATCACCTGCTCGACGCGGCGCGGCTGCGCGCGATGAAGCCGGGCGCGTTCCTGGTCAACGCCGCGCGCGGCGAGGTCGTCGACGAGGCCGCGCTGGTGCGGGCGCTGGGCGAAGGCTGGATCGCCGGCGCCGCGCTCGACGTGTTCGCGCGGCAGCCGCTGGCGCCCGCGCATCCGCTGCTGGCGCTCGACAACGTAATGCTCACCCCGCACGCGGCGTCGCTCACGCAAGAGAGTTCGGAGAAGATGAGCACGGGCGCGGCGCGCCAGCTGCTGCAGCTCATTGCCGGCGAGCGTCCCGAGTTCCTGGTCAACCCGCAGGTCTGGGACGGCCATGCCAGCCGCCGCCGGGCCGTGGAGGTGCAACGTGCCTGATACCCAATCGAGCCTGAAGATCGTCAGCGTGGAAGGGTTTGCCACCTCGTTCCCGGTCAGGCAGGGCGTGACGCTCGGCATCGGGCGCGCGGTCAAGCGCGACGCGCTGATCGTCAAGGTGATCACCGAAGGCGGGCTGGTGGGCTGGGGCGAATCGCACCACGGCCGCTGCCCCGGCGCGATCGCCCAGCTGATCAACACCACGCTGCGCCAACTGGTGACGGGCATGGAGGCGCACGATGTGGTCGGCGTGTGGGCGCGCATCTACGCGCGCCAGCTTGCCAGCCACGGCATGGGCACCGCGTGCGCGCTGGCCATGAGCGGCATCGACCAGGCGCTGTGGGACATCCGCGGCAAGGCGGTGGGCTGGCCGCTGTACAAGCTGCTGGGCGGCAGCCGCAAGCCGGTGCCGGCCTATGCCGGCGGCATCTCGCTCGGCTTCCAGCCGCCGGCGGCGCTGGTGGACGAGGTGGCGGCGCTGCGCGCGCAGGGCTACCGCGCGGTGAAGCTGCGCTTCGGCGACAGCGTGGCGCGCGACGTGGAGCGGCTGGAGGCGATTCGCCGGGCCTTCGGCGCGGAGCTGAAGATCATGGTGGACGCCAACACCGGCTACCGCCTCGACGACGTGCGCCGCGTGATGCCGGCGCTGGTGGCGATGGACGTGGCGTGGCTGGAGGAACCGTTCCCGCCGCAGGACTATCGCGACTACCGCCACGCCGCCGCGCTGGGCGGCGTGCCGCTGGCCGCCGGCGAGAACCACTACACGCGCTTCGAGTTCAACCGCCTGATCCGCGAGGAATCGGTGCAGGTGTTGCAGCCCGACCTGTCCAAGACCGGCGGCATCACCGAAGGCCTGCGCATCGCGGCGATGGCGTCCGGCGAGAAGCTCGCCATCCATCCGCACACGTCCGCCAGCGGGCTGAACATGGCGGCCAGCATCCACCTGCTGTCGGCCATCGAGAACCCCGGTTACTTCGAGGCCGACGTGGCTCGCGAAAACCTGTTCCGCGACCAGTTGACCACGCGGCCGGACCGGCTCGACGCGGATGGCAACGTCATGCCGGGCGAGGCGCCGGGGCTGGGCATCGAGGTGGACGAGGATTTCCTGCGCGCGCATCCGGTGATCGAGGGGCCGGCCTATGTGTAGGGGAGCGGGCTAGCCGCGCCGGATCGCCGCCGCGGCAATGCAGGACAACATAACTACAGACAGGAGACAGACATGTACATCAAGACGCTACTGGCGGCCGCGGCCGCCATCGCGCTGGCCGCGCCGCCGCTGGCCGCGGCGCAGGGCACGGCGCAGGATTTCCCGCGCAAGCCGATCCGCATCATCGTGCCCTACGTGGCCGGCGGCAGCACCGACCTGCTGGCGCGCCTGGTCGGGCAGAAGCTGACCGAGAAATGGGGCCAGCCGGTGGTGGTGGAGAACCGCCCGGGCGCCAACGGCATGGTCGGCACGGAATTCGTGGCCAAGGCGCCGCCGGACGGCTACACGCTCGGCATCGCCTCGCCCGGCACGCACGCGGCCAATGCCAGCCTCTACAAGAACGTGCCGTACGACACGGTGCGCGACTTCACGCCGGTCACGCTGGCGGTCAACGCGCCGATGCTGCTGGTGGCCAACCCGCAGCTCAAGGTCAAGAGCGTGCGCGAGCTGATCGCGCTGGCCAAGGCGCACCCGGACAGCATCAGCTACGCCTCGGGTGGCAGCGGCTCGTCCCAGCACCTGGCGATGGAGCAGTTCATGTACATGGCCGGCATCAAGATGGTCCACGTGCCTTACAAGGGCTCGTCCAATTCCTATACCGACCTGCTCGGCGGGCGCGTCTCGGTCGAGTTCGACGTGCTGCCCACGGCCACGCCGCACACCCGCAGCGGCAAGCTGCTTGCGCTGGCGACGGCGGCCGACAAGCCGCTGCCGCAGATGCCGGACGTGCCCACGGTGGCGTCGGCCGGCGTGCCGGGCTTCACGGCATCGTCGTGGTACGGCTTCGTCGGGCCGGCGGGCATGCCGAAGGACATCCTGGCCAAGCTCAACACCGAGATCGTGGCCGCGCTGCGCCAGCCGTCGTCGGTCGAGACGCTGGAGAAGGCCGGCCTGCAGGTGGTGGCCGGCACGCCCGAGCAGTTCGCCGCGCATATCAAGTCGGAGATGGACAAGGCCGCCAGGATCATCGCCGAGGCGCATATCCAGCCGGACTGAGCGCCGTTGGGGGCGGCTGATGATCTGCATCAAGAGCCGCCGGGCGGTGTTTGCGCATAATCAAACTCGCGATTCCCGATTCCCGCCGGAGTTGCTGCCGGGTTCCCGGGCATCGCGCTACCGCGCAACCCTTCCGATACCCGCTATGGCAGCACACGTACATAACATCGATTCGTCCCCCTCCGGCCAGCCCGATTCCGCCAACCCGCCAGCCGACGCGCGTCCGGTCGCCAAGGGCGACGTGATTCCGACCCGCACGCCGCGCTCGGCCGAGCGCAACACCGTCATCGACGCCGTGGACGCCGCCGCGCAACTGGCGGCCAGCAGCATGCAGGACATCCTCGCGCAGGCCACCGCCGAGGGCGAGGACGGCATGCTCGGCGTGGTCAGGACGCTGATGGACGGCATGTCTCCCGACGAAGCCGCGCAACTGCGCAGCCTCATCCTCGAAGGCGATCCCGGCGCCTGGCAGGTGGGCAAGCGCAGGCATCCAGACCACGAGCTGTCGCCGGGCTGGCGCGAGGGCCTGTATCCGTACCAGAACCTGATGTCGCGGCGCAATTACGAGAAACAGAAATACCGGCTCCAGGTGGAATTCCTGAAGCTGCAGGCCTGGGTCAAGGAAACCGGCCAGCGCGTGGTGATCCTGTTCGAGGGGCGCGACGCGGCCGGCAAGGGCGGCGCCATCAAACGCTTCATGGAACACCTGAACCCGCGTGGCGCGCGCGTGGTGGCGCTGGAAAAGCCTACCGAATCCGAGCGCGGCCAGTGGTACTTCCAGCGCTACGTCCAGCACCTGCCCTCGGCCGGCGAGATCGTGCTGTTCGACCGCTCCTGGTACAACCGCGCCGGCGTGGAGCACGTGATGGGATTCTGCTCGCCGCAGGAATACCAGGATTTCCTGATGCAGGTGCCCGAGTTCGAGCGGCACCTGGTGCGCAGCGGCATCCACCTGTTCAAGTTCTGGTTCTCGGTCAGCCAGAAGGAGCAGCGCCGGCGCTTCCGCGAGCGCGAGATCCATCCGCTCAAGCAATGGAAGCTCAGCCCGGTCGACGTCGCCTCGCTCGACAAGTGGGACGCCTACACGCGAGCGAAGGAAACGATGTTCGCGCGCACCGACACCGCCGATTCGCCGTGGACCGTGATCCGCTCCGATTGCAAGAAGCGGGCGCGCCTGAACGCGATGCGGCACGTGCTGCTGCGTTTCCCCTATGCCAACCGCGACGTCGAGGCGGTCGGCCCGACCGATCCGCTGATCGTCGGACGGGCGCTGGCGGGCTAGCCCGGCCCGCCCCTCGGCGGCGCGGGCTGTCGTTCAGTCCGCGCCGCCGGACCGTATCTCGCGTCCGTTGAGCGGCTGCGCGGGGCGCGCGTTCATTGGGTACAGCGCGCGGAACGCCGCCAGTTGCGCCGCGGAAATCTCCAGCGGCGTCCTGAACACGCGCCAGCGCACGCCTTCGCTGCACGGCGGCGTGGTCAGCGAACCCATGTAGGCGTAATAGCCGCGCGCGCCGGGCAGCAGCGCTGCCGGGTCGAGCGCGGCCAGCTTCCGCTTTTCTCCCTTATGGGCGGGCAGGCTGGCGAAGACCGGCTTCAGGGCCGCGTTCTCCTCGCCCAGCCTGAACAGCACCGCCACCACCGCAAGCCGGCCCTCGGCATCCCTGTGGACCAGATGCGCGGCCAGCGGATAGGCCTTGCCGTCGAACGTGGTTTCGCTGGGCGTATGGAAATGGAACTGTAGCAACTGGTAGGCCGCGCCGTCGATGCGCGCCGTGCCCGCGCCGCGCAGGTTCGCCTGGATGGTGTGGCCGTTGTTGACCAGTTCCGCCGCGCCGCCGCGGTACGCGAAGGCCATCGCCTCGCCGCCGTCTTCCTTTTCCTGCACGCCGCCCAGGTCCACCGGCGACTGCGCCGCGCCGCCGCGGCAGCCGGCAAAGCGTTTGTCGAGGTCCGCCCAGTGCTCGGCGCCGGTGCGCCCCGAGTAGCTCCAGTGCGCCTCGTGTCCGGCGAATGCCGCGGGAGCGGCAAGCAGCGCGCACAGCGCCGCGGCAAGCATTTCTGTCTTCATCCTGTTTCCCCTGGTTGTCTTTCCATGTCGGGCAGCGCGCCGGGCCGCGCTGCGAGCCCGAAGTCTGCCAACGCATGATGAATTTGGCGATGCGGCGGATAACTCGGAAGTTTCGATTTTTCACTGTGAATCTTCTGATCTCGATTTCCATTTTCTGCATATCTGCCTGTCGTCTCCTTTTGGGCGCGAGGACAACTGGCAGCAGTGAGACAGGACGACGTAAAGGTCGCATCGGCCGCAAGAAAGACAGACGTTTACGAAGCGCGTCTCAGAAGAATCGACACGTTATGTCGTACGCGTCCTATGCATTCATTGGAATTAGTACCAATCAAAAAATGACGTTTCTCGATATCAAAGAGATGCTTCGTGGAATCTTCATGCGCGCCGGACAGTACATTTTCATTACCGGAGAGTGATGTGGTTGCCACCGCGGATCTCCCCGGAAATGAAGCGTCGAATGCCGAGATGCCAGACCGGGCATGGCCATTTTCCATGGCCGGCGAAGCGGTTCGGTTGCCACCGCGCGGTCATGAGAGCGATGCGGCGAAGACGGTCATAGCTCCACTCACCTCAACCTGAAAAGGTAATCACATGAAGCGCACAATCGTTGCATCCCTCGCCACCACCTGCGTGGCCCTGGCCGCCCTGACGCCGTCGCTGTCGCACGCGTTCGACGGCCAGATCGACTTCACCGGCAGCATCACGGACGTGAGCTGCACCATCAACGGCCATCAGCCGGGCGGTGGCAATCACACCCTGGTCGATCTGGGTACGATCAATCCGAACGTGTTTACCGGGCTGAATGCGCGCAGCACCGCCGTGCCGTTCAGCCTGGCGCTGGGCGGCGGCACGAACTGCATCGACGGCCGCAAGGCACTGGTCTCCTTCGATACGGGTTCGTCCAACATCGATCCCAACACAGGCAACCTGATCCTGGTGGGCACCGGCGCGGCCAAGGGCGTGCAGGTCGAGGTCAGCGATGCCGGCAACGGCGCGTCCGGCAAGATCCCGCTGAACGTGGCGCAGACCACGCCGCAGACGGCCACGATCTCGGGCAACACCGCCACGCTGACCTACAGCGCCGTGTACGTGCAGACGGCTGGCTCCATCACGCCGGGCGCCGCCAACACGTTCATCCGCTACACGATGGTCTACAACTGAGCCGGGTCAGGATCCTGATCCCGTGAACGCCATGACGTCGGTCGCACACCTGTCTTTCCGCCTCGCCGCAGCCGGCGTCATGGCGCTCTCCGCCCTCGCCGCGCCGGCGCAGGCGGCCATTGTCATCCAGGGGACCCGCGTAGTGTTCCCCGCGGACTCCCGCGAAGTCACGCTGCGCATCAACAATCCCAGCGCCGCGCCCGTGCTGGTGCAAAGCTGGGTCGACGACGGCCACGCGGACGTTCCGCCCGAGCAGGTGCGGGTGCCGTTCGTGCTCGCGCCGTCCGTTTCCCGCGTGGAGCCGAGCAAGGGCATGGTCTTGCGCATTTCCTACACGGGCGAGGCGCTGCCCGCGGACCGCGAGTCGCTGTTCTGGCTCAACGTGCTGGAAGTGCCTTCGAAACAGGAGGGCGCGGAGAACGTGCTGCAGTTCGCTTTCCGCAGCCGCATCAAGGTGTTCTTCCGGCCGGTGCAGCTCAAGGACGTGGACGCCGCCGCCGCCAGGCTCACCTGGAAGCTGGCCAGCGTGGACCGGACCGACGGCAAGTCCGGCAAGCAGCTTGCGGTGCAAGCGAGCAATCCCACGCCGTATTACGTTTCGTTCGGGTTCGTCGAAGCCACGCTGGACGGCAAGTCCGTGCTGGTGCCCGGCGGCATGGTCGCGCCGCTTGCCACGCAGACCATTGCCCTGCCCGATACCAAGCCTGGCAATCATGCCAAAGCGTCGGTCCGCTTCGAGGTCATCAACGACTATGGCGGCCGCTCGATAGAAGAGCGGACCCTGGCGAACTGAAGCTATCGCGCCCCGCTCCTTCCGCCGCTTGCGCAACATGGCGGACTCCCAATTCGAATCCAGGAAAGTCCCGTCGGCCATGTATTCTCCCCGTCCTGCCTACATCGTCCTTCCTCGCCGGCCCCAGCGGCCCCGCGCGGTGGCCGCTCCGCCGCCGTCGCGGCTCGAGCGTTTCGTGCCACGCCTGGTCAGCGCCGCGGCGGCGATCGCGATGTCGCCGACCGCATGGGCCGCGGCCACGATGGTGGGCCAGGGCGTGGGTCCGCGCCAGCCCGTGGACACCACCGCGCAGGTGGGCGAGCGGCTGGCGCGCGAGGAGCGCGCGGAGCGCGGCCAGGACCGCGGCGACGGCGATGCCGCCGCCGTCACCGATACGGCCGATACCGCGGCGCTTCAGCTTGCCGCCAGGCCGGTGCTGTTCGATTCCTACATGCTGGTGCAGGGCGGCGACGGTTTCGCCATCGACACCAGCCGCTTCGAGCGGCCCGACATCGTGGCGCCCGGCCGCTACCGCACGGAGCTGCTGGTCAACGGCCAATGGCGCGGCACCGAGGACATCGAGTTCAGACAGGTGCCCGGCAAGGAAAGCGCGCAGCCGTGCTACAGCCGCGAATTGCTGACGCGTGCCGGCGTGGACCTCGCCAAGGCGGCGCGCGGCCAGGATCCGCAGCACGTGCCGGACCCGGTGCCCGAAGGGGCGGTCTGCGACGAGATCTCGCGCTACATCCCCGGCGCCGAATTGAGCTACGACCAGGCCGAGCAGCGCGCCTACCTGACCGTGCCGCAATACTTCCTGCGGCTGACCGGGCTCACCAACTACGTCGACCCGCAGCAGTGGGACAGCGGCGTGCCCGCGCTGCTGCTGAACTACAACACCAACGTCTTCACCACCGAGAGCCAGGGGCACAACACCACCAACGGCTACGCGGGCGTGAACCTGGGCATGAACCTGGGACCGGTGCGGGTGCGTCACAACGGCGCCGTGACGTGGTCGCCGCAGACCGGCACGCACTACCAGCGCGGTTTCATCTACGGCCAGACCGACGTGACCGCGCTGCGCTCGCAACTGCTCGTGGGCGAGAGCGCGACCAGCGGCGAGCTGTTCGATTCGGTGTCGTTCCGCGGCGCGTCGCTGTTCAGCGACGACCGCATGCTGCCCGAGGCGCAGCGCTATTACGCGCCGGTGGTGCGCGGCACCGCGGCTTCCAACGCCAAGGTTTCGGTCCACCAGCGCGGCTACCTGGTCTACGAGACTACCGTGGCGCCCGGCCCGTTCGAGATCGACGACCTGCAGGTGGCCAGCTATGGCGGCGACCTCAACGTCACCGTGACCGAGGCCAACGGGCAGGAGCGCACGTTCGTGGTGCCGTTCGCCACCACCGTGCAACTGCTGCGCCCCGGCTCCACGCGCTACAGCGTGACCGCCGGCCGCGCCAGCGATCTCTCGCTGCAAGGCAGCGGCAAGTACATCGTGCAGGGCACGGTGCAGCACGGCATCAACAACATGGTGACCGGCTACGGCGGCATGGCTTTCGCCACCAACTACATGTCCGGGCTGGTGGGCGCGGCGTTCAACACGCCGCTGGGCGGTTTCGGCGCCGACGTGACCTATGCCAGGACCGGGCTGGCGAACGGAGAAAGCAAGCGCGGCGCCAGCTTCCGGCTGTCGTACAGCAAGAACATCGCCAACAGCGGCACCAATTTCTCGCTGGCGGCCTACCGCTACTCCACCGGCGGTTATCTCGGCCTGCGCGACGCGCTGAGCCTGCACGACCTGACCGAGCGCGGCGTGCCGACCGACTCGTTCGCGCGCATGCGCGCGCGCATGGACGCCAACGTCAGCCAGCAGCTCGGCACCAGCGGCGGCAGTGTCTATCTCAACGGCTCCTCGCTGCAGTACTGGAACCAGCGCGGACAGGCGCTGAGCTTCACGCTCGGCTACAGCAACCAGTGGCGCGGCATCACCTACTCGGTGTCCGTGCAGCGCGTGCAGAACGTGTCGGCCGGCACCAGCGTGCCCTACACCGGCGGCGGCAGCTTCATGAGTCCCAGCGTCACGCCCAAGAGCACGCTGGTCAGTGTGAATCTCTCGATTCCGCTCGGCCGCGGCGGCTCCCGCACCACGCCGCTCATGAACACCTTCTTCACGCACGACAGCGACCGCGGCGCCCAGGTGTCCACCGGCGTGTCGGGCGCGCTCAACGAGCGTGGCACGGCGTCGTATTCGGTGTCCGGCACCTACGACAACAACCGCAACGCGACCTCGGGCAACGCCAGCATCAGCTACCGCGCCTCGCGTGCCACGGTGGGCGCGAGCATCGCGCAGGGGCAAGGCTACCGCCAGGCGTCGGCCAATGCCATGGGCGCGCTGGTCCTGCACCCGGGCGGCCTTTCGGCGGCCCAGACGCTGGGCGAGACCATCGGCGTGGTGAAGGCGCCCGATGCCACCGGCGCGACGGTCAACTCCGGCGGCGCGACCATCGACGGGCGCGGCTACGCGATCGTGCCGAGCCTCACGCCCTATCAGCTCAACAGCGTCGACCTCGATCCGAAGGGCATGGCCGACGATGTGGAGCTGAAGACCACCTCGCGCAGCGTGGCGCCGCGCGCCGGCGCGGTGGTGATGCTTTCCTACGAGACGCGCCGCGCGCGCGCCGTGCTGATCGACAGCCGCACGCCCAGCGGCGAGCCGCTGCCGTTCGCCGCCAGCGTGATCGACACCGAGACCAACGCATCCGTGGGCGCGGTCGGCCAGGGCAGCCGCCTGGTGATCCGCAGCGAGAAGGACCACGGCACCATCCGCGTCGAATGGGGCAGCAAGCCGGACCAGCGCTGCGCCATCGACTACACGCTGCCGGCGCGCGAAACCAGCGCCGGCAAGGGCTACGCAACGCTGGACCTCGAGTGCAGGCCGATTCCGGCCGGCGGCGCCGAGGGCGGCAAGGTCGCGGCACGGCAGTAGGCAGACAACGGACCCGGAGGCGCGATGAACACAGGAACGAAGACAGGCATACGGCGGCGGCACGTGCTGGCGGTGCTGGTGGCGCTGTCGCTGCTGGCGCCGGGCTGGGCCGCGGCGGCGCTGTCGGTGGTGGGAACGCGCTTTATCTATCCCGCCGGCGCGAAGGAGTTGACCGTGCAGGTGGGCAACAAGGGCCGCAGCCCGATCCTGGTGCAGGCCTGGCTGGACCGCGGCGACCCCGATGCCGATCCCGCCAGGCTCAGCGTGCCGTTCGTGCTGGCGCCGCCGATGTTCCGGCTGGACCCCGAGCACAAGTCCGTGCTGCGCCTCAGGCATACCGGCGAGCCGCTGCCGGGGGACCGCGAATCGGTGTTCTGGCTCAACTTCCTCGAAGTGCCGACGCTGCCCGAGGACAGCCGCAACCTGCTGCGGCTGTCGTACCGTTCGCGCATGAAGCTGCTGTACCGGCCCGCCGGCCTGCCCGGCAGCGCCGACGAAGCGGTCTCGCGCGTGACGTGGCGCCTCGGCGGCGCGCCCGCGCCCGGCGACGCGGTACTGGAGGCGGACAACCCCACGCCGTATTACGTCTCGCTCGCGCAGATGACGGTCACGCGCGGCGCTGCCGCGGTGGAACTGGACGGCCAGACGCTGGCGCCGCTCGGCGTCACGCGCATCGCGCTGCCCGGCCTGAAGGGGAGCGGCGAAGCGCAGGTGCGCTACGAGGTGGCGAAGGACGGTGGGGAACTGGTCGGCGGGAGCGCGAGCGCCAGGCCGTAGGTCCGCCCGGATGGTCCGCGCGGCGCAGGTGAATCGACGATGGTCAATGTGAAAGCAAGACAAATGATTGGTATCCCGGGCCTGTGCGCATTCGGCGCGGCGCTGGCGCTGCCGGTGGCCGCGTGGGCGCAGGCGCCCGGTGCTCCAAACGCACCCAGTATTCCCAACGCCGGGCAGACCATGCGCGACCTGGAAACGGTGCGCCCCGGCCTGCCGGCGCCATCGGACCTGGAACTGGATATGCCCCAGGCGCCGGCGCGCCCGGCCGCGCCCGCCGAGCCGGGCCTGCGCATGACGGTGCAGGGTTTCCGCATCACCGGCAACCAGGCGTTCGCGTCGGCGCAACTACTGGTGCTGCTGCGCGACCTGCACGGCAGCGAGCAGGACCTTGCCGGCCTGCGCGCCGCGGCCGACCGCATCACCGCGTACTACCACGAACACGGCTACGTGCTGGCGCGCGCGTTCCTGCCGCGCCAGGACATCGAGGACGGCGTGGTCCTGATCGAAGTGATGGAGGGCCGCTACGGGCAGGTCGAATTGCAGAACCAGTCGCGCGTGCTCGACGGCGTGCTGCGCCAGCCGCTCGCGGCGCTCAGGGGCGGCGACGCCGTGCAGGCCGCCGCGCTGGAAAGCCGCCTGCTGCTGCTCAATGACCTGCCTGGCGTGCAGGTGCGCGGCACGCTGCGCCCCGGCGCCGAGCGCGGCGCCACCGACCTCGTGGTCGACGCGGCACCGCTGCCGCTGGTCAGCGGCAGCGTGGAGGCGGACAACTACGGCGGCTACTACACCGGCGAATACCGCCTCGGTGGCAGCCTCTATCTCAACAGCCCGCTGCGGCTCGGCGACCAGTTGAGCCTGCGCGTGCTGGGCAGCGACAAGCGGCAGCGCTACTACCGCGCCGGCTACCAGGTGCCGTTCGGCCCTTGGCTCACGCGCGCGGGCGTGGCGTACTCCGAGATGCGCTACCACCTGGCGCGGGATTTCGCGGTGCTGGATGCGCACGGCAAGGCCAGCATCCGCAGCGCCTTCATCACCCAGCCGCTGCTGCGCGGCCGCGCGTTCAACGTGAACGCGCAACTGCAATACGACGACAAGCGGCTGCGCGACGACATGGACCTGTTCGAGGTGACCAACCCCAAGCGCGTCGAATCATGGACGCTGGGCGTGAACGCCAACAACCAGGACGGGTTGTTCGGCGGCGGGCAGAGCATGGTGTCGGTGAGCGTTAGCCGCGGGCGGCTGCGCCTGGACGATCCCTACACGAGTTACGTGGACGGCTTCACCGCCCATGCGGCCGGCCGCTTCAGCAAGCTGAGCCTGAACGCCGCGCGGCTGCAGCGGCTGAGCCAGCGCTTCCAGCTTTATGGCCAGTTCAACGCGCAATGGGCCTCGGGCAATCTCGACGGCTCCGAGAAATTCGGCATGGGCGGGCCCTACGGCGTGCGCGGCTACGCGCTCGGCGCCGGCACCGGCGACCAGGGCTGGCAGGCCAGCCTGGAGCTGCGCTACATGCCCTTTGCCGGCTGGCAGTTCAGCGCCTTCGTCGACCGCAGCGAGGTCGACATCAACCGCCATCCCTGGTCCACCGGGAACAACCAGCGCCGGCTGACCGCCGCCGGAGTCGGTGCCGGCTGGACCGGCGACGGGCATCAGGTCAGCGTGGCGCTCGCGTGGCCGGTGGGCCAGCGCGACGAAAGCGGCGGGCCGGTGCGCAGCCCGCGGATCTGGGTGCAGGGGGCGCAGTACTTTTGAGCGGCGGATGTCCGCCGCGCGGCATCGATGTCGTACCCATGCTGCCGGGCAGATGGCAGTGTCTGACAAACAAGGAAGAAGTCATGAACAAGAACTACGCATTGGTCTGGAACCAATCTCAGGGTTGCTGGAACGTCGCCAGCGAAGGAACGCGCCGCCACGGCAAGCCGGGCAGCGCAAAGCGCGCCATCGCGGCGGCCGCCGTGGTGCTCGGGCTGGGGGCGCTGGCCACGGCGCATGCGTTGCCGACCGGGCAGTCGATCGTGTCCGGCAGCGGCGACGTGCAGGTCTACAACGGCGGCAGGAACATGACGGTCAATCAGCAGTCCGACAAGCTGATCGTCAACTGGAACGAATTCAACATCGGCGCGGCCGAACGCGTCGCCTTCAACCAGCCCGCCAATACCTCGGTGGTGTTGAACCGCGTGGTCACGGCGGCCACCAGCAACATCGATGGCGCGCTGGATGCCAATGGCCGCGTGTTCCTGGTCAATCCCAACGGCATGCTGTTCGGCCGGACCGCCCAGGTCAACGTCGGCGGGCTGGTGGCCTCGGCGCAAGGCATCAGCGACGCCGACTTCCTCAACGGCAATTACCGCTTCGCGGGCAGCACCGGCGCGCAGGTATGGAACTACGGCACGATCAATGCCGCGCCGGGCGGCAGCGTGGCGCTGCTGGGCACGAACGTCAACAACACCGGCACGATCCAGGCCCTGCTGGGCCGCGTGGCGCTGGGCGCCGGCAACGACTTCACCGTCAGCTTCGATGGCAGCGGCCTGCTCAACCTGCAGGTCAACGGCGCCGCGCTGAGCGCGGTGGCGCAGAACGGCGGCGTGCTGCGCGCCAATGGCGGGCAGGTACTGATGACGGCGCAGGCGGCCGGCAGCCTGCAGCAGGCGGTGGTCAACAACACGGGCGTCGTCGAGGCCAAGACCCTGGCCGGCTACGCCGGCAGGATCACGCTGGACGGCGGCGACGCCGGCACCGTGCGCGTGGCCGGCAGCCTCAACGCCAGCGCGCTGTCCGGCCCGGGCAACGGCGGCGTCGTCGAGACCAAGGGCGCCGACGTGCAGGTGCTGGTGGGTACGCAGGTCAGTACCCAGGCCAGCTATGGCCAGACCGGCACCTGGCGCATCGGCACGGCCGAGGCCAGCGTCAGGCAGACGGGCAGCGCAGGCGGCAGCACCGTAACGGCCGACACGCTGGCACGCAGCCTGGGCACCACCAATGTCGAGTTGGTCAGCAATACTGGCAATCTCTCGGTCTACGCGCCCGTGGCCTGGAGCAGCGGCAACAAGCTGGCGCTGACCGCGGCCGGCGACGTCAACATCAACGGCGTCGCGCTGACGGCCAGCGGCGCGGGCTCCGGCATGGAGATCAACTATGGCGCGGGCAATGCCCTGAAGCTGAACAACGGCGCCGTGGTGACGTTGTCCGGCACCGGTGCCTCGTTCAAGTCGAACGGCTACTTCTATGACGTGATCCAGAATTTCTCCCAGTTGCAGAACGTCAACAACAACCTGGGCGGTTATTACGTGGTCGGCACCGATTTTCGCGGTGCCTACATGACGCCGATCGGTTCCAGCCAGGTCTTCTCCGGCATCTTCGAGGGCCTGGGCCATACGCTGAGCGACATCAGGGTGAGCGGCACGGGGCCGTATGTCGGCCTGTTCGGCATCTCGTCCGGCCGCATCAGCAACCTGAACCTGGCTTCGCTTACGGCCGTCGGCCCCTCCGGCTGGCCCGCGGGCGGGATTGCGCTGGTGGGCGGGCTGGCGGGCGCGAACTTCGGCCAGATCAACAACGTCAACGTCACCGGCGTGAAGGTGGACGGCAACGTCTACGGCAGCAGCGGCGCCACGACGGGCGGCCTGGTCGGGATGAATTTCGGCACCATCGACACCGCCAAGGTGGCAGGCACCGTGTCGGGCAACGACTACAGCCAGGCCGTCGGCGGTCTGGTCGGCGAGAACTTCGGCCGCGTGATCAACAGTCAGACCAACGTCAGCCTGATGAACCGCATGTCGCACAACCTGTCCGGCAGCGTGGGCGGACTGGTCGGGATCAACAACGGCGACGGCACGGGCGGCAGTGCCGCTGGTTTCATCGCCGACTCCTCGAGCCTGGGCACTATCACCAACTACGCGGGCGGAGCCAATTACGGCGGGCTGGTCGGCTACAACCGTGGCGGCACCATCGCGAGCAGCTTCTTCGCCACTGGCTCCGTCAACGCCACCGGCGGTTATCTCGGTGGCCTGGTCGGCCGCAATGAGGGTGGCTCGATTACCGGCTCCTACGCCAGCGGCAGGGTGACCGGTTCCGGCGCGGCCACGGTGGGTGGCCTGGTGGGCTGGAATCAGGCGGGCAACCTGACCGATGTCCGGGCCAGCGGCGTCGTCGAGAACCGCAGCGGCGTCAGCGTGGGCGGGCTGGTTGGCACGCATGACGGCGGCACCATCCTGAATGCCGAGGCCGCCGGCGAGGTCTACGGCGGCAGCGGCGCCCGCGTGGGCGGGCTGGTTGGCAGCAGCAATGGTGGTGCCATCGTCGGCGCGCTGGCGACTGGCAATGTCTGGTCCGGCAGCAACAGCCACGTCGGTGGCCTGGTCGGCTACAACGCCGGCGACTTGCAGGGGGTGGAAGCCCGCGGCAATGTCTCTAGCGGCAGCAACAGCTACGTCGGCGGGCTGGTCGGCACCAACAACACGAGCCTCGACCCGACCGCCATGGCGATTTCCGGCGTGGCCAGCGGCAGCGTCACAGGCCAAAACTACAGCATGGTAGGCGGCCTGGTCGGCCAGAACAACGGCCGCATCCTCGGCGCCTCGGCCTCGGGCTCGGTCAAGGGCGGCAGTTATGCATCGCTGGGCGGGCTGGTCGGCGTGAACAACGGCGTGGTCGAGTATTCGCAGGCGAGCGGCAAGGTCAACGCCACGGCCTACTACGGCCAGAACGGCGGTGGGCTGGTCGGCGTGAACTATGGCCGGATGAGCTACAACGCCGTCTCCGGTGACGCCGCGCTGGTGCCGCTGGCGGGCCGCAACTTCGGCACCATCGAGTAAGGCGCCGAGGCTGGCCGGCCGCCTGTCCGCCTGGTGCAGGCCGGACGGGCGCGCCGGCCCCTGAAATTGCCTCGCAGTAAGGAGGCCATGGAGAATGGCATGAACAGGAACGAATTGCCGGGCGCCGGGCGCGCCCCGTCACCGCGCTGGCTCGCTGCCGTGCCGCTGCTGTCGCTCGGGGTTGCATTGGGCGTGGCCAGCGCGGACGTGCGGGCGGCATGGGTGGACGCCGTGACAACCGGTTGCCTTACGCGGCTCTCCGACGACATGGTGCAGCCATGGACGATCGTCAATCCGCTGACCAGCAGCACGCCGGTCGGCACCCCCCTGATGGCGCGGAACTTCAGCTTGCATACCGAATTTGCCTACAAGCCGGCTACCGTGCCCCACACGCTCGTCATTGCCGGGCACTGGTCGGTGGGACCGCTCGGATCGGACAGCATTGCGCCGACCAATATCGACGGCATCGGTCTCAAATGGATGACGGTATCGGGGGCTGGCGAGACACCGCTGCCCTTCAGTTCGTATCCGACGGCGTTGGCCGCCGACAAACTTGCGTTGATGATAAATGACGCGGTGGGCTCTGGAAGCTCCGGGCGTCTCTCCGGCTACAGGCAATACCTGGTGCTGACCAAGCCCGCGAATCTGCTGCCGCCGGGTGCGCTCCAGGTGACCAGGATCGCGGATAACCGGGAGGTGAAGCTTTATGCCCGGGATTTCCTGACCGCGGCGGCGCCGGCGCTTGGCACCATCGTCGACCTCAGCCAGGCGACTTCGGGCACCTGCAGTCTGGAGCGTGTCTACGACAGCACGGGCATCGTCAACCTCGGCGGCGGCCCGCCGCCGCCGATTCCGAACAAGTGCGACGTGGTGGCCAACCAGATCATTCCGGTCAACCTGGGTACCTTTTCGGTGAGGGATTTCCCGAACGCCAACAGCACCTCGACGCCGGTGCCGTTCGCCATCACGCTGAACAATTGCACGGCAAACGCCAAGCCCACGATCAGCTTCCGCGACAAGTCCAACAAGCCGACCACCGACAAGACCATCCTGCAGCTCTACGCGCCCGGCGGGCAGAGCCTGGCCGAGGGCTTCGGCATCATCATGACGAACAGGTCGAGCGGTGCGCGCATCGCCTTCGACAATCCGAACGTGGCCACGAAGTACGTGATGACGCGCTCGGGCGATACGGCGACGATTCAACTGCAGGCGCAATACCTCCGCACCGGCACGGTTGCCGAGATGAAGGCCGGGTATGCCGGCGGCTCGGCGGAATTCACGTTTACCTTCCCATGAGGGCGGTGTTGCGGCGCGGCCGCTTATCCCGCCAGCGAGTTCTCCGACGCGGCGAGGTTGCCGTCGGTGGCGTAGCGGATCAGGTCGGCGTCGCGCTTGATGCCGAGCTTGCGCATGGCGCTGGATTT
Organism: Cupriavidus sp. FW216-B1; assembly: GCF_058789195.1. Taxonomy (NCBI): domain Bacteria; kingdom Pseudomonadati; phylum Pseudomonadota; class Betaproteobacteria; order Burkholderiales; family Burkholderiaceae; genus Cupriavidus; species Cupriavidus sp. FW216-B1. The sequence goes on along the minus strand of NZ_JBYTEL010000016.1, from coordinate 112,017 downwards.
CTGCGAGCTGACCGTCTGCTTGCTGCGATGCAACTGGGCGGCGATCTCGTTGATGGTCTGCCCCGAGCCGAAGCGGCGCACGACCTCGGCTTCGCGCGGGGTCAGCGGGCGCGACTGCGTGGCCGGCTGGTCGTCCTCCAGCATTTCCTTGATGGAGGGCGAGAAATACTTGCCTTCCACATGGGCCGCATGGACCGCGGCGAGCAGGTGGGACATGGCGTCGGACTTGCTCAGGATGCAGTTCACGCCCTGCTGCAGGATGGCCCGGATGACGCCGGGGTTGTCGATCATGGTGAAGATCACCAGCCGCAGCGCCGGGTAGCGGCGCCGCAGGAAAGACACCAGCGCGAGGCCGTCGCCGTACTTGCCGCCGGGCATGACGTAGTCGGTCACGAGCACGTCGCACGGATGCGCGTCCAGCGTGGCGATCAGTTCGGTCGAGTTGCTCACGGTTGCCACCAGCTTGGCGGCATCGATCTTCTGCAGTTCATAACTGATTCCCAGGGCCACCGCCGGATGGTCGTCCGCGACGATCACTCTGATGGAAAATTCTTGCATGTTTTCACTCCTTGACCCCGGCTGCCACGGCGCGGAACGTGGCAATGATGGCGGGTTTGACTTCGGGCGCGAGGGCGGACGCATGATGACCGAGGGAGCAGCCGTCTGACAAATCCTAAATGACTGTACGAGTTTAACGGGAATTTCCCCTAAACCGTTGGCAAGCTCCCTCCGGGGGCGGCGGTCATCCCCGTGCGAAGGTTAAAAGGAGAAACAATCAAGGAAGAGTCCAAGAAATTGTTTCATCGATGGGCGAGACGCGGCTCTGGCGGCGGCTGGCTTAGGAATGTTCTTGTTGCTCTCTTGCTGGCCAGGCTGTGCTGCGCAGCCTGGCTGCCGGCCGGCTGCTGCTTTGCGTCCCGGATGGCGCGGCTCGCCGCCGCAGCGGGAGACGCCATCCTCAATTCAATTGCTGTGTTCGGTGTCGGCTGTGGCGTGGCGGTCCAGCGCCACGCGCCATTGCTCGATGAATTCGCGGCGCCGCTGCGGCGAGATCATCAGGAAGTCGTTCATCAGTTCGATGAAGACCTGCTGATTCACCTTGCTCAGGTCGGAGAATTCGAGCAGCACGCGATACACAGTCAAGGGTTGTTGCGTTTTCACGGCAGGTCCTTCCGGCGGAAAGCTGGAGTCTTCACGCATTGCCGGTGTCTCAGTGGTGAGATGGAATGGATGTCCAGCCCGGCATGGCGGCGGCGCATGGCGAGGGCGCGGTTTCCGTGGATGGGCCCTGCGCCGGCAATGGCGGCGCGGGCAGGCCGGTCAGGGGTGGTGGCTTCATAGGGTTCATCGATCGTTCTTGGTATGAGTGGTCCGGCCGCGCGCGCTGCCTGCGCGGGCGATGCCGGCGCAAACGCGCGCGGGCAACGGCGGCGACATGCGTTCCAGGCCTGTCCGGAAGCGGGCCAGAGCGCCTGTCGACGGGGAGGGCTGCCGTGTTGCCAAGGGCAGGCTCAAGCACAGAGTTTCGGTCAATGACGTTTCCCTTTCTATCTGACATGAACGATATTTATGGCGTCCATATAGGGTGAGTATGAAATCGATGGCTATGCGCGCTTTGTGCAAGAACCGATTTCGGACAAGTTCGATGGTGGGGCCGGGTGGATGACCGGGACCGGCAAACGTGCGCCGGCGCAAGCCGGGGAGCCGGGGGAGAAGAGGTCCGCCGTGCGAGGGGGCGGGCACCGGAGGAAAAAGATGCCGGGGCGATGCCGAATCCGTGGGGCCGGGAACGTGGTCCTGGGGCGCCATGTCCGTCCGGGCGGCCGGAGCAATCGGATTCGTCTTTCAATACGGCGGCAAATGCCCGTGCCGCGTGGCCATCATTGATAGCTCATGGTGATCGTTGCCCGGCCGTTTGCCGTGCCCGCCCCGACCTCGGCCTCGGTCTGTATGTAGCGTGCGGTCAGGGCAATGTCGAACGGGCCGTTCGCCGCCAGGCCGGCGGGCCACTGGTTCGGATTGGCCGGGTCGCGGGAATCGGCGCCGTACTTGAGCACGGTGCCGTCCTTGCGTATCTGGATGCCCACGCCTTTCGCCGTCGATCCCGGCGACAGCTTGAGCGTATCTCCGCGGTTGGCCAGATCGTTCGCGTCGGTCAGCGTCGCATGGATGTTGGTCTCGGTCCCGGCACTGCCGCCGGCGCAGGATAGCCTGACGTGGAATGGCTGGTCGTCCGAAGCCGAACCGATGCCCTTGAAACGACTGATGTCGACCTTGTCCAGCGACACCGGGATATGGTTGTCTTGCAGCGAGCAGGTGGGCACGAGCGGCCTGATGAGGGCACCGTTGATCAGGAATTCGGCGGCCTTCACCGTGCCGTCATGAATCCATTTTGCCGCAACCACGCCGTTCAGCGTGCCACCCGCGGTGATCGGGCCGACCTTGACGAGTTCGACGACCAACTGCAAGGTGTAGCCTTCACTGAGGCCGCTGGCCGTGCTTGATTCAGAGTACGGCCACCATCTGGGGTCGAAGGCATAGCGCATCCGCAAGCCGATACCCTTGAGCGGCGTGGACAAGGTGTCGTAGGGTCCCAGGCTTCCCTGGCCGCCGTAATCGACCCGCAGGAGTTGGCAGGCCCAACCGGTCGGTCCGCCGTTTTCCGGGATGAAGTCGTGCGTCCCCGAGTAGAGCAGGGTGCCGTCCGCCACGTTCGGATTGAAGGCCGGCGGGTTGAAGTTGCTCAGCCTGTAGCGGAACGGCTTGTGATCCGTTGACGGAATCACATTGCAGTCGGCCATTGCATCGACCGTCGTCAGCGCGGAACTCAGCAACGCCAGCCAGAAGAAGAGTCTTTTCATGATGTCCTTGCCCAGGTTTCGATATGGCCAGTCAGGAGGCACGCGCCGCGCACGGCGCGCTCATCGGCGTACCACCGGCGCGCCGGTGGTCACGGTGGCCGCCGCCGTGGCGATGGACGCGCAGCCGGCCTTGATCTGCTGATAGCTGCTGCCCCTGTCCGTCTTCTTGCGCTCCGGCAGCGTGTAGTCGATGCGGCAGGCCGACGCATCGCCGCTGCCCCACGAGACCTTCAGCACGCCCTTGTCCCGGAGCCCGCGCGCGAAGATCTTGCCGGCCTGGCCGACCACGCCGACTTCCTGGCCGGTCTCGTCGCGCACCGACGCCCCGAACGGCAGCGCCGCATTGCCGTCGCGCAGCGCCCGGATCAGCGCCGAGCGCCCCGAAATGGTCTCGAACCTGAGCATCGGCACCGCGCCGGCGCGCGGCGCGACCTGCTGGCTGGTCTCGCGCAGTTCCACGTCGGTGGACAGTCCCTTCGGGTCGAGCGCCACCGTGTTCATGCTGTACGGCGTCAGGTACGGCACCACCGCGTAGCCGCGGCTGTCGATGCGCACGCCGGGCGCATTGGCCACGCGCGCGCCTTCGGCGGCGGGCGCCTCGACGATCGCGAAGGTGTCGGACAGCGGTTGCGACAGCGTGATGCCGCCGCGGTGCAGGACCGCCGCGCCGCGCACGCCGAGCGAGGCCTGCTGGCGATCGGCGCCGGCGCCCATGCTGCCGCTGAAATCCGCATACGCGCTGCGGTACAGCATGTTGGCGCTGCCGTCGGTGCTGGATTGCCCGGCGCCCGAGCTGTGGTTCACGCTCAGTCCATATGAGAAGTTGCTGTCGGCGCCGGCCGAGCCCGACACGGTGGTCTGCGCCTGCGTGCTGCCGCGGCTGTCGTGCGAGACGCTGCCCGTCACGGTCAGCGGGCGCTGTTTGCCCAGCGGGATCGTGATGTTGGCGTAGTACATCGTGCTCATGCGGCCGTCCACGCTGCGCTGGCGCATGGCCGACACGCCGAAGGCGATGTTCCTGTAGGTGTTGGCGTAGCCGACCGAATAATTGATGTCCGAGCCGCTGCGGTTCCAGTAGTTGGCGGTCGACGCGGTCAGGTTGAGCCGCCCGCCGCGCTCGCCGAGCTGCTGGCCGAGCGTGACCGAGGCGCGGTTGCGCTGGCGCCAGACGCTGTCGATGCTCTGGCCGTTCTCCGCGCGCGTGCGCGCGAGCATGGCCTCGTTGAGGCCGAAGTAGCCGCCCGTGGAGTAGCGGTAGGCGGCGATCGCCACGTCGGTGCGGGTCTTCGGCACCAGCTTGGAATAGCTGATGCGCGTGCTCGTGCCGCTGAAGCGGCCCTGGCCGGGCAGCGAGGTGAGCGCCTGCGTCACGTCCGCGCCGAGCGCGCCGAACGGCGTGTTGAAGGCCCCGCCCAGCATCGCCGAGCCGTAGCCCTGCGCCAGCGTCACGCCGCCGTAGCCGGTCAGCAGGTTGCTGATGCCGCGCTGCCAGGTGGCCTGGGCGAACAGCGGGTTGCGCGAGCTCAACGGGTCGCGCACCGTGCCGGCCACGACGCTGTAGCGGTTGACGCCGGGCCGCAGCGACAGCGGCACGGCGGCATACGGCACCGAGAACGAGCGCACCGAGCCATCCGCCTCGGTGATGGCGACGTTCAGGTCGCCGCCGTAGCCGGTGGCGTAGAGATCGTCGATCTCGAACGCGCCGGGCGCGACCGTGGTCTCATAAATCGTCATGCCGTTCTGGCGGATCGTCACCCGGGCATTGCTGTTGGCGACGCCGCGCACCGTCGGCGCGTAGCCGCGCAGCGAATCGGGCAGCATGCGGTCGTCGGTGGCGATGCGCACGCCGCGGAAGGCGGTCGAGTCGAACAGTTCGCCGCTGGTGTAGGCCTCGCCGATGGTCAGTTGCGAAGCCAGCTTCGTCAGGTCGCGCTGGGCATAGGTGGCGACGTTCTGGTAGACGCTGCGCCCGTTCGCGTCCCAGTTGTAGGAGCCGTTGTGGCGGAAATGCCAGTTGCCCGCGTTGAAGCCCGCGTTCAGGCCGAGGTAGCCCTGCGTCTGCATGCTGGCGCCGCGGCTCTTGAAACTGTAGACGTTGAGGTTGTAGCCGAGCATGCCGGTCGTCACGCCGGAGTCGAGCAGGTCGGGGCTCACGTAGCCGCGCGCGCTGCGGCTCAGCGAAACCTGCGGCACGCCGATGTCCAGGCGCTGGTCGCCGAAGTCCAGGCTCACGCTGGCGTCGGGCACTACCTCGGCAAGCGGCAGGCACGCGCCCGCGACCGCGAGCCGCGACGCCGTTTCGGGCGACAGCTTGCGGAAATCGATGCCGATGCCTTGCAGCAGCTTGTGGTCGAAGCAGGCCTGCGCGTCGCGATCGCCGTCGCCGAGGAGCCTGAACGGCACGTCGGCGCGGCTCACGCGGCTGCCGTTGACGTAGATGTCGAGGCTGTAGACGCCGGGCAGCACGACGTTGCCGTGCTCGAAGCGCGACAGATCCACGTGCCGGGCGTTGCCTTTCACCAGGAACCCGCTGTCGAACTCGACCTGCGCGACCTGCCTCGCCGCGGGCGCGCCCGCCTCGGCCAGTGCCTCGGACTGCCACGCGGCCAGGCTCGACAGCACCAGCGCGCACAATGGCTTGAGGCGGAAATGAAAGGCGCCATCGCGGGCGGGGGTCATGACTACTTGCTCCTTGATAAAGCCGTTGGCATCCGGCATGACCGGATGCACGGCCGAGCGGGGCTTGCCAGGGTCCTCCGGGACCTGGCCGCCGCCTGCCGGTGCGGGCCGTTCACGAAAGCCCTGGCTGCACGCGGCGGATACGGACTGGATCTGTTTGGAAAGCGGGAACGGTCCGCGCGGTCCCGGCGGGACTGGCATGGTTGCCAGCCCCGCCCGCCCGCGCCTACTGCGCCAGCCTGACCGCGGACGGCTGCTTGCCCTGCACGGCGCCGCCCCAGTCGTTGATGGCGCTGTAGTTGACGGATACGGCCGAGGCCGGCGGCGCCGCAAGGCCTTCGACCGCGAACGTCCGCGAGCCGCCGGGCAGGACGTAGCCCTTGCCGGCGTTGAGGTCCCGGCCGTCGGCCAGGAGCGAGATGCTGCCGAGGTTCACCACATACGGGCTCGGGTTGGTCGCTTTCAGCGCATATCCCTTGCCGCCTTCGCCGCGCACGAGCTCCCATGTGACCTTCGCCGGCGCGTCGTCGGCGCTGCCGGCCAGCGCGGCCGGGCGGAACATCATCTTGATGCGCGTGCGGAAGGCCAGTTGCAGGCGGTTGGTGTTTTCACCGAGCTCCGGCTTTGGCGGCACTTCGAGCACGTTGAGCCAGAACAGCGATTCCTTGTCCTGCGGCAGCGGCTCCTTGCTATAGATCACGCGCAGCGTCTGGCCCTTGCCGGGCTCGAGCCGGAACATCGCCGGCGTCAGCACGAACGGCACGTCGATCTGGTCGGGCGAGGCGTCGGCGTCGCCCGTGTCGATCCAGCTCTGCACCAGCGCCGGGATCTTGCCGTCGTTGGTGAGCCTGACCGTGACCTCGCGCTCCTGCGCCGGAAAGATGACGCGGGTGCCGGTGATGACCACGCTCGCCTGCGCCGGGGTGGCCAGCCCGCCCGCCACGGTGAAGGCCGCCGCCATGAGAGGCCCGAGAAAAATGGAGGGTTTCATCTTTGCTACCGATTGATTTGCTTACTTGGGCAACACGTTTCCTCAGAAGCCGTCTCGGCATTGCCGAGACGGCTTGAAAGGCCTCGCCTTGCGGCGGCGGGGTCAGGCGCCGGACCGTCTTCCGCGCAACGCCGGCCGGCTGTCGATCACTCGTAGACCAGCGAGTACCGGACACGCGAGTTCGCGGCGCCGGACGTGACGGTGCCGGTGCCGGTCGCGAAGTATTCGGCGAAGTAGTTCAGCGTGGCGCCATTGCCAACGATGTTCACGGCCGGCGAGTTCTGGCCGGTCAGCGCGGTGCCCGCGTTGATCACGCCCTGGGTGGCATTCAGCAGGCGGATTTCGACGCCGCTGGCGCCGCCTGCGTCCACGGTCAGGCGGCCGGTGCTGTTGACCGTCGGGCCGGCTTCGAAGCTGGTGGAAACCTTGGTGGCAGAACCCCCCTGGCAGCCGGAGAGCGTGATCGAGAACGGCGTGCGGCCGGCGGTGGCGCCCTGGGTCGACAGCGCGTTGGCCGATACCGGGGGCAGCGGCACCGTCACGTCGGTGGGGCCGTTGCTGCCATTGATCTGGCACGTGGTGGCGACGATGTTGCCGGTGATTTCGATCGTGCCGTCGTAGGCGTTGGCGACCGGGGCGAATGCAGCCGCTGCTGCTGCGGCGGCGATGGCAGAAGCAAGAAGGGTATTTTTCATGACAAGAAATGGGAAAAGTGGAAGATCCGGAACTACCCGTTAAAGCCCCGCTTGGTACAGAGGTAGTACTGCTGCGGTGCTCTGAATGAATTTTCGGATAAGTCAATATTCCGAACTATCTGACCAGAACGAGATTTGGACTTTAAACGTAGTACAAGTACTAAATATGGGATGGGTTTGTGTTGGGACAGATCGTTGCCTTCGGGGCGGCGATTTCGGCGGAAGTCGGAACCAAGAGAAAGCGCGTACGGCGCCAGGAGACAGGATAGGAGGCCATCCATGCGGTCATGGGAAGGACGGAAATCTCAAAAAAATCCGCCCGGGAGGGGCGGATGCTGGCGGGGGAAAAGGGGCGAACGATTTCAGCTAGCCATTGCAGAAATTTGGCAAGTCGCATGCGCAATGCGTGTGAATAAAATATTGCGCTGCGGGAAGCACTAGAAATATAGGATTTATCCTAGTTATTGAGGGAAATTCCTAACTCAATGATTTCATCTTCGTGCCGATAACGAAACAAATGCCGGCGCTGCGTATGCCGGCGCCCTCATGCAGAGGCGCCGCCCGGCAACCGCGCCGCCGCTACGCGCGCTGCCCGGCGGAGAACGAGGCGAGGTCCTCGCGGAAGGCCAGCATCACTTCCCGCTGCAGCAGGGCCTGGTATTCGCGGAACGGCGTGTCGAGGTCGAAAGCGGCCTCGTTGTAGGTGCGCTGGAGGAAGGCCAGCGACTCGGCCAGCGAGCGCGCCTGCTCCGACTGGTGCAGGCGCAGGCGCCAGTCCACCGCTTCGTGGTGGTCGGCCAGCAGGTTCTGCTGCTCGGGACACGCAATCTCGCCGACCTGCCTGGCCTCGTGGAAGGCGGCCAGGTAGGCGCAGATGGCCGACATGCGCCGGTTCGCCTCCGAGGCGGATTCGGCCAGCATGACCGCGGAGGCGGCGAGCTCGTCCGGCCGGCTGCGCGCGCGGCGCCGCTCCGGCGCGGCGTCCAGCAGGGGCCGCACCGCGATCAGCAGTGATGGTGGCAGCACGCGGTTGAATTCCCTGGCCAGCACGGCGTGGACCGAGCGCGTCAGGCGCGCGCAGTGGGCGATGTCGTCGTTGACGTAGAAATCGAGCGCGACGGCCCCTTTTCTTACGTCCGAGATCACCGCGCGCACGGGCACGGCGCTCGCCTCGCGCAACGCGGCCAGGCAGATGCTGGCGCGCGCCAGCCACTCGCCGTTGTGGCGCAGGGCGTCGGCCAGGCTGTCGATGGTCATTTCCTGGTCGGGGCGCAGCGTCACCACCATGCGCAGGTCGGAGATGCTGCCGCGGGTCGCGCGCAGCGGGTCGCCGTGGTTTCCCGGCCCTGCAGATTTGCTTTTCTTCATCTGGCTCCTTGGCGGTCGTTTCGAAAGGCCCGGGGCATGCCGCGCGTGCGCGCGTCCCTGGTGGCCGTCTGGCGTCCGGCGGGACCGCCGCGATGGGGCCGCCCCGCGGCCGTGAAAAGTCGAGGGATGAAGTATGTCGCAGCGGCCTTGCAGCTGGGCTCGGACATTTCCCGAACAGAGGCGGGAGGATTCTGCCGGGCCAGGGCGAAGGTGCCGTGCCGGCATGCGGCGCTTTCCGGCCGCCGCTGCGGCGCAGTGCTGCGCCGTCCGTGCGGACGCGACATGCCGCATGCCATATGGCGATCTTTCCGCAGCGAAAGCAGGGGTTTCCCATACTTGCCTCAGGCGCTTTATCGCAGAATCGGAAGACAAGGATCACGCATTCCGCGTGCTTCCGTGGCAGATAGCGCAAATTTTTCTGAACGGAGACTGCGCAATGACAACGGTGTTGATAGTTGACGATCATCCAGCGATGCGCATGGTCATTCGCACGCGGCTTTCGCAGGTGCTGGGCGTGAGCCGGGTGCTGGAGGCCAACAATGGTCAGTCCGCGCTGGACATCGCGAAGGAGTACCCGGCCGACCTTGTGATTCTCGACCTCGATATTCCCAAGGTGAACGGCCTGGAGGTCATCCCGCGCCTGCGGGCGATGCATCCGCACGTGCGCATCCTGGTGCTGTCCGGCCAGGATTCGCTGACGTTCGCGCCGCGCGCCATGCAGCTCGGCGCCAAGGGGTTCGTCAGCAAGCTGCAGGACGTGGACGAGATCATGCGTTGCGTCGATGCCGTGATGGCCGGCTACACGCTGTTCCCGCCGGAAGTGGGCGACGCCGAGGCCGTGCCGCCCGACCTGCGCGACGACAACGACCGGCTCAAGCAGCTGACCGACAAGGAGATCGTCATCCTGCAACTGCTGGCGCGGGGGCTGTCGAATGCCGCCATCGGCAAGCTGCAGTTCATCAGCAACAAGACCGTGAGCAGCCACAAGATCCACATCATGGCCAAGCTGCGTGTCGCGACGCTGGTGGAGTTGGTAGACTTCGCACGGCGCTGTCATGTGGTGCCGTGACGGTGCCGGAATTTCATCGACGCAGCTTCAAGGACTACGGATCATGCATCGCGCATTGCTAATCGGCGACACGACGGACTGGGCGGAAGACAGCGGCCTCGCCACCCTGATGGAGGGCCTGGGCTTCCAGGCGACCGCGCATGCGCTGTCCTCGCCCGGCCCGCTGGGCGAGGGGTGGCGGCTGGTGGTGGTGCGGCTGCCCGCCGACGGCGCGCTGCCGGCCGGCGTGGCGCCGGACCCGGACGGCGCCGGGCCGACCCTGTGGCTGGCGGTGTCGGCGGGGCCGGCCGACCCGCGCTTCGGCGGCACGCTGGCGGAACCCGTGCGCGAGCACGAACTCGTGCGGCAACTGGTGCGGCATCGGCTCATGCCGATCAGCGCCGAGGAGGAGGCCGCATTCTGGCCGGCCATCGAGACGCTGTCCGATGGCGACCCCGACATGATCGCGGAGCTGGTGAGAAGCCTGGTCGACACCAACCGCGACGACCTCGTGCTGCTGCGCGATGCCTGCGTCGCGTCCCGCTGGGACGAGGCCGCCTCGCTGGCGCATCGTTTCAAGGGCTCGGCGCGCATCCTCGAGTCCCGCGCGGTGGTGTCGCTCTGCGCGCGCCTGGAAGCGGCCGCGCGCCGGCGCGACGCCGACGGCGTGCTGGCCCTGCTGGCGCTGTTCGAGCCGGCCATCGAGCACATGAACGACTGCCTGGCGGAGCGATAGGGGGCGCAAGGGGGCGGGGCGACAAGGCGCACATGCCGCGCGCCGCCGCTGTGATGGCTGGCGCATGTTGCGCGCATTGCGCGTGCCGGCGCCGATACCGCCGCCGGACCGCCGAAAGCCGCACGCCCCGGTGCATGCCGTGGCATCGCACCGGGGCGTCCGCGGCAACCCCGCCAATCCGTCAGGCCGGGGCCGTGCCGTCAGAAGCGGTGCCGCATGCCGAAGCTGGCGCCGAACTGGTTGTCGCCCGGCGAGACCTGGCCGTTGCCGTTGACGCTGGTGTCCGACATGAAACCGCGCGAGCGGTCGGTCTTGTTCAGCGCGTAGGCCATGTTCAGGTACAGGTCGGTGCGCTTGGACAAGGCGTAGTTGCCCCCGGCGGAGAGCAGCCACGGGTCCGCGCTGGTGCCGCGGTTGTCCTGGTAGTACACCGCGCCGCTGAACGAAACCGCGGGGGTGAGCCGGTAGCTGGCCCCGGCCCAGCCCAGGTGAGCCGTGCCGTTGCCCAGCGCCGAGGTGAAGCCGAGGTGCTGCCAGCGGTAGCCGGCGAAGACCTTGGCCGGGCCGAAGGCATAGCTGGCGGCGATGGTGGCGCGCTGGTCGTGGCGGTTGCGCGAGGCGATGGTGTCGCCGTTCTTCTGGTCGAAGACCGCGCCCGCGGCCAGCGGGCCCACGGCATAGTTGAGGCCGAAGGCATACTCGCGGCCTACCTTCCAGTGGCCGGGGACTTCGCCATTCGTGCCGCCCTGGCCGTCGTAGCCGAAGCTGTAGAGGCCCGACACGGTCAGTCCGCCGGACTGGCCGCGGTACTTGATGGCGTTGTCGGCGCGCGAGCCGAAGTCGCTGTCCATGCCGTAGATGGAATAGCTGCTGACGGCGGCCATCGGGTCGTACTGCAGCGCGAAGTCGTACATCGGCGTCTGCTGACGGCCCAGCGTGACGGTGCCCTGCGGGGTCTCCAGCCCGACGTAGGCCTGCCGGCCGAACAGGCGGTCGCCGGCCCTGCCGTCGTCGAGGTCGAAGCCGCTTTCCAGCACGAAGATGCCCTTCAGCCCGCTGCCCAGGTCTTCCGCGCCGCGCAGGCCCCAGCGCGAGCCGGTCAGCGCGCTGCCGGACTGCAGGCGGTAGACCTTGTCGCCGTTGCCGTTCTGCCGGTTGACGAACTCCAGGCCGGCATCGGCCACCCCGTACAGCGTGACGGCGCTCTGCGCCCACGCGCCGCTTGCCAGGACCGCGGCCGCCGCCGCAACGATTGTCTTCTTCATTTCCTGATTTCCTCGCTGATTCCCTTGGTTAAGAAACTCTGTCCGGCGCGCGCCCGCGCCGGTTGTCGGCGCCGCTGCGCCAGCTACCCGGGCGCGCCGAGCCCGGCGGGCAGCGCGTATTCCCCGGGCGCCGGCGTCGGCGGCGGCATGCGCGCCGGCACGTCGCCGGGCGCGCCGCGCCCGGCCGGATGCCATCCGGCCGGAGCCGCCTCCTGGACGTCGAGGCGATAGCCCAGGGCGTGGATCGACGCGATGGTGATGCCGTTGGCGGAACGCAGTTCCAGCACCCGGCGCAGGCGCGCGATCAGCGCCGCCAGCGCGCGCGACATGGCGGGCAGCACGTGGCCCCACACCATCGTCTCGATGTGGTTGCGCGGCAGCACCTGCGAAGGCGAGGAGAACAGCAGCCACGCCAGGCCGAATTCCTTGGGCGTCAGGCGGATGTCCTTGCCGCGCAGCGTGGCGCTGTACCGGTCGATGTTCAGCACGTAGTCGCCGAGGTGGATCAGGCGCTGGCGGGAGGGCTGCGCGCTGTGGTGGCGGCGGTAGTGCGACACCATGCGGGCCAGCAGCTCGGCCGGGCGCAACGCGCAGCAGTAGTCGTCGGCGCCTGCCGCGAACGTCTCCATGATCTCGTGGTGGCTGGCGCCGGGCGAGACCACGATCACCGGCGTCTGGAAGGCGAAGGTGCAGCGGATCATCCTGACGACCTCGGTGCCGTTGCCGTCCGGCAGCTCGCCGGCGACCAGGATCATGTCGAAGACGTGGTCGCGCAGGTCGCGGATCAGCGCGGCCCGTTCTTCATAGCAGTGGCAGGGAAATCCGGCGCCCGTCACCAGCTCGGCGACCGGCTGCGAGCTTGCCGGGTTGGCATCCAGTAGTGCGACTTTCATATAAGACAACCTCTGAGTCTGTCGGCCCGCGCGCGGCGTCGCATGCGCGATGACGCCCGGCGGCCGAGGTACAAGGTAGCGTCAATGCCTTCGTACCGAGCCCGGAAATTTCCGCAAACAAGTCGGAATACTTCGGTTTTCTCCCCGCGCCTTGCGCAAGATCAGATCGCGGGCGCCGCCGCCGCCGCAAACGGCGTCCGCGCGGCGCGCCGGCGCGGCTTCGTACCGTGCCGGGAAGCCCGGCCATCGGCGCGGCGGAGGCGCTATCATGCAAAGCCATCGGCCATGCGGCTCCCGGCGCACGGAGCGGGCGGCCACGCGGGAGCGCAACGCGCCGCGGCGACATAGGACAACCGACTCATGGAAAAAACCTGGACCTCGGGCGAGGCCTGGCGGCGGTGGCTGGTTCATCTTGTCTTGCTGGCGTGCTGCGCCGGCCCGGCGTTCGGCGCGGCGGCTGCGGCCGCTGGCGCGACCGGTCCGGCCGCGGCGCCCGGGCCGGTGCCGGCCGTCATCCGCATCGGCACGGTCAGGCAGGGCCTGCCGCCTTTCCTGTTCGCGCGCGGCGCGCAGCCGAGCGGATACGGCGTCGACCTGCTGCGCGAGGCGCTCGGCAACCCGGCGCTCGAGCTGGTCGAGCACGCCTATCCCGACATCCCGGCGCTGATCGCCGCCACCTGCGCCGGCGAGATCGACCTCCTGATCAGCATGGCGAAGACGGATGCGCGCACGCGCTGCCTGCTCTATTCCGCGCCGTATTTCGAGGGCGACACCGTGGTGGTGGGGCGCACCGCCGACCACGTGGCCGGCGTGCTGTCGCCGGGCTCGAAAGGCGTCCGCTTCGCGGCCGAGCCGGGGTTCTACATGGAAAGCGTGGTGCGCGCGCGGTATCCCGGCGCCACGCTGGTGCCGGTGGGCGACGTCACCGACGGCCTGCGCGCGGTGGTGGCGGGCAAGGCGGACTTCTACTCGGCGGTGCAGCCGGTGGCGGAATACGCGCTGGCCCGCCGCGAGTTCGACGCGCTCTCGGTGGTGAACGCCTATCGCGAACCGGGCAGCGCCGTGCACTTCGCCTTCCCGCCCGCGGCCACCGCGCTGCGCGACCGGGTGGACGAAGGGCTCGCGCGCGTGCCGCGCGAGCGCCGCCTCATGCTGCTGGCGAAATGGATCAACGCGCGCCTGGTGCAGCAGGACGACGCCGACCAGTTCTTCCTCACGCCCGAGGAAAGCGCCTTCCTCAACGCGCTGCCGCCGCTGCGCGTGGGCTTCGACGTGGGCCTGCCGCCCTACAGCTATCTCGACGACAGCGGCCGCCCGAGCGGCATCGCGCTCGATTACCTGAGCTATCTCGGCGAGGCGCTCGGCCTGCGCTTCCAGCGCGTGCCGTCCGGCAACTTCGGCAAGACCGTGGACGCCATGCACGACGGCGCGCTCGACCTGATGGCGGTGGCGGCCCCGAACGACCCCGGCCTGCGGCGGCTGCCGGTCTCGCGGCCCTACGCCGCGTTCCCGGTGGTGATCGTCGGGCGGCAGTCGGCGCCCGCGGTCGGGCATCTGCGGGAACTCGCCGGCCTGCGCGTGGTTGTCACCGCGGCCGGCGGCGCCGGCGGGGTGGTCAGGCGCGGGGTGCCGGGCGCGCTGCTGTCCACCGCGCCCAGCGTGCACGCCGCGCTGCAAAGCGTGGCGGACGGCGACGCCGACGTCTACGTCGACGACCTTGCCTCGGCGGACGTCGAGCTGCAGCGCAGCTTCGCCGGCAAGCTGCGCGTGATCGGCTCGGGCGAGCGCCTGCTGGACATCGGCTTCGCGGTGTCGCCGACACTGTCGGAGCGGCTGCTGCCGCTGGTCAACCGCGCGCTGTCGGCGCTGCAGGACCAGCGCCGGCTCGACATCCAGAAGCGCTACATGGCGGCCAGCTACGTGCTCGAGCCGTCGTGGCGGCAGATCCTGGAGCGCGCCGGGCTGCCGATCGCGGCGCTGCTGTGCATCGTCGCCGTCCTGCTGCGCTCGCAGTACCTGCTGCGCAAGGAGGCAGCCGGCCGGCGCGCGGTGGAGCGCAAGGTCTCGGTGCAGCAGCGCTTCCAGTCGACGCTGATCGACGCCGTGCCGCTGCCGATCGCGGTCATGGACAAGGACGGGCGCTACCTGGCGATCAACGCGGCCTTCCTGTCGCTGCTGGACGTGACGCGCGAGCGCCTCGTCGGCCGCCTGCAGAACGAGGCCGCGGTGTGGGGCGCCGACATCAGCGCCACGCTGGACCAGGCGATCCGCGACGCCATGCAGGCCGGCGAGATGCACCATATCGCGCTCGATTTCCAGGCCGCGTCCGGGCACGCGCGGCACTTCCTGTGCTGGCTGCAGCCGTTCGCCCCGAACGAGTCCGAGGCGGGCGGCGTCATCTTCTCGGCGGTGGAGGTCTCGGAGATCCGCCGCGCCGAGCTCAAGGCGCGCGAGGCCGAGGCGCGGCTGACCGATGTCACGCGCCATCTGCCGGCCACGGTGTTCCAGATGCGCCAGGCGCGCGACGGGCATTTCGCCTTCGTCTGGGTCAGCGGCAACACGCAGGAACTGTTCGGGCTCGATGCCGAGGACATGATGGCCGACAGCGCGCGCGTGCGCGCCTGCGTCCATCCGGACGACGCCGAGCCGCTGCGCGCGGCGGTCACGCGCGCCGGCGCGGCGCTGCAGGCGGTCAACCACGAGGTCCGCCTGCGCGGCCGCGGCGGCTTCCAGTGGGCCCGGCTGCACGCCGTGCCGCGCCGCGAGGACGACGGCACCACGCTGTGGAACGGCTACTGGACCGACACCACCGAGGAGCACGAGCGCGCCGCCGCGCTGGCGAGCGCGCGCGACATCGCCGAGGCCGCCTCGCGCGCCAAGGACAATTTCCTGGCCATGATGAGCCACGAGATCCGCACGCCCATGAGCGGCGTGCTCGGGCTGGTCGAACTGCTCGGCCACACCGAGCTGAGCCGCGAGCAGGCTTCCACGGTCGGCATGATCGAGGACTCCGCCGGCGCGCTGCTGCAGATCCTCGACGATATCCTCGACTACTCCAAGATCGAGGCCGGCCGCATCGACATCGAATGGCTGCCGCTGGACCTGCGCGAGCTGTGCGACAACGCCCTCGGCCTGCTCGCCACGCGCGCGCACGACAAGGGCCTGCTGATGCGACTGGACGTCAGCGACGACGTGGCGGCGGTGGTGCTGGGCGACAGCGTGCGCCTGCGCCAGATCCTCTTCAACCTGCTCAGCAACGCCATCAAGTTCACCGAGCACGGCACCGTCACGCTTGCCGTGGAGGCGGCCGGCGAGCGCGACGGCAGGCAGACCGTGGTGTTCCGCATCAGCGACACCGGCGTCGGCATCGAGCTGGACAAGCAGGCGCGGCTGTTCGAGCCCTTCATGCAGGCGGACTCGTCGACCACGCGGCGTTTCGGCGGCACCGGCCTGGGCCTGTCGATCTGCCGCCGGCTGTTGGCGCTGATGCACGGCGAGATCACGCTGGCCAGCGCGCCGGGCGCGGGCACGCAGGCCGAAGTCCGGCTCGCGCTGCCGGTCAGGGACATGGCCTATACGGTCCGCCCGCTGGCCGGGCGCCGCGCCGCGATCCGCGTGGCCGATGCGCAGGTCTCGCGCGGCATCGCGCACCTGCTGCGCGCCGCCGGCGCGCAGACCGTGGAGCAGCGGCAGCCGGCGCGCGCGGACGGCGCCGGCGAGCCGGGCTTCGACCTGCTGTTCCTGGACGACGGCACGGAGGCGCCCGCGTCTGGCGCCATCCGCATCACCGACAAGCCCAAGCTGGCCGGCTACCGGCTCACGCGCTCGGACGTGCGCCTGAGCGCCAATCCGCTGACGTGGCGCGCGCTGCGCGCGGCCTCGCTGGCCGCCGTCGGCAGCCAGGCGGCGCGCGGCGCGGAGCCCGCCGCCGCGCCGGCGCAGGTGCCCGCGGTGTCGCGCGAGCTGGCGCTGGCGCAGGGGCGGCTGATCCTGATCGCCGAGGACCATCCCACCAACCGCATCCTGCTGCAGCGCCAGCTCAAGGTGCTCGGCTACGCCAGCGACGCGGTCGGCGACGGCGGCGAGGCGCTGGCCGCGCTCGGCAGGACCAGCTACGCCCTGCTGATCACCGACTGCCACATGCCGGTCATGAACGGCTACGAACTGGCGGGGCGGGTGCGCGCGCAGGAAGCGGCCGAAGCGGGCGACGACGCGGAGGGGCGGCGCCACCTGCCCATCGTCGCCATCACCGCCAGCACCGAGGCGGAGGAAATGCAGCGCTGCCTGGACGCCGGCATGGACGAATGCCTGTTCAAGCCCGCGCAACTGCATGTCCTGCGCGCCTGCCTGGAGCGCTGGATCATGCCGGCGCGCTTCTCGGGCGCGGTGGCCGAATAGGGAGGGACGGGCAGGGCGGCGGGGCAGGCAAGGACGGCGGCGCGATGATGGCGATGACGCGCGCGCGTCGCCTCAGTGCAGCGCGAGCGCGCGCCGGATCGCCTGCTTCAGCTCCTGCATCGAGGCCGGCTTGCCGAGGAAGATGTCGATGCCGGCGGCGCGGCTGCGGTGCTCCTCCTCGGCCAGCGTGGACGCGGACACCGCGATGATCGGCGTGTGCCTGCCGCCTTCGGTGGCGCGCACCTGCCGGGCGAGGTCGAAGCCGTCCATGCCGGGCATGTAGAGGTCGGTGATGAGCAGGTCCGCCGGCTCGGCGTGCAGCGCCTTCCAGGCGCCTTCGCCGTCGTCGCAGATCACCACGTTGTCGTAGCCGAGCTGCCGCAACTGGATCTTGAGCAGCAACTGGTTGACGCGATGGTCCTCGGCCACCACGATGCGCGCGGTCTTCTTGTCCGACGGCGCCGGCCCGTTGTCCGGTGGCGCCGCGGCGACCGCGTTGCCGCCCTTGCCGCGCAGCAGCGCTTCCTGGCACGCGGCGACGAAGGCGCTCCACGCGATGGGGTTGTCGTGCAGCACCACCGGGCCGCCGTCCGGCGCGTCGGCCGGCTGGCTGCCCTGGTGGGCCAGCAGGATGTCGCCGGCGCGCGCGCGGGCGCCGCGGGCGGCCACGATGCGCAGCGGCGCGTCGTGGCCATCCGGCTTGCCGTGCGCGCCCGCCTCGCCCGTCAGCAGCGGCCGCATGCCGGCCGCGCTGGCATAGTGCTTGAGCGCCATCACCGCGGCCGCGTCGCTCACGTCGATGGCGATGTCGCGGCCGGCCAGTTGCGGGAACGCATGGCGCCCGCAATCGACCTTCAGGGCGAGCCGCAGCGTCACCGAGGTGCCGTTGCCCTCGTTGCTGCTGATCTCGAGCTGGCCGCCCATCAGTTCGGCCAGTTGCCGGCAGATCGTCAGCCCGAGGCCGGTGCCGCTGAAGCGCCGCGTGGAATGGCCGTCGATCTGCTCGAACGGCTCGAACAGCCGGCGCAGCGACTCGGCCGGAATGCCGATGCCGGTGTCACTCACGGTGATCTCGATGGTCTCGTGCGCGCCGGCGCTCTCCACCAGCGTGGCGCTCACGCTGATGCTGCCCTGCATGGTGAACTTGATGGCGTTGGAGATCAGGTTGAGCAGGATCTGGCGGATGCGCGCGGTGTCCGCGAGGTAGCGCGCCGCGATGCCGGAGTCGATGCAGATGTTCATCCGCAGGCCCTTCTCGTAGGCATTGCCGGACAGCAGGAACACCGCGCCTTCGACCAGTTCGCGCATGTCGGTCTCGGCCTCGACGATCTTCATCTTGCCGGCGCCGATCTTGGCGTAGTCGAGGATGTCGTTGAGGATCTGCAGCAGCGCCTCGCCCGAGCTGTTGGCCACCTGCGCGAGGTGGCGCTGGTGCTCGTCCAGCCCGGTGTCGATCAGCATCTCCAGCAGGCCCAGCATGCCATGCATCGGCGTGCGGATCTCGTGGCTCATCATGGCCAGGAAGCTGTCCTTGGCGTGCAGCGCGGCCTCGGCGGCATCCCTCGCCTGCATCAGCGCCTCGGCCTGTGCGCGCTCCTGCGCGGCGGCTTCCTGCAACTGCCGGATCAGCAGGTCGCGGTCGGCCTCCAGCTCGTCCTTGGCGATGGCCGCGCGCCGCAGCACCTGCACCGAATGCAGCAGCGCGCCGATCTGGGTGCTGCGCCGCGCCGACGGCAGCGACACCTTGTAGTCGCCGCCGGCGATGCGCCGGATGGCGTCGGTCGCGCCCGACAGCGGGCGGATCACGCGGTACGCGAACAGCATGATGATGACGGCCAGCGCCAGCAGCGCGATGCCGATGACGCCGCACAGCACGCGCAGCCGGCTGCCGGCGATGGCGTCCTGCGCCTGGATGATGTGCTCGGCCGAGGCGAGCTCGGCATTGCGCACGCGGATGATGGCGCTCATGGTGGGCACGTAGCGCTCGGCGAAATCCGCGGTGGTCGGGTAGCGCAGGTCGTGCGGCGGCAGCGTGGCGATCTCGTTGAGATAGGCCAGGCCATCGGTGAAATAGCTCGAGCCCATTTCATGCATGGCCAGCAGCGATTCGCGGCGCGCGGCCTTGTCGTCGCGCGTGCGCATCATCACCAGCTCGCCCAGCGCGCGGATCCTGCCGGTCTCCGTCCACAGCGCGCGCTGCTCGTCGACCGACAGCGCCCGGCGCGCGGTGAGCGCCGGGGTGAACACGGAGCCGGCGCGGCCGGCCTGCTCGCGCAGCTCGGCGGTCAGGCGCGCGATGCCGGCATGCTCGGCGGTCAGCGGCTCGGCGCGGATCAGGTCGAACATGACCTCGTCGGAGATCTGCATGATGTCGGTGGTGGCCGTGAACATGGTGCTCAGCACCGTGCACAGCCGGTCGGTGGAGCGCCCCGGGCGCGGCAGTTGCACCAGCCGGTCGACGTGCGCGCGCGCGGCGCGCAGTTGCGCGTGCGTCTGCCGCATCTGCCTGGCGCTGGCCGAGCAATGGTCGCACTGAGAAGCCTCGAGGCCCGCGATGGCTGCCATCATGGCGCTGTCCGTCTCGGCGCGCGCGCGTTCGAGGTCGTGCAGCTTGTTCTCCGGCGCGGGCGTGTCGCTGCCCAGCACGGCGTTGGACGGGCCGCGCTCCGCCGAGGCCTTCTCGGCCGCGACCAGCACCGCGCGGAACAGGTTCAGCATCGGCCCGGTCTCCTGCGCATCGTTGTAGGTCCGCCATTCCAGCAGCAGCAGGTAGCCCGCCAGACCCAGCGTGGTCACGAAGATGAAGGCGGCAACCAGCCGGAAGCGTCGGTCAATGCGCATGTGCTGTTTCAGGTGCGGTTATGTACTTGTGCTGACGGCGCCTCGTGAGCACATGTCATTGCCGATGGCGTGGCCGGGGCAGTGCAATGTGCCGGCCACGTCCGCCGGGCCGTCCGTGGCGCGACGGCGGCCTGGAGTGGGAGGCCGGCTCGTGCGTTCGCCGGCGAAAGACGGCGGACAGGCACGCCGGAAGCCCACGCAATGCCTGTCGGCTGCGCGGCGCGGTCAAGGACGGGTGGCTTGTCATGTGGGGTCGCCAGAACGGCGCGCGAGCGGGTCCGGGCGGAACATGCCGATAACACGCAGGACTTTATCCCGCCATTTCCGACATGATTTTGGGAAATTTCCCAATGTAGGAGGGGAAAATTCCCAATCACATTGCTGTGCTGTAGGAATCTCCCGAGATGCTCGCGCAGCGGCGCGGCATGTCGGCCAATCGCAATGCGAAGGCCCTGTTTGCAGCCTGTGCGCGCGGCGAGGGACGTTCCGCCAACGGCAGGCAGCTCGCGCATTCCGGCGCGGCGCGCGCCGCGCCGATGCCATTCGGAATGGCCTGCGCCGGAGCGGGGAGGGCGGGGCCGCGCGCCGGCCAGCTGCGCCGGCCGCGCGTCAATGCATGCGCCGCGGGCGGGTGTGGCGAAGCGGGTGCGCGGCGGGCCGCAGGCGGGCGTTCACGCGCCGGCCCGGGATGTCGGCCGGATTCAGGCCGCCGGCGCGGCCGGAGAGGACAAGCGCATGGCGCGCCGGCCCAAAGGATAGCAAGGATGCGAGCGACGCATCACGGTGCGCGCGCGCCGGCAAGCGCCACGGCGCGCGGCGCGGCGGTGGTGTCCGCGTGGCCGGATGGCGGCACGGCCACGCGGCTCGCCAGCTCCACGAAGCTGGCCACGCTCGCCGTGCGCAGCGGATGGTAGGCGACCTGGTGGCGCTCGCACACGCGCTTGATCATGTTCATCGAATCGTGGTCGATGCAGTCCACCGGGAAGACCACCATGTCGGCGCGCGCCACCGTCGCGGCCAGCAGGCCCTTGCGGTCCTCGATGCCGCCGTCGTGCAGCACCAGGTGGCCGCCGGTCGATTCGACCAGCGCCTTGAGCGCGTTGTTGGAGCCGGGGCGGCCGCCCACGTACACGATGCGCTTGCCCTCCAGGTGGCGCAGCCCCGGATGGCGCCCGCGCGGCTCGCCGTCCTGGCCGCCGGCCGCGAGCACGGCCTGTTCCAGCGCGCGCGTCTCGGCGTGGCTGGCGGCCAGTTGCGCCAGCGCGTCGTCGCGCTGCGCGCGCAGCGCCTGCGCCGCTTCCTGCTCCCGCAGCGCATGCTGCTCCGCGGCCTCGCGGCGGCTCGCGTGCAGCGCGGCGGCTCGCTCGTGCTCGGCCAGCGCGTCGCGCAGCGCGCGCAGCTCCGCCTGCGCCGGCGTGCCCTCGGCGCCGGCGCGCGCGCTGGCGTGGGCGAGCCGCTCGCCCAGCGCCGCGAGCTCGCGCGCCTGCGCGTCATGCCGCGCGCTCATTTCCTGCAGGCGTTCCTGTTGCCGCTCGAGCTTGGCGCGCAGCGCGGCGTTGTCTTCCTCCAGCGCCATCAGCCGCCGGATGTCGGCGCGGTTGGCGGCGCCCACCAGGTGCGACAGCATGTGCACCTCGCCGAAGGCGGCCTGGCGCACCGGGCTGCTCGCTTCCGGATGGGTCATCACGGCCCAGTAGGCCGGCGGGATGTCGCCGCTGGCCACCGCTTCCTGCCAGAGCTTGAGCACGGCGTCGGCGTCGCGCGCCGCGTTGAAGTGGCGCAGGGCCTGCGCATAGCGCTCGTCGAGCGCCTTCTGCAGGGCCTTGCAGCCGTCGCCGCCCGCGCCGGCGAGCTTGACCGCCTCGTGGTGGATTTCCAGGTCGGTGGCGCGCTGCCGGTCCAGCGCCACGAAGCGCGGCACCAGCTTGCGCAGCTCGCCGGTGGTCATGCACGTGCCGATGATCGAGCAGTGCAGGTGCGAGTCCAGCTCGGCCAGGCGCGCGCGGCGCCGCGCGGGGCGTGCCTGCGGCGCCGCCGGCGCGCAGCAGGCCAGGGGCGCCGGCTGGTTGCCGAGCGCCGTCTCGATGCCGTTGGCGCGGGCCAGGCGAAACGGTGGAGCGTGCATGCGATACCTCGCGTGGAAAAGGGCAGGCCCGGCACCGCGCCGCGTGGCAGCCAGGTGCGGGGTCCCGCCGTCTCGTCGAAATATACCATTGAATATAACGGATGTGCGGAGCCGCGCCGGACCGGCGGAAGCCGCGCGCAAAGGCGGTAATATCTGCTGGCTGGGTGCCCGGCTCACCGCCGGCGCGCGCGCCGGCGTCCTTGCGGCCAGAGTGATGGCCGCCGAAACGACCAATCGATCAATCGACCAATCGAGGGGAAGATGAATATCAGCGCAAGAAACAAGCTCGACGGCAAGGTAAGCGCCATCCGCCAGGGCGCGGTCAACGACGAGATCGACCTGGAGATTGCCGGCGGCGTGCGCATCGTCGCCAGCATCACCGGCGAGAGCACCAGGCGGCTGGGGCTGGCCGTGGGCAAGGACGCCACTGCCCTGATCAAGGCCTCGTCGGTGATCGTCGGCGTGCCCGATCCGGGCACGCTGCTGTCGGCCCGCAACCAGCTCGTGGGCACGGTGTCGGGCATCAAGACCGGCGCCGTCAATTCGGAGGTCGCCATCGGCCTGCCGCAGGGCGGCGAGATCGTGGCCATCATCACCAACGAGAGCGTCGGCGGCCTCGGCCTGAAGCAGGGCGGCGCGGCCGTCGCCATCTTCAAGGCCTCCAGCGTGCTGCTGGCCGTGCGCGCCTGAGCCCGGCGCGGGCTCAGCGGGCGGGCGGCGCCGCGAACACCTCCAGGCTGACCAGCCTGGAGACGTGGCGGCCGGGCTTGCCGTCGCCCGGAATCACCAGCCGGGCAAAGCCGCCGGCGCCCAGCGGCGCGCCGTCCATCTCGTAGGCGATCAGGTCCGGCTGGTTGCCGAAGCCGGGCGCGATCTCGCCCAGCGCCACCAGCGCCTTGTAGCCGTCGCTGCCGGTGGCCACCACGTACATCGCCAGCATGCCGTTCTTCGCCGCGCCGGGCGCCAGGCCGGCCCGGGCATCGAGCAGGTCCCACAAGCTCGCGCCGGTATAGGTGTGGGCGCCGACTGTGCGCGTTACCGCCGGCAGTGCCTTGAGCGCGGCGAGGTCGAAGCTGCCGGGCTGCCTGACCGCCCCGCTCACCGCGATCCGGGTCGAGGGGGCGCCGTCCGCCGCGGCCACCGTGGAGCCGGACGCGCGCACTTCCAGCCGCCGCAGGCCGGCCACGTAGCGCCCGCCCTCGCCGTCGCCGGGCGCGGTCACGCGCAGCGGGCCGCCGGCGGCCAGCGGCGCCGCCGCGCCGTCCACGGTCTCGCCATAGGCCACCAGGCTGGCGCGGTTGCCGAAGTCCGGCTTCAGTTCCGCGAGGGAAAAGACCACCCGGTAGCCGTCCGCGCCGGTGGCCAGCACATAGCGCGCCAGCGCGTCGTTCCTGGCTGCCGGGTCGGCCTGGATGCCCATGCCGTCGAGCAGGTTCCACAGCGGCGTGCCCACGTAGGTATGGGTCTGCGTGCCGCGGCTGCTGGCGAAGCTGACGGTCTGGGTGACGGCGGGCAGCGCGTGGAGTCGGGGCAGCGTGAGCGTTGCCGGGCGGTCGAGCGCGCCGGCCACCTGCAACTGGCCATCGGCCGGGGCCGGTGGCGCCACCGCGCCGCCGGGGATGTTGGGGCCGCCGCATGCCGACAGCAGCAGCGGCACGAGGGCGGCGCGCAACAATGCGGACAGCGGACCGTTCGGCTTGCGCATCTGGATTCCTCCCGTGGTTCCGCGGGCGCGCCGCGTGGCGGCGTTCCCGGCTGCCGGCGCGGCGCTCGCGGGGGCGCGGCCGGCGTTATGTCGACTCTAACATAGCGCGCGGCGCACATATCGGGACGGCGGCGGGCGCGTTCCGGGTGCGCATCGATACCGCCGCGGGGCCGCGCCGAGTTACCATCGCGTCATGGTCAAACTAGCCCGCTCCCGTACCACCGTCAGCCCGGACGCACCGCAGGCGCTCCTGCGCATGCGCATCATGCTCGGCGATACCATCGCCATCGGCCCCGGCAAGATCGCCCTGCTCGAAGCCATCCGCGCCTGCGGCTCCATCTCGGCCGCGGCCAAGCGCCTCGACATGTCCTACAAGCGGGCGTGGGACCTGCTCAACGAGATCAACCGCTCGCTGGCCCAGCCGGCGGTCGATTCCGAGCACGGCGGCTCGCAGGGCGGCGGCACGGTGCTCACGCCCGTCGGCGAGGAAGTGATCCGCCTCTACCGCGCCGCCGAGGCGCGCGCCGCCAAGGCCTGCGCGGGCGAGATCGACGGGCTGATCCGCCTGCTGGCCCGCCCCGGGCCCACGCCCTGAAACCGCCGCGGAAATGCCGGCCGCAGGCCGGCCGCGCACCCGGTTCCGCCTGGAAATAGTCCGCCCCCTTTGTGATGCGCATGAGACGCGCGTCATGGGAGTGTCATGTTCCGGCAGGAGGATGGCGCTTCATCTTTGCGCAAGGGGGAGCGGAACATGAGCAACACGATCGAAACGGCGCCCATCGCCGATGCGGGGCGCATGCGCCCCAACCTGGACCACCGGCCCGGCAAGCTCACCGGCCTGGCCTTCCTGCTGCTGGTTGCCGCGGGCGTGGCCTACACCGGCATGAGCCTGGTCCACGACCTGTCCTCGGCGGCGTCGATGCCGACCACGTGGCTGCCCTTCCTGCTGCTCGGCGTTGCCCTGCTGATCGCGCTGGGTTTCGAGTTCGTCAACGGCTTTCACGATACCGCCAACGCCGTGGCCACGGTGATCTACACCAACTCGCTGCCGCCGCAGTTTGCGGTGATGTGGTCGGGGGTGTTCAACTTCCTCGGCGTGCTGGTGTCGAGCGGCGCGGTGGCGTTCGGCGTGATCTCGCTGCTGCCGGTGGAACTGATCCTGCAGGTGGGTTCCGCGGCCGGCTTCGCGATGGTGTTCGCGCTGCTGATTGCCGCCATCATCTGGAACCTCGGCACGTGGTGGCTCGGGCTGCCGGCGTCGTCGTCGCACACGCTGATCGGCTCGATCATCGGCGTGGGCGTGGCCAATGCGCTGATGCACGGGCGCGACGGCACCAGCGGCGTGGACTGGCCGCAGGCGATCAAGGTCGGCTACTCGCTGCTGCTCTCGCCGCTGGTCGGCTTCGGCTGCGCGGCCATCCTGCTGTTGCTGCTGCGCGCGCTGGTCCGGCGCCCCGAGCTGTATGCCGAGCCGGTCGCCAACAAGGCGCCGCCGCTGTGGATCCGCGGCCTGCTGGTGCTCACCTGCACCGGCGTGTCGTTCGCGCACGGCTCCAACGACGGGCAGAAGGGCATGGGCCTCATCATGCTGATCCTGGTCGGCACCGTGCCGCTGTCGTATGCGCTCAACCGCGCCATGCCGGTCGACGAGACGACGCGTTTCGCCGCCGTGGCCCAGGTCACCAGCGAAGCCCTGCGGCACAGCGTGCCCGCGCCGGCGGCGGCGCCGTCCGATCCGCGCGGCGTGCTGTCGACCTACCTGCGCACCCACGAGTTCAACGCCGGCGTGGTGCCGGCGCTGGCCGTCGTCGCCGGCGGGATCGGCGACCAGGTGCGCGCGCACGACAGCCTGGCGGGCGTACCGGCCGCCGCGGTGGCCAACGTGCGCAACGAGATGTATCTCGCCTCCGAGGCCATCCGCCTGCTGGAGAAGGAAAGTGCCGTCAAGTTCGACGCCACCACCAGGGAAAACCTGGCCGCGTTCAAGCAGGAGATCGACGCCGCGACCAAATTCATCCCGCTGTGGGTCAAGGTGGCCGTCGCCATCGCGCTCGGCCTCGGCACGATGGTCGGCTGGAAACGCATCGTCGTCACCGTGGGCGAGAAGATCGGCAAGACTCACCTGACCTACGCGCAGGGCGCGTCCGCCGAACTGGTGGCGATGGCCACCATCGGCGCGGCCGATGCCTTCGGCCTGCCGGTATCCACCACCCACGTGCTGTCGTCGGGCGTGGCCGGCACGATGGCGGCCAACCGCTCGGGCCTGCAGATGTCCACCATCCGCAACCTGATGATGGCCTGGGTGCTGACGCTGCCGGCGGCGATCCTGCTGTCGGGCTGCCTGTTCTGGCTGTTCTCGAAACTGTTCTGAACGGACAAGGGGCCGGGCACCGGTATTGTCCGGTGCCCGGCCCCTGCCTTCACCGCCGCCATGCGCGGCGGCGGCGCCCGTGGCGTGCCCGCGGGTGCCCGCGCGTCAGGTTCAGGCAGCCTGCTTGACCGCCGCCAGCGCGCGCCGGCCGACGGCCAGTTGCCGCGCGACTTCCGCCACGCGCGCGCCCAGGTGTTCGGCGGTGCGCAGGTCGGCCAGCGGCGGCACTACGTCCGCGCTCTCGTCCGCGTTCGACTGCGCCGCGGCGCCGAGGAAGAAGCCGTGGCGGTTCAGCGTGTCCTCGGTCGACTTGGAGTTGTTGTGGCCCGGGGGCAGGCCCAGGTTGACCCAGTGCATGCCGTGCTGCGCGGCGAAGATGGACAACTGCTGCAGCGTGGCCAGCTTGTCGCCCGAGCGCGAGGCCGAGTTGGTGAAGCCCGCCGATACCTTGTTGGCCCACTTGCCGCCCTTGGCGAAGACGTTGCGCGAGGTGGCGTCCATGAAGCCCTTGAACTGCGCCGACGCGCTGCCCATGTAGGTCGGGGCGCCGAAGATGATGCCGTCCACGTTTTCGAGCGTGTCCCAGTGCTGGTCGATGTCGTCGATGCTGATCAGCAGGCTTTCCACGCCGTCCACGCCGGCGGCGCCGCGGGCGACGGCCTGGGCTTGCCTGGCGGTGTGGCCGTAGCCGCTGTGGTAGACGATGGCGATCTTGGTGGCGATGGCGCTCATGGCGATGTCCTCGATGATTGCGAAATTTTGAACTGCGGGATCTGGCTTCGGCTGGCTGTGTTGCCCGCCGGTGAAAGCAAGTTTAAGCAGATGGCGCGGGCGTGCGTGACGGAAATATCAACAAGTCATTGAGGTAATTTGAATGTGGCCGCCTGTGCGGCCTGGCGTACCCGTGCCGTCCCTCTATTTTTACCCGGGTAATATTGACGATCCAATTTCACCCGGGTAATATTGGCGCCATCATCCATCTTCCGCGGCAACGCCAGTCCGTCATGAGTGAGAACCAGCCAGTCCAGTACACCGCCTTCGAAGGCAGCCGGCGCATCGCCGCGGGCCCGCTTGCGCATGTGGCGCGGCAGGTCAGGCAACGTTTCGCGGACCAGCCGGTCGCCGGCGTGCTGATCTTTTGCGACGACGACTGCCAGCAGGCGGAAGTCGATTTCCGCGGCAGCGCCGCCGAGGTGGCCGCGCGCATCGCCGCCGCGGAGCAGGCCGCGTCCGCTGTCGCCACCACCGTTACCGCCGTCGCGCCGGCGGACGAAGCCGGCGCGCCGCGCGGCCCCGGCCGTCCCCGGCTGGGCGTGGTGGCGCGCGAGGTCACGCTGCTGCCGCGCCATTGGGAATGGCTCGGCGCGCAGCCGGGCGGGGCCTCGGTGGTGCTGCGCAGGCTGGTGGACGAGGCGCGCCGCGCCGGCGCGGGCAAGGACCGCATCCGCCACGCCCAGGAGGCCGGCTATCGCTTCATGGCCGCGGCCGCCGGCGGCGAGGCTAATTTCGAGGAAGTGGCGCGCGCCCTGTTCGCGGGAGACCGCGCGCGCTTCGACCAGCTGCTCGCGCCGTGGCCGGCCGACCTGCGCGGCTATCTCGCGCAGCGTGCCGAGGCCGCCTTCGCCGGGGAGTGAGGCAGCCGCGGCCGGCCGCGCCCTTGTCCAATCCGCATGGCCGCTGCAGAATACGGCCACAACGAAAAACGCAGAACCAGACCAGACGGGCGGGTATCGGGACATGGGTATCAAAGGGGTATTGCTGGCGGCCGGCACGGCTGCATGGCTGGTGTCGGGCTGCGCCTCGGGGCCGTCTTTCCAGGACGTGCAACAGGCCATGCCGCCCCTGCGCGCGGGCGAAGGCCGGACTTCTTCCTGCGCTCCGCGTCGATGATGGGCGCCGCCATCCAGCCGGAGTTGCGCATCGACGAAGAGGTCGTGGGGCGCAGCCGTCCCGGCGGCTTCTTCTTCGTCGACCGCAAGCCCGGCAGCTTCGTCGCTTCGGCCACGACCGAGGTCGAAACCACATTGTCTTTCCGGCTGGCCGCGGGCGAGACCAAATATCTGCGCACCTCGATCGACTTTGGCCTGTTCGCCGGCCACGTGGTGCTGCGGGAGGAATATCCCGACGGCGCGCGCGCGGAACTGGCCAGCCTGGCTTACACGGGCGATCTGCCTGTGTCGATGTCAGCCACCGGCTCCGCGCCGGCCGGCACGGCCGGGGCCGGCGTTGCCGCTGCGGTTCCCGCTGCGCCTGTTCCGGTGCCTGTCTCTGTGCCTGTCTCGGTGCCTATTCCGGCGCCTGTCCGCGCGCCTGTCACGGCGCCGGTCGCCGCCGCTGTCGTTCCCGCGCGCTCGGCGCCCTCCGCGCCGGCGGACGCCGGCACGGTGCGCATGGACGACCTGCGCTACCTGATGCCGGCCCGATGAGGCGGCGCTTCGCTTCTCCCATCCAGGGACCACGGTTTTCTCTTTCCCCGCCCATGACCATCACGACCCGCACCCCGCGCCGCGCCGCGCTGTCCCTCGCGCCCGCGGCGCTCCTGCTTGCCGCCGCCAGCGCCCACGCGCTCGACAGCGCGCAACTGCTCGTCAGGCTCGCCCCCAGCGTCTACGGGGTGCGCACCACGGGCCAGAACAACGCGCCGCTGTCCTCGGGCTCGGCCGTGGTGATCGGGGCCGGGCAGCTCGTCACGTCCTGCCACGTGCTGGCCGGCGCGCGCGGCATCGCCGTGCGCCGCGACAACGTGAGCTATGACGCCACGCTGGAAGCGCCCGACGTCGAGCGCGACCTGTGCCTGCTGCGCGTGGCCAATTTCAGCGCGCCGGCGGTGGCCGTCTCCACGGCGGCGGCGCCGTCCTTCGGCCAGAAGGTGGTGGCGGCCGCGAGCCCGGACGCCGCGGGCGTCGCGCTGCAGGAAGGCAGCGTGGCGGGCCTGCATGCCGGCGCGGACGGCAAGCTGGACCGCATCGAGGTCACGGCGCAGATGCCGGCCTCGTCCGGCGGCGGCGTGTTCGACGACAGCGGCCGGCTGGTGGGCGTGATCGCGGGGCGCGCCGATGCGGGCGACAAGCTGCTCAAGGCCGTGCCCGCGGGCTGGATCGCGGCGGCCAGGGAGCGCGGCGTGGCGGCGATGGCCAGCTACCGGCAGTCGCCTCCGCCCGCCGCTCCCGCCGCTTCGCCGGGACCGGTAGCCTCGTCGGCCCCGGCCGCCGCCGACGAAGCGGGCGCCGTCGTGGCCGGCAAGCAGTCGCCGGCGGTGGGCGAGGTCTGGCGCTACGACCTGCTCGACAAGCTCACCCGCAAGCGGCGCGAGGTGGTCTACCGCGTCGACAGGATCGACGGCGAGCGCGTGACCTTCAACCAGGGCGCGCGCATCGAGAGCCGCGATGGCCGCCTGGAGCGGCTCGTCACGCCCAGCGGCGGCGAGTTCGATGCCGCCTCGCCGCCGCACGGCTGGGTGCCCGACAACGTCAAGCCGGGCCAGCGCTGGAAGTACAGCTACAAGCAGCCCGGCTCCGAGCTGAGCACCGAACTCAGCGGCGAGGCCACCGGCGAGTCCACCATCACCGTGCCGGCGGGCAGCTTTCGCGTGCTGCGCATCAGCTACAAGGG
Source organism: Cupriavidus sp. FW216-B1 (assembly GCF_058789195.1). Lineage (NCBI taxonomy): Bacteria > Pseudomonadati > Pseudomonadota > Betaproteobacteria > Burkholderiales > Burkholderiaceae > Cupriavidus > Cupriavidus sp. FW216-B1. The sequence goes on along the minus strand of NZ_JBYTEL010000016.1, from coordinate 82,429 downwards.
TTATGTGATGCGGCCCTTCTACGGCTTTTCCTCCGGCGGCGCGCAGAGTTCCGTGCTCTACACGGCGGTGGCGTGGTACGCGCCCGAGCTGCGGCGCGTGGTGCGCTTCGATGCCACCTATGCCACGCGCTGGGAAAAGACGGACGAAAGCCTGATGCTGGTCGAGCATCGCTTCGATTAGGCGGCGCCGGCGCCACCCCGCTGCGCCGCGGTGCGTTTTTGGTAGGATGCAGGCCTTTCCATTGACGGCTGGCCGGCCGCGCGCCGGGCCGCGCCGCCGTCCGCCGCTCGCTTCATGAATCTGGAACAGATCAAGACCTTCGCCGCCGGCCGCCTTGCCTTCCTCTCCCGCCTGCGGCGCCCCACGCGCCGCGGCGTGCTCAGGGCGGTGGCCGCCGTGCCGCTGCTGTTCCTGCTGTACGTGGTGGTGCTGGTGCCGTTCACCCCGGGCATCCGCGACATCCGCAAGGCCAAGTCCGACCAGCCCGCGCAGGTGCTCTCGGCCGACGGCAAGGAACTGGCCGTGTACAAGTGGGCCAACCGCGAATGGGTCCGGCTGGCGGACATCTCGCCCAACGTCACCGCCGCGCTGATCGCCACCGAGGACCACCGCTTCTACCAGCACTTCGGGCTGGACTGGCGCCGGCTCGGCTCGGCCGCGCTGCGCACCTTCTCGGGCGACCGCCAGGGCGGCTCCACCATCACGCAGCAGCTCGCGCGCAATCTCTACCCCGACGAGATCGGCCGCGCGCCCACGCTCACGCGCAAGCTCAAGGAAGCGATCACCGCGCTGAAGATCGAGGCGCTCTACACCAAGGACGAGATCCTCGAGACCTATCTCAACACGGTGCCGTTCCTCTACAACGCCTACGGCATCGAGATGGCGGCGCGCACGTATTTCGACAAGTCCGCCGACCAGCTCGACGTGCTGGAAAGCGCCACGCTGATCGGCATGCTCAAGGGCAACAGCTACTACAACCCGGTCATCAACCCGGAGCGCGCGCTGCAGCGGCGCAACCTCGTGCTGGCGCAGATGGTCAAGTACGAGAAGCTGGCGCCGGCCCGGTTCGAGCAACTGAAGAAGCGGCCGCTGCGCATCGATTTCGAGCGCCAGACCGAGCCGCCCGGCCCGGCGCCGCACTTCGCGCAGCAACTGCGCAAGTGGCTGATCAATTGGGCCGACCGCAACGACTACAACATCTACACCGACGGGCTGGTGGTGCGCACCACCATCGATTCGCGCCTGCAGGCGCTGGCCACGCAGGCCGTGGCGCGCCAGGGCAACCAGCTCCAGGGCATCGCCGACTCGGCGTGGTCGCAGCGCTCGGGCTGGTCCGCCGGCAGCGACCTGGTGCGGGCCTTCGTGCGCGAGACGCCGGAGTTCCGCGCCGCGCGCGAGGCCGGGCAGTCGCCCGAGGACGCCCTCAGGACGCTGCTGGCGGACCGCGCCTTCATGCAGGCGCTGCGCCAGTCCAAGACGCGCATCCAGGCCGGTTTCCTCGCGCTCGACCCGCGCAATGGCGAGATCAAGGCCTGGGTCGGCAGCCGCGATTTCACCCAGGACGCCTTCGACCACGTGCAGCAGGCCCAGCGCCAGCCCGGCTCCACCTTCAAGCCCTTCGTCTACGGCGCGGCCTTCGAGCAGGGCGCCAGCCCCGACGACACCTTCATCGACCAGCCCGTGGAAATCCCGCTGGCCGGCGGCGAAGTGTGGCGGCCCTCGGACGACGGCCCGCCCAGCGGGCGCGCCATGAGCCTGCGCGACGGCCTGGTGTATTCCAAGAACACCATCACCGCGCAACTGATGCAGACCGTCGGGCCCGACAAGGTGGCCCGGCTGGCGCGGGTCATGGGCGTGCGGCAAAGCAAGCTCGAGATCGTGCCGTCGCTGGCGCTCGGCACCAGCCCGGTCACGCTCAAGGAAATGGTCACGGCCTACGGCACCATCGCCAACCAGGGCGCCTACCTGGAGCCGGTGATGGTCACGCGCATCGAAGACCGCAACGGCGAGGTGCTGGAGACCTTCCGCCACGCCTCGCCCGAACGGGCGCTGCCGGTGGCCACCGCGCAGACGCTGCTCGACGTCATGCGCGGCGTGGTGGACCGCGGCACCGGCAGCAGCATCCGCAGCCGCTTCGGCATCCGCGCCGACGTCGCCGGCAAGACCGGCACCACGCAGGACAACGCCGACGGCTGGTTCATCCTGATGCACCCGCAACTGGTGGCCGGCGCGTGGGTCGGCTTCAACGACAGCCGCATCACGCTGCGCAGCGACTACTGGGGCCAGGGCGCGCACAGCGCGCTGCCGATGGTGGGCGACGTCTTCCAGCGCGCGCTGCGCACGCGGCTGATCGACGCCAACGTCCGCTTCGCCGAGCAGGAAGACAGCGGCTTCTGGGACACCATCGCCGGCACCGTGCGCGGCTGGTACCAGCGCCTGTTCGGCAGCGCGCCGAAGCCGGAGGCGCCGCTGCCGCAGCCCCGGCGCGCGCCGCGGCCCGCCGCCACCGAAAGCAGCGCGCCGGCCGCCAGCGAGGCCAGCGCGGTTGCTCCGGCGCCGCCCGCCAGCGACAGCGGCGCGCCGTACCCTGGCGATGCCCCGGCATCGGCCGCGGTGCCCGCGCCGGCCGGCGCGGCGCCGCAGGCGGGCGCGCCAGTCTCGGGTTTGCCGCCCGCCGTGCCCGCGCCGGCACAGAATGACGGCGGCGTCAGCGAGGGTGGCGCGGCGCAGGCGCAGTAGCGGCCGGCGTCTGTGACCCCGGGATCAATCGGACGATCCGCTCTGGAGCAGAGTGCGGGGGCACGACAAGAAGCCCTGCGGGCTTTGCGTGGGTGCTACTTCATGCGCTCCCGGAGCTTGCACACGTCATCGTCGTTGCGCTTGCCGATGACCATCACGTCAGCGAGTGCTTAGCCGGCTACCGCGCAGATGATGCGGTACTCGCCGACATCCCGCGGCGGCACCCGCCATGCGGTCAGCCCGGCTGGGCGCAGAAGCGCAGGATGGCGGCGGCCACGGCCTCGGGCGCTTCGCGCTGCGGGAAGTGGCCCACGCCGTCGAGCACCTGGCGCGCGTAGCGCCCGGAGAAAAAGCCTTCCTTGCCCTCGGAACTGGCCGGCTGGTTGCACGTGTCGCGCCCGCCGTGCAGGACCAGCGTGGGCGCGGCCAGCACCGGCGCCGGGCACAGCGCGCGCTCGTCGGCGGCGTAGGCGGGATCGCCTTCGGCGAAGCCCCAGCGGTGCCGGTACGAATGCAGTACCACGGCGGCCCAGTCGGGGTTGTCGAAGGCCGCGGCGGCTTCGTCGAAGTCCTGTTCCGCGTACCAGCCCAGCGGCGACCACGTGTCCCACATCTGGCGCGCGAAGGCGCGCCGGTCCTGCGCCACGGTGCGCTCGCCGCGCGGCGTGGCCATGTACCAGTGATACCAGTAGTTGCGCGCCTGCTGCAGCGAGATGGCCTGGCGCGGGTCGTTGGTGCCGTAGCCGACCGACAGCATCACCAGGTGCGAGCCGGCGCGCGGCCGCAGCCCGAAGGCGTTGGCGGCGGCGCGCGCGCCCCAGTCATGGCCGACCAGCAGCGGGTCGCGCAGCGCCAGCGCGTCGAGGAAGGCGAGCAGGTCGCGCCCGAGCGCCGCGAGCTGGCCGCTGCGCATGGTGGCGCCGTCGCGGAACCGCGTCGGGCCGAAGCCGCGCAGCGCCGGGCAGAGCACGCGGAAGCCGGCCCCGGCCAGTAGCGCGGCCACGCCGCGCCAGCTTTCCGGGCTGTCCGGCCAGCCGTGCACGAGCACCGCGGTGCGCGCGCCGCGCGGGTTCCATTCCAGGTAGCCGATGTCCAGCACGCTGGTACTGGCAAAGTGGTATGCCGTCATCGCGCGGCGCTCCTCGTGGGTAACAGGTTGAGTGGGGGACCGGCCTGGTCAGCTTGAAACGATAGCACCCGCGCGATTTCCGATTCGTGATGAATTGGCTATGATTGTGAAGATTACGAAATCAATCTGGAGGGCATGACATGGATGCGATGCCGGCCTCGGCGGCCACGCTCGACATCGGCCTGCTGCGCACGTTCCTCGCCGTGGTGGATTGCGGCGGCTTCGCGCTGGCGGCCGAGTCGCTCAGCCTGACGCCGTCGGCCATCAGCGGCCATGTCAAGCGGCTGGAGCAGGGCGCCGGCGCGGTGCTGCTGGAGCGCACCACGCGCAGTTTCACGCTGACGCCGGACGGCGAGCTGCTGTATGCGTATGCGCGCAACATCGTCGCGTTGGAGCGCGAGCTGCGCGCGCGGCTGCGCGGCGCGCCCGTGCGCGGGCGCCTGCGCGTCGGCAGCTCGGAGGACTTCGCCAGCACCTGGCTGCCGCGCATGCTGCAGGCGTTCCGGCGCTGGCATCCGGACGTGTCGGTCGAGCTGAAGGTCGGCGCCTCGGCGGACCTGCTGCGCCAGCAGGAGCGCGGGCGCTTCGACATCGTGTTCGGCAAGCAGTGCTCCCGCGCGACGGGCGGCGAGCTGCTGTGGGAGGAGGAACTGGTGTGGGTCCACGCCGCCGACGCGCCGTTCGATCCCGAGGCCGAGGTCCAGCTGGCGGCGTTTCCCGAGCCGTGCGTGTACCGGGAGTCGGCGGTGGCGGCGCTGGCGCGCGTCGGGCGGCCCTGGCGGCTGGTGTTCGAGAGCAGCAGCATGGCCGGCTGCCTGTCCGCGGTGCGCGCCGGCTTCGCGGTCACGCCGGTGGCGCGCAGCCAGGTGCGCGAGGGCCTGCGCGTGCTGGACGGCCGCGACCGCATGCCGGCCCTGCCCAAGGCGCGCTTCTACGCCTTCGTGCGCGAAGGGGCGCCGGCCGCCCAGGTGCTGACGGACGCGGTGCGCGAAGCCGGCCGCCAGCACCGCTTCGGCGAGACCCGGGCCTGGTGAGCGGCGCCGGGCCGGCGGCGGCCCCACTCCGCGGGGCGTTGCTTCGGGGCCATGCTCCCGGCACGCACTATTGTGGTGCCCTCGCCTCCCGGGCGCCCGTCCGGCCTCCCGCCGGCGGGGCGATTGTGCCGATGCGGGTCACATCGCTTACCATATCGGTTTGGCCGGCGGCATCCGCATCGACCTGACGTGGCTGCGCCGCCCCACCGGGTTGCGTTCCCGCAATGCAGGGCGCGCGGACTGGCGCTAGTATGCGGGCCTTGCGGCTGCGCCGCGGCAGCCGTCCCGGGGTCCCGCCGGCCCTGTAGCTTGCCCTGTATCTATTTCAGATGAACGACATTCCAACGAAATCCCACGGCGAGCCGCCCCCGCCACGCACCTGGGATGCCCGCCTCGCGCGTGCGCTGGTGCGCCCGCTGAAGGACTCGTGGGTCACTCCCAACCATCTCACCACCGTGCGGCTGCTGATCGGCCTGGCCGGCGTCGCCTGCCTGATGCAGGGCGGCTACGGCTGGACCAACTACGGCGCGTTCCTGATCGTGCTGTCCAACTTCGTCGACCATACCGACGGCGAACTGGCGCGGATCAGCGGCAAGACCAGCAAGATCGGCCATTTCTACGACCTTGCCAGCGATGCGCTCATTACCGTGCTGCTGTTCGTCGGCATGGGCGTGGCGATCGCGGGCCAGGCCGCGGCCGGCAGCTTTTCGCCGGTGCTGCAGGGCACGCTGGCCGGGCTGGCGGTGGCGCTGATCTTCTTTTTGCGCATGCGCATCGAATCGGCGGTGGGCAAGAGCGGCACCAGACAGGCCGCCGCCGCCGGCTTCGAGACCGAGGACGTGCTGTACCTGCTGCCGATCGTCACGCTGAGCAACGGCATCGCGCCGTTCCTGACCGCCGCCGCGATCGGCGCGCCGCTGTTCGCGGTGCTGGTGGCGATCGACTACTGGCGCGTGATGCGCAAGGTGCGCACGGCCCGCGCCAATATCCAAGGAACACGATGAGCGAACCAGCCAACGACATCACCCTGGACGCGCCGCCGCAGGCGGCGCCCGCTTCCGCGCCGCGCCAGGGCCAGCCCGCGCGGCCCGACCCGGACGCCAGCGTCGCCGGGCGCATCGCCGGGCTCGACAGCGCGAAGCTGCGCGCCGACTTCGAGCGCCAGGACGCCTTCCTGAACCTGCAGGAATTCCTCGCGCCGGAAGTCACCGCGCAACTGATCGCCGCGGCCCGCGCGCTGGTGCCGGACATCAACCGCAACTACCTGCCCGGCCACAAGGCCGGCGGCAGCGTCAGCCGCCACACCATCGACGAGAAGGCGCCGTTCATCGCCGAGCTGTACCGCTCGCGCGCGCTGATCTCGTGGCTGGAACGCATCAGCGGCGACAAGCTGCTGCTGTCGCCGCAAAGCGATCCGCACGCCTACGCGCTGTACTACTACACGCGCCCGGGCGACCACATCGGCTGGCACTACGACACCTCCTACTACGACGGCCGCCGCTACACGCTGCTGCTCGGCGTGATCGACGAGTCGACCTGCCTGCTCGACTACGAGCTGCACACGCGCAACCCCGACGTGCCCGACGAGGCGGGCTCGGTGCGGATCGGGCCGGGCGGGCTGGTGTTCTTCGACGGCGACAAGCTGCGCCATCGCGTCACGCCCGCCGGCGAGGACGAGTTCCGCGTGTCGCTGACGTTCGAGTACGTCACCGATCCGGGCATGCGCCCGTGGCTGCGCTTCATCTCCAACATGAAGGACGCGGTGGCCTATTTCGGTTTCCGCCAGGTGTTCAAGAACCTGACGTCCGGCAAGAAGAAGCCTCGCGCATGACCCGTGCCGCCATGATCCTGCTGTCGGTCGGCGTGGCGCTATTCGTCGCGCTGCTGGCATGGCAGGGCTTCGGCTCGGTCGCGTCGACGTTCATGTCGGCGGGCTGGGGCCTGGTGGCGGTGGCCGCGTTCCACCTGTTGCCGCTGGCGGTGGACGCGGCCGCGATCCGCGTGCTGTTCGGCCGCGACGACCATTGCTCGCTGCGCGACACGCTGCTGGCGCGCTGGGCCGGCGAGTCCGTCAACAGCCTGCTGCCGGCGGGCCAGATCGGCGGGCCGGTGCTGATGGTGCGCTTCCTGTCGCAGCGCGGCGTGCGCATGCGCGACGCCGCGGCCGCCATCACCGTGTGCACCACCATGCAGGCGCTGGCGCAGCTGGTGTTCGCCTTCGCCGGCCTGGCGCTGTTCGGCCTGTATGGCGGACACGAGGCGCTGTCCGACCTGCGCGCGCCCACGCTGATCGTCACCGCGGTGCTGGGGCTGTGCATCGTGGGGTTCTATTACGTGCAGAAGCGCGGCCTGTTCGGGCGCGTGCTGCGCGTGCTGTCGAAGCTGTTCGGCAAGCGCGACTGGAGCGGCCTGACCACGCGCGCCGACGCCGTGGACGCCGCCGTGCACGAGCTGTACCGCGACCGCGCCAGGGTCGCCAGGACCTTCGCGCTGAGCCTGGCCGGCTGGGTGGTCGGCACCGGCGAGGTCTGGCTGGCGCTGCATTTCCTCGGCCACCCGGTGAGCTGGCTCGATGCCCTGCTGCTGGAAAGCGTGGGGCAGGCCATCCGCGGCGCGGCCTTCGCGATTCCCGGCTCGCTGGGCGCGCAGGAAGGCGGCTACCTGCTGCTGGCGCCCATCGTGGGACTGCCGCCGGACGCGGCGCTGGCGCTTTCGCTGGCCAAGCGCGCGCGCGAGATCGGCCTCGGCGCGCCGGGGTTGCTGTACCTGCATTTGAGTGAAAGACGTTTCCAGCGACGGCGTGCCACGGCCAGCACCACCAGTGCGGCCAGTGTGCGGGCCACTACCGATTGATCGAACCTATTTGGATGAGCGCGGAGAAAGAATGCGAGCAATCATTCTTGCCGCGGGCCTAGGCCTGCGACTGCAGCAACAGCCCGGGGAGCAATACCCGAAGTGCCTGTTGCGTTTTGAGGGGATGACCCTGCTGGAGCGCCACCTGCGCATGCTGGATGCGGCGGGTGTCGACGAGATCGTGCTGGCGCTCGGCTTCCAGCCCGAGCAGGTGGAGGCCGAACTGCGGCGCCTGGGCCGCGATCCGTATCCGGAGATCGTGCTGAACCCGCGCTACGACCTGGGCAGCGTGCTGACCGTGCATACCGTGGCCGACGCGCTCACCCGCGGCGGCGACGTGCTGCTGATGGACGCCGACGTGCTCTACGACGAGCGCATCCTGCGCGCGCTGGTGGCCGGCGAGACCACCAACCGCCTGCTGATCGACCGCGATTTCGAAGCCGGCGACGAGCCCGTCAAGCTGTGCCTGAAGGACGGCGTGCCGGTCGAGCTGCGCAAGCAGCTCGCGGTGGGCCTGGAGTACGACACCATCGGCGAGTCCGTCGGCTTCTTCCGCTTCCAGGAACAGACCGCGCGCCGCCTGGCCGAGATCGTCAAGGGCTACGTGGATGGCGGCCGCGCCAACATGCCGCACGAAGAAGCGGTGCGCGACCTGCTGCTCGAAGGCGGCCACGTCTTCGACACCGCCGACGTGAGCGGCGCGCCCTGGATCGAAATCGATTTTCCTGGCGACGTCGCGCGCGCGCGCGACGAAGTCCTGCCCGAACTACAGCGCCTCGTGGGAGCAGCACAATGAACGCAATCGACCCGATTTTCCCGCGCGCCACGCGCGCCGCCCGCCTGCGCCAGATGCTGGTCGGCAAAGAGCTCGAATTCATCATGGAAGCCCACAACGGCCTGTCCGCGCGCATCGTGCGCGAGGCCGGCTTCAAGGGCATCTGGGCCTCGGGCCTGGCGATCTCCGCGCAGTTCGGCGTGCGCGACAACAACGAGGCGAGCTGGACCCAGGTGGTCGACAACCTCGAGTTCATGGCCGACGCCAGCGACCTGCCGATCCTGCTCGACGGCGACACCGGCTACGGCAACTTCAACAACATGCGCCGCCTGGTGCGCAAGCTCGAGCAGCGCGGCATCGCCGGCGTGTGCATCGAGGACAAGCAGTTCCCCAAGACCAACAGCTTCATCGACGGCGAGCGCCAGCCGCTGGCCGAGATCGACGAGTTCTGCGGCAAGATCAAGGCCGGCAAGGACTCGCAGGCCGACGACGACTTCTCCATCGTGGCCCGCGTCGAAGCGCTGATCGCCGGCTGGGGCATGGATGAAGCGCTGCGCCGCGCCGAGGCCTACCGCCAGGCCGGCGCCGACGCCATCCTGATCCACAGCAAGCTGTCCAGGCCCGACGAGATCCTCACGTTCGCGCGCGAGTGGGCCGGCCGCGGCCCGCTGGTGATCGTGCCGACCAAGTACTACAGCACGCCGACCGAAGCGTATCGCAAGGCCGGCATCAGCCTGGTGATCTGGGCCAACCACCTGATCCGCGTGGCGGCCTCGTCGATGCAGGCCGTGGCAAAGGAAATCCACGACAGCGAGACGCTGGTCAACGTGGAAGACCGCATCGCCACCGTCAACGAGATCTTCCGCCTGCAGGACGCCGACGAATACTCGGCCGCCGAGAAGATCTACCTGTCCGGCGCGCAGGTGCCGGGCGCGGCGGTGGTGCTGGCCGCCGGCCGCGGCAAGGGCCTGGAAGCGCTGACCGAGGACAAGCCCAAGATCATGCTGCCGGTGGCCGGCAAGCCGCTGCTGCGCTGGCTGGTGGACGCGTTCAAGAAGCAGTCGATCAACGACATCACCGTGGTCGGCGGCTACCAGGCCGGCGCCATCGACACCGCCGGCATCAAGCTGGTGGTCAACGAGCGCCACGCCCAGACCGGCGAGCTGGCCTCGCTGGCGTGCGCGGTGGACGGCCTGCAGACCGACACCGTGATCGCCTACGGCGACCTGCTGTTCCGTAGCTACATCCTGCGCGACCTGCTGGAAAGCGACGCGCCGTTCAGCGTGGTGGTGGATTCCTCGCAGAACGCGCCGGCCAACCAGAGCGTGCACGACTTCGCCTGGTGCTCGGCGCCCGACGACCGCGACCTGTTCGGCCAGAAGATCCTGCTGCGCCATGTGTCGAGCAAGGCCGAGCAGGCCGGCGCTGCGCCCGCGCAGCCGGCCAATGGCCGCTGGATCGGCCTGCTCAACGTGCGCGGCGAAGGGCGCGCGCGCCTGCAGAAGCTGATCGGCGAGCTGCGCGCGCGCGACGACTTCGACACGCTGGACCTGCCCGCGCTGCTCAACGCGCTGGTGGCCGCCGGCGAGGAAATCGAGGTCAAGTACGTGCACGGCCACTGGCGCGGCGTGAACGACCTGGAAGACTTCCGCCGCGCGGGCGATTTCGCCCACACGCAGACGCAGTTCGCGGCCGGCACCACGGACGGCGAGGAAGCCCGATGATCGAGGCGGCGCAGTTCGTCGAGGCCGCGCGCGCGCGCGGTTTCGACTGGTATGCCGGCGTGCCGTGTTCCTACCTGACGCCGTTCATCAACTACGTGCTGCAGGACCCCACGCTGCACTACGTCTCGGCCGCCAACGAAGGCGACGCGGTGGCGCTGATCGCGGGCGTCACGCTGGGCGCGCGCGGCGGCCGCCGCGGCATCACCATGATGCAGAACTCGGGCCTGGGCAACGCGGTCAGCCCGCTGACCTCGCTGACCTGGACCTTCCGCCTGCCGCAGTTGCTGATCGTCACCTGGCGCGGCCAGCCGGGCGTGGCCGACGAGCCGCAGCACGCGCTGATGGGCCCGGTCACGCCGGCCATGCTGGAGATGATGGATATCCCCTGGGAGACCTTCCCGACCGACCCGGCCGAGATCGGTCCGGCGCTGGACCGCGCGGTGGCCCACATGGACGCCACCGGCCGGCCCTACGCGCTGGTGATGCAGAAGGGCAGCGTGGCGCCCTACGCGCTCAAGGAACAGGCGCGCCCCGCGCCGCGCCCGAAGGCCGTGCCGCGCGCCGCGCTGGCCGGCGCGCCGACGCTGCCCACGCGCCGCGAGGCGCTGCAGCGCGTGATCGCGCATTCGCCGCCGGGCAAGACCGTGGTGCTGGCCTCCACCGGCTTCTGCGGGCGCGAGCTGTACGCGCTCGATGACCGCGCCAACCAGCTCTACATGGTCGGCTCGATGGGCTGCCTGACGCCGTTCGCGCTCGGCCTGGCGCTGGCGCGCCCGGACCTGGACGTGATCGCCGTGGACGGCGACGGCGCGGCGCTGATGCGCATGGGCGTGTTCGCCACGCTCGGCGCCTACGGCCCGCCCAACCTGACCCACGTGCTGCTGGACAACGGCGCGCACGACTCCACCGGCGGCCAGGCGACCGTCTCGCACAACGTCTCGTTCGCCGGCGTGGCCGCCGCGTGCGGTTATGCCGAGGCCGTCGAAGGCGACGACCTCGCCGTGCTGGAAGACGTGCTGGCGCGGCCGGCCGCCGGCGCCGGCCCGCGCCTGGTGGCGCTGTCGATCAGCGCCGGCACGCCGGACGGCCTGCCGCGCCCGACCGTGACCCCGGTCGAGGTCAGGACCCGCCTGGCGCGCCATATCGGCGCGGACATCGGCGCCGATCTCGACACCGCCGCCGCACAAGGAGCCAAGTAAATGCTGCTACTCAACCCCGGCCCCGTCACGCTGAGCGAGCGCGTGCGCCGCAGCCTGCTGCAGCCCGACCTGTGCCACCGCGAAAGCGAGTTCTTCGACCTGCAGGACGAAGCGCGCGCGCGGCTGCTCGACGTGTACGGGCTCGACCCCGCCGCCTGGACCGCGGTGCTGATGACCGGCTCCGGCACCGCCGCGATGGAAAGCATGACCGCCGCGCTGGTGCCCGCGAACGGCAAGCTGCTGGTGGTGCAGAACGGCGTCTACGGCGAGCGCATCGCGCAGATCGCCGCACAATACCGCATCGCCCATGAGGTGGTGGCGCATGACTGGAAGCAGGCGCCCGACCTGGACCGCGTCGCCGCCGCGCTCGAGGCCGATCCCGCCATCACGCACGTGGCCGTGATCCACCACGAGACCACCACCGGCCGCCTCAACGACCTGCCGGCGCTCGACGCGCTGTGCCGCGCGCGCGGCGTGCGGCTGCTGGTGGACGGCGTCAGCAGCTTCGGCGCCGAGGCCATCGACTTCGGCGGCAACGTCGACGCCGTGGCCGCCACCGCCAACAAGTGCCTGCACGGCGTGCCCGGCGTGTCGTTCGTCATGGTGCGGCGCAGCGCGCTGGCGCAGGCCGCGAGCCGCACCTACTACCTCGACCTGGGCCGCCTGGCGCGCCTGCAGGACCAGCGCAACACGCCGTTCACGCCCGCCGTGCACGTGTACTACGCGCTGGTGGAAGCGCTGCGCGAACTGGCCGACGAAGGCGGCTGGCGCGCGCGCCACGCCCGCTATGCCGGGCTGGCCGAACGCGCCCGCGCCGGGCTCGAGGCGCTGGGCATACCGGCGCTGTGGCCGGCCGCGCAATCGTCGGTGGTGCTGCGCGCCTACCACCTGCCCGCCGGGCTTTCGTACGCGCAGCTGCACGACGGCCTGAAGGCGCGCGGCTTCGTCATCTACGCCGGCCAGGGCGGCTTGTCCGCGGAACTGTTCCGCATCTCCACGATGGGGAACATCGGGCCGGACGACATCGACCGCCTGCTGCAGGGCTTCCGGGAACTGACGCGGTAAAAGTGACAATGGCGCCGCCGGACCGCGCGGCCGGCGCCATTTGGTTTTTGTGCCCGAGGCACTAGCATTAGATATCGGTCGCGGCCTGTCTCCGGGAGACGGGCGCGGCCGCTCCGTTCATGGTCGTACATCGGGAGGTACTCGCGATGCATCGCCGTCTTCGCCGCCGCGGTCTTGCCGCCGCCGGCCTCCCCGCCGCCGCCCTCGCGGCCTGCGTCGCGCTCGTGCTGGCCGCGGGGCTGCCGCCGGCCGCCACCGCCGCCGACATCGTCGCGCCGGCCGTCGACCGCTCCGCGCCGGACCGCATGGTGCGCGCCGCCGTGGAAGGCGTGCTGGCCACCATCCAGGCCAATCCCGACACCCGCAACGGCGATCTCGACAAGATCACCGCCGTCGTGCGGCGCCAGTTCCTGCCCTACACGGACTTCGAGCACACCACGCGCCTGGCCGTCGGCGCGGCCTGGCGCACCGCGACGCCGGAACAGCAGAAACAGTTGTACGAGCAGTTCCAGACCCTGCTGGTGCGCAGCTACGCGCTGTCGCTGTCGCAGGTGCGCGACCAGGCCCTGAAGTTCCGCTACAAGCCGCCGCGCACCAGCGGCAACGATGCCGTGATCGAGACCAGCGTCATCAACAAGGGCGACGAGGTGCAGATCGACTACCGCCTTCAGCGCGGGCCGGCCGGCTGGGCCATCTACGACATCAACATGAGCGGTGCCTGGCTGATCGAGGTGTACCGGCGCCAGTTCGCCGACATCGTGGCCAAGGGCGGCATCGACGGGCTGGTGAAATACCTGACCACCCACAACGCGGTCTAGCCGCTTGCCGCGAGTTGCCGCGGGCTGCCGCAGGTTCATGACAGGCGCCTGCCTTGCCCCGTCGCGGGCGGGCCGTCGTCGGGTATGCGGCACATGCCAAAACTTGATAGCCCCGAAGGGGTATTGAACAGGGCAAAAATCCGCTGTTACAGTCGCCCGCGCATACCCTTCGCGCCCGGGCCGCATCCGCAATCCGAACCAGACCCTGGCATGCCGGCGGCGTGCGCTTGCCAACAAATAAAAACGGGTCAGGTCACATGTTCCACGGTCTTCATGCCGGCGCGCGGTCTCGCGCGGCCGGTCTGCTCTCGCTTGTCCTCGCCGCGGGCTTGCTGTCCGCCTGCGGCAGCGACGACGCCCCCTCTTCTCCCGCCACCACGCAGGCGCCCAGCAGCCGCCTCATCGTCGACACCGGCACGGCCGCGCCCGCGCAGGGTAGCACGCTGACGCTGAAGGCGACTTTGCTCGGCGCCGACGGTCTCGAGGTCAAGGGCGCAAAGTTCGCGTGGTCGTCGTCGAACGAAGCAGTCGCGGTGGTGGCGTCGGCTTCCGACCAGGCGCCGGCGGCGGCCAGCGTGATGCAGCCGGTGGGCACCTATGTGTCGGTGCGCATGCTGGCGCCGGGCGAGGTCGACATCGTCGCCACGGCGACGCTGCCCGACGGTACTCAGGCCACCAGCACCACGCACCTGACGGTGCAGGCCGCGCCCGCGAAGACTTATGCGCTGACGCTGTCGCCCTCCACGCTGACGGTCAACTACGGCGCAGCGGCGCAAGTCGTCACCGCGGTGGTGCGGCGTTCGGACGGCGTCGATGGCGTGGCCGATCTCACGAACTGGTCGTGGGCGGTCGACAACGCCACGTTCGCCGCCGCGCCGGCGGCGGACAGCCATTCGGCGCAGGTTTCCACCACGGGCACGCTGGCGGGCACGGGGCAGCTCACCGCGTGCGCGAGCACGCCGGCGGGCGACCGCCTGTGCGCCAACGCGGCGCTGGCGCGGCCGCTGGTGGCGCTGCCGTCGATCGCGTTCTCGGTGCCGTCACTGTACGTGAAGCCGGGCCGCACCGGCACCGTGACGGCGACGCTGACCGATGCGCCGGGCGCCGACCTCGCCGGCCGGGCGACGCTGGCGTGGTCGATCCAGCAAAGCGGCACGGCCGCCTCCATCGTCAGCATGCCCACCAGCACCAGCGTGACGATCGGCCTCGATGCCGCGCAGACCGGCACCTATGCCGCGACGCTGACGCTGACCGCGACCTACCCGGATGGCCGCACCAACAGCAGCACGCTGCCGCTGACGTTCCCGGGCATGTGGAGCCGCCTGCCGGACGCGCCCATCGCCAGCCCGTCGATCGTCAGCCTGGCCATCGACGGCACGCGCGTGTGGCGGCTGAGCGCCAACGGCAGCCAGCCGGCGCGGCTGGAGCGCTTCGGTGCTGCCGGCGAAGGGCCGGTCGAGCCCGCCACGGCGCTGCCGGTGGCAGCGCAAGGCGTGTGGCTGGCGGCGGACACGGACCCGGCGAATTCGGCGGTGGTGGTGCAACTGGGCGCCGATGGCGCGAGCGTGCCGTTCGGCAGCGTCGATGCGGAGCTCGCCGGAGCGCGTACGGATTTCTCGTTGCCGGGTTGCGTGCAGTATGCGGCCAGTACAACGGCCGGGCGCGCCTTCGTGAAGGCAACCGGCGGCACCGGCATCATCGCGACGGGCTGGTGTGTCACGTCAGGGGTGTGGTGGTGGCAACCCGTGGGGGGAGGCGCGACAGTGAATAGTTTCAGGAACGCGCCAGTCCTGGACGCGCGGCCGTATTCCACAGGTGGCGGCCTGGCGGTCCAGGCGAATGGATCGCGCAACACAATGTCGCCAGGTGGCGGCGAGACCCTGTGGTTTGGCGCCCAGGCGTCCCTTGGCCTTGGCGCTGTCTCCGGTGACGCGACCAACGAAAACGCGCCGATCTACGGCTACGTGAGCGGCACTGGCATCGTTGTCACATCCGGACCGAATACCCCTTATGCGACTGTGTCCGGCGGGGTGCCGCCCCTGCTCAAACTGAGCGCCATCCCGCATTTCGTGACGGGCCTCGCGGCGTCTTCGCTGGCTGTCCTCAACACGGACAGCAATACGCCGGCGACGCTCGCGCTGCCGGGCAACGGCACCGGGGCGGATTTCGCGAGCGCGGTCGATGCGAATGGCAAGCTGCGCGTCGCTGTGCGCCTCGCGGATGGCTCGGTGTGGGTCTACGACCAGCCTTGACGCGGGAACGATCGCGGTCCGCGCGCTGTCGCCGGCGCGATGGGCCGCACCCGCGCAGGGGGCGTGAATTCCTGATTTGCTAGTGCGGAAATATTCGTGGACCGGGATGCGGGCGGCTGCCTAGACTGCATCCCCTGGCATCGCGCGGCGCCATGCGCGCGCCGCCGCCACCCACGAACCGCACCCAGGCAGACCGCTCATGACCCTGCGCAAGATCCTTTCCACGCTCCTGGCCGCCTCGGCGGCATTCGCCATCGGCGCGGCGCCGGCGCTGGCCGCCGACAAGACCATCAAGGTCGGCGTGCGCGGCGGTGTCGACGAAGAAATCTGGGAAGTCGTCACGCAGGTGGCCAGGAAGCAGGGCCTCAACGTGCAGCCCATCGTCATCACCGGCACCGCCAGCCCCAACGAGGCGCTCAACAACGGCGACCTCGACGCCAACGCATTCCAGCACAAGCCGTTCCTGCGCGACCAGGTCACGCAGCGCGGCTACAAGATCGTGGCGGTGGCCGATACGCTGATCTCGCCGATCGCCTTCTACTCGAAGAAGTACAAGTCGCTCGAGGCGCTGCCGGCCGGCGCGCGCATCGGCATTCCCAACGACCCGAGCAACCAGACCCGCGCGCTGGTGATCCTGCGCGACCACGGCCTGATCAAGTTGCGCGACGGCTTCGATCCGTTTACCGGCACCGCCACGCTGGCCGACGTGACCGCCAACCCGAAGAAGCTGGACCTGGTGGAAAGCGCCTCGGTGGTGCTGGCGCGCTCGCTGCCGGACGTGGACGCCGCCGCGGTGATCAACACCTTCGCCTATCAGGCCGGCCTGATCGCCACGCGCGACGGCATCGCCGTGGAGAAGAAGGAGCACAACCCCTACGTCAACGTGATCGCCGTGCGCGAGCGCGACAAGGCCGCGCCGTGGGTGGCGCCGCTGGTCAAGGCCTACCAGTCGGAAGACGTGCGCAAGTTCATCCTGAGCAAGTACCAGGGCTCGGTGATCCCGGCGTTCTGACGCCGCGGTCTCTTGCCGCCGTTGCCGTTCCAGGAGGATCCACCGTGTCGCAGGCACCCCCGCAGCCTTCCCCGGCGCCGTCCGCGCTGCCGCACATCGTGTTCGAGCAGCTCGGCAAGCAGTATCCCGGCGCGCCGTCCGCCGCGCTGTCCGCGGTGTCGTTCACCGTGGCGCGCGGCGAGATCTTCGGCATCATCGGCCGCAGCGGCGCCGGCAAGTCCACGCTGCTGCGCACCATCAACATGCTGGAGCGCCCGAGCGGCGGCCACGTGCGCGTGGACGGCGTGGACGTGGGCACGCTCGACGAGGACGGCCTGGTGGCGCTGCGCCGGCGCGTGGGCATGATCTTCCAGCATTTCAACCTGCTCTCGGCCAAGACCGTGTTCGAGAACGTGGCGCTGCCGCTGCGCGTGGCCGGCGTGCCGCGCGCGCAGATCGCGCCGCGCGTGACGGAGCTGCTCGAGCTGGTGGGCCTGGCCGGCAAGGCGCAGGTCTATCCGGCCATGCTGTCCGGCGGGCAGAAGCAGCGCGTGGGCATTGCGCGCGCGCTGGTGCAGCGCCCCGAGATCCTGCTGTGCGACGAGGCCACCTCGGCGCTGGACCCGGAGACCACCGAATCGATCCTGGCGCTGCTGCGCGACATCAACCGCCGCCTTGGCCTGACCGTGGTGCTGATCACGCACGACATGGCGGTGATCCGCCAGGCCTGCGACCGCGTGCTGGTGCTCGACCACGGCCACGTGGTGGAGCTCGGCACCGTGGAGCAGGTGTTCGCCCAGCCGCGGGCCGCCGCCACGCTGGCGCTGCTGCGTCCGCTGCGGCTGGCCAGCGGCGTGGCGAGTGTGGCAAGCGTGGCGGGCATCGGCGGCGCGGCGCCCGCGGCCAATGCGGTCGGCGCCGGCGCGCGCGCCAATCACGAGGAGGCAGCGGACCATGTTCCCGCCATTGGCTGACAAGTATGTGAAGGCGCTGGGCGAGACCCTGCTGATGACCGGTTCCGCCTGCCTGGTGGTGTTCGTGTGCGGCATGGCGCTGGCGATCGTGCTGACGCTGAGCGCGCCGGGCGGGCTGAGCCCGCGGCCGCGCCTGCACCGCGTGCTGTCGGTGCTGGTCAATACCTTCCGCTCGATTCCCTTCATCATCCTGCTGGTGGCCATGCTGCCGGTCACGCGGCTGATCGTGGGCACCACGATGGGCACCTGGGCGGCGGTGGTGCCGCTGAGCGTGCATCTGATCCCGTTCTTCGCGCGCATTGCCCAGGTCAGCCTCAACGAGATCGACCCGGGGCTGGTCGAGGCCGCGCGCGCGATGGGCTGCCGGCGCTGGCACATCGTGCGCCACGTGCTGCTGCCCGAGGCGCTGCCGGGCATCGTGGGCGGCGCCACGGTCAGCGTGATCGCCATGATCGGCTCGTCGGCGATGGCCGGCGCGGTCGGCGCCGGCGGTCTCGGCGACCTCGCCATCCGCTATGGCTACGAGCGCTACGAGACCGCCGTGATGTTCAACGTCATCGCCATCCTGATCGCGCTGGTGACGCTGGTGCAGTTCGGCGGCGAGCGGCTCGCGCGCCGGTTCGACCACCGGCGCTGAGAGACGCCATCAAAATGATTCCGGCGTCGTTGCGCGGCCTTGCCGCACTACTTGTACTGTCCGCGGCCGCGCGCCTGGCCAGAACCGCTTCGCTTCATCTAGATAGCGTCTCTTGGCGGGCTTTTTTCTACTGACGGTACGACGGATCGCTGCGGTCGAGCTGGCGCAGCAGCGCGGCCCAGTGCTTGCGCGTGACCGTGCCGCCGGTGTTGCGGATCGCCACGTCGGCCACCTTGCGGGCCACCGCGTCCGGCGCGATGATCAGCGGCGCGCCGCCGGACTGCGCGGCGAGCTGCGCCGCGCACGCGCGTTCCAGCACGTGCAGTTCCTGGAACGCCTGCGCGATGGTCGGCGCGCAGGTCAGCAGGCCGTGGTTGCGCAGGATGAAGACGTTCTTGTCGCCGAGGTCCGCCACCAGGCGCACGCGCTCGTCGAGGTCGAGCGCGATGCCTTCGTAGTCGTGGTACGCGACCCGCCCGAAGAAGCGCATGGCGTGCTGCGAGATCATCAGCAGCCCGTCGCGCTGCGCCGACACGCCGATGCCGGCCGCGGTGTGGGTATGCAGCACGCAGCCCACGTCGTGGCGCGCGCCGTGCAGCGCGCTGTGGATGGTATAGCCGGCCGGGTTGATGCCCAGGCCGGTATCGTCGCGCACGATCTCGCCGTCGATGTCGACCTTGACCAGGTTGGACGCGCCGATCTCGTCGAAGGTCAGGCCGTAGGCGTTGATCAGGAAATGCTCGTCGGGGCCGGGCACGCGCGCGGAGAAGTGCGTGTAGATGTGGTCGGTCCAGCGGAACTGCGCGGCGAGCCGGTAGGCCGCGGCCAGTTCGACGCGCACCGCCCATTCCTGCGGCGAGACTTCGGCCTGCACGGCGGGGAAATGCAGCGAGGGAAGCTCGAGATCCTGCAAAGCCAGCAGCGGCTCGGTGACGGCGTTCATGCGGCGCTCCATGTTGTGGGGGTGGGTGCCGCACATCATACGGCGGCCCGGGCCGACGCGCCAACGCAGCGAAGCACATATGGAAATGCGGGCGCCGGCGTGCCGTACTCCGGCTCCGGGTCCGGCTCCCTCCGGCCCGGCTCCTGCTGGCAGTGAGCGCTGTTTCTCCGCCAGCGCCATTCCCGATCGCGCCCGCGCACGCCATCGTGCCGCTGGCCGACGGCGGCACGATGGCATGCCGTGCCCGCTAGCCCTTGACCGCGGGCGAGAGCAGGTCCCGCAGGCCGATCGCGAGGTACATCTCGCGGCGCATGCGGTCGGCCACGGCGTTGACCACTTCCGCGCCGTCCTGCGACGGATCGACGTGCACGCGGAACGGGCGCCTGCCGAACGGCAGGCCCACCACGCGGACGATCTCGCGCGCCACTTCGGCGGGGTCGGCGTCCTCGGGTTCCAGGCTCTTCAGGCCTTCGAGCGCCTTGCCGGGCACGTCGGCGTAGGGGCCCTGCTCGTATTCGGCGGCCACCGCGGTATCGGCCGGCTTGCCCGAGTGCGCGAAGTGGTTGGTGCCCTTGGTGAAGGCGCCCGGCACCATGATGGTGGTCTCGATGCCCCAGCGCGCCAGCTCGGTGGAGTACGACACGGCCAGCGCGTCCATCGCGGCCTTGGCGGCGAAGTACGGCGCCAGGAACGGCGGCGTGCCGCCGCGCGTGGACGACGAGCCCACCCACACCAGCAGCCCCTTGCCCTGCTTGCGCAGGTGCGGCAGGGCGGCGCGGTTCACGCGCTGCGTGCCCAGCACGTTGACGTCGTACTGCTGCATCAGCTGTGCCGGCGTGAAGGCCTCGGCCGGGCCGAACACCATGTGGCCGGCGTTGTGCACGATCACGTCCAGGCGGCCGGCATCCTGCAGGATGTGGGCGACCGCCGCCGCGGGCGAGGTGTCGGACTGCACGTCCAGCTCGACGGTGCGCAGGTCGGCCTTGTTGTCCCTGGACCATTGGGCGATCTCCGCCACGCGCGGGGCGTTGCGGCCCTGGGTCTCGCGCATCGAGGCATAGACGGTGTGGCCGGCTTGCGCCAGCTCCCTGGCGGTCATCAGGCCGAAGCCGGACGAGGCGCCGGTGACGAGGATGATTTGCGACATGTGGGTCTCCCTAGGAGTGGAAATTCAGGAAAGTGGACTATCTGTTGCCGCGGACGCGTTCCCGGAGCGTCTCCGGAGAGACGGCTTCCGCGTGCCCGCCGCCGTTCCGGGCGCGACCGCGCGGAACGGCGGCGGCCTTACTGCCGGAAGATCTTCTGGTAGTACGCCCGCCCCTGTTCCAGATGGGCATCGAAGGCGAAGCCCCGGTCGAGCATGAGCTGCATCTCGCCCTCGGGAATGCGCATGACGTAGCCATGCTCCGTGGCGACCAGGGCGCCGGGCTTGTCCTGCGTCTGGCGGGTGTTGAACCACTTGCCCGGGTCCGCGTGCCCGCTCGGGAACGACTTGCCGGCGTGCTCGACGCGCCATCCGCCGTCGAGCAGGATCCAGTAGTCGGTATCCGTCGGGCCTTGCGGGCCGCGCCTGGACAGCACGGCGCCGGCGTCGACCTCCCACTCGCGCGAGTGGTCGATGACCCATTGCAGCTGGTCGGTCGACAGCGAAGTAAAGAACGGCGTGTGCCGCAGCAGGTGCAGGTAGGTAACGGATGGGCGCATGGTCATGTTGTTCTCCGCATCGGCAATGCGCGCGCGGCTGCAGGCCGCGAGCGACAGCACGGATGCCAGTACCGCGGCGGCGGCGCGCAGGCGCGGCCGCCACGGCTTCGCCTGTGCGCCGTTGTGTCGGGTTGCCGGCATGGGGCGCGCAGCCGTGCTCAGGCCAGGCCGCCGTTGGCGCGCAGCACCTGGCCGTTGACCCAGGCACCGTCCGGGCCGGCCAGGAAAGCCACCGCGCTGGCGATGTCCTCGGGCTGGCCCAGGCGCTCCAGCGGGGGCATCTTGGAGAAGGTCTGGATCTGTTCTTCGGTCTTGCCGTTGAGGAACAGCTCGGTGGCCACCGGGCCCGGCGCCACGCAGTTCACCGTGATGCGGCGCCCGCGCAGTTCCTTGACCAGCACGCGCGAGAACGCTTCCACCGCGGCCTTGGTGCCGTTGTAGATCGCGTAGCCCGGCAGGTTCAGCGCCAGCGTCGTGCTCGACAGGTTGATGATGCGGCCGCCGTCGTTCAGGCGCGCGGTCGCTTCGCGCAGCGTGTTGAACACGCCGGTCACGTTGATGCTGAAGGTCTGGGCGAACACCTCGTCGGTGGTCTGCGCGAACGGCATGGTCTTGAGGATGCCGGCGTTGTTGACCAGCACGTCGATCTTGCCGAGCTTGCTCTCGACCTCGTCGAACATGCGGCGCACGTGGTCGACCTTGGACACGTCGGCCTGCACGGCGACGGCCTTGACACCGGTCTGCGCCAGTTCGGCGACGAGCTTGTCGGCCTCACCGGGGTTGGACACATAGTTCACGGCAACCGAGAAGCCATCGGCGGCCAGGCGGCGGGCGATGGCGGCGCCGATGCCGCGCGAGGCGCCCGTCACCAGGGCGATACCGTTCTGTTTGTCGGACATGGTTTCTTGCTCCTTTTCGTTCAGGGGGATGCACTACGGAGATCATGATATTGGTTGCCTTGGGGAAAATAATTGTCTGGCAATGATTATTAGTGTTCCATCTGCATTAACAATATGGCGTGTGGAGGGCGTGACGGACCGGTTTCGGAACAGGCGGGGGGGGGCGCGCATGGCGGCGCGCGGGGGTGTTTCCCCTGGTCGGGGAAGATCGGCCCCGATGTGTCACGCGCGGCGGCGTGCCATGCGTGTTGCCGGGAGATATCGGGAAGGCCGACGGGGCGGCGTCTGGCAACGCCATGCCCAGGGGGGAGGGGGCTATCGGTGAATCACGGCATGCGGCCCGCTCCTGTCCGGGACGGGCCGCATGCCGCTGCCGGCTCGCAGTGGCGCCGGCCCCGGCGAAGTCCGCCGGAGCATGGCGAAGCGGCGGCCGGCGGGCGCCGCCCGGCAAGGCCCGGACGGCGCCAGTCCCGCCGCGCTCAGGCGAGCGCGGGGTAGTCGATGTAGCCTTCCGCGCCCGAGTGGTAGAAGGTTTCCGGCTGCGGCGCGTTGAGCGGCGCGTCGGTCTGCAGGCGGCGCGGCAGGTCCGGGTTGGCGATGAACAACTGGCCGAAGGCCACCGCGTCGGCTTCGCCGGCTTCCAGCACGTGCTGCGCCGTGGCCTTGGTCATGCGCTCGTTGGCGATGTAGACGCCGCCGAAGGCCTGCTTCAGGGCCGGGCCCAGGCGGTTGTCGCCGAGCGCCTCGCGCGCGCAGATGAAGGCGATCTTGCGCTTGCCGAGCTCGCGCGCCACGTAGCCGAAGGTGGCGGCCGGGTCGGAGTCGCCCATCGTGTGCGCGTCGCCGCGCGGCGCCAGGTGCATGCCCACGCGCGACGCGCCCCACACTTCGATGCAGGCGTCGGTCACTTCCAGCAGCAGGCGCGCGCGGTTCTCGATGGAGCCGCCGTAGGCGTCGGTGCGCTTGTTGGTGCTGTCCTGCAGGAACTGGTCGAGCAGGTAGCCGTTGGCGCCGTGCACTTCCACGCCGTCGAAGCCGGCGGCCTTGGCGTTCTCGGCGCCGTGGCGGTAGGCGGCGACGATGCCGGGGATCTCGTCGGTTTCCAGCGCGCGCGGCGTGACGTAGGGGCGCTGCGGGCGCACCAGGCTGACGTGGCCCTGGGCGGCGATGGCGCTCGGCGCCACCGGCAGTTCGCCGTCGAGGAAGATCGGGTCGGAGATGCGGCCCACGTGCCAGAGCTGCAGGAAGATGCGGCCGCCGGCGGCGTGCACGGCATCGGTGACGACCTTCCAGCCGGCCACCTGCTCGTCGGACCAGATGCCCGGGGTGTCGGCGTAGCCCACGCCTTGCGGGGTGACGGCGGTGGCCTCGCTCAGGATCAGGCCGGCCGAGGCGCGCTGCACGTAGTACTGCGCCATCAGCGCGTTGGGCACGCGGCCGTCGCCCACCGCGCGCGAGCGCGTCAGCGGCGCCATGATGACGCGGTTGGGCAGGTCGAGGTCGCCAATGCGGATCGGGTCGAAAAGGGTAGTCATGATTGGTCCGGTATCAGGATAGACAGCAGGGTAGACAGGCACCATCGGTGCGGAAAAACTGCGGCGCTCGCGCGCCGCCGGGGTTCAGAGATCGCGGTGCATCCGTGCCAGGAAAGCCTGGATGGTCTGCTCGTCGCGCTTGAAGAAGATCCACTGGCCGACCCGCTTCGACGTCACCAGCCCCGCGCGCTGCAGCGTGGCGAGGTGCGCCGAGACCGTGGACTGCGACAGCCCGGTGCGCGCATCGATCAGGCCCGCGCACACGCCGATGTCGAGCGGGTGGTCCTGCATGGCGAAGTTCGCTTCCGGGTCTTTCAGCCAGTACAGGATGTTGCGCCGCAGCGGGTTGGCGAGGGCCTTGAGGATGGCGTCGATGTCGATGGCGTCGGAGTCCATTGGGGGCGGGTTGGCTGATGGAGGAAACGGCCTGTTTCGTCTTTTGCCGAAACATATATCCGCTTCTCTCAAAATTAATATCGCAACTATACGATATACATCGCAACCTTGCTGGGGAGCCTCCTGCGCCGCTTTTCGCTTCGCTTCTTGCGCCGCTGCTTGCCTTGCTTTCTGCCGCACTTCCCGTGCCGTCGTGTGTATTGCGCATCATCTGGTTGCTTAAGGAAACCATGTTGGCTAGACTCCATCTGGTTTTCTGACGCAACCAGATGGAGTCTCCATGACCATGAATGCCGCCGCGCCGTGCGCGCGCGCTCCCGCCGCGGCGCCGGCCCGCATGGCCCCCGCGCTGGTGTGGCTGTTCGCGCTGGCCTGCGGGCTCAGCGTGGCCAACGTCTATTACGCGCAGCCGCTGCTCGACGCCGTGGCGCGCGAGTTCGGCTTCGCCGAGAGCGCCGTGGGCATCGTGGTGACGGCGACCCAGGCCGGCTGCGCGCTGGCGCTGCTGCTGCTGGTGCCGGTGGGCGACCTGATGGACCGGCGCCGGCTGATCCTGGCGCAACTGCTGCTGCTGGCCGTGGCGCTCGGCGCGGTCAGCCTGGCCGGCACGCGCGCCGCGCTGCTGGCCGGCATGCTGGCCGTGGGCCTGCTCGGCACGGCCATGACGCAGGGGCTGATCGCGTTCGCCGCCACGCTGGCGGCGCCCGACGAGCGCGGGCGCGTGGTGGGCGCCGCGCAGGGCGGCGTGGTGACGGGGCTGCTGGCGGCGCGCGCGCTGGCGGGCGTGCTGGCCGACCTGGCCGGCTGGCGCGCGGTGTACGCCACCTCGGCCGTGCTGGCGCTGCTGCTGTTCGCGGTGCTGGTGCGCCGCCTGCCGCGCCAGGCCATCGCGCCGGCGCGCCTGGGTTACGCGCGCCTGCTCGGCTCGATGTTCGTGCTGCTGCTCGGCGAGCGCACGCTGCAGATCCGCGGCGTGCTCGCCATGCTGATGTTCGCCGCGTTCAGCGCGTTCTGGACCACGCTGGTGCTGCCGCTGAGCGCGCCGCCGCATGCCATGTCGCACACCGCCATCGGCGCTTTCGGCCTGGTGGGCGCGGCCGGCGCGCTGGCCGCGGCGCGCACCGGCCGGCTGGCCGACCGCGGCCTGGGCCAGCACACCACCGGCGTGGCGCTGGTGCTGCTGCTCGCCTGCTGGCTGCCCCTGGCGCTGGCGCCGCAGTCGCTGTGGCTGCTGGTGGCCGGCGTGCTGGTGCTCGACCTCGCCGGGCAGGCCATCCACGTCACCAACCAGAGTCTGGTGTTCCGCGTGCGGCCCGAGGCGCACGGCCGCATGGTGGGCTGCTACATGCTCTTCTACGCACTGGGCAGCGGCGCCGGCGCCATCGCGTCGACCCACGTCTACGCGCGGGCCGGCTGGAGCGGCGTGTGCGTGCTGGGCGCGGTCATCAGCCTGGCGGCGCTGGTCTTCTGGGCGCTCACGCTGCGCGCCATGCCCGCGCAGGCAGGCCAGCCCTGAGCTGGCGGCGGCCAGGGGAGCGCGGATGGCGGCCTGGGCTTTCGTTTTCCTTGCGGAGCGGGATCCGTTTCCGGGCGTAAAGTCCGGGTAAATCACGGCACGTTCGCGTCAACCGAACCGCATCCGTCCGCGTCAGAGCGGTGTCACCCACGCGCTCGCGCGAGCCGAGACAGGACCGCCATGCCTCTTCGCTTTCCACGCCTGACGACAACGTTGTACCTGGCCGTGGCCGCCGCGCTGCTGGCCGCCTGCGCGCAGGGCGGCGGCCCGCGGGACGGCGGCGCGTCCGCCGCCGCGCTCGGGCCGGCCGACCTGCACTGGCTCAACAGCGTGACCTTCGGCGCCGACCAGGCCGGCATCGAGCGGCTGCGCAGGCTGGGCCGCGCGCGCTATCTCGACGAGCAGATCGCGGCGCCGGCGCAGGACGGCGGCGAGCTCGCCGCCGCCATCGGCGCGCTGAGCATCGCGCAGCAAAGCGGCGCGCAGCGCCTGAGCGGCGTGCGCGCCGAGCAGCGGCGCATCAACGCGCTCGCCGACGAAGACGAAAAGCAGAAGGCGCGCGAGGCGCTCAACCGCGCCGGCAGCGAGGTGCTGCTCGACACCAGCCGCCGCCATCTGCTGCGCGCGCTCTACTCGCCAGCGCAACTGCGCGAGCAGATGACGTGGTTCTGGATGAACCATTTCAGCGTGTACTCGGGCAAGGGTTCGGTGCGCTGGGTGCTGGCCGACTACGAGGACCGCGCCATCCGGCCGCGCGCGCTCGGCCGGTTCCGCGACCTGCTGATGGCCACCGTGACCGCGCCCGCCATGCTGGAGTACCTGGACAACGCGCAGAGCGCCGCCAACCGCATCAACGAGAACTACGCGCGCGAGCTGATGGAGCTGCACACGCTCGGCGTGTCGGGCGGCGCCAGCGGCTCGCGCTACACGCAGCAGGACGTGCAGGAGCTGGCGCGCGTGCTGACCGGCCTGGGCATCAACGCCAGCGGCGAGCCGCCGAAGCTGCCGCCGCAGAAGCAGGCGCTGTACCGCGCCGACGGCGTGTTCGAGTTCAATCCGAACCGCCACGACTTCGGCGCCAAGACCCTGCTCGGCCACCGCATCGAGCCGTCCGGTTTTCACGAGGTGGAGCAGGCCGTCGACATCCTCAGCCGCGATCCGGCCACGGCGCGCTTCATCTCGGCCAGGATCGCCGCGCACTTCGTCGGCGACGCGCCGCCGCCGGCGCTGGTCGAGCGCATGGCGGCGGCGTTCACCAGGAGCGACGGCGACATCGCCACCGTGCTGCGCACGCTGTTCCTGTCGCCCGAGTTCGATGCCACGCTGGCCTCCGGCACGCGCCGCTTCAAGGACCCGATGCAGTTCGTGGCGTCGTCGCTGCGGCTGGCCTACGACGGCCGCATGGTGGCCAACCTGCGCCCGGCCATCGGCTGGCTCAACCAGCTCGGCGAGCCGCTCTACGGCCGCGTCACGCCGGACGGCTACCCCGCCGCGGAAAGCGCGTGGGCCAGCTCGGGCCAGATGGTCAAGCGTTTCGAGATCGCGCGCGCGATCGGCTCCGGGCAGGCCGGCCTGTTCTCGAAGGACGACGGCAAGCCGGCCGAGCGCACGGGGTTTCCGCAGCCGGGCAACCGCGTCTTCTTCGACAGCATCGAAGCCACGCTCGGCCCCGCCACGCGCACGGCCATGACGCAGGCGGCGTCGCAGGCGGAATGGAACACGATACTGCTGTCCTCGCCCGAGTGGATGCAGGACTAGACACGACACGGGAGCATCTCATGCAACGACGTGAATGGCTCAAACGCGCCGGCATGGCCGGACTGGCCACGCTGGCGCCCGGCATCGTCGCGCGCGCCTATGCGCTGCCGCAGCAGGCCGACGCGCGCTTCCTGCTGGTGTTCCTGCGCGGCGGCTACGATGCCACCAGCGTGCTGGTGCCGGCGGGCAGCGATTTCTACTACGCCGCGCGGCCCACGATCGCCATCGCGCGGCCTGTCGCGCCCGCCGCGTCCGATACGCCGGCCGACCCGCGCGCGGCGCTCTCGCTCGCGGCGGCTTCCGACGGCGGCGCCGACCGCGGCATCGGCGACTGGGCGCTGCATCCCGCGCTCAGGGACAGCATGCTGCCGCTGTGGCGGAAGCGGCAGCTTGCCTTCGTGCCGTTCGCCGGCACCGAGGACCTGTCGCGCAGCCACTTCGAGACGCAGGACGGCGTGGAGGCGGGCCTGCCGCTGGCCGGCGCCAGCGGCGCGCGCAGCGTGGCGTCGCTGCGCGGCACCGGCTTTCTCAACCGGCTGGCCGGCGTCATGGGCGGGCGCGCCGCGCCGGTGGCCTTCACCGACGGCCTGCCGGTGGTGCTGAGCGGGCCGCTCAACGTGCCCAACGTCTCGCTCAAGGGCACCGGGCGCACGCCGTTCGACGAGCGCCAGACGCGCGTGCTGGCGCAGATGTACCGCGGCACGCGCTTCGAGTCGCTGATCGACGAAGGCTTCGAGCTGCGCCAGACCGTGGCGCAGGAGGCCGAGGCCATGCAGCGCCGCAACGCCATGCTGGCGCAGGGCGGGCAAGGAGGACAGGGCGAGGGCGACGCCGCGATGGCCGGCCGCATGCAGGAGATGCAGGCGGCCAACCGGCGCGCGCTCAGCGCCCGCGGCTTCGAGCTCGAGGCGCGCCGCATGGCCGGCCTGATGCGCGAGCGCTTCAACCTCGGCTTCATCGACGTGGGCGGCTGGGACACGCACGTCAACCAGGGCGGCGCGCAGGGGCAGCTGGCCAGCCTGCTCGACAACCTCGGGCGCGGCATCGCCGGCTTCGCCGAGGAGATCGGCCCCGCGTGGAACCAGACCACGCTGGTGGTGGTGTCCGAGTTCGGCCGCACCTTCCGCGAGAACGGCACGCGCGGCACCGACCACGGCCACGGCACGGTGTACTGGGTGGCCGGCGGCGCGGTGCGCGGCGGGCGCATCGCCGGCGAGCAGGTGGCGGTGGAGCAGCGCACGCTCAACCAGAACCGCGACTGGCCCGTGCTCAACGAATACCGCGCGCTGCTGGGCGGCCTCTTCCGGCGCCTCTACGGGCTGGACGACGCGCGCCTGGCGCAGGTGTTTCCCGGCGCGCGCGCCGTGGACCTCGGGCTGGTCTGACAGCGCGGACTCAACCGGCCAGCGCCTTCAGTTCCGCCTGCAGCTTCGCCATTTCCTGCATCACCTCCGCCGTGAACGCGGGGCCTTCCCAGGCGCGGTAGTTCTGCTGCGCGTAGGCCAGCGCGTTCTTGTAGTAGAGGAAGGCATTGAGCCGGTTGCGCACGTAGCTGTTGTGCGTGCGCGTGACCTTGCCGGGGCTGCCCATCACGATGGAATTGGGCGGGATCACGGTGCCTTCCTTGAGGAAGGCATGGCCGGCCACGATGCTGTTGTCGCCGATCACGCAGGCGTCCATGATGGTGGCGTTGATGCCGATCAGGCAGTTGTCGCCGATGGTGCAGCCGTGGATGGTGCAGTGATGGGTGATCGAGCAATGGCTGCCGATGAGGGTGGGCGTGCGGTCGCCCACGTGCAGCATGGCGAAGTCCTGGATGTTGGTGTACGCGCCGATCACGATTTCCGTGTGCTCGGCGCGCGCGGCCGCGTTGATCCAGATCGACGCGTGCTCGTGCACCGTGACCTTGCCGTAGAGGTAGGCCGATTCATGCACGTAGGCGCTCGGGTGGATGCGCACGTCGGGTCCGATCACTGCCATTGTCGTCTCCTGGTTGTGATGATGCCGCGATGGTGTCGTGATGGCTGGCTCCGGCCGATTGTACGCGCCGGCCGCCGGCTGCGGATTGTGCCGCGGCGGCGGCGATGCTACCTTCGCTGCATGACGGCGGCCGGTGCCGCCGCGGCCCAGCCTGGGATACCAAATGACAGTTCCTCCTTGCCGGACCGACGCCCGCGCAAAACCGGGCGCGCCCGCGCGGCTCCGCCTGCCGGCGCTGCTGCTGTTGCTGTGCGGCGTCCTCGGCGCCGCGCGGGCGCAGCCGGCCGCGCCCGCGCTCACAGACAACGCCGCCGCCGGCGGTGCGACCGCCGCATCGGCGGAGCCGCCGCCGGCCGCGCCGGGCACCATCTGCGACACCGGCTGGTTCCGCTCCGGCGCCCGCACGCAGATGGAAGCCGACGGCGACATGCCGATGTCGATCACCATGACGATCCGCCACCCGGTGCGCACCGAGACCGGCTGCAGCGCCTGGCTGACGATCCATTCCAAGTCCGCGCTGGCGGCGATGATGGGGCCGCCGGTGGTGATGGACCAGGTGCACCACATGAATTTCGACCGCGCGGCCGGCGGCACCGGCGGCACGGTCAGCAGCCAGCGCGCCACCATCAATGCGCGGGCGCGCTATACACGCCTGTTCGGCGAGGCCTCGTTCCAGGGCCACGGCGTGCTCAGCTACGCCGGCCTGGCGGTGCGCGAAGGCGCGGTGCTGCCCGGCGAGACGCTCACCTCCAGCCTCGACCTGGAGATCCACAGCCTGGCCACCGACGCCTTCGTCACCACCATCCGCGCGCCGTCGGCCTCCGTCACCATCGGCGAGCGGCGCGTGGGCCGCGCGCGCGCCATCGAGACCACGCTGGGCCGCCGCGAGTGCATGCCGATCACCTACGAGAAGCGCAACTCGCTCGGCCCGGTGCTGATGGGCGACGAGGTGATTCAGACCGAACCCGCGGTCATGGAGATCACCGACTGGTACTGCCCCACGGAGTCCTTCGTGCTGCGCACGGAGGTGCGGCAGAAGGGCAAGGTCGAGACCATCGACACCACCGCGCTGGGCCTGCTGGGAGACGACCAGCCGTGAGACCCCGCGCGGCGGCGCGGAAAAATCTGGGGCGCGGAAAAAATAGCTTGCAATTGAATCGTGCGCGATATAAATTACGGCTCATGGACACGAAACGCACTCCCCGGAACAAGCAGGCAGCGCCCGGCGCCGGTCTCGACAGCGCCTCCGTGCTGCTGCTGGACCACCAGTTCTGCTTTTCCGTGTATGCCACTTCGCTGGCCCTGAACAAGCTTTACCGCAAGTTGCTGGCGCCGCTGGGCCTGACCTATCCGCAATACCTCGTGATGATGGTGCTGTGGGAGGCCGATGGCCTGACGGTGTCGGACATCGGCGCGCGCCTGCACCTGGACTCGGCCACGCTGACGCCGCTGCTCAAGCGCATGGAAGCGCAGTCGCTGCTGCGACGCGAGCGCGCCGCGGCCGACGAGCGGCAGGTCATCGTCACGCTGACCCCGCACGGGCGTGCGCTGCGGCAGCAGGCCGAGGCGGTGCCGCGTGCGGTGCTGTGCGCGGCCGATTGTGGCATCGAGAAGATCGCGTCGGTCAAGGCGGAGCTCGACAAGCTGCGCGAGCGCTTCGCCGACGCGGGCAGTTGAATGGGCAGTTGAAGGAAGGCGCGGGCGAATGCCCCGCCGGAACGCAATATATATAGTGCGCGATTTAATCGCCAGCGATGTTAAGTGCCGCAACCGGGCACTGGCGATGCGCGGCAGATAGTAGATAGTAAGTAGCAGCAGGCAGCAGCACACGGCAGTACCGCAGCAGGCAGTACCCCATAACCCCTCGGCTCCCCGGAGCCGGCAGTGTCACTCTCAGTCAACGAACCGGAGATTCATCATGTCGATCGAAAAAGTCCTTTACCGCGCCAGCGCCACCGCCACCGGAGGCCGTGACGGCCGCTCGGTGTCTTCCGACAACGTGCTGGACGTCAAGCTGGCCACCCCGCGCGAGCTGGGCGGCGCGGGCGGTGCCGGCACCAACCCCGAGCAACTGTTCGCCGCGGGCTATTCGGCCTGCTTCCTGGGCGCGCTGAAGTTCGTCGCGGCCCGCGAGAAGATCGCGCTGCCCGCGGATACCTCGATCACCGGCCAGGTCGGCATCGGCGCGATTCCCACCGGCTTCGGCATCGAGGTGGACCTGAACATCTCGCTGCCCGGCGTGGACCGCGCCGTCGCGCAGTCGCTGGTCGACAAGGCCCATATCGTGTGCCCGTACTCGAACGCCACGCGCGGCAACATCGACGTGCGCCTGACGCTGATCTGAGGCGCCGCGCCGGCGGCCCGCCTCCGCACGGGGAGACGGGCCGCCGGCATGCTCTAGAATCGCGGCAGGACAAGGCTTGCCATCCGGCAACGCCTTGCGCCGCCACGAAAACAAGAACGGAGACACCGTGCGTTACGAACTGACGGACCTGCGCCTGTTCCAGGCCATTGCCGAAGCGCAGAACCTGTCCAGCGGGGCCTCCGCGATCCACATCACGGCATCCGCCGCCAGCTACCGCCTGAAGAACCTCGAGCATGCGATGGGCACGCCGCTGTTCGTGCGCAACGCGCGCGGCATGGAGCTCACGCCCGCCGGCCAGACCCTGCTCGCGCACGTGCGCGAACTGCTGCAAGGGGTGGAGCGCATGCACGGCGAGGTGGGGCGCTTCTCGGCCGGCCTCAAGGGCCATATCCGCCTGCTGGCCAACAGCAGCTCGCTCAACGGCTTCATCATCCCCAGTGTGAGCCGCTTCCTGGCGGCCAACCCGGACGTCAACATCGACCTCGAAGAACGCGCCAGCCAGGCCATTCCCGCCGCGGTGGCGGCGCAGGAGGCCGACATCGGCATCCTCGCCGGCGACATCGATGCCGGCGGCGTGCGCGCCGAGCGCTATGCCGTGGACGAACTGGTCCTCGCCGTGCCGCCCGACCATCCGCTCGCGCGGCAGGCCGAGCTGCGCTTCGGCGCGGCGCTCGAATTCGATTTCGTCTGCATGAGCCGCGGCAGCAGCAATTTCCTGTTCCTGCGCGACATGGCGCAGCGCGCCGGCAAGAGCCCCAACGTGCGCCTGCACGCGCACAGCTTCGAGGCCGCGCTGTCGCTGGTGGAGGCCGGCGTGGGCGTGGCGCTGGTGCCGCGCAGCGTGGCCGCGCAGGCGCTGCGCGAGGCGCGCGTGGCCGGCGTGCGGCTGGCCGAGCCGTGGGCGCGCCGCGAGCTGAACCTGATCGTGCGC
Organism: Cupriavidus sp. FW216-B1; assembly: GCF_058789195.1. Taxonomy (NCBI): domain Bacteria; kingdom Pseudomonadati; phylum Pseudomonadota; class Betaproteobacteria; order Burkholderiales; family Burkholderiaceae; genus Cupriavidus; species Cupriavidus sp. FW216-B1. The sequence continues at coordinate 50,211 of NZ_JBYTEL010000016.1, read as the reverse complement.
GCGGAGCGCAAGCTGCCGTCCTTCACCGCCGCCTTCGTGCGGTTCCTGCTGGACGATCCGCGCGTGGCGGCCACGCGGGAAGACGTCCCGCCGCCGGGCCGGGAGGCATGAATAAACCGACTTCGTTTCGGTTGATTAAATCATTTCAAGAATACGTGGCGGGTCATTACACTTTCTTCGTGTACTCCTGATGACAGGGGTGCGCACAAGGAAAAACACAATGACCAAAAAGCAAAAGCTGGCCGCCGCGCTGGCACTCTCCCTGCTCGCCACGTCACCGGCGTGGAGCGCCGGCACGCCCTCGCAAGCCCTCTCCCCGACCGCCTCCGATACTTCCCCTTCCGCCCCCGCCACCAGGGCGAGCCGCGTGGCCGCGCTGTTCGGCAGCCCCGCCGACCTGCGCGCCACCACGCGCACCGTGACGCTCGCGCCCGGCATGAACTACGTCAACGTTGCCTCCGGCGAATCGGTGGCCTTCAACGCCGGCGGCAGGAGCGCGGGCTGGACCTTCCTCGAGGCCGCCGGCGGCACCTCGTTCGACATGGCGCTGATCCTGCCGGACCTGCCGCAGGCCAGGGGCATCCGCGTGTACGTGGGCGCCAGCGATGTGTTCCACGGCGGCTGACGCGCGCGGCGGCGGGCTGACGGCGTTGGCGGCACGGCAGATGTGAGCGCGGGCCGGCGCGCCGCCGGCCGAGCGTTCCAATTCCACGAACTGCCGGTTCGAATTTTTCGGATGGCCCGATGGCGGGCGCGAAAAATATACTGGCTGCCAGCTCCAGGCCCGTGGAAGGCGGCTCCTTCGTCTCATGCCGGTCCGGCGGCGACATACAAGAACGATTCATCCGGAGACAGCCGTGAAACCCTTCCAGGCCCGCCTGCGCCTGCTCGCCTTGTGCGGCAGCATCTTTTCCACCTTCCTCGCGGCCGGCGCCGCGCACGCGCAGCCGGCCGCGGCCGAAGCGTGGCCCGCCAAGCCGGTGACCATCGTGGTGGCGTTCGCGCCCGGCGGCATGACCGACATCGTCGGGCGCCTGCTGGCCGCCGAGCTGTCGCAGGCGTTCAGGCAGAGCTTCGTGGTGGAGAACCGTCCCGGCGCGGCCGGGCAGGTCGCCACCGAGTACGTGGCGCGCAAGCCCAGTGACGGCTACACGCTGCTGCTCAGCGCGACCGGCCACGTGATCGGCCCGGCGGTGCAGAAGAACGTGCGCTATCAGCCGGTGAAGGATTTCGAGCCGATCGCGCTGATCGCCAAGGCGCCCAACATGCTGGTGGTGAACCCGTCCGTGCCGGCCCACACGCTGCCGGAGTTCATCAAGTGGGCCAAGGCGCAGCCGAGCGTGCCCTACGGCTCGGCCGGCGTGGGCGGCTCCACGCACCTGGCCGGCGAGCTGTTCCGGCAGGTGGCCGGCGTGCCGCTGGTGCACGTGCCGTACAAGGGGGCGTCGCCGTCCACCAACGACGTGGTGGCCGGGCAGATCCCGATGGTGTTCCAGGATTCGATGAGCGTGTCCGCCTTCATCGCCGCCGGCAAGCTGCGGCCCATCGCCGTGACCAGCGCCGAGCGCAGCAAGCTGTTTCCCGAGCTGCCGACCATCGCCGAGGCCGGCTTCAAGAATTACGACCTCTACACCTGGCTCGGCCTGTACGCGCCGGCCGGCACCGCGCCGGACATCGTGGCGCGCCTGAACCGCGAGGCCAACCGCATCATGCGCTCGCCCGCGATGGCCGAGAAGCTGCGCAAGCAGAGCGCCGAGGCCGGCGGCACGCTCGACCCGGCGGCGTTCCGCCAGTACGTGGAGGCCGAAGTGGCCAAGTGGCAGCGCACGGTGCAGGTCACCGGCGTGAAGGTGGACGAGTGAATCCCCGCTCAATCCGTTCGACACACTCAATCCATTCGACCCACTCAACCCATCGCGGAGCGGCTTCCATGCACGGCAGCACAGGCGCGTCCACCGACAGCGAAACCCGGGGCGCGGACACTTTCTATTTCGCCAGCCTGGCGCGGGGCAGCTTCGTCATGCCGCGCTGCGCGGACTGCGGGCGCTGGCATTTCTTCCCGCGCGTGCTGTGCCCGCACTGCGGCTCCGACGCGCTGGCCTGGCAGGCGCCCTCGGGCGGCGCCACGGTGTATTCCACCACCACGGTGCGCCGGCCGGAAGGCGACTACAACGTCAGCCTGATCGACCTCGACGAAGGCCCGCGCATGATGAGCCGGGTCGCGGGCGTGGCGCCGGACGCGGTGCGCATCGGCATGCGCGTGCGCGCGCGGATCGCGCAGGAGGCGGCCGGGCCGCTGCTGGAATTCGTCGTCGCGCAGGTGCAGCCATGAGCGACACGCACGGCACGCGGCGCGGCGCCGTCGCCATCCTCGGCACCGGGCTGGCCGGCCTGGGCCACGCGGGCGGGCGCACCGAGCAGGAGATCATCGCGCAGGCGGCGCACGCGGCGGTGCGGGCCAGCGGCCTGCGCATGCGCGACATCGACGGCATCATCACCGCCAGCCTTACCTCGCCCTGGTGGGTGATGCGCATGGCCGAGTACCTCGGCATCCGGCCGCGCTTTTCCGACAGCACCATGTTCGGCGGCTCGTCCTTCATCGCCGACCTCAAGATCGCGGCGATGGCCATCGAGGCCGGCGAGTGCGACAACGTGCTGGTCTGCTACGGCGCCACGCCGCGCAGCGCGCCGAGCAGCACGCGCCAGAACCAGATGCGCGCCGAGCTGGACCCGCAGCCCTACGAGCATCCGTACAAGCCGTTCAACCCGCCCAGCAGCTACGCGCTGGCGGCGGCGCGCCACATGCACCAATACGGCACCACGCGCACGCAGCTGGCCGAGGTGGCGGTGGCCGCGCGCAAGTGGGCGCAGCGCAACCCCGATGCGTTTGCGCGTGGCCCGCTGAGCGTGGACGACGTGCTCGGCGCGAAGATGATTTCCGATCCGCTCACGGTGCGCGACTGCTGCCTGGTGACGGACGGCGCCGGCGCCTTCGTGGTCACGCGCGCCGACCGCGCGCGCGGCCTGCACGCCAGCCCCGTCTACGTGCTCGGCTGCGGGCACGCGCACTGGCACCGGCAGATCTCGTGCATGGACGACGTGACCGTGACCCCGGCCGTGGAGTCGGGCCGCAAGGCCTTCGCCGAAGCCGGCCTGACGCCGGCCGACATCGACGTGGTGGAGCTGTACGACGCCTTCACCATCAACCCGATCCTGTTCCTGGAGGACCTCGGCTTCTGCGCCAAGGGCGAGGGCGGCGCCTTCGTCTCGGGCGGGCGCATCGAGCCCGGCGGCGCGTTCCCGATGAACACCAACGGCGGCGGGCTGTCGTGCACGCACCCGGGCATGTACAGCATCTTCCTGGTGATCGAGGCGGTCGCGCAGCTGCGCCGCGAGGCCGGCGCGCGCCAGGTGCCGGGCGCGCAGGTGGCGCTGGTGCACGGCAATGGCGGCGTGCTGTCGAGCCAGGCCACGGCCATCCTGTCCACCGCAGTCTGAACCTTCACCGCATCTTCGCGAGCCTGCCATGACACTGCCTTCCGCCAGCATCCCGGACAACATCGCCCTGAGCCCGACCGTGCGCTACCAGCGCCACGGCCGCGTGGCCGTGCTGCTGATCGACAACCCGCCGGTCAACGGCCTCGGCGACACCGTGCGCCTGGGCCTGTACGAAGGACTGGCCGCGGCGGCGCGCGACGACACCGTCGCCGCCGTGGCCATCCTCGGCGCCGGCAAGGCGTTCTGCGGCGGCGCCGACATCCGCCAGTTCAATACGCCGGCGGCCAGCGCGCGGCCCACGCTGCGCGAGGTGATCGCGCGCATCGAACAGTCCGCCAGGCCGGTGGTGGCGGCCATCCACGGCGTGGCGCTGGGCGGCGGCATGGAGCTGGCGCTCGGCTGCCACTACCGCATCGCCAGCGCCGATGCCAGCCTGGGCCTGCCCGAGGTCAACCTCGGCCTGGTGCCGGGCGGCGGCGGCACGCAGCGGCTGCCGCGCCTGATCGGCGTGGCGGCGGCGCTGGATCTGATCCAGTCCGGCCGGCCGGTGCGCGGCGAGCGCGCGCTGGCGCTGGGCATGGCCGATGCGCTGATCGAGGGCGAGCCGCTTGCCGCCGCGCTGGCTTTCGCGCGGCGCGTGGCGGACCTGCCGGGCGCGCATCCGGTGATCGCGCGCCGGCCGCGCGCCGACGGCGCGGGCGTGGACTTCGCCGCGCGCGTGGCCGCGGTCGGCGCGCGCGCCCGCAACGCGCTGGCGCAGCGCACCGCGATCGCCTGCGTGGAGGCGGCGACGCGCCTGCCGCTGGAGGCGGGGCTCGATGCCGAGCGCGCGCATTTCGACCAGCTCGTGGCCGGCCCGGAATCGCAGGCGCTGCGCCACCTGTTCTTCGCCGAGCGCGAGGCGCCCAAGGTCGCCGCCGCGCCGGCGGGCGAGGCGCCGCGCGAAGTGGCGCGCGAGGTGGCACGCGTGGGCATCCTCGGCGCCGGCACGATGGGCGCGGGCATCGCGATGGCGTTCGCCAACGCCGGCATCCCGGTGACGCTGTGCGAGCAGCGCGAGGACGCGCTGGCGCGCGGCATGGCGCAGATCCGCCGCAACTACGAGATCACCGCGGCCAAGGGCAAGCTCACGCCGCGGGACGTCGCGCAGCGCATGGCGCGCATCACGCCCACGCTCGCCGACACGGAGCTGGCGCAGGCCGACCTCGTGATCGAGGCGGTGTTCGAGGACATGGCCGTCAAGCAGGCCGTGTTCGCCCGGCTCGACGCGATCTGCAAGGCGGGCGCGATGCTGGCCACCAATACCTCGCGGCTGGACGTCGACGTCATCGCGGCGGCGACCTCGCGCCCGCGCGACGTGATCGGGCTGCACTTCTTCAGCCCCGCCAACGTGATGAGGCTGCTGGAAGTGGTGCGCGGCCGGCAGACCGCGCCGGCGGTGGTCGCGGCCTGCATGAAGCTGGCCCGGGACATCGGCAAGATCCCAGTGCTGGTGGGCGTGTGCGAAGGCTTCGTCGGCAACCGCATGCTCACGCCCTACTGGCGCGAGGCCGGTTTCCTGCTGGAAGAGGGCGCCTCGCCGCGCCAGGTGGACGGCGCGCTGACCGGCTTCGGCATGGCGATGGGCCCGCTGGCGATGGCCGACCTCGCCGGCATGGACATCAACTGGGCCACGCGCAAGCGGCTGGCGCCGACGCGGCCGGCCCACCTGCGCTACTCGAAGGTGGCCGACCGCATCTGCGAGCTGGGCCGCTTCGGCCAGAAGACCGCGGCCGGCTACTACCGCTACGAAGCCGGCAGCCGCGCGCCGCTGCCGGACCCGCTGGTCGACGGGATCATCCGCGCCTGCGCGGCCGAGGCCGGCATCGCGCGCCGCGCGGTGGACGACGCGGAAATCGTCGAGCGCTGCATGCTGGCGCTGGTCAACGAAGGCGCGCGCATCCTGGAAGAGGGCATCGCGCGGCGCGCCTCGGACATCGACGTGGTGTACGTGCATGGCTACGGCTTCCCGGCGTGGCGCGGCGGGCCGATGTTCCACGCGCAGCGCCTGGGCCTGGCGCGGGTGCTGGAGCGCATCCGCGCGCTCGAAGCCGCCCACGGCGGGCACTGGGCGCCCGCGCCGCTGCTGGTGCGGCTGGTGGCCGAGGGGCGCGCCGCGTTCGACGCCGACTGAGGGGCGGGACGAGCGGCGCTTCGCCGCCGCCGCCGCCGCCACCGCCGCGCGCATGGCGCGTGCCGGCCTGCTATGCTCCGGGCTTTACCAGCCATCATGGAGTCGAGCGTGCACGCGCCTTCCGCCGCCGGTTCGCGCCGGACGAACCCCTGCCCCGGCCGCCGCGCGGCGACGCCGGCATGACGGCGCGGCCGCTCCTGCTGCGCCTGCCGCCGTGGCTGCGCCCGCTGCTGCGTCCGCTGCTCGACCCGGCGCGCCGCTACCGGCACGCGCGGCTGATCCACTCGGTGCGCGTGGCGCTCGGGCTGCTGGCCTCGATCGCGCTGACCACCGGCATGGACATCCCGCACGGCGAATGGGCCTCGATCACGCTGCTGGTGGTGGTCGGCGGCCTGCAGCACCAGGGCAACATCCGCCGCAAGGCGGCCGAGCGCGCGCTCGGCACGCTGATCGGCGCGGGCGCGGGGCTGGCGATCATCCTGCAGCAGTCGTGGCTGCAGGCGCCGCTGCTCAGCTACGCGCTGATCGCGGTCGCCTGCGCCGTGTGCGCGTATCACGCGATCGGCAAGGGCGGCTACATCGCGCTGCTGTCGGCCATCACCATCTTCATCGTCGCCGGCCACGGCGAGAACGCCATCGCCGACGGCCTGTGGCGCACGGCCGACGTGCTGATCGGCATCGCGGTGGCGCTGCTGTTCTCGTTCGCGCTGCCGCTGCATGCCACCTACACCTGGCGCCACAAGCTGGCCGAGGCGCTGCGCAGCTGCGCGCGCATGCAGACCGCCATCGCGCTCGACGCGGACCTCGACGCCGCCGCCCTGCAGCGCGCGATGATGCTGCAGGGCAGCCTGCTGGTGGCGCTGCGCGGGCTGATGCCGTCGGTGGCCAAGGAGACCAACATCCCGATGGCGCAGCTGGAGTCGATCCAGCACGGGCTGCGCGTCTGCATCAGCCTGCTGGAGGTGCTGGCCGCGGTGCGGCCGCGGCAGCAAGGTGCGGAAGATGGCACGGATGACGGCGCCGCCGTGCGCGCCCAGCTGGTGGCGACGGCGCGGCGCATGCAGTCGATGCTGATCGGCATGGCGCGCGCGCTGGTCCACGGCGTGCCGGCGCGGCTGGCCGCGCGCGGCGCCGCCGTGCCCGCGATGCCGGCGCTGTCAGGGCCGTGGGCGGGCTACCTGTCGCTCACGCAGCGGCTGGAGTGCGAGTTCGCGCAGGTGCGCGAGGCGCTGGCCGCCACCGCCGGGCAGTGGAACCTCTGATGCCGGCGCGGCGCTAGCGCAGCACGAAGCCGCGCTCCCGCACCGCCTGCGAGTCGAGCCCGATCTGCACCGTGAAGTCGCCCGGCTCGGCAACGTAGTCGAGCTGCGCGTTGAAGAACTTCAGCATGTCCTCGTCGATGGCGAAGCGCACCTCGCGCGCCTCGCCCGCCTTGAGCATGAGCTTGCGGAAGCCCTTGAGTTCCTTCACGGGCCGCACCACCGAGGCGGCGACGTCGCGCAGGTAAAGCTGGACCACGGTCTCGCCGTCGCGCGAGCCGGTGTTCTTCACCGTCACGCTGGCCTCGATGCGGCCGCCGCGCGCCATCACCGGGCTCGACAGCACCACCTCGGACACGCTGAAGTCCGTGTAGCTCAGGCCGTAGCCGAACGGGTAGAGCGGGCCGGGCTGCTCCTCGAAGTATTGCGAGGTGTAGTTGGGCGGCTCGCCCGGCCGGTACGGGCGGCCGATGCGCGGGTGGTTGTAGTAGGTCGGGATCTGGCCGAGCGAGCGCGGAAAGGAGATCGGCAGCTTGCCGGCGGGGTTGTAGTCGCCGAACAGCACGTCGGCGATGGCGTGGCCGCCCTCGGTGCCGGCGTACCAGGTCTCGAGCAGCGCGTCGGCGTTTTCCTTCTCCCAGCCGAGCGTGAGCGGGCGGCCGTTCATCAGCACCACCACCAGCGGCTTGCCGGTGGCCTTGAGCGCGCGCAGCAGCGCGTCCTGGCTGCCCGGCAGCGACAGGCTGGTGCGGCTCGACGCCTCGTGCGACATGCCGCGCGACTCGCCCACCGCGACCACGATGGTGTCGGCGCCGCGCGCGGCCGCCACGGCCTCGGCCAGCATCTCGTCCGGGGCGCGCTTGTCCTGCACGATCTCCGGCTTGTCCCAGTTCATGAAGTTCAGGTAGCCGACCACGCCGGCGTCGTCGGTCACGTTGGCGCCGCGCGCGTAGACCACGCGGCCACTGGCGCCGAGCGCGTCGCGCACGCCCTGCAGCAGCGTGACCGACTGCCCGGACTTGCCGGCGGCCGACCAGCTGCCCATGATGTCGATGGGCGCGTCGGCCAGCGGGCCGATCACGGCGATGGTGCCGGCCTTCTTCAGCGGCAGCGTCTGCGCGCGGTTTTCCAGCAGCACCAGCGAGCGGCGCGCGGCCTCGCGCGCCGCCGCGCGGTGCAGGCGGCTTTCCGCGTCGATGTCGGGCGGGTCCTGCTCGGCCTTGCCGATGCGCCGGTACGGGTCCTGGAACAGCCCCATGTCGTACTTGGCGCCGAGCACCTCGCGCACCGCGCCGTCGATGTCGCGCATGGGCACCTCGCCCGCCTTCACCAGTCCGGGCAGGTAGGCCAGGTAGGCCGAGTCGTGCATGCTCATGTCCACGCCGGCGCGGATCGCCAGCCGCGCCGCCTCGCGCCCGTCCTTCGCCACGCCGTGCTTGGTCAGCTCGTCGATGGCGCCGTGGTCGCTCACCGTGACGCCCTTGAAGCCCCAGCTCTTGCGCAGCAGGTCGCGCAGCAGCCAGGTGTTGGAGGTGGCCGGCACGCCGTTGACCGAGTTCAGCGCGATCATGACGCCGCCGGCGCCCGCGTCGACGCCGGCGCGGTACGGCGGCAGGTAGTCCTGGTACATGCGCAGCGGGCTCATGTCGACCGTGTTGTAGTCGCGCCCGCCTTCGACCGCGCCGTACAGCGCGAAGTGCTTGACGAAGGCCATCACGCTGTCGGCGCCGGCCGGCGAGCCGCCCTGGAACCCCTTGACGCTGGCGCGCGCGTACTGCGAGACCAGGTAGGGGTCTTCGCCGAAGCCCTCCGAGGTGCGCCCCCAGCGCGGATCGCGGGCGATGTCGACCATCGGCGCGAAGGTCGCGTCGAGGCCGTCGGCGCTGGCCTCGATGGCGGCGATGCGCGCGCTCTGCGTCACCGTGGCGAGGTCCCAGCTCGAGGCGAGCCCGAGGCTGATCGGGAAGATGGTGCGGTGGCCGTGCACCACGTCGTAGGCGAAGAAGATGGGAATCTTCAGGCGGCTGCGCCGGACCGCGGCGTCCTGCAGCGGCCGGTTCTCCGCGGGCGTCACCGAATTGAAGGTGCCGCCCACGCGGCCCGCGGCGATCTCCTCGAGCAGCCGCGGCTGGGGCATGTCCGCGCCGATGCTGATCAGGCGCAGCTGGCCGATCTTCTCGTCCAGCGTCATGCGTTTCATCAGGTCCGCGATGAATGCGTTCTTGTCGCCGGCGTGGTCGGGGGCGGGACCGGCAAGCACCGGCGAGCAAACAAGACTGGCCGACAGGGCCAGCGAAACAAGCATTCTCATCTGATTGTCATCCAAGTGGCGCGGCAGGTCCGGCGCACCGCGATAGTGCGCGCTGGCCGTCCTGCCGGCTGTCCGCGCGTGCCAGAACAGGCACACGAGGCAAAATTCGTTGTCTTTTTGCGCTGCGCCCGCAGTTTACCGCCACTACACTAGCAACTTTCGCCGCGCGCATACCGCGCCAGCCTGTTCCAACGTGCCTTTCCTGGAGAGATTCGTGTTTTTCGCAGTCATTGCCGCGTCGTTACGTCCCAAGATGCGAGCCGCCGCGCCGGCGCTCATGGCCACCCTGACCTTGCTGTGCGGCGCCCCGGCCTGGGCCTTCTCGCTGGACGACGTGACCGCCCGCGCCAAGGCCCTGGCGGACAAGCCGTATGCCGCGCCGGCCAGCAACCTGCCGCCCGCGTTCAGCCAGATGCAGTTCGCCGACTACATCAAGATCCAGCCGCGCCGCGACCAGCTGGAATGGAAAGACCAGGACACGCCGTTCCGCCTCGGCTTCTACCACCAGGGCATGCAGTTCAGCGCGCCGGTGCGCATCAACGAGATCGTCGGCAACGCGGTCAGCGAGGTCAGGTACGACCCGGCGCGCTTCGACTTCGGCGACCTCAAGCTCGACAAGGACGCGACCAGCAAGCTCGGTTATGCCGGTTTCCGCGTACTCTACCCGATCAACCGCGCCGACAAGCTCGACGAGGTCATGAGCGTGCTCGGCGCCAGCTATTTCCGCGTGATCGGCAAGAACCAGGTCTACGGCCTGTCCAGCCGCGGCCTGGCCATCGACACCGGGCTGCCGGTGGCCGAGGAATTCCCGGCCTTCCGCGAATTCTGGATCGCGCGGCCCGCGCCCGGCGACAAGCACGTGGTGTTCTACGCGCTGCTCGACTCGCAGCGCGCCACCGGCGCCTACCGCTTCGACCTCTACCCCGGCGAGGACACCGTGCTCAAGGTGCAGGCGCGCGTGTTCCTGCGCGGCAAGGCGCTCAACCTCGGCGTGGCGCCGCTGACCAGCATGTTCCTGTTCGGGCCGAACCAGCAGCGCGACCAGTACAACTTCCGCCCCGCGCTGCACGACTCCAACGGCCTCGCCATCCATGCCGGCAACGGCGAATGGCTGTGGCGGCCGCTGAACAACCCGCGCGACCTCGCCATCAGCAGCTTCGAAGTCACCAACCCGCGCGGCTTCGGGCTGCTCCAGCGCGGGCGCGAGTTCTCCGCCTACGAAGACCTCAAGGACCGCTACGACCTGCGCCCGAGCGCGTGGATCGAGCCGCAGGGCGACTGGGGCAAGGGCCACGTGCAACTGGTGGAGATCCCCACGCCCGACGAGACCAACGACAACATCGTCGCGTTCTGGAAGCCGGACGTGCTGCCGCCGCGAGGCCAGCCGCTGCGCGCCGACTACACCATGCACTGGACCATGAACGAGAGCGCGCTGCTCGGCAAGGACGTGGCCTGGGTCAAGCAGACGCTGCGCTCGGCCGGGGAAATCACCCAGGCCAACCTGATCCGCCATCTCGACGGCAGCACCGGGCTGCTGGTCGATTTCGAAGGCCCGGTGCTGGCCAGTCTGCCCGCCGGCACGCAGGTCGGCTCGCAGGTCAGCGTGAGCGACAACGCGGAGATCCTGGACAAGGTGCTGGAGCCCAACCCCGTCACCGGGGGCTGGCGCCTGAGCCTGCGCGTCAAGGTCAAGGACCCGGGCAAGGTGGTGGAGATGCGCGCGGCGCTGGTGGCCGGCGGCAAGCCGCTGAGCGAGACGTGGAGCTACCAGTTGCCGCCGCGCTCGGTGGGCGGCTGAGGCATTGAAGACCTGCGGGACGGAGCGGCGGCCCCGGCCGCCCCGACCGCTTCCACCGCTTCTACCGTTCCTGCCGCTTGCGCCGCAGGAACTCGCTCATGTAGCGCTGCGGCTCGCCGGTCTCGAAGGCGCTGCCGAATTCCTTCACGCTGTTGGCGATGGACACGTCCAGCGGCGCGTCTTCCCACTCGCGCAGCAGGCGCTTCTGCTGGCGCACCACGGCCGGGCCGAAGCCCGCCAGCAGGGCGGCGACGCGCTCCACCTCGGCGTCGAGCCCGGCCAGCGGCACCACCTTGCTGACCAGGCCCCACGCCAGCGCTTCGCGCGCGTCGGCGAGCTCGCCGGTCAGCAGCATCCACGTGGCGCGCGCGTTGCCGACCAGGCGCGGCATCAGCGCGGCGTGGATCACCGAGGGAATGCCGACCTTCACCTCGGGCATGCCGAGCTGGGCATTGTCGGCGGCGATGCGGATGTCGCAGGCCAGCGCCAGCTCCAGCCCGCCGCCGAGGCACCAGCCCGGCATGCGCGCGATCACCGGCGCGGGGAAGTGCCGCAGCGCGTCGCACAGGCCGCGCAGGCCGCTGATGAACGCTTCGCCGCTGGCGCGCGTCAGCGCGGCCATTTCCTTGATGTCGGCGCCGCCGACGAAACCCTTCTCGCCGGCGCCGCGCACGATCAGCACGCGCACGCCGTCGCGCCCGGCCAGCTCCCGCACGGCCGCGGTGAGCGCGGCGATCACCGGCGTGCCGAGGATGTTGAGCGAGCCGGCCTCGCGGATGGTGAGCGTGGCGACGCCGCGCCCGTCGATCTCGACGCCGGCGTGGTTCGGCGTGGTGTCTGTCGGTGTCATGGTCGCGCCTTACTGCAGTCTGGTGAAATGGATGTCTTCGACGACCTGCTTCCAGTGCGCGTTCTGGCCGCGGATCAGGTCGGCGAAGGCCTTGCGCGACATCGGGCTGGGAATGGCGCCCTGCTTCTCGATGGCGGCCACCACCTCGGGCTCGGCCAGCACGCGGCGCACGGCGTCGTTGAGCTGGTCGAGGATGGCGGCCGGCGTGCCGGCGGGCGCGCCGAGGCCGAACCACGAAGGATTGTTCATCGCCGGCAGGCCGGCCTCGGCGTAGGTGGGCACGTTGGGCAGCACCTTGAGGCGCTGCCTGGCCGCCACCGCGAGCGGGCGCAGGCGCCCGCCCTGGATCAGGCCGGAAGACGACGGGATGTTGTCGAACACCACCTGGATCTGTCCCGCCACCGCGTCGTTCAGCGCCGGGCCCAGGCCCTTGTAGGGCACGTGCAGCATCTTCGTGCCGGTCTCGCTCATGAACAGCTCGCCGTTCATGTGGCTCAGGCCGCCGTTGCCGGACGAGCCGAACGAATACTTGCCGGGCTCGGCCTTGAGCAGCTTGATGAAGGCGGGCAGGTCGGCGGCCGGGAAGGCCGGGTTGACCACCAGCACGTTGGGCACGTCGGCCAGGTTGCTGATGGGGTCGAAGTCCTTGACCGGGTCGTAGGCGGTCTTGGCGTACACGTTGGGATTGACCGCGTGCGAGCTTTCCACCTCCATCACCAGCGTGTAGCCGTCCGCGGGCTGCTTGGCGGCATAGGCGCTGCCGACCGCGCCGCCGGCGCCGGGGCGGTTCTCCACCACCACCGGCTGCCTGAGCACGGCGCCCAGGCGCGTGCCGACGATGCGCGCGATGATGTCGGTGGTGCCGCCCGCGGCATAGGGCACGATCAGCTTGACCGGCTTGTCGGGGTAGGCGGCGTGGGCGCCGGCGCAAAGACCGAGGCCGAGGCCGGCGAGAAGGGGGATGGCGAGGATGCGGTTGTGCAAGCTGTGTCTCCGGTGATGGATGTGTTTTCGTGTTGCGCGCGATGTCGTGCGCGCCGGCATGCGCGATGCCGCGCGCGCCGTCAGGTCGGCCGGGCGCCGGCGTCAGGCGCGCGCCGGCGCGTCGTGCTCGCCCAGCAGCGGCGGCGCGGCGCACGGCGGCGCGCCGGCGGCGGCCAGCATCGGGTTGCGGATCATCGGCACGCGCCCGAGCGTGGGATGCTCGGCGCTCTGCACGAGCTGGCGGTGCCGCACCTGCGGATGGGCGAAGACTTCGTCCATCGAGTTGATCGGCCCCCACGGCACGCCGGCCGCGTCGAAGGCGTCGGTCCACGCCTGCCGCGCGCGCGTGGGAAACACCTCGGCGAGGAGCGCGCGCAGCGCCGGCAGGTTGTCGATGCGCGCCGAGTTGGTGGCGTAGCGCGCGTCCGTTGCCAGCGCGGCGAGGCCGGCCACTTCGCAGAAGCGGGCGAACTGCGCGTCGTTGCCGATGGCCAGGATCAGGTGGCCGTCGGCGCAGCGGAACACTTCGTAGGGCGCGCAGTTGGGATGGGCGTTGCCGCTGCGCTGCGGCGCGCGGCCCGACACCAGGTAGTTGGAAGCCTGGTTGGCGTTGAGCGCGACGGCCACGTCGAGCAGCGCGATGTCGAGGTATTCGCCCGCGCCGGTGGCGTGCCGGCGCAGCAGCGCCGCCAGCACCGCCGAGGTGGCGTACATGCCGGTGGTCAGGTCCACCACCGCCACGCCGGTGCGCAGCGGGCCGGCGCCGGGCTCGCCGTCGGGGTGGCCGGTGTAGCTCATGAGGCCGCCCATGCCCTGGAACACGTAGTCGTAGCCGGGTTTGTCCGCCATCGGGCCGCTCTGGCCGAAGCCGGTGATCGACAGGTAGACCAGGCGCGGGTTGAGCGCCTTGAGCGTGTCGTAATCCAGCCCGTAGCGGCGCAGCGTGCCGGCCTTGAAGTTCTCCACCAGCACGTCCGCCTCCAGCGCCAGCGCGCGGATGCGCGCGGCGCCCTCGGGCGTGGCGTAGTCGATGGCGACCGAGCGCTTGCCGCGGTTGCAGCAGATGAAGTACGCGGAGAGGCTGTCCTCGCCTTCGGCGTCCCGCAGGTAGGGCGGACCCCAGCCGCGCGTGTCGTCGCCGTGGCCGGGGCGCTCCACCTTGGTGACTTCGGCGCCGAGGTCGGCGAGGTTCTGCGTGCACCAGGGGCCGGCCAGGATCCGCGACAAATCCAGCACCTTGATGCCGGCCAAAGCCTGATGAAGCATGGGTTCTCCGCAAGGGGGCCAACGATGCGGGCGAGTGTATCGACGGCCCGGCGCGCGGACCAGTTCAGAGTTTCGAAAGAAGCGTTCGCGGATTTTGAATGGGCGCGGCGGATTTGCGGGACAAGGGCCGCATTCGTTTCCGCGCGCTGTGCGGCACGCGCTACACTGGAGTCACCGCGCCGGCGATCTGCGCGCGGCAAGCCGACGCCTGGCGCGGCTCATTTCACGATTCCCCCTTGCGAGGAGATGCATCATGGCCACGACCTCAAATCCGTTTACCGATTTCAGCAAGCTGCTTGAGCAGTTCAAGCTCCCCGGCGTCGACATGACCTCGGTGATCGAAGCCCGGCGCAAGGACATCGACGCGCTCACGGAAGCCAACAAGGTGGCCTACCAGGGCATGCAGGCGCTGGTGCAGAAACAGACCGAGATCCTGAGCAAGACCATGCAGGAGATCCAGTCCGCGGCGCAGCAGATGGGCGCCGGCGGCAACCCCGCCGAGGCGATGGCCAAGCAGGGCGAATTCGTGCAGCAGGGCCTGCAGAAGGCATTCAACAACATGCGCGAGCTGGCCGAGATGGCGCAGAAATCGCAGGCCGAGGCGCTGGCGGTGATCACCAGGCGCGCCGAGCAGAACATCGAGGAAGCGAAGAACCTGATGAAGGGCAAGGGCGGCAAGTAGGCCCGCCGCGCCCGGCGCGGCACCGGGGCCGCGCCGGGCGGCGTTTCGCCGCGGCGGTGTCGCTATTGCAGCGCTATCGCAGCGCCATTGCATCGATATTGCGCCGCCGCTGTCCCGCAGTTGCCCCGCCCTGGCGCCAATCCGCCGTTGGCGGCGGATTTTTCCTGCCGCCGGGTCAGGCCGCCTTGGTGGCGCGGCGGGTGCCCTGCTGCACGGCGCCGCTGGCGGCCGCGGCCGAGGCCTCGATGTTCGACTTGACCGTCTCGGCGGCCTGCTTGGTCGCCTTCTGCACCGATTCGTAGGTGTTGTTGGCGGCCGCGACCGTCGATTTCAGCAGAGCCGTGAGGGCTTCCGAACCGGCCGGCGCGTTTTTCACGAAGGTGTCGACGAAGCCCTGCACGCGGCGGCTGTTCTGCTCGTACTGCGCTTCCACCGTCTTGGCCAGCTCGGCCTGCGTCTCGGTGGCGATCTCGTACACCTGGCGCGCATACGACAGCGCCTTCTCCGCCGCGGGCTGGGCCAGCGTGCCCTGGGTGGTGAAGACATCGCGCAGGTCGCGGCCCGACAGGGCGGCCTGGATGTTGTCCTGGCTCTCGGCCAGCGACGACTTCGCTACCTGCAGGTTCAGCTCGGCCAGCTTCTGGAAACCGTCGAAGGCCGTATTCGTCAGCGCGAACAGGTTGGCGAAACTGGCCTTCTGGACTTCGGCGAACTGCTCGGACGGAAAAACGAACATGCGTGCTCTCCTGTGATTCGCCCCGCCGCGTGGCCAAGGTGCGGCCGGCATGCGCGGCGGTGGTGCCGCGCGGCGCGGGACGAGGGTCTGGTTCGGAAGAGGATGGGCCTTGCATTGCGCAGTGCACCATCCAGGGGCTGATTCTAGAGGGCGCTATTTCGTTAGCCCCTAGGGACATACCCGGACAATTTCGGTTAGATGCTGCTGCTGTGCAGCAAGGGCGACATCCCGCATTCCCCCGAGACGTGGGGCACGGTCCTGGCGGGCCGCCTTATGTTGGCTGCCGCACATTGTGTCGAACGCGCGCGGGCGCGATGAGGCACCGCGTGGCGGCACAGGCCGCGGTGCCGCCGTCCGTGCTCCCGGGCCTATGCTTGCGCCACGGCCTCGCGCTGCTTCGCAACTTCGTGGTTGCGCAGGATGAAGCGCTGGACCTTGCCGCTCGGCGTCTTGGGCAGCTCGGCCACGAACTCGATCTCGCGCGGGTAGGCGTGCGCCGCCAGGCGGTTGCGCACATGCAGGCGCAGTTCCTCGGCCAGCTCGGGGCTGGCGCGGTACTGCGGGTCCAGCACGACGAAGGCCTTGATCAGTTCCGTGCGCTCCGCGTCGGGCTTGCCGATCACCGCGGTCTCGACCACGGCCGGGTGCTCGATCAGCGCGCTCTCCACGTCGAACGGGCCGACCCGGTAGCCGGAGGTGGTGATGACGTCGTCGGCGCGGCCGATGAAGCTGATGCTGCCGTCCGGGTTCAGCTCGGCGGTGTCGCCGGTCAGGTAGTACTTGCCGACGAAGGCGCCGGTGGGCGTGCCGTGGTAGCCGCCGAACCAGCACATCGGCGACTGCTCCAGGTCCAGCGCCAGCGTGCCGGGCTGGCCCGCGCCGAGTTCGCGCGCCTCGTCGTCGAGCACCACCACGCGGTGGCCCGGGCTGGCGAAGCCGGCCGCGCCCACGTGCACCGGATGGCGCAGCGCGTGGTGGTTGCACAGCACCATGCCCAGCTCGGTCTGGCCGTAGTGGTCGTGGATGGTGACGCCGAGCTGGTCGGCGAACCAGCGGATGACCTCGGGGTTGAGCGGCTCGCCCGCGCTGCTGACCGCGCGCAGCTTGCCGCGCAGCGGCCCGGACACGGCCTTGCCCGCGGCGATCAGCAGGCGGTACGCGGTGGGCGAGCCGGCCAGGTTGGTGATGCCGTACTTGTCGATCACGCGGCAGGTGCTTTCGACGCTGAACGGGCCGTCGTAGAACGTGGTGGGGTGTCCCAGCGCCAGCGGCCCGGTGACCGCGTAGTACAGGCCGTAGGCCCAGCCCGGATCGGCCAGGTTCCAGAATGCGTCCCCGGGGCGCAGGTCCACCGCGTCGCGCATGTAGCCGGCGAACGCCGCCACCGCCTTGAGCGGCACCAGCAGCGGCTTGGCGGGGCCGGTGGTGCCGGAGGTGAACATCATCAGGAACGGATCGCTGCCCTTGCGCATGACCGGGGCGAAATCCGCCGGCTGGCGCTCCAGCTCGGCCCAGAAGCTGAAGTCGCCGCGCACCAGGCCGCGGCCCTTGGCGCCGGCCACGGTGAGCACGGCGGGGCAGCCCTGCACGTCGTCGAGCTTGCCGCGGTTGGCGCCGTCGGTGACGACCAGGCGCGCGCCCGAGGTCTGCAGCCGGTGCTCGATGGCCTTCGGCCCGAACGCGGTGAACAGCGGCTGGTAGACCGCGCCCGCGCGCCAGGTGCCGAGGATGGTGGCCAGCAGTTCCGGCGTGCGCGGCAGCAGCCCGGCCACGCGGTCGCCGGGGCCGATGCCCTGCGCCTTGAGAAAGCCCGCGAACTGCGCCGAGAGTTTTTGCAGCTGGGTGAACGTGTAGGTCTCGCTGGTGCCGTCGCGGCCTTCCCAGAACAGGGCGATGCGGCCCGGCAGCGCGTGGCGGTCGCAGCATTCGACGCAGGCGTTGAGCGCCTCGGGCGTGCCGTTCAGGCATGCCGCCAGCGCGGCTTCATAGGAAAAGCTGCCGATGGCCTCCGCGTAATCGCGCATGGTGGTTGGTCTCCTTGGTGTCTCTCTTCTTGAATGGCGGGCGTTCGTGCGGACCGCGTCCGGAGAAATTCTGGGCCACGCCGGCGCGCGCGGCAATGGCCGCAGTGCGCACGCCGGGTGAACCCGTTTGCCAGTGCCTGCCACCCGCGGGAGACCGGAGACTAGCGGCCGCCGTGGCCACCACCGTGGCCGCCGCCTCCGCCACCACCGTGGCCGCCGCCATGACCGCCGCCGCCGCCATGACCGCCACCGCCGCCGCCGTGACCACCACCACCACCGTGACCACCGCCACCACCGCCATGACTACCGCCGCCACCGCCATGTCCACCGCCACCGCCGTAGCCGGGCGGACGCCCGCCGTGTGGCGGTCCGCCATGCGACGGCCCGCCGGGCGGGCGCGCATGCGGCGGCGGATAACCGGGATAGCGCCCGGGCGGCGGGCGGTGCGCCCAGCGGCCCTGGTCGTGATACCAGGGCCGGTTGCGATAGTAGTTGCCCCAGTACGAGCCGAGCGAGAACGTGATGATGGGCAGGCCGATCATGGCGCCGTAGCTGAGCACCGGCACGCCGCCGCCCTGGTACGGATAGCTGAGCATGCCGCCGTAGACCCAGCCGCGCAGGTTGGGCAGCGCCACGTCGCACCACGTGTACTGGCTGACGCAGCCCATCACCGACAGCGGCGTGCCGCCGGCCAGTTGCGCGACCACCGGGTATTCCCTTCCGGGGCCGGCCAGCAGGTCGACGGGACCGGCGGTGAAAGCCTGGGCGGTCTGTGCATGGACCGCGCCCGGCAGGGCCGTCAGGCCCGCGGATATCGCAATGACGCAATGCACTATGCTGCGGCGCATCGTAAGCCTCCTCGTGGAAACCGGGCGCACGGTGCGGCCGCGGCATGAACCATGCCGCGGCGGAGTAGCGGATGTGCTGTCAGGGAATGTGCTGACGGCTCAACCCACCGCGTGCCACGGCGAAATGGAGAAGGCTAGCATGAGCACGGAAACAATGGCGGGGGCGCCGAACTTGATGGCGCGGGACTGCGCCAGCGTGCCCAGTACGACATAAAGGCACACGAGGGCAATAGCGCACACAAAGACAAGGCTTTGATAATCCTGCATCTGATGTCTCCCTTAGTCGTTATATCTTTAACGTTATATCTAATGACACCGTTCGAACGCGGGGCTGCCGTGGGGGCACGTTCAAATTCATGGTAGGCCGGTAATCCCGGCGCCGCAATCGCGGCGGACAGAGGGTATACGCTCACGCCGGGCGGAATTTCCGCGTGTATTCAACGTATTTTCAATGTGAATTCAGCGTATTTTCAGCGCCATTTTTCCTGCGCGGTCCGGTATTCTTGTTTTTGCGCAGTGCACATATTGCGGCGCTTTAACGGCATCGCGCGGGCGAATGAAATCCGCCGCCGGAATATGGCGCGCAATGGACGGCGCGCAATGCAAAAAGGCCGGCCGGTCCCGCGACGGGGACCGGCCGGCCTTTCTGTTTTTTCTTGCATCGCACGGCTCGCGCCCCGGCGATCGGGGCGGCCTGCCGGCGCCCGCCGGCGCCCCTTCGCGGGCGCCCCGGTCTTGTCGGCGCGCCGGTGGCGCGATCAGATGACGGTGTCGGCCACGCCGCCGTCCACGCGCAGCGCGGCGCCGGTGGTGGCGGACGCCTGCGGCGAGCAGACGTAGACGATCATGTTGGCCACTTCGTCGACGGTCTCCGCGCGCTGGATGATCGAGGTGGAGCGGTGCGCCTTGACGAAATCGGCGGCGACTTCCTCGATCGGCCGGCCCGTCTTCTGCACCTCGTCCTTGAGCATCTCGGCCACGCCCTCGGACAGCGTCGGCCCCGGCAGCACCGCGTTGACGGTCACGCCGGTGCCGGCCAGGCGCTTGGCCAGCCCGCGCGACACCGCCAGCTGCGCCGTCTTGGTGAAGCCGTAGTGGATCATCTCGGTCGGGATGTTGATGGCCGACTCGGACGAGATGAACACGATGCGCCCCCACTTGCGCTGGACCATCGACGGCGCGTAGGCGCGCGCCAGCCGCACGCCGGACAGCACGTTGACGTCGAAGAAGCGCTCCCATTCGCTGTCCGGCGTCTCGAAGAAGTCCTGCACCTGGAAGATGCCGAGGTTATTGACCAGCACGTCGACGTGCGGCTGCTCCGCCACCAGCCGCGCGCACACGGCGGCGTCGGCGAGGTCGCCGGCAAAGCCCACTACGTCGGCGCCGGGCACCGCGCCGCGCAAGGCCTCCAGCGCGCGGGCGACGGTGGCCTCGCTGCGGCCGTTGACGATCACGCGCGCGCCGGCGCCGGCAAGTCCCCTGGCGGTGGCCAGGCCGATGCCGGCGGTGGAGCCGGAAACCAGGGCGATCTTGCCCGACAAGTCGATCTTCATGCTCACTCCTGATGCGATGGCGTCCGGGATGGAAGCCGTGGACGAAGTGTATTTGCCCGGCGCGCGCGTTCCAAGGCCGCGCCGCAAAAATCGCCGCCGGCGCGCGCGAATGGCGGCGGACATCGGGGTATGATCCAGCAGCACTCACTTCCGGAGGCCGTGCCATGAGATTCCGCTGGTCCGTTCCCGCCGGTGCGCTGATGGCCGCGGCCCTGCTGCTGGCCGGCTGCACCGGGCCCGTCGAGTTCTCGGCCGGCGGCCCCGACAGCTTCGCCGCCGGCGCCGTGAATCCGGACTTCCTCGACTTCGGCCCGATGGACCGCTCCATCGCGCAGTGCAAGGCCGCCGCGCAGCAGGCCGGCGCCGGCCGGTGCGCCAAGGTGCGCGCCTACGAGGCCTGCATGAAGGGCCGCGGCTACTTCACGCTGCTCGGTCCGGAAAGCCCCTCGGGCTGCGGCGAGCCGTCGTGGCAGCGCGACGTGCGCAAGCTGATTCCCTGAGCGGGCCCGCGCGGGGGTGCCGCCGGCCTCGACGTACAATCCCGGTTTTGACTTGATCTCGAAGGTCTCAGATGACCACTCTCGGCACCCCCCTGTCGCCCGGCGCGACCAAAGTCATGCTGCTGGGCTCCGGCGAACTCGGCAAGGAAGTCCTGATCGCGCTGCAGCGGCTCGGCGTGGAAACCATCGCGGTCGACCGCTACGACAACGCGCCCGGCCAGCAGGTCGCGCACCATGCCCGCACCATCGCCATGAGCGATCCGGAGCAGCTCAAGGCGCTGATCGAGGCCGAGCGGCCCGACCTCGTGGTGCCGGAGATCGAAGCCATCGCCACGCCCATGCTCGAAGCGCTGGAAGCGCAGGGCGTGGTGCGCGTGATCCCCACCGCGCGCGCGGCGCGGCTCACGATGGACCGCGAAGGCATCCGCCGCCTGGCCGCGGAAACGCTCGGCGTGCCCACCAGCCCCTACAAGTTCTGCGACTCGCTCGAAGAGCTGCAGGCTGCCATCGACGGCGGCATCGGCTACCCGTGCGTGGTCAAGCCGGTGATGAGCAGCTCGGGCAAGGGCCAGAGCAAGATCGACGGCCCCGAGGGCGTCAAGGCCGCCTGGGACTACGCGATGGCCGGCGGCCGCGTCAGCCACGGCCGCGTGATCGTGGAAGGCTTCATCGATTTCGACTACGAGATCACGCTGCTGACGGTGCGCGCGGTCGGCGCCGACGGCCAGGTCGGCACGCACTTCTGCGAGCCCATCGGCCACGTGCAGGTCAGCGGCGACTACGTGGAAAGCTGGCAGCCGCACCCGATGCACCCGGCCGCGCTCGAGACCGCGCAGCAAATCGCCCAGGCCGTCACCGCCAACCTCGGCGGCCAGGGCCTGTTCGGCGTGGAGCTGTTCGTCAAGGGCGAGCAGGTCTGGTTCAGCGAAGTCAGCCCGCGCCCGCACGACACCGGCATGGTCACGATGATCACCCAGTGGCAGAACGAGTTCGAGCTGCACGCGCGCGCCATCCTCGGCCTGCCGGTCAGCACCGCGCTCAAGAGCCCGGGCGCCAGCGCCGTGATCTACGGCGGCGTGGACGCGGCCGGCGTGGTCTTCGACGGCGTGGACGAAGCGCTGCGCGTGCCGCAGACCGAGCTGCGCCTGTTCGGCAAGCCGGAAAGCTTCGTCAAGCGCCGCATGGGCGTGGCGCTGGCCTACGACGCCGACGTGGAAACCGCGCGCGCGCGCGCCAAGGACGCCGCCAGCCGCGTCAGGCCGCGCGTCGCCGGCTGAGCCGGCGGCAAGTCGCCGCGCGCGCCATGCCGCGCGCGGCATCCCGGCCGTGCCTGAGCGCCGGCCCGCCGGGTGCCACCCGCCCGTTCCCGGCGCCCTGGCGGCTCAGTCCTTCGGCACGTCGTGCACGAAGCGCCCGGCGCTCAGCGTGTTCACCTGGTCGGCCGAGATGTCCATCAGGATCCGGCTGCGCTCGGGCGACATCGATACCGTGATGTATTGCACCGGCCGCGCGGCGGGATCGTGCATCAGCCGCACCAGCTTCAGCAGCGGCGCGCCGACCTCGGTATGCAGCCAGCCGGCGATGGCCGGGTCGGCGGCCTGCGCGGAAATCTCCTGCACCACGCGGCCGAACTTCACGCCCTGCGCCATCAGGATCTCGTAGAGCGCGCGCTTGCGCAGCGCCGCGGCGGTCACGCGCCTGCCCAGCGCGGCCGGCACCCAGGCATCGGTCAACATGACCGGCGTGCCAGACATGCTGCGCAGGCGCAGCGCGTGCACGGCGCGCTCGCCGGGCGGCAGCTGCAGCAGCGTGGCGATGTCCGGCGGCGGCACCGCCGTGCCCACTTCCAGTACCTCCACCTCGGTTTCCAGCGCGGTCTTGCGCAGGCCGTCGATCACGCTCAGCGTGGGGCTGCTGCGCTCCACCCGCGCCTCGGGGCGCACGAAGGTGCCCAGCCCGTGGCGGCGCTCCACCATGCCCAGCGCGGCCAGGTCGGCCAGCGCGCGCCGCACCGTGATGCGCGACACGCCAAAGCGCTCGCACAGCGCCTCTTCCTTCGGCAGGGCCCCGGTTTTCGCGTAGACGCCGCGCGTGATTTCGTCGCGCAGCACGATGAACAACTGGCGATGAAGCGAGGTGCCGGGCATCTGGCCCAGCGGCGAAGCGGTGGTGGTATTGCGCGGCATGGGATGGCGTTTTCGTGGCGTGGGGAGCATAGCACAACGCTTCCGGCGGGATTTTCCCGTTCTTGACTGCCGCGAGTAGTTGTATCTAGAATATAAACACATAAACACGAGCGACAAGAACAACGGAGACGAGGATCGCGCAGGCACGGCGAGGCCGCCGGCCGGCCGCGTCGCCGGTCACGCATCCCGCATTCCCTGTTCCGCATCCCGCGCCACCCGCCCATTTCCCGCCAAAACGCACCACAGGACCACCCAATGACTCCCGCAGCCACCCTCCGCCAGCGCCTCCAGGCGCCCGGCATGATCATCGCCCCCGGCGCATACGATGCCATCGGCGCCCGCCTGGTCGAGCAGGCCGGCTTTGCCGCCTGCTACATGACCGGCGCCGGCACCTCGGCCGCGCGCGGCTTTCCCGACTTCGGCCTGCTGACCATGAGCGAGATGGTCGAGAACGCGGCGGTGATGGCGCGCGCCACGGCCATTCCGCTGATCGCCGACGCCGACACCGGCTACGGCAACGAGCTCAACGTCACCCGCACCGTGCGCGAGTACGAGGCGCGCGGCGTGGCCGCGGTCCATATCGAGGACCAGGTCGCGCCCAAGCGCTGCGGCCACCTGGACGGCAAGGAAGTGATCGCGCACGACGAGTTCGTCTCCAAGATCCGCGCCGCCGTGGAGGCGCGCCGCACGCCGGACTTCCTCATCATCGCGCGCACCGACGCGCGCGCCGTGCTGGGGCTGGACGAAGCCGTGCGGCGCGCCAACGCCGCGCTCGGAGCCGGCGCCGACATGGCCTTCGTGGAAGCCACGCAGACGCTGGAGGAAGTGGCGGCGGTGCCCCGGCTGGTGCGCGGCCCGTGCCTGCTCAACGTGGTGCCCGGCGGGCGCACGCCGGTCTTCGACCTGCGCGAGGCCGAGGCGATGGGCTACAAGCTGGCCATCCTGCCGGGGCTGATGCTCAAGGCCGCCATCGAGGCCGGCGACGCCGCGCTGGCGCAGCTCAGGGCCACCTTCACCGCGCCGGCCGTGTCGGCCAGCGTGGGCCAGACCTTCCGCCGCTTCGGCGCCGACGAATGGGACGGCCTGCGCCAGCGCTTCAACGCCGGCGCGCGCGCCACCCACCCCGACGCGCCGGCCGGCGCAAAGGCGGGCTGAACATGCCGCGCACCCTGTTCGACAAGCTCTGGGACGCGCACGTGGTGCGCGAGCTCGGCGATGGCTGGGCGCTGCTGCACATCGACCGCCACCTGCTGCACGACCTGTCCGGCCCGCCCGCACTGGGCCAGGTGGCCGCGCGCGGCCTGCCGCTGCACGATCCGGCGCTGGTGTTCGCCACGCCGGACCACGCGGTGTCGAGCCGCCCCGGGCGCGACGGCCATACCTTCGCCCCGGGCGGGCGGCTGTGGACCGCGCTGCGCGAGAGTACCGCGGCGGCCGGCGTGACCCTGTTCGACCTCGGCCAGCCGGGGCAGGGCATCGTCCACGTGATGGGGCCCGAGCTGGGCATCGTGCTGCCGGGCCTGACCGTGATCTGCGGCGACAGCCACACCTGCACCAACGGCGGCCTCGGCGCGATGGCGTTCGGCGTGGGCTCGTCCGAGAGCACGCACGCGCTCGCCACGCAGACGCTGCGCCAGCAGAAGCCGCGCCGCATGCGCATCCGCTGCGAAGGCGCGCTGGCCGCGGGCGTCACCGCCAAGGACCTCGCGCTGCACATCATCGGCAAGCTCGGCGCGGCCGCCGGCGTGGACCACGCCATCGAGTTCGCCGGCCCGGCCATCAGCGCGCTGGAGGTGGAAGGGCGCCTGACGCTGTGCAATCTCAGCGTGGAGCTGGGCGCGCGCTTCGGCATGGTGGCGCCGGACGAGCGCACCATCGAATGGCTGCGCGGCCGTCCCTACGCGCCCGCCGGCGCGCAGTTCGAGGCGGCGGCGGACTACTGGCGCACGCTGGCCAGCGACGACGGCGCGCGGTTCGACCGCGAAGAGACGATCGACGCCGCGGCGGTGGTGCCGACCATCACCTGGGGCACCAGCCCCGAGCAGGCCATCGCCATCGGCGGCACCATCCCCGACCCGGCCGCGGCGTCCGACGACGCGGCGCGCGCGGCCATCGGCGCCGCGCTGAACTACATGGGCCTGGCGCCCAACGCGCCGATCGCCGGCACGCCGGTCGACTGGGTCTTCATCGGCTCGTGCGCCAACTCGCGCCTGTCCGACCTGCGCGCCGCCGCCGCCGTGGCGCGCGGGCGCCACGTCGCGCCGGGCGTGACGGCGTGGGTGGTGCCGGGCTCCGAGAACGTCAGGCGCGCGGCCGAGGCCGAGGGCCTGCGCGCGGTGTTCGAGGCGGCCGGCTTTGCCTGGCGCGAGCCGGGCTGCAGCATGTGCGTGGCCGCCAACGGCGAGCAGGTGCCGCCCGGGCAGCGCTCGGTCTCCACCTCCAACCGCAACTTCGTCGGGCGCCAGGGACCGGGCGCCCGCACCCATCTCGCCAGCCCGGCGATGGCCGCGGCGGCGGCCGTGACCGGCTGCATCACCGACGTGCGGAGCCTTGCATGACCATGCCACCGTTTACCGTGGTGACGGGCGCGGCCGCGCCGCTGCTGCGTGCCAACCTCGACACCGACGTCATCATCCGCATCGAGCGCCTGACCAGCCTGCCGCGCGACCAGCTCGGCCCCTACGCGCTGGAGGCGCTGCGCTACCGCGCCGACGGTAGCGAGGACCCCGGCTTCGTGCTCAACCAGCCGGCCTTCCGCGGCGCGCCGGTGCTGCTGGCCGGCGCCAACTTCGGCTGCGGCTCCTCGCGCGAGGGCGCGGTGTGGGCGCTGATGGGCATGGGCGTGCGCTGCGTGATCGCGCCGAGCTACGGCGACATCTTCTACAACAACTGCTTCCAGAACGGCCTGCTGCCGATCCGCCTGCCCGCGGCGGCGGTGACGGCCCTGGCCGCGCAGTGCGCGCGCGGCGCGCCGCTGCGGGTGGACCTGGCGGCGGCCACGCTGACCGCGCCCGACGGCACCGCCATCGCGTTCCCGGTCGACCCGCTGCGCCGCGAGGCGCTGCTGCACGGCCTCGACGACATCGGCCTCACGCTCAAGGACGACGAGCTGATCCGCGCCTGGCAGCAGGCCGACCGCGCGCGCCGGCCGTGGGCGTGGGCGGTGCGGCGCGGGGGCGCGGCCTGATCCGCCGCCGCCCGCCGCCCGTTCGCTGCCGCGTCGGGTGGACACATAAGAACATGGAAAAACAAGGAGACAACATGCATCCCTTCGTCGAACGACGGCATGGCCTCGCGCGCGCCCTGGCGGCGCCCGCGTGCGCCGTGGCGCTGCTGGCCGCCGCGCCCGCGGCCTCGCTGGCCGCATCGGCTGCAGCATCGGCCGCCGCCGGCACGCAGGCCGCGTGGCGCCCGGACCGCCCCGTCACGCTGGTGGTGCCCTACGCGGCCGGCGGCGGCACCGACGCCACCGCGCGCGCCGTGTCGAAGCAGCTCGGCGTGCTGTGGGGCCAGCCCGTGGTGGTGGAGAACCTGCCCGGCGCCGACGGCCTGATCGGCACGCGCCGCGTGATGGAGGCCCGGCCCGACGGCTACACGCTGCTGCTGCAGGTGCCGGCCATCGTGGTCACGCGGTACACGCCGGGCCTCAAGGGCGTCGACCCGCTCGCGCGGCTCGATCCGGTGACGGCCATCTCGCAGTCGCCCGCCGCCGTGGTGGCGAGCGGCAAGCTGCCGGTGAAGACGCTGGCCGAGTTCGTGCAGTACTGCAAGGCGCCGGGCCGCTCGTGCTCGCTGGGCAGCGGCGAGAGCCTCGCGCGCATCTCGGGCAGGCAGCTCGCGGAGGAGGCCGGCCTGCCCAACCTCGTCGTGGTCAACTACCGCGGCACCGGCCCCATCGTCACCGACCTGATCGCCAACAACGTCAACCTGGCGTTTACCGGCATCACGGCGGCGCTGCCGCATTACAAGAGCGGCGCGCTGCGCATCCTGGCCACGCAGGGGCCGAAGCGCGCGGCCGCGCTGCCCGAGGTGCCCACCACCGCCGAGGCCGGCTACCCGCAGTTCCAGTCCGTCACGTGGTACGGCCTGTTCGCGCCCAGGGGCACGCCGGCGCCGGTGCTGCAGGGCGTGGTGGCCGCGCTGCGCGAAGCCGTGAAGGATGCCGACGTGCGCAAGACCATCGCCGCCGCCGGCGCCGAGCCGGTGGTCAACTCGCCGGCCGAGTTCGCGGCGCAGGTGCGCGAGGACAGCGCGCGGCTCGGCGACCTCGTCAGGCGCTACCCGCTGGAATGACCGGCGCCGCGCTCACTCCAGCGACAGCCGCGCCGCGAAGGCCAGCAGCACCGCCGAGAACGACCAGCGCTGGAAGGCCTGCGCGCGCGGGCTGCCGCGCAGCCACGCGGCCATGCGCACCGCGCCGAACACGCAGGCCAGGTCGAAGGCGATGCCGGTCAGCACCAGCACCACGCCAAGCTCCAGCACCTGCGACCACACCGGCGCGCCGTGCGGGTCGACGAACTGCGGCAGCAGCACCGAGCAGAACAGCAGCGCCTTCGGGTTGAGCAGGCTGCTCAGCGCGCCGCGCGCCACCGAGGCGCGCAGCGGCGCGGCGGCGTCGGCGCGGCCCGCGCCGGCTTCCATGCCGAAGGCCGGGCCGCGCAGGATCTGGATGGCCACCCAGGCCAGGTACAGGCCGCCGGCCACGCGCACGCCCTGGTACAGCCACGGCGCCGCGCGCAGCAGCGCGGCCACGCCGCACGCGGAAAGCGTGACGTGCGCGGCCCGCGCCAGCGCCAGTCCGGCGGCGGTGGCCAGCCCGTGCGGCACGCCGCGCGCGGTGCTGGTCTGGAGCACCAGCGCCATGTCGGGGCCGGGCAGCGCATAGACCACGGCCAGCGCGCCGATGAAGGTCAGCAGCAGATGCAGGGAAACCATGATGCGACTCCGTTGGGAACGGCACCATGATCGCGCCGGAGGCGGAGGGATTTCAGGCGATTTTCCACGGCCGGCGGCCATCCTTTGGAGGAATGCGCTAATCTTTGCCCATTTCCGGGAGAAACGGCGATGGAACTCGACAAGTTGGACCGCGCGATCCTGGCGGCGGTGCAGGCCGACGGCCGCGCCACCAACGCCAGCCTGGCGGAATCCGTGGGATTGAGCGAGACGCCGTGCGCGCGCCGGCTCAGGCGGCTCGAGGCCGAGGGCTACATCGAGGGCTATCGCGCCATGCTGTCGCGCCGGGCGCTCGGGCTGGGGCTGATGGCCTTCACGCAGGTGCGCTTCGGCGTGCACAGCCGCGAACTGTCCGACCGCTTCGAGCGCGAGGTGCAGGCCATCCCGCGCATCATCTCGTGCCACAACGTATCGGGCAGCGCCGACTACCTGCTGCTGGTGGTGGCGCGCGACCTCGACGACTACGGCATCTTCATGCGCGACGTCCTGCGCACCTTGCCCGGCGTGACGGCGGTGGAGTCGCTGCTGTCGCTGCGCGAGGTCAAGCGCAACGCGGGCCTGCCGCTGCTCTGACGCGCCAGGGCGGCGTCGCGGCGGCCTTGTATGGCCTCGGTGCGGCTTCAGTGTGGCTTCAGTGCGGCGCCGGCGCGACCGCCGACGCGGCGCTCAGTCCTCGCCCCCGTCTTTCCCGCCGCGCCGGTGCCTCGCCATGAGCGCCAGCTCGTGCGCCACGGCGAAGCACAGCAGCGCCGCCACCGTGGCCAGGATCGCCAGCGTCACCGCCAGTTGCCGGCCGTGCCACAGGCCGCCGAACCACTGCGAGAACTCGGCCGCCAGCACCGCCGCCTTGCCGCCGATGCGCTCGAGCTGGAAGTCGTACTGCCGCTGCCAGCCAGGGCCGTACAGCAGGTCGGGCGAGGTTTCCGCGCGCGCGGCGTTCAGGTAGACCAGCACGGCGGCGGTCCAGCCGGCCGCCAGGATGGCGGCGCCCAGCAGGTAGAGCCGCGCCGGCAGGGAGCGCAGCGGTGTCTTGGTGTCGCTCATGGGAGGCGGCGCGTTGCGCGGGATGGGCCAGGCCCCATTGTAATGAGCACGGGGCGCAACGCCGCAAGCGCGCAGGGTCGGCCGGCTCAGCCGGGTCGGCCACGGGCTTCCGCCTATCGGAGGGGTAAATAACGTTCCCGCCGCGCCGATATAGTATGTGGTCTGGCACGGCTTTCCCCGGCGCGGTGCGCGCGGGGGCGCCGCGCGCCAGCCAGAACCGGACCGGTTCGCGCGCAGTTCGGCCCGGTCTGCCCGGAACCCGTCACTTGGCAGGTAGTCCTTTCTTGCCCCATTCCGCGATCGTCCCGGACGATGCGGGCAGCCGGCCCAGGTACCTGCGCCGGCTTCCGCTCCTCCGCCTCCTGTCGGCCTTGTGCGCCGCGCTGCTGTGCGTGCCGCCGCCCGGCGCCGCGGCCGATACCCCGCAGTCGCGCTCCGAGGCCGTGGTGCGCACGGTGTACAGCCTGCTCGGCTACGCGCGCTGGCCGGTCGAGCGCGAGGTGCTGCGCCTGTGCGTGGACGGCACGGCGCGCTATGCCGGCAAGCTGGCCGACGGCGGCACGCTCGCCACCGGGCGCGTGGTGCAGGCGCGCCGCATCGACGTCACCGGCGCCGGCGCGATGACCGGCTGCGATTCCGTCTACCTGGCCGCGATGACCGACGCCAGCCGCCGGCGGGTGGCGGCCGAACTGAGCGGGCGCCCGGTGCTGGTCATCACCGAGGAAGACTTCGAGTGCGAGACCGGCAGCATGTTCTGCCTCAACGTGGCCGACAACCGCGTCACCTTCCGCGTCAACCTCGACTCGGTCGCGCGCAGCGGCATCCACATCCATCCCGGCGTGCTGCAGCTCGGCCGGCGGCGGACGCCCGCGCTATGAAGCCGCGCTCGCGCCCGGACGCGCCGCCGCCGCGCCCCACGCTCTATCACGCGCTGCGCCGCATTCACCTGAGCGTGGCGCTGATCGCGGTCTGCACGGCCGGCCTCTCGCTGACCGCGCTCGGGCTGACCGCGCTACGCGTCTATGCCGACCACAACCTGCACCTGATCGCGCGTTCGCTGGCCTATACGCTGGAAGCGCCGGTGGTGTTCCGCGACCCGGCCGCGGCGCGCGACGCGCTGGTCGCCATCGCCACCGCGGAAGTGGCGCAGGCCAGCGTCTACGACCGCGACAGCCGCCTGCTGGCCGAATGGCAGCAGCCCGTGCGCGCGCGCTTCGCCGGCCTGCAGAAGCTGGCCAGCCGGCTGATGGCGCCCGGCTCGGTGGAGCAGGTCATCATGCACGAGACGCAGGTGGTCGGCACCGTGCGCCTGACCGCCGATCCCGGCAAGCTGTTCGAGTTCGTGCTCAGCGGCCTGTTCGGCCTGCTGGCCTGCCTGCTGCTGACCGCGGTGAGCGCGCACTACATGTCGAGCCGCATGCTGGTGCACATCATCGAGCCGGTGCGCAACCTCATGCGCGTGGCCCACGCGGTGCGTTCCGAGCGGGCCTTCGACCAGCGCACGCCGCCGGCGCACATCGCCGAGCTCAATGCGCTGGGCGAGGACTTCAACGGCCTGCTCGACGAGCTCGAAAGCTGGCAGGACCAGCTCCAGCACGAGAACCGCTCGCTCGCGCACCGCGCCAGCCACGACAGCCTGACCGGGGTGCTCAACCGAGCCGCCTTCGAGGACGCGCTGCACCGCGCCGTGCGCTTCGCCACCGCCTCGAAGGCGCGCGTCGGCGTGCTCTACCTCGACAGCGACGCCTTCAAGGAAATCAACGACACCTTCGGCCATGCCGCCGGCGACGAAGTGCTGGCCGGCATCGCCCAGCGCATCCGCGCCTGCCTGCGCGACGGCGACCTGGTCGCGCGCATCGGCGGCGACGAGTTCGCCGTGCTGATCACCGCGCTGCGCAAGCCGGCCGACATCATCCAGGTGGCCGAGCACATTCTGCTGCGCATGAAGGACCCGATCCAGCTCAGCGGCGGCGCCAGCATCGAGGCCTCGCTCAGCATCGGCCTGGCGGTGTTCCCGCTGCACGCGCAGACCGCCGCCGGCCTGCTGCAGAAGGCCGACGAAGCCATGTACCAGGCCAAGCGCGGCCGCGGCGGCCACTGGCAAAGCGCGCAGCCGCACCTGGCCGCGGCCGAGACCGTGCTCGAATAGCGCGGGCGGCGACAACGGAACGCAGAAGAGGAGATCCATCGTGCCATCGAACCTGTCCGCCCGCGCAAGACTGTGGCTGGGCACGGCCCTCGCCATCGCCGCGCTGGGCCTGGCCGGCTGCCAGGCGCCCGCGCCCGCGGCGGCCGGCCGGCTGACGCCGCCGCAGATCGAGACGCTCAGGCAGCAGGGCTTCCAGCTCACCGACGGCGGCTGGGAACTGAACCTGTCCGAGAAGGTGCTGTTCGGGCTCGACGAGGACACCATCAGCGCCGAGCACCGGGCGGTGGTGCAGCGCATCGGCACGGCGCTCAAGGGGGCCGGCATCGACCGCGTCCGGCTCGACGGCCACACCGATGACTCCGGCTCCGCCGAATACAACCAGCAGCTCTCGGTGCGGCGCGCGCAGGCAGTGGCCAGGGTGCTGGCCGAAAGCGCCTTCCTGCCGCAGAACATCGAGGTGCGCGGGCTCGGCA
The DNA here is from genome assembly GCF_058789195.1 of Cupriavidus sp. FW216-B1. Classification (NCBI taxonomy): domain Bacteria; kingdom Pseudomonadati; phylum Pseudomonadota; class Betaproteobacteria; order Burkholderiales; family Burkholderiaceae; genus Cupriavidus; species Cupriavidus sp. FW216-B1. Next base: position 18,924 of record NZ_JBYTEL010000016.1, on the reverse strand, counting down.
AGACCCGCCCGGTGGCCGACAACCGCACCGCCGCGGGGCGGGCGGAGAACCGGCGCGTGGCGATCGTGGTGACGGTGGACTGAACCGCGCCGGCCAAGTCGGGTCATGCCGGGTCATGTCGGGCCACGTCCGGCTAGACAGGCGGCCCGGCACCGACGAGACAACGAGACGACAAGACAGCGAGACAGCGAGACAACGAGCAGCATGGAAGCACAAGCGGAGAACAACCCCGCCGCGGCATTCGCCGCCCTGAACGCGCGCCTGCAGCAAGGCGGCGCGATGCCGCCCGACGACATCCGCGCCTGGTGCCAGCTCGGGCTCGAGCTGGGGCACGCCGCCACGGTGCGGCAGGCCTGCCAGGTCCTGCTGGCGGCGCCCGACGTGCACCCCGCGCTGCGGCCCTACTGGCTGTTTTTCCTCGGCACCGCGCTGCTGCACCAGCAGCGCGTGGCAGACGGCGCGCAGGCGCAGCGGCAGGCGCTGGAGGCGCTGTGCGTGGCGCCGCTGGTCCACAACCCGCAACCCGCCATGCGCAGGCTCGCCGACCCGCAGGTCGAAGCCTTGTTGTGGCAGGCGCTGGCGCAGCTCGCGGCCGGCGGCGTGCGCGCGTTCGCCCATGCCGGCACGCTGCTGGGCCTGGTGCGCGAGCGCCGCCTGCTGCCGTTCGACAAGGATCTCGACCTGGGCCTGCTGGTGGCCGAGCTGCCCGCCGCGCACGCCATCCTGCGCGCCCACGGCTGGCAGTGCCCGCCGCCGCTCTTCGCCATCGACAACATGGCGAGCTACCATCATCCCCGCCACGACGTGGTGCTCGACCTGTGCGGCCTGCAGCCCGAGCCCGGCGGCGCCACGCTGCTCGGCGGCTTCTGGACCGGGCAGGGCGCGCCCGCCGCCCACCAGCGCGTGACCCGCTTCCCGGGCCCGCTGCGGCTGGCGCAGCAGGCCGGCCCGGCCGGCCCGGTGTGGTGGCTGGAAGACCCGCACGGCTGGCTCGAAACCATCTACGGCAAGGACTGGCGCGTGCCGGACCCCGCCTTCGACACCATCATCGGCGCCCACAACCTGGTGGGATTCTCGGCGCTGACGCAGTGGTACGCCTACTCGCGCATCGCCAATGCCTGCCTCAACGGCTACTGGGAAAAGGCCCTGCGGCTGGTGCGGCTCGTGCTCGAGCGGCACACCCCGCGGGACGGCCTGCTGCTGCGCCTCGCCGCGGTGCTGGAGGGCCGCCTGGCCGGCCTGCGCCCCGCCGCCTGAAGCGGGCCGGGGGGTGGGCGGTGACTCGGGCGGTGACCCGGGCGGTGGCCGGGTTTGCCGCCGCCGGCCTTACTCGCTCAGGCTGGCCAGGATGCGCTGGCGCAGCACCGTGGTCGACACCTCGTCCGTGCGCGGCGTCCAGCTCAGCCCGATGCCCTGCGCGGCCAGGCGCGGTTCCAGCCGCGCCCAGCGCGCGCTGCCGCGCCAGTCCTCGCCGATGAAGACGTGGTCCACGGCCAGTGCCGCCAGCCAGCGCAGCGCGCTCTCGGTGTTCTCCAGGCTGTCCGGCTGCAGCAGCGCCTCGTCCACCCAGCCCAGCCCGCGCACGATCTCCAGCCGCTCCGCCTCCGGCATGGCCGGTGCGCGCCGCTTGTTGGCCTGCACGGTGGCGTCGCGCGTGACCACCGTCACCAGCGTCAGGCAGCGCGCGCGGATGTATTGCAGATAGCGCAGATGGCCCACGTGGAACAGGTCGAACACGCCGACGGCGAGGCCGCGGGCGGCAAGCAGGCCGGGAGGCCGGACTGGCGGGACGGGGGTAGGGTCGGTCATGGCGAGGTGCGAAGGGACCGGTGCCGGCATGCACGGCATCGTCTGCGAGGCGATGATAGGACGCGATGATAAGTCGCGATGATAAGCCGCGAAAAACGCGGGCAATCGAGGGAACAAAGGGGGAAATACGCGCCCGATACCCCGGGCCATGCCCGGGGCGGGGGCGCGCGAAACGCCGCGTGGCGCGCGATGCCGCGTGGCATCGCGCGGCCTGGATGACGCCTGCCCGCCGCCCCGGGGAGGGATGGCGGGCAGGGCGGGCGCCTTAGAACGGCAGGCGCACCTTCACCGACGCGGTCTGGTTGGTGAAGTGGTCGCGCACCTCGGCGTCGTAGCGCACGGTCACTTCCATTGCCTTGCTGCTGGTCACCACCAGGCCCAGGCCGCCGCGCATCAGCCAGCGCGCCGGGGACAGGCCGCGCGTGACGAACTGCGCGCCGCCGCCGACGTAGGAGGCCGCGATGGCCGACTGCCGGGCCAGCGCGTCGTAGCCCACGCCGAGGTTGGCGGTGAACATGGCGTGCTCGGTGATGCCCTGGTTGAGGCGGGCGTCGGTGGAGAGGATCAGCTCGCGGGCCGTGTTCCTGCCGACGGCCAGGTTCAGCGCGTCGGCGCCGGTCTCGGTGTAGGCCGCATCCTGGATGAAGGTGTAGTCGGCCCGCACCGACGGCGTGAAGGTGGTCTTCGGCGCGAGGTCGAAGACGCGGCCCAGGCCGGCGCCGAAGTGGGCGTTCCAGCTGTTGTAGCTCGACGACGCGCGGCTGTCGAGGCCACCGAAGCTGATGTTGCGCCGGCCTTCGTTGTGGCCGGTGCCGACGTCCGCCTGCACGCTGATGTCGGTGCGCGCGTCGAGGCCGTAGCTGCCGTAGCCGATCAGGCGGTAGCCGTCCACGCTGGCGTTCTGCGCGGCCACCGGCGAGTTGCCGTCGATGCGGCTGTGCATGTACGAGAAGGCGCCGCCGACACGGATCTTGTCGTTGACGGCGCTGTCCGCGCCGAACACCATGCCGTAGGTGTTCGCCTTGTAGCCGGCCACGCCGTCGCGGTCGTTCTGCTTGGCCCACGAGCCCACGGGCTTGAACCAGATCTGGCGGTCGGCCACGAAGTCGTCGCCGGAGGACAGGCCGCGGTTGGCTTCCTGGCGCGACTGGATCACGCGGTTGGTGGCGTGCATGGCGGCGGTGTTCACCTCCGTCATGCCGGCGGTCATCAGCGGCAGGGTCTGCTTGACGGCGTCGGAGACGGCCTGTTCCGTGGCAAGCGTGCCGAGTGCCGTGATCACCGGGGCCATGCCGGCCGGCGCGGCCGCGCCTTGCGAGATCAGGGCGTCGAGCACCTGCGCCGCGCCCAGGCCCGGCATGTTGTGCGCGCCGGTGACGCTGCTCACCACGGTGATGACGGGCGCCGGCGTGGGCGCCGGTGCCGGGGCGGCGGGCACGGGGTCCGACGTCGGCGGCGTGACCGGCGTGACCGGGGCGGCGGAGCAGGAGCTGGCGCCCGCGCGCGCCACGCACAGGTCCACGGCATTGCCGTTGCGCGTGGCGATGAAGTCGAACAGCGCGCTGTTGTCGGTCACGGTAAATGCGGGGCCGGCCACCAGCGTGCCGGCGGTGATGATGCCGGGCTGCACCGTGGTGCCGGCGACGAGCGACGGCGCGCCGCTCACGTTCACGCCGATCCTGTTGCTGGCGGAGAGGTCGGCGGTGCCGGTGACCACCAGCTTGCCGTAGCGGCCGTCGTTGTCCAGGCCGGTCTGGAACAGGCCGCCGGCGGCCTGCGTGTAGTTGCCGGTGATGGTGGCGGTGGTGCCCGCGGCCACCGCCAGCGTGCCGGCGTTGTTCAGGCCGGACGATACCGTGACGCCGTGGCCCATGTTGAACACCGCGTTGCTGGCCACGTTGAAGGTGCCGACGTTGAAGGTGTTGCCCGAGGTGAAGGTGCCGTTGACGTTGACCGCCGATCCGGCCCCGCCGCTGACCCTGCCGGTCACGACGGCGCTGTTCAGGTCGAGGTTGAGCGTGGCGTTGTTGAGCGCCACCGTGCCGTTGAGCGCGCCGGTGACGCTGATGCCGTTGGTGACGGTGCTGGCGGGGTCGATGATGATGGCAACCGGCGCGTTGATGGTGCCCGCCACGGTGATGCTGTCCACCGTGCTGTTGCCCACGTTGATGCCGACTGCCTGGCCGCCGGGAGAGGATACGCTGATGGTGCCGTTGTTGGCGATGCCGCCGACCGTGCTGCCCTGGATGTTGATGCCGTAGGCGGCGCCGGCGCTGGCGCCGCCGCCGGGCATCCCCGGCAGGCCTGGCATGCCGGGGCCGCCCGCGCCGCCGGTGGCGCTGATGGTGCCGTCGTTGCGGATGGAGCCGACCGTGCTGGAGGTGATGTTCACGCCGATGCCGCGGCCGCCGGCACCGGGAACCATCATCGCCGCGCCGCTGCCGCCTGCGCCGCCGGTGCCGCTGATCGTGCTGCCGGCGCCGTTGTTGACCAGCGTGTCGACGCTCGCCGATTGCAGGTCGATGCCGATGCCGCTGCCGCCCGCGGCGCCCGGCAGCGGTGACGGGCTGCCGCTGCCGGCCATGCCGCCGATGGCCGTGACGGTGCCGTGGTTGTCGATGGTGGTGACCTTGGCGGTCACCACGCTGATGGCCGTGGCTGCGCCGCCGTTGCCGTCGGGCATGAGGGGCATGCCCACGCTGCCGCCGCCGCCGGTTGCCGCAATGGTGCCCTCGATGCCGTTCAGGATGCCGTTGACCGTGAGCGCGGTGGCGCCGTTGCCGGTGATGCCGATCGCGATGGCATCGCCGCCATTGTTCATCGGCGATGGCAATAAGGGCTGGCCGGGATTGCCGAGGCTCTCGATGCGGCCGTGGTTCTCGATCGCGGTGACGGGCGAGAGCAGCCCGCTGACCGATACCGCGGCGGCACCGGTCACGCTGATCAGGCCGCCGGGCGAGGTCACGATCAGGCTGCTGGCGGAGCCGAGCTGGCACGTCTGGTTGAGCGTGCCGGAAACGGTATTGGGCTGGAACAGCTGGCACGGTGCCGGCAAGGCCAGCGCCGGCAGCGAGGCCAGCGGGCCGGCCGCCAGCAGGACGGCGCCGGCGATGGCGCGGGGCAGGGACGGCGGCAGCGCGGATTGCGCCGATGCGTCGGGACGGGCAGAACGAGCCTGCCGGACGATACTGCGTTGTTGTTTCATGCTTGCAAGAACCCGGTGTTGGGCAAGCCTCTGCAGTAGACTTGCCGCTTGCTTTGTTTTCGCGACTTTTTTTGTTTTTTGTTTTTATTGTTCTGTGCGGCCCGGGATTCGGGGAAGCCGGGCCGGTCTTGATTTCTTCCTCTCGAAACTACACTGGTGGCGCCGTGGATCTCCTCCCTGGTGGTGGTCTGTGCTGCCTGTGCTCTCTCTCGCTCTGGTGCTTCCGGTTTTCCCCGTGCGGACAACGATCCTGATCCTGCTGGCAGCCGCGCTGCTGGCTGCCTGTACCCATTTCTCGCCCGCCGACCGCCGGCAGGGCGCCGACACGCTGGCGCTCGCGCACGGCTGGCAGCGTCTGCGCCTGCCCACGCGCACGTTCGTGCTCACCGCCTACGCGCCGCCCGCCACGGCGGCCGACGAGCCTGCCGACACGCTGGCCGTCTACCTGGAAGGCGACGGCCTGGCCTGGCTCAGCCCGACGCAGCCCTCCGACGACCCCACGCCCCTGCGCCCGGTGGCGCTCGAACTCGCCCTGCTCCACGTCCGCGGCACCGCGGTCTACCTGGCGCGGCCGTGCCAGTTCGCCGAAGGCGACGACCGGCGCGGCTGCGGCACGCCCGACTGGACCTCGCGGCGCTTCTCCGCCGAAGCGGTCGAAGCCACCAGCCAGGCCATCGACGCGCTCATGCAGCGCTACGGCGCGCGCCGCCTGGCGCTGGTGGGCTACTCCGGCGGCGCCGCCGTGGCGGCCCTGGTCGCCGCGCGGCGCCACGACGTGGTGCGGCTGGTGACGGTGGCCGGCAACCTGGCGCCGCGCGCGTGGACCACGCTGCACGGCGTGCCGCCGCTGGACGGCTCGCTCGATCCGGCCGACGACTGGCGCCGCCTGCAGGACATCGCGCAGATCCATTTCGTGGGCGACAGCGATACCAACGTCACACGCGAAGTGGCGGCCGCCTATGCCGCCCGCTTTCCAGCCGGGCGGCAGCCCCCCGTGCAACTGGTGGAGGGCGCCACCCACGCATGCTGCTGGGCCGAGAAATGGCCCGCGCTGTGGCCGCTGGCCTTCCCCTAGGCGAAGCGACGCCGCAGTGCAGCCTGCGTGCACTGTCGTTATCGGCCGAATGTGTCGGATTCTTAAGCAGCCGCGGAACATGACGGCGGCGGACCGGTGCCGCGCTGCCGGCGCGCGGCCGCGGGGAGCGCTCCCGCGCCTATTTCACCGGCAGCGCATGGTTTGTCCTTGGCTGGGCATGCCGGGCCGCCGCGGGCCGCGGGACGGTCTAGTATCAATCCAGCCGGAGCCCGCCGTTCGCGCCGCCGGGCCGGCATGGCCGTCACCTGTCACAACGCGGGGGCGTCAAACGTCTGGGGGAGATATGAACGAAGACACCAACACCTTTACCCGCCTGCGCCCCCGCCTGCAGGGCATCGCCTACCGCATGCTGGGTTCCGCCGCCGAGGCCGAGGAAGTCGTGCAGGATGCGTGGCTGCGCTGGCACGGCACCGAAAAGGAGCGCCTCGACAGCGCCGAAGCCTGGCTGGTCTCCGTCACCACGCGCCTGGCCATCGACCGGCTGCGCAGCGCCAAGGCGCAGCGCGAGCACTACGTCGGCACGTGGCTGCCGGAGCCGGTGATGGCCGATTCGCCGGCCACGCCGGAGCAGATCGTCGAGCGCGCCGACGACGTGTCGGTCGCCTTTCTCGCCATGCTCGAGCGCCTCGCGCCCGAGGCGCGCGCGGCGTTCCTGCTGCGCGAAGTGTTCGATGCGGACTATGGCGAAGTGGCCGACGCGCTCGGCAAGACCGAGAGCGCGTGCCGGCAGATCGTCCACCGCGCGAAGGTGCAGCTGCAGGACGAGCGGCCGCGCTACGTGGTCCCGCGCGAGACCCAGCTGCGCCTGCTGCGGGGGTTCGCCGACGCCGCCTCGCGCGGGGAGTTCGGCGCGCTCAAGGCCATGCTGGCCGAGGACGCACAACTGATCGGCGACGGCGGCGGCAAGGTGCCCAGCTTCGGCGTGCCGCTCGTCGGCGGCCGGCGCATCGCCCAGCTCTACCTCGCCACCAGCCTGAGATACCGGGGCGCGGTGCACTTCGAGGCCGTCACCCTCAACGGCGAGTGGGGCCTGCTGCGCTTTATCGACGGCGCGCTGGAATCGGCGCAGGCGATCGAGACCGACGGCGAGCGCATCGTGCGCATCCACGCGCAGCGCAACCCGGACAAGCTCGCGCGCATCGCCGCCGCGCTGGGCCGCGAACTGGCCGCGACGAAGCTGGCGCCCGGCGTGCCCTGAGCCAGGCGCGGCCGCCGGCAAAGTCTTGCCGGTCCCGGCCGCGCCGCCCGCGCTCAGAATCCGGGCGGCGGGTTCTCGGGGATCTGGTTGCGCAGGCTGAGGTTCATCACGTTCCAGCCCCGGATGGCGGCAATCGCGTAGGACAGCTCGGCGATCTCGTTCTCGCTGAACTGCTCGCGCAGCGCCGGGTAGGCCGCATCGGTGTCGTCGCGCTGCGGCAGCGCGTTGACGGCCTCCGCCCAGGCCAGCGCGGCGCGCTCGCGGGCGTCGAAGAACGGCGCCTCGCGCCAGCCGGCGATGGCATTCAGGTGGCGCGCGTCGGCCCCCTGCCTGACGAGGTCGCGCCAGTGCATGTCGATGCAGACGCCGCAGCCGTTGATCTGCGAGACGCGCAGTTGCACCAACTCCACCAGCCGCGGGCCGAGCGAGCTCTGCTTGACGGTGCCCGAGAGATGGATCATTGCCTTCAGGTTGGCCGGGGCCAGTTGAAAGAAATTGAGACGTGCCGTAGTCATGGGATTCCCTTTGCCTGGTTTCGCGGGCGCCCTGCGCGCCTCGCATGATCACAAGACGGCGGGGGGAATCGCGTTGTGACAGCGGAAGGTGGGTTTTCTTGCGCCAGCGCAGATTGTTGCTGACTGGCTCTGGCTTGGAAGAGGGAGCTGGACTGCGGAGCGCAGAAAGGGGCGCGCGCAGGTGCTCCCAGCGATAAGTTCCATGCCACCGGATTGGCTGATTATTATCAGAAATTTCTTCGAAATAAATGGAATTTTCTGCGTATAGATAGCCTGTATCAGGAAACAACATCCGTCACACACTCTCGGTGTCCGCTGCTGCTCGCGATACATGACATACCCGCAGCATGCGCCGCGCGCCGTGCCAGGTCGATCCCGGGACCCGCCTCATGCTGGCCGTTTTGGCTCCGCGCCGCTCGGCTATCCACCGAGAGCACGGCGGCGTCGCTCGCGCGCCACGCATTGCGAACAAGTGTCAATGCGCGGGGATCGTCAATATGTCCGCATTCGGCCCGCATGCCTTTGCGTATTTGGCATTCATTGGAAATTAAATTTCCTTTAATTCATGTTTACGAATTTTATCAGTGAAAATGGGATTAATCTGATTGAAGCCTCGCCGCCGTCACCTCTATGATCGAGCCTGACTTGCTGTGTCGTCATTTGATGACTAGTGCAGCGATGACGTGCCACGACCACAACGTATCTAGTCACTTTTCATTTGCAACAAGATTTGCGACAAGAAAAGGGTCAGCCGGATACGAAAGACCGAGCGTAACGGCATGGCAAAAACGGAGTGAACAACAATGGCGGAAGGTTTCGATGAATTCAAGGCAATCGGCAACCGCGCGCTGACCACCGGGCGGCAGGCATACTTTCTCGAGGTGCCGGGCACAGCCAGCGCCGCCGCGCTGTCGGTGGTGTCGTTCGAGGCAGTGGAGCGGATGGGCGAGCCCTATGCCGTCACTATCCAACTGACGCATCCGCTTGAACTTGATCGAGCCGGGTATCTGGGCAAAGACGCGACCTTCCTGATCGCTCCCGCCGACGGCAGCGAGCCACGCAAGTTTGCCGGCTGCATCACGCGCTTCTCCAAGACCCGCCAGACCCGGGATTTCTGCGGCTACGAGATCGTCGTGGAGCCGCTCGTCGCGCGGCTGCGGCTCACACGTGCCAGCCGTATCTACCAGCAGCAGACCGCGCCCCAGATCATCGAGGCCATCCTGCGCCGCCATGACCTCAAGGGCCACCAGTTCGCCTTCAAGACGCGGCGCAAGTACCCGCAGCACAAGTTGCGTATGCAGTACCAGATATCAGATTGGGACTATATCCGGCTGCTGATGGAGCAGGAGGGCCTGTACTGCTATTTCATCCATGGCGAGTTCGGCGAGATGATCGTGTTCGGCGACGACATCGACCACTACCTCTACCAGCCGGAGCTTCGAGTGCCCTATCGCGAGACGGCGGGACTGGAATCAGGCCAGGAAACGGTGTTCTCGCTCAGGACCCATGCGCGGACCATTCCCGAATCATTCCGGGTCGCGGACTTCAATCCCGACAAGGCATGGGAACGCCCTGCCGGAGAGGCCGATGTCGCGAAGGAAAGGACCACCTACGGTCAGTCCTACGTGTATGGCACGCATCACCTGGACTTCGACGACGCCAAGTGGGAAGCGCAGTTGCGCCACGAGGCCGAGTTCGCCCGCCAATTGGTCTACACGGGTGAGAGCAACGTGCTGGCGCTGCGCCCGGCGCGCATCCTGCGACTGGACCTGGCGTTGCCCGACGCGCCCAACGGGCAGGTGGTTACCGAGGTCGTCCACACCGGCGCGCGTGATGCCGCCTACCGCAACACCTACAAGGCCATTCCCTCGGACCGGCGCTTCCGGCTGCCGATGGACGAAGCCAACTGGCCGCGCATCTCCGGCACGCTCAGCGCCCGCATCACCTCGCCGGGCCAGTACAAGTATGCCTACCTGACCCAGGATGGTCATTACATCGTCCGCTTCGATTTCGACTTTGACGCCTGGCCCAATGGCGGCGAGAGCGTGCCGCTGCGCCTGGCCAAGCCGTTCGCCGGGGCGCGGCAGACGGGCTTTCACTTTCCTCTGATCGACGGCACCTATGTGGACGTGGCGTTCCGCGACGGCAACCCGAACAAGCCGTACATCGCCAGCGTGCAGCACACCAGCCAGCACCCTGACCTGATCACCAATCAGGATCGCTGGCTGTCGCGCAACGTGATTCGCACGCAGAGCAACAACAAGCTGCGGTTTGAGGACTGGGAGGGGCAGGAGGGGATCAAGCTCTCCACCGAGTATGGCAAGACCCAGCTCAACCTGGGGTATCTCGTTGATCATCAGAAGAAAAAGCGGGGGGACGGCTTCGAGTTGCGCACGTCGGGCTGGGGGGCGATCCGGGGCGGCAAGGGATTGCTGGTTTCGGCGAATGACCAGCTTGGCGCAGACGGGGAACAGCTTGACATGGTGGCCGCACAGCAACTGCTACTGCGAGCGCTCCAGCAAAGCGAAGCGCTGGCATCGGCAGCGAAAGCCGCGCAAGCAGTTGCAGCCGCCTGTGACAGGCAAAGGGCACTGCTCGATGACACGCTGAACGAACTCAAGAAGGCCGGGATCCTTGTCAGCGCACCAGCGGGCATGGCGCTGGCATCGGGCGCCGACTTGCAGTTGAGTGCGGCAGAGAACCTGATCGCCACGTCGGGCGGCCATGCCGATCTCAGTGTGCTCAAGCGCTTCACGGTCGCGGCTGGCGAACTGGTATCCATCTTTGCGCAGAAACTTGGCATCAAACTGTTCGCCTCAAGAGGGAAGGTCGAGATCGAGGCACAGAGCGATGAGATGCGGCTGATGGCAGACAAGAATATGACGATCACCAGTGCAAACGGGCGTGTCGTTATCGAGGCCAAGAATGAGCTGCTGCTCAAATGTGGCGGCTCCTACTTTCGTATGACATCGACAGGGATCGAGGATGGAACGCGCGGAGAGCGAACGATCAAGTCGACTGCATTCAGCCGCCAAGGGCCGAGTTCCCTGGCTCAGGAAATGAATACGTGGAAACACGCGAACTTCCATGGTGCCTACGTGATTCGTAACCCGTCCACGGGGGAGCCGCTTGCCAATACGAGCGTCGAGGTTCTGCGCGGCGATGGCACCAAGCTCAAGATGATGACGGACTCGGCGGGAAAGACGCCACTCCAGAAGAGCCTGTTTGTCGAACCCCTTCGTATCCGACTGATGGATTGATCCGCCCAACCGCATACTCGAACAACACCATGGCCGAATCGAGCCCCGTTTTTTACCATAGCGTCGTCGACAACGATGGCGATCAGTACAGTTCAGCAACCCTGACGCCGGCAGAGGATCAGCGCGAGAAGATCATCCTTGCCAAGCCCTACGTGATTCCCATCCTTTTCCTGCCCGGCATCATGGGAACCAATCTCAGAAAGAAGGAAGGGAAGAACATCGTCTGGCGGCCACCCAATGCAGACCTGCGAGGTGCGGCGGATGCGATCGGGCAACTCTTCAGCTATGCGTTCAAGAATACAAAAGAGCGTGCCGGTGATCTGGGCACGGAGACTGTCGAGATCGATCCCAGCGGTCCAATCGATGCCGGGCAGAGCGGGCTGCCGAAGAATGTACTGGTGGCGCGGGGCTGGGGCGCGTTGATGCGTTCGTCCTATCATCCGTTCATGGGGCAATTGCAGCACCTCTTGAATTCGCTGGCGGAGTATGACTTCACGCGTTGCGAGGCTGACCTGAAGAACTGGGCGGCGGAGTTCGGACAGGATGCGCCTGCCGATTGGGGCGCCGAGGGTGGTGAGGCATTGACGCGCAAAGAGATCCTGCATGCGGCCAACTACCAGTTCGACGTTTGGGCGGGAGGCTATAACTGGTTGCAAAGCAACCGTGACTCCGGCGCAGCCATCAAGGACCTGATCGAGAACACGATCCTGCCCTATTACAACGAAGGCAAGACGGTTGTTGCTGAGGACACGCCGGATGGACAAGGAAACAATCAGTGCAGCATTCGACGGAGGAAACCGTCGCGTAATGGCGGAACAGGTCATCGTCGTCACGCATTCGATGGGTGGACTGGTGAGCCGGTCGCTGACTGAGATCCACCAGTGCGAAAAGGTACTCGGTGTCTCGCACGGTGTGCAGCCGGCTACGGGGGCACCGGCCACGTATAAGCGCATGCGTGCGGGATTCGAAGGAATGGAACAGGTATTTCTCGGCCGGAACGCCGCAGATGTGGTTGCCATCCTTTCGCAAGCACCAGGGGGGCTGGAGCTGTTGCCTACTGCCGATTACAACGATGGCAAGCCCTGGCTCAGGTTACGGGACAAGAAGATCGGCGCTGACGTCATGACGCCGCTGCCTATCAATGGCGATCCCTATAGCGAGATCTATCTGTCGCCGGCGTGGTATGGGTTGGTGCCGGATGCGAATTTGGGGTTGATGAATCCGGCGGGAAAGGAGGCCAACGCGCAAGATGACGATGAATTCATACCAGACGAGAGTACTCCGCGAGATGCATTAAGTCGGACAGTTGAGCGCGTTCGAGTATTCCACCGTGCGATCGAGAAACTATACAAGACGCCCACCTTTGCTCACTACGGCGCCCAAGGGAGGCGCGATGCCGACAGTGACAAAGGCGGGATGTTCGGCACGGGCGTGATGGCGAGCAAGAACCGCTTCACTTGGGGAGAGGTAGCCTGGGAGGGGGGCGACATTGGAGCGCAGGAGCCGAGCAATATCAACATCGTTGGCGACGATGGCAATGGAAAGTTGAGGACGTCAAGCGGGCTGAGCCTAACGATTGGTACCCCAGATTGCCCTGGCGACGGTACTGTGCCGGACCTCTCTGGCGCGGCGCCTGGGAAGGCCGGTATTGCATTGAGCTTTGCGCATGGGCAGGGCAATCGGGGAGAGCGAAATAGTAAATTTTGCTACGACCATCAGGGGAGCTATGGCGACAAGCATCTGCGCTCGCTCTATTCCACGATGTTCGCCATCATCAAGATCGCCCAGCAGGCGCAGTGGCACAAGAAGGAGTCAGCATGAAAGAAGGATGGAAAATCCGTGCTATTGGGCGGCATCTGATAAACATTCCAGGTGATGCAAGGCTGATCGAGAGTTATAAGTACAATAAAGTGAAGATTGAACCGTTGCCAGATGTTCAGACTCAGGCGGGCTTTGACGAGCTGATTGTTCAGCGAGAGCAGACATTGCGCGCGGCTAAGCACGATAAGCATGGCAGCATGTTTATCGAACGCGTGTCACATGCCAATGGCTCGGTAACACTAATTTCGTGGGAAGCTCCGGATTCGACTATTCTCTATTGCTTCGATACTTATTTCCCTGCGGGATCAGTGTTCTTGAAGTACTCCGGAGACGTATCGCCAAGCCGCCGCGAATCGGCATTGTCCGTTCGATCTGATCTATCCCGAAAGTGGCATGAGATTGCAGAGGGGGAAACTCCAACTGGCATTGGCTACACAGCAGGCGATGCGATCTTGGTGGACAAGCATCTGAACTTCGAAAGCTGGGCAATGATCATTCGCTTGGCCGGCAAGCCCGATGTGTCGTTGACGGTTACGTCATATGTGCAACGCAGCGTGGAACCCGGTCTGCGCAAGCGCGCCGGCGGCATCCTGGCTGGACTGCTGGGCACCGTAGCCGGTGTCACCCAATTGCGCAACCGTGCGCGTCCGGTTGGCCCCATCGAGGCCGATGAGATCCTGGTGGCCGGCACACAGGATGGGAAACGAACCTATGGTTTCAAATGGGAGGCGCCGGGAAAAGCGGACTCCCTGGCCGAGCCCAACCTGAATGTGTCGCTGCAGGTCGGCGAGAGCGCTTACCTCACCAACAAGGAATCGTTCGCCAGCGACGAGGAAGCACTGGAATTGTGGGATGCCGTGGTGGATTCACTGCGTTTGCGCCCGGGGGCCGTATGAGCAAGTTCTCTCGCCGCCGCATGCTCCTGGCAATGACAGCCGCACCGGTGTCGATGCTGGCTTCGAGGTATTCGCTTGCTTCGCCCTCCAACTTTTCGGTAGGGGAAGCCATGCGCTATTTGTGCGAAGAGGTTTTCCCTTCAGTTCACCAGAAGCGCCACGAAGGTGCTGGTGAGTGGCCACTACGCGCGGCTTTTTCACACATTCTCTTGTCCTCTGCGAGCGCTGCATGACGATTGATTTCTCGCCTCTGCCGATAGCCATGACGCTTGGGATCATCAAGATTATCTGACAGATGCAATGGCACAAAGAAGGGAGTCAGCATGAAGGAAGGATGGAAAACTCGTGCGATTGGTCGACATCTGGTCGAATTACCAGCGGATGTGCGAACTGTCGAGAGCTATAAGTACAACGAGGTGAGAATTGAACCATTACGAGAAATTCAGACCCGGAGGGATTTTGACAATCTGATTGCTCGACGGGAACAGGCATTGCGAGCAGCAAAGCACGATAAACATGGCAGCATGTTTATCGAACGGGTACCGCATGCTAATGGCTCAGTCACATTGATTTCGTGGAACAAGACAACGAGTGACATATTGTATCGCTTTGACACCTATTTCTTGGCCGGAACCAGAACCTTGGCTTACTCGGGGAGCGTATCGCCAAGTCGTCGAGAATCGGCTTTGTCCGTTCGAGATGAACTATCCCGAGAATGGCAGGAGATTCCAACAGGGGAAATTCCAACTGGCATTGGTTATGCGGCAAGCGATGCGATCTTGATAGACAATGATCTGAACTTAGAAAGCTGGGCAATGATCATTCGCTTGGCCGGCAAGCCCGATGTATCGTTGACGGTTACTTCATATGTGCAACGCAGCGTGGAACCCGGCCTGCGCAAGCGTGCCGGCGGCATCCTAGCTGGACTGCTGGGCACCGTAGCCGGTGTCACCCAATTGCGCAACCGTGCGCGTCCGGTTGGCCCCATCGAGGCCGATGAGATCCTGGTGGCCGGCACACAGGATGGGAAACGAACCCATGGTTTCAAATGGGAGGCGCCGGGAAAAGCGGACTCCCTGGCCGAGCCCAACCTGAATGTGTCGCTACAGGTCGGCGAGAGCGCTTACCTCACCAACAAGGAATCGTTCGCCAGCGACGAGGAAGCACTGGAATTGTGGGATGCCGTGGTGGATTCACTGCGTTTGCGCCCGGGGGCCGTATGAGCAAGTTCTCTCGCCGCCGCATGCTCCTGGCAATGACAGCCGCACCGGTGTCGATGCTGGCTTCGAGGTATTCGCTTGCTTCGCCCTCCAACTTTTCGGTAGGGGAAGCCATGCGCTATTTGTGCGAAGAGGTTTTCCCTTCAGTTCACCAGAAGCGCTACGAATCCCGCGATGCTGCCGCAGACAGGTGTCACCGCGCGCATGCGCTTGCGGCACATCCCCTCGTCTTGTTTGGCACGGAATGACCGGAGCAGAACATGGCTGTTGATTTCTCGCTGCTGCCGACAGAAGAGCCCGAGATGACCACGCGGCCGTCGCGAGTGGTATGGGCGATCGCGTTCCTTGCCATGGCACTGGGAGGCGCATTGGCGGTTCTCCTGTTATGGCCGAAGCATTTGCCGACGCACACATGGAGATTCTGGCTAACCCTGGCCCTTTTCCCCTTGGGGCTGCCTGCCTGGATAGTGCTGCGCCGGTATGGTCATCATGAGGGCCGCAAGCTCGACGTTTTGATGCGCAACGAAGCGATTCGCAGGTACAACGCGCACGTCTTTGCCGTGGCGGCGCGTCCGCTGGCGGTGCTCGGTGCGGCTCATCGGATCTCGTCGGATCGGAATGAGAACGCACTGGCCGGCATACAGGCTGGTACGGTCAGGATCACTACTCAGGAGCCCATCGCCAACGAAGGCGATCCAGTGAGGGCTCGCTGGTTGGATGTGCCTGGCGTACAGCCTGTGCCCGGTGGAAAAGAGAGAGACGAGGTGCGCCATTGCGAGGTGACGCGATGGCTGTATTCAGAGCTGCTTGACGAGCTTTCAGTACAAATTCGAGCGTTACCTCTGCAAACTGGTCTGGGCATTTGTCTTTGGGTCTCGGGTGGATTGCGAAGGCAGGACTATGTGGCGCTCTGGCGGAAAGCCTGGCAAGAACGTCGGTTTCGAGCCATGGAGATTGTTGAAGAGACTGAGCCAACCAGTCTTCGTGTTCTCGATGACTGGCTCGACGAGATTGCTGGCCAGGGTGAACGCCACGCGAGGCTGATCGTAGCCATTCAACTGCATCCGGTGCTGAGCGCCACGCCGCCCTCTGGCGCGGCCGAGGCGGGCGTGGCGATCCTGCTCATGCCAGACGAACCAGCAAGCAGGTTGGCCGTGATGCGTCAAGCAAACCTCCATCGTCCAGTACACGGCCCTTTTGAACAGTCGAACGACGTCTTGTCACATGCTCTTAAATGGGGCGATATCACGGCTGCGGGCATCAAGGGTGTCTGGCGGACCGGTCTCGACGCGGCAAAGGCTGGCGCTCTGCACAGCGAGGCCATGAAGATGGGACTCGGCGCACAGCCCATAGATCTCGATCAGACCGTAGGACATGCCGGGACAGCAGCAGCTTGGCTCGCAATCGCGTGTTCGGCGGGAACGCTGTCCGGCGGCGCTCCAAACCAGCTTGTATTTGTCGGCGAGTCGGACGGTGTGGATGTCGCGGTGATTCGACGGCAATCGCTCGAAACGGGGCCAGTCTAGATAGCGGCTTGGCCGTGATCCATGGTCAAGCTGCCAAGGCGGTTGGTTCGTTGGCGCTTCAGCGTTTCGGAGGACGATGCATAGGGAGCGGATTTTGGTGAGACGTTACGACATCACGAAAGGGGATTTCACCACGCTGGGTGGAGTCGTTGTGGGCGGTGACGGTGGCGACATGCTGGGCGGCCGTGAGCAGGCCTATGAGAATGATCTGGTGTGGTGTCCAGTCTGCAAGACGATGGGGCGGATCGTTTGCGTTGGTCCGCGATTGGTGATGACGGGGCCTGACGCGCGACAAGCGGCTTTGAGCGATGACCTTTGTGTCTGTGGCTGTGAGCCGAGTCCGCGGCTGATGCCGTCACAGCGCTCATCGTATATGGATGTCTAGGTTCACAGGACAGGTGACGTTCACGTCGACCTTTCCAGATAGGCTCGATACGCGAGCATGAGGATATTCACCAAACAATGAAGAAGCTGCGGATCGACCTGGTCTCGATACTCGTTCTTGCCCTGTTGATTGCCGGTGCCGTCTGGCTATGGGGTGAGTCCATAGGCATCAAGACGCCTGAAGCGCGAAGCTATTGGCTATCGGCGGTGGCTGTTGGCACGCTCGTGCTAGCCATTCTCGCATCGCTTGATCGCGTGAGCCGTTGGTGGGACGCACTGAATGGGCTGAGAAGGTGGCTGGGATCCCGAACGTCGGAGATGGTTGGTACAACGCAAGCGAGCATTGTTACCGTCGATGGTCGAACGAATGTGACATTGGACCCTTTGGTGCGATTTCGTCAGACAGGGAGGCAGCAATATGGTCTTCGCTGGCACTATCGCCAACCTTGGCTACTTCTAACCGGCGATGACCATGCCATCGCCAAATTCCTTCCTGATCTTGCCGAGCCAGGTTGGCTGATCACCCCTGACGCGGTGCTGCTATGGAGCAAGGGCGGCGAGGGCGGCCAGCCGGACGCCGCATGGCTCAAGCAGATCTATAAGCTGCGCCGGCGCCGGCCGGTCGATGCCGTGGTCCTCGTGACCGACGGCGAGGCCCAATTGCCCAAGCCACGCGGGAGTACCCTGCCCTGTGGGCTCCGCCTGGCTCGCATCGCCGAGGTATTGCACTGGTCTGCACCGATCTACCTGCTCGATGTCGCCCAGGCAGACGTGACCGCCAACGGCGATACACCTGTGATCGGCTGCGAGTTGCCGCGGCAAGCGGACGCCACCGCCATCGGCACCGCGCTGCAGACCCTGCGTGACCAATTGGCGAATCGCAGCGTCGCGCAGTTGATCCAGAATGGGCGTGACCGCTATATGGGAGCCCTCTCCCAGCGGCTCGACACGCGCGGCCCGGTGCTCGCCGACTGGATCGGTGGATTGGTGAGCAGTCAACGCCGACGCCTCCCGCTCAGCGGCATTGTGTTCGCCCCATATCCGGGCTCTGCTGCCGATGCGGACGACGAGCCTGGTACCGACTTGCCCCTCTGGCAGTACCTGGGCGAAGCCGCCCGCCGCCAACCAGGCCGCCGGATCGGCTGGCATCCGGTCACGGTGTGCTCCACTCTGGCGTTGACGGCCATCGGCCTGTGGAGCGCCGGCATGCTAGTGTCTGGCGTACTGAATGGCCGTGACATGCACGTTGCCGGGCAGGCCGTGACCGGCATCCAATCGGCCCCGAATGCCGCCGAACGCCTGCGCGCACTGCTTGCCCTGCAGCAGCAGATCGAGCGCTACGAATACCGTACCCAGCATCACGCACCGCTCGCGACCCGCTTTGGCCTGAACCGCGACCCAGCCGTGCTTGACGCCCTGTGGCAGCCCTACGCGCAGGCCAGTCGCCGATTGCTGGCAACGCCGGTCCAACAGGACCTCGAGGCGTCGCTGGTGGACCTCGCGCAGATGCGCACCGACATGCTGGACGAGCAGACCAGCCGCTGGGCGCTGGGCGGTCACGAAGGCCTCAAGACCTACCTGATGCTGGCCGCCCCCGAGCGTGCTGACCCGGCCTTCCTGGCCCCGCAACTGGTACGACACTGGTCTACCGATGCCCGCATCACGCCGGGCGAGCGGCAGGACCTCGCCGAACGCCTGCTCAGGTTCTATGCCCAGCACCTCAAGGCGAACCCGGACTGGCGCATCGAACCCCGCCCGGAACTCGTGGCCGGCGCTCGCCAGACCCTGCTGGCGGTGATCGGGGAGCGCAACGGCGAGGACACCATTTACCAGGGCATCATCAATGCCTTCGCGAACAACGGCGGCAACAAGTATCCGGACGCGACCCTGGTCTCGCTGACGGCCGGCGCCGATCCTCGCGGGCTGGTGCGCGCCACGGCGATCGTGCCCGGTATCTTCACGCGCCAGGCCTACGAGGGCTATGTCGCTCCCGC
>NZ_JBYTEL010000015.1:0-146872 GCF_058789195.1 Cupriavidus sp. FW216-B1 | reverse complement strand
CGGCTTGGTAACCCGGGGGGGCCTTGCGGGGGGGCCGCGCCGGCAAGGCCGCAAGCGCCCGGGTGGTCATAGCCGGCCCGCCGCGCGGCGGGCCGCGGGCTAGATGGAGTCCTGCGGCCGCGAGGCCTCGCTCACGCTCCAGACGGTATCGAAGAGGCCGCGCTGCATGGTGGCGAACTCCTCGCTCTCGATGATCAGCCCGTAGTTCTCGTGGCGCGACGAGATCAGCGACACGCGGTTGTCGAAGATGAAGGTGGTCATCGATATCTCCATCTCCGGCGGCGCGTAGCGCAGCTCGCGGCGCTCGGCGCGGCTCGTGGGCCAGATCGGCTGGATGTCGCGCTGGCGCGAGCGGATGACCTTGAGCTCGATGCCGCGCTGCACGCGCTCGTTCAGGAAGCGCTCCACCTCGCCCAGGCCGGGCGTCTGCTCCAGCTCGTGCATCGACAGGTAGCCGCGCAGCACCCTGGGCGCGCCCGTCAGCGTCAGCGATTCCCACAGGACCGTGCGGATGCCTTCCTCGCCTTCGAAGAAGCGGATCTGCGGCTTGCCCTTGATGCGGTTGTAGACCGATCGCATCTGCGGCACCAGCGCCTCGATCGCCTGCAGCCGCGCCTTGCCGCGCTCGAGCAGCTTGCGCGGATCTTCCGCCACCACGATGCGCTTGCCGTCGCGGTCAGCGATCGTCACCAGGCCCTCTTCCTCGAGCCGCTGCAGCGCATGGTACGCGGTCGTGCGGACCATGCCGGCCCGCGCCGCCACCTCGGCGATGGTCGCCTCGCCGAGCTCGGCGGCGGCCATGTAAAGGTTGAACAACGATTTCGTGATGCCCAGTTGGGCGAGTTCAGCTTCCACCGCGGCGGACTCCACATCGGGTCGAGAGATACCGCAGTGTAGCCGAGTGTCGAAATCCATCGACAAGTCCACCTTGCGATGTGTCCATATCCTTCGACAGATCGCCGGAATTTTGCACCATTTGGTGGCTTGCGCACCAAGATGGATCCTGATAAATTCGCTTTTAGTGCCGATATTTGTGCGTAAATATACTAATAAGCGTTGATATTGCCAGCTGCGATGGCACGGCAATTGCTAACGTACCGATGTGTCGAAAGTGTTCGACAGATTTTCAGGAAATCGAGAAACGGAGCCAGACAGATGTCAGCAGAAGCCATCATCAGCCACGATTCGTCAGCGGAGCTGACGCGCAAGGAGGAGCGGCAGATCGTCGCCGCCTCGACGCTGGGCACGCTCTTCGAGTGGTACGACTTTTTCATCTATGGCTCGCTCGCCGTCTTCATGAGCCGCGTGCTGTTCCCGGCCGACAATCCGACCGTATCGCTGCTGGCCGCGCTCGGCGCGCTGGCGGTCGGCTTCGTCATCCGGCCGCTCGGCTCGATCTTCTTCGGCTACCTCGGCGACAAGCTCGGGCGCAAGTACACGTTCCTGATGACCGTGGTCATGATGGGCGGCTCGACCGTGCTGATCGGGCTGCTGCCATCCTACGAGAGTGCCGGGCACCTGTCGTGGATCCTGCTTCTGGCGCTGCGCGTGGTGCAGGGCCTGGCGGTCGGCGGGGAATACGGCGGCGCGGTCATCTACGTCTCCGAGCACTGCGTGCCGAAGCGGCGGGGCCTGCTGACCGGCTGGATCCAGATCACGTCGTCGGCCGGCCTGATCCTCTCGCTGCTCGTCATCATGGCGACGCAGGCGTCGATGAGCACCGAGGCGTTTCGCGCCTGGGGCTGGCGCGTGCCGTTCCTGCTGTCGCTGGTCATGCTGGTGATCTCGGTGTACGTGCGCGCCAGGCTCCACGAGTCGCCGGTGTTCGCGCGCATGAAGCGCGAGCGCCGCCTCTCGCCCAATCCGTTCAAGGAGACCTTCGGCCAGTGGCGCAACCTGAAGCTCGTCGTGCTCGCGCTGCTGGGCGTGACCGCGGGCCAGGGCGCCACCTATTTCACGGGCCAGTTCTACGTGATGATCTTCCTGCAGCAGGCCGTGCTGATCGACCAGGAGAGCGCATACCGGCTCGTCGCGCTGGGCTTCCTGATCGGCGCGCCCAGCTTCGTGCTGATGAGCTGGCTGTCCGACCGGATCGGGCGCAAGTGGATCATGGTCGCCGGCCTGCTGCTCGCCGCGCTGTCCTATCACGCGATGTTCGGCGCGCTGATGCGGGCCGGGAATCCCGCGCTGGTCCACGCCACCGAGGCGGCTCCCGTGCAGCTGCACGTCGACAACGCGCACGGCCAGTGCGACTTCAGCCTCCAGGCCGCGCTGATCGGCACCCACCCCGACCACCGCAAGCTGTGCGTCCAGGTGAAGAAATACCTGGTCGCGCACGGCGTCAGCTTCACGTTCGCGCCGGCCGTCGCCGGCCAGGAGGTGGCGCTCGGCATCGGCGCATCCCCGCTGATCCCCGGCTTCGACAAGGCGGCCTATGCCAGGGCGCTTGCCGCGGCGGGCTATCCGGCCAGCGCGGACCCCGCGCAGATCGACAGCGCCATGATCGTGTTCATCCTCGTGCTGATGACCGCGATGGTGGCGATGGTCTACGGCCCGGTGGCGGCCTATCTGGTCGAGCTGTTTCCGGCGCGCATCCGCTACACGGCGCTGTCGTTCCCGTATCACATCGGCGCCGGGATCTTCGGCGGCATCCTGCCGTTCGTCGCCACCTTCCTGTCTCAGTCGACCGGCAACGTCTTCGGCGGCCTGATGTATCCGGTCGTCATCACCGGCGTCGTCGGCGTGATCGGCGCGGCCCTGCTTCCCAACCTCCGCGCCACCGCCATCGACCCGGATCTCGAACACTGAACCACACACCGGCAATCATCATGAACCCATTCAAAGTGGCCGTCGTCCAGGCCGAATCGATTCCCACCGACAGCATGGCCTGTGCGGAGAAAGCCGCGCGCCTGGTGCGCGAGGCCATCGGGCAGGACGCCAAGGTCATCGTCTTTCCCGAAGCCTTCCTGGGCGGCTATCCGAAAGGAAACAGCTTCGGCGCGCCGGTGGGCATGCGCACGCCCGCGGGCCGCGACGCCTACGCGGCCTACCACGAACAGGCCATCGCGCTCGACGGCAAGGAAGTGGCGCTGATCGCGGAGGCGGTCGCGCACAGCGACGCGTTCGTCGTGATCGGGTGCATCGAGGCGGACGGCGGCACGCTGTACTGCACCGCGCTGTTCTTCCACGGCAGCAGCGGGCTGGTCGCCAAGCACCGGAAGCTGATGCCGACCGCCGGCGAGCGGCTGGTGTGGGGGTTCGGCGACGGCTCGACGATGCCCGTCGTCGACACGCCCTACGGCCGCATCGGCGCCGTCATCTGCTGGGAAAACTACATGCCGATGCTGCGCATGTATATGTACGGCAAGGGCGTCGCGCTGTATTGCGCGCCGACCGCCGACGACCGCGACACCTGGCTGCCGAGCATGCGGCATATCGCGCTCGAGGGCCGCTGCTACGTGCTGAGCGCCTGCCAGTACCTGCGCCGCGGCGCCTATCCCGAGGACATGGAGTGCGCGCTCGGCGATGCCCCGGAGACGGTCCTGCTGCGCGGCGGCAGCGCCATCGTCGACCCGCTCGGCCAGGTCCTGGCCGGCCCCGAGTTCAACCGGGAAGCCGTGCTGTACGCCACCGTCGATCCGCGGCAGATCATCCGCGGCAAGTTCGACTTCGACGTCGCCGGGCACTATGCCCGCCCGGACGTCTTCCGCCTCGCCGTGGATACCCGCCCGAAGGCGGCGCTCACCTGCATTTCCGGCGCGGGCGACGAGGAGGCGTGAGGTGGATCTGGACTTCGGATCGTTGCCGGCGCGCACGGTGTACAACCTGCTGACCTCGGCGGTCACCCCGCGGCCCATCGCATGGGTCACGACCGTCTCGAAGGAGGGCGTCGTCAATGCCGCGCCCTACAGCTTCTTCAACGTGATGGGGCATGAGCCGCCCACGGTCGCGCTGGGACTGCTCCGGCACCAGAGCCGCGGAACCAAGGACACGGCGGCGAACATCCTCGACACGGGGGAGTTCGTGGTGAACCTCGTGCCCGCGGCGCTTGCCGGGCCGATGAACATGACGGCCGCCGACTACGCGCCGGGCGAGGACGAGATCGCGCTTGTCGGCCTGGCGCCGGTCGCGTCGAGGGTCGTGCGTCCGCCGCGGATCGACGGCTGCCCGGTGGCGCTCGAGTGCGCCAGCCACACCAGCATCATGACCGGCCCCGGCCAGTTCGTGGTCATCGGCAGGGTGTTGTCGATGTACGTGAGGGACGACGTGCTGCTCGATCCCGCGCGGGGCTACATCGACGCGCCGGCGCTGGACCTGATCAGCCGCATGCACGGCAGCGGCTGGTATGCGCGCTCCACCGATCTGTTCCAGCTGGAGCGGCCGGGCTAGCCGCGGCCGCTCACCCCAGTAGCCGGTCCACCAGTTCGATCCAGTGCTGCACCGGCGTGTCGGTGCCGCTCTGCAGGTGCGTGATGCAGCCGATGTTGGCCGACACGATGGCGTCCGGCTTCGAGGCCTGCAGGTTGGCGAGCTTGTCGTCGCGCAGGCGCTGGGACAGCGCCGGCTGCAGCACCGAGTAGGTACCGGCCGAGCCGCAGCACAGGTGGCTGTCGGCGCAGAGCTTGACCTCCACGCCCAGCGCGGTCAGCAGCGCCTCCACGCGGCCGCGGATCTGCTGGCCGTGCTGCAGGGTGCAGGGCGGGTGGTAGGCCACGCGCTGGCCGTCGCCGGCGCGCGGCGCGGCGCTGGCCATGTCCTGCAGGTTGTCGGCGAAGTCCGGCAGCAGCTCGCACAGGTCGCGCGTGAGCGCCGAGATGCGGTGCGCGCGTTCGGCGTAGCGCGCGTCGTTGCGCAGCAGGTGGCCGTATTCCTTGACCATCACGCCGCAGCCCGAGGAGGTCATCACGATGGCCTCGGCGCCGGCTTCCACCAGCGGCCACCAGGCGTCGATGTTGCGGCGCGCATTGTCGAGGCCGCCGTCGTGGTCGCCGGTGTGGTGGCGCACCGCGCCGCAGCAGCCGGCCTCGCGCGCCACCAGCAGCTGCACGCCGAGGCGGTCGAACACGCGCGCGGTGGCGGCGTTGATGTTGGGCGACATCGAAGGCTGCACGCAGCCGTCGAGCAGCACCATCTTGCGCGCGTGGGCGTTGCGCGGCCACGCGCCTGCGGCAGTCGGCTTCGGCACCTTGTTGCGCAGCGCCTGCGGCAGCAGCGGGCGCACGCGCTGGCCCAGGCGCATGGCCGGGCCGAACAGCGCCGGGCGCGTGATGCCTTCGCGCAGGGCCCAGCGCGCGAAGCGCTCGCCGGCCGGGCGCTGCACGCCCTGGGCCGCCAGGCGCTCGTCCACCACCTTGCGGCCGATGTCCACCAGGCGGCCGTAGCGTACGCCCGAGGGGCAGGTCGATTCGCAGTTGCGGCAGGTCAGGCAGCGGTCCAGGTGCAGGCGCGTGCTTTCGGTGACGGGCTGGCCTTCGAACACCTGCTTCATCAGGTAGATGCGCCCGCGCGGGCCGTCCAGCTCGTCGCCGAGCAACTGGTAGGTGGGGCAGGTGGCGGTGCAGAAGCCGCAGTGCACGCACTTGCCGACGATGGACTTGGCCTCTTCGCCTTCGGGCGTGCCGCGCAGGAACTCGGCCAGGGTGGTTTGCATGGTGGGGGACTCTCCGGTGCCTTTGCTCGGGATGCTGGGGAATGGGTTGCCTGGCGCGCGGCTCAGAAGCCGGCGTACATGCGCCGCGGGTTGAAGATGCCGGCGGGGTCGAAGCTGGCCTTGAGGCGCTGGTGGATCGCCTCCAGCGGCGCGGCCAGCGGCGTGAACACGCCGGCGGCCTTGTCGCCGTTGCGGAACAGCGTGGCGTGGCCGCCCGCGGCGGCGGCGGCCGCGCGCACGGCGGCGGCATCGGCGGCGCTGTCGGCGCCGCCCAGCCACCAGCGCTGGCCGCCGCCCCATTCGATCAACTGGCCGCCCGGCAGCGCCAGCGGCGCGGCGGTGGTGGGCACGGCGACGCGCCACAGCGCGCGGCCCGCCTGCACCGGGGCGAAGAACGGATGCTGCTGCTCGCGCAGCGCCTGCCACAGCGCGCCGGCCTGGTCCGGCGCCACGGCCTCGCCGCCCAGGCGCTCGCGCGCGGCGCGCACCGCGGCGGCCGCGCCCGACAGGCGCAGGTGCAGCGTGCCGTCGTGCCAGGCCGAGGCGGCCACCGGCAGCGGCTGGCCGCCCCACTGGTTGAGGCGCTCGAGCGCCTCGGCCTCGCCCAGCGCGAAGCGCAGCGTGGCCTCGTCGAACGGCACCGGCAGCACCTTGAGCGAGACTTCCAGGATCAGCCCCAGCGTGCCCAGCGAGCCGGCCATCAGGCGCGAGACGTCGTAGCCCGCCACGTTCTTCATGACCTGGCCGCCGAAGCCGAGGATGTCGCCGCGGCCGTCCATCACCTGCACGCCGAGCACGAAGTCGCGCAGCGCGCCCACGGCCTGCCGGCGCGGGCCGGACAGGCCCGCCGCGACCGCGCCGCCGAGCGTGGCGCCGGCGCCGAAATGCGGCGGCTCGAAGGCCAGCATCTGGCGGCGCTCGGCCAGCGCCGCCTCGATCTCGGCCAGCGGCGTGCCGCAGCGCGCGGTGATCACCAGCTCCGGCGGGTCGTAGTCGACGATGCCGCCGTAGCCGCGCGTGTCGAGCACCTCGCCCTGCAATTGCTGGCCGTAGAAATCCTTGCTGCCGCCGCCGCGCAGGCGCAGCGGCGTGCGTGCGTCCGTGGCGCGCCGGATGGTGTCGCGGAAGGCGTCGAGGGTGGCTTGCTGGTCGGCTGGCATGGATGCTGGCTGGTTCTGGTTGTGTGGGTTTTGTGGGCGAGGGCGGGTCAGCCTGGCGGTGTCCTGGCGCCGGGCGCGGGTTTGCCGCCGCCCGCGTTTTCGTCTTGCCTGTCGCGCTCGTCGCGCTCGTCGTGGTCTTCCCGGTACGGCGGCAGCGCGCTGCCGCAGTGCTTGCAGTAGGCCGCGTCGGGGTCGTGCCCCTCGCTCAGGCAGTGCGTGCAGGTGCGCGTGGTCAGCGGCCGCTTCAGGATGCTGGCGGCCAGCTCGGCGCCGACGATGCCGGTCGGGAAGGCGATGATGCCGTAGCCCAGCAGGATGGTCAGCGAGGTGATGAACTGCCCCAGCGGCGTCTTCGGCACCATGTCGCCGAAGCCGGTCGTGGTCAGCGTCACCACCGCCCAGTACATGCTCACCGGGATGCTGGTGAAGCCGTGCTGCGGGCCTTCCACCACGTACATCACGGTGCCCAGGATCACGGTGATGATGAACACCGTGGCCAGGAACACGAAGATCTTGCGCCGGCTGTTGGCCAGCGCGCGGTACAGGATCTGCGCCTCCTCGAAGTACACCGTCAGCTTGAGGATCCGGAACACGCGCAGCAGCCGCAGCAGGCGCACGTCGATCAGGAAGGCCAGCTCCGGCACGAAGAAGGCCAGCCAGGTCGGGATGATCGACAGGAAGTCCACCACGCCGAAGAAGCTGAACACATAGCGCAGCGGGCGGCGCACCACCAGGATGCGCATCACGTACTCGGCCGTGAACACCAGCGTGAACAGCCACTCCGCCGCCGTGAACGCGCTGCCCAGGCGCTGGCTGACCGCCGGCAGGCTGTCGAACACCACCACCAGCACGCTGGCCACGATGCACAGCAGCAGCGCGATGTCGAACAGCCGCCCGGCGTGCGTGTCGGCCTCGAAGATGATGGTGTACCAGCGCTCGCGCCAGCCCGACTCGGGCTTGCCCAGGCGCTGGCGCACCTGCGCGGTGAGTCGCTGCTGGCCGCGCGCGGCGGCTTTGTGGCCCGCCATGTTCAGAAGCGCGGCAGGTCGGGATGCGGCAGCAGGCCGCGCTTGACGTGCATGCGGCCGTATTCCGCGCAGCGTGCCAGCGTGGGGATGGCCTTGTCCGGGTTGAGCAGGCGCGCCGGGTCGAAGGCCGCCTTGACGGCGAAGAACATCTCGCGCTCCTCGGGCGAGAACTGCACGCACATCGAGTTGAGCTTCTCCACGCCCACGCCGTGCTCGCCGGTGACGGTGCCGCCCAGCTCCACGCAGCTCTCGAGGATGTCCGAGCCGAACAGCTCGGCGCGGTGCCACTGGTCCTGGTCGGCGCCGTCGAACAGGATCAGCGGGTGCATGTTGCCGTCGCCGGCATGGAACACGTTCATGCAGCGCAGCCCGTACTTGCGCTCCATTTCCTCGATGCGCGTGAGCAGCGTGCCGATGTGCTTGCGCGGGATGGTGCCGTCCATGCAGTAGTAGTCCGGCGAGATGCGGCCGGCCGCGGGGAAGGCGTTCTTGCGCCCGCTCCAGAAGCGCAGCCGCTCCGACTCGCTCTGCGACACGGCGATGCGCGTGGCGCCCGAGGCGCGCAGCACCTCGCTCATGCGCTCGATCTCCTCGGCCACTTCCTCGGTGGTGCCGTCGGACTCGCACAGCAGGATGGCGGCGGCGTCGAGGTCGTAGCCGGCGCGCACGAATTCTTCCACGGCCGCGGTGGCGGGCTTGTCCATCATCTCCAGCCCGGCCGGGATGATGCCCGCGCCGATCACGTCGGCCACCGCGTTGCCGCCCTTGGCCACGTCGTCGAAGCTGGCCATGATGACCTGCGCCAGTTGCGGCTTGGGGATCAGCTTGACGGTCACTTCGGTGACGACCGCCAGCATGCCCTCCGAGCCGATCATCGCGGCCAGCAGGTCCAGCCCGGGCGCGTCGGGCGCCTCGGAGCCGAACTCCACCACCTCGCCGGCCATCGTGACCGCGCGCACGCGCAGCACGTTGTGTACCGTGAGGCCGTACTTGAGGCAGTGCACGCCGCCCGAGTTCTCGCTGACGTTGCCGCCAATGGTGCAGGCGATCTGCGAGGACGGGTCGGGCGCGTAATAGAGGCCGTGGGGCGCGGCGGCCTCGGAGATGGCCAGGTTGCGCACGCCCGGCTGGACCACCGCCGTGCGCGCGCGCGCATCCACGCCGACGATGCGCTTGAACTTGGCCAGCGACAGCACCAGCCCGGTGGCGATCGGCATGGCGCCGCCGGACAGGCTGGTGCCCGCGCCGCGCGGCACCACCGGCACCTGCAGCGCATGGCACAGGCGCAGGATGGCGCAGACCTGTTCTTCGCTGTCGGGCAGCACCACGGCCACCGGCAACTGGCGGTAGGCGGCCAGGCCATCGCATTCGTAGGGCGCGGTGTCCTCGGGCTTCCACAACAGGGCCGCATCGGGCAGGATTTTCGCCAGGCCTTCGAGCAGCGCCGCGCGGCGGCTGTCGTCGGTGACCAGGGAGACTTCGTGCGGGGCGTTCATGACAACTCCTGTAGTGGCCGCGGGCGCGGGGCGCGGCGCGAGCGGGTGGGGAGCAAGGACTATAGCGCAGCCGCGCCGCCGCGCAGCATGGCGGCGACGTGAATTCCGCATGGCAGGCCGATCAAAATCGCTCATGCCGGCGGCGGACCGGAACATGGCAGGGCACGGCCGGACCCGCGCGCGGGCGCCGCGCGATTCCAGCTTAGCACCGGCAGCGGGCGCCGGCTGCCATGCCGGCTGCCATGTCGGCGGCCACCGCCGGCGGCTCTCCGGCGCCACATCCCGGCGCCACGCCCCGGCATGGCCGGCTACGCCGCTACCACTCCAGTCCCAGCAGCCAGTCGACGAAATAGCGCGCCTCGGGCTTGAGCGGCGCCTGCTCGCGCTCGACGATGTAGTAGCCGTGCGGCGAGACCGATTCGATGTCGAGCAGGCGCACCATCTGGCCCAGCGCCAGCCAGTGGCGGGCCATGCGCTGGCGCACCAGCGCCACGCCCTGGTTGGAGGCGATGG
Organism: Cupriavidus sp. FW216-B1; assembly: GCF_058789195.1. Classification (NCBI taxonomy): domain Bacteria; kingdom Pseudomonadati; phylum Pseudomonadota; class Betaproteobacteria; order Burkholderiales; family Burkholderiaceae; genus Cupriavidus; species Cupriavidus sp. FW216-B1. Next base: position 137,025 of record NZ_JBYTEL010000015.1, on the reverse strand, counting down.
CCTCCAGCATCAGGCCGATGTCGTTGAACTGCGGGCCGGTCTGCGGCTCGGGCCAGTCCAGCCCGGCGGTCTCGAACCACGGCTTCCACGGCTCCAGCGGGCTGCGCAGCAGCACCAGGTTGTGCAGGTGCTCGGGCCGCGTGACCGAGCGGCCGTCGATGTGCTCGTAGTATTCGCGCCCGCAGGCCGGGAACACCGGCTCGACCAGCAGCCTGGTGGTCTTCAGGTCCGGGTAGCGGCCGGTGCCGTAGCGGATCTCCACGTCGGTGTCCTCGGCCTTCACGTCGAGGAACGGGATGGCCAGGTGCAGCTCGGTGTCGATGTGCGGGTACAGCGCGGTGAACTCGGGCAGGCGCGGCACCAGGTGCTGGCGGCCGAAGGTGGGCGGGATCGCCACGCGCAGGCGCGTGCGCTGCTTGTTGTACTCGGGCCGCGCCAGCTCGTTGAGGGACTTGAGCGCGTCCTGCACGTTGCGCAGGTAGCGCGTGCCGGCGGCGGTCAGCCGCAGCGCGGCGTTGGAGCGCACGAACAGGTCCTCGCCCCACAGCTCCTCGAGGTTCTTGATGCGGTGCGACACGGCGCTGGGCGTGACCGACAGCTCCTCCGCCGCGCGCGCGAAGCTGCCCAGGCGGGCGGCGGCCTCGAACGCGATCAGCAGGTGCAGCGGCGGGACGCGGTTGAACACGGCGGCCATGCGCGGCCCCTAGCGCGTCGCGCGGAAGATCTTGCCCGGGTTGAGGATGTGGTTGGGATCGAGCGCGTTCTTGATGGCGCGCATCAGGTCCAGCGCATCCTCGCCGTGCTCGCTGACCAGGAAGTCCATCTTGTGCAGGCCCACGCCGTGCTCGCCGGTGCAGGTGCCGCCCAGGGCCAGCGCGCGCTCGACGATGCGCCGGTTGATGGTCTCGGCCTCGGCCAGCTCCTCGGGCCTGGCCGGGTCGGTCAGGATCGCCACGTGGAAGTTGCCGTCGCCGACGTGGCCGACGATCGGGCAGGGCAGCGTGGAGGCGGCGAGGTCGCGCTCGGTCTCGCTCACGCACTCGGCCAGCCGCGAGATCGGCACGCACACGTCGGTGGTGACGGCGCGGCAGCCCGGCTTGAGCTGGAGCATGGCGAAGTAGGCGGTATGGCGCGCGTTCCACAGGCGGCTGCGGTCTTCCGGCCGGGTGGCCCACTCGAAGCCCTGGCCGCCGTGCTCGGCGGCGATCTGCTGCACGGTCTCGGCCTGCTCCCTGACGCCGGCCCCGGTGCCGTGGAACTCGAAGAACAGGTGCGGCATCTCCGGCATGGACAGGTTGTCGTGCCGGTTGATGGCGCGGATGGCCAGCGCGTCGACGAACTCCACGCGCGCCACCGGCACGCCGAGCTGGATGGTGTCGATCACCGCCCGCACCGCGCTGCCCATGCTGGGGAACGCGCAGATGGCGGCGGAGATGGCCTCGGGCTGCGGGTAGAGCCGCACCGTGACCTCGGTGATGATGCCCAGCGTGCCTTCGCTGCCGATCATCAGGCGGGTCAGGTCGTAGCCGGCGGACGACTTGCGCGCGTGCGTGCCGGTCCTGACGATGCGGCCGTCGGCCATGACCACGGTCAGCGCCAGCACGTTCTCGCGCATGGTGCCGTAGCGCACCGCGTTGGTCCCGGAGGCGCGCGTGGCGCACATGCCGCCCAGCGAGGCGTCGGCGCCCGGGTCGATCGGGAAGAACAGGCCGCTGTCCTTGATTTCCTGGTTGAGCTGCTTGCGGGTCACGCCCGGCTGCACGGTCACGTTCAGGTCCTCGGCCTGCACCGACAGCACGCGGTTCATCTGCGACAGGTCGAGGCTGATGCCGCCGGCCACCGCCAGCAGGTGGCCCTCGAGCGAGGAGCCGGCGCCGTAGGGGATCAGCGGCACGCGGTGCGCGTTGCACAGGCGCGCCACCTCGGCCACTTCCTCGGTGCTGTGGGCGAACACCACGCCGTCCGGCGCGGCCGGCGGGAACGGCGACTCGTCGCGCCCGTGGTGCTCGCACACGCCGGCGGAGGTGGAGAAGCGCTCGCCGAAACGGGCCTGCAGGGCCTCGCGCACGACGGCCGGCAGCGGCTGGCGCGCCAGCGCCGCGTGGGGGGTGGGATGGTTCATGGTGTCTCCGGCGGGACTGCGGCGGCAGGCTGCCGCGCGGCGCTGCCCGGGAGCGGGCGGCGCGCGTCGGTGCCGGCACTGGTGCCCGCTGGCGTCGCGGGCGAATCCCGCTATTCTACGCCGCGCCTGTCCGCCACAGCACATCGGGCGCCGGCGCCCGGCATGCGCGCGACCGCCGCCGCCGCGGCGCCGATGGGCGCCATAATGCGGGATTGCCACCGCAGGAGACCCGCATGGGCAACCGCCTGACCAAGATCGCCACCCGCACCGGGGACGGCGGCACCACCGGCCTCGGCGACGGCAGCCGCACCGGCAAGGACAGCCTGCGCATCGCCGCCATCGGCGACGTCGACGAGCTCAATTCCCATCTCGGCGTGCTGCTGGCCGAAATGCTGCCCGACGAGGTGCGCGCGGCGCTGCTGCACATCCAGCACGACCTGTTCGACCTCGGCGGCGAGCTGTCCATCCCCGGCTACGTGCTGGTCAAGCCGGAACAGGTGCTGCAACTGGACGACTGGCTGGTGCACTACAACGCCGGCCTGCCGCGCCTGGCCGAGTTCATCCTGCCCGGCGGCAGCCGCGCCGCGGCGGTGGCGCACGTCTGCCGCACGGTGTGCCGGCGCGCCGAGCGGGCGCTGGTGGCGCTGGGCGGGCAGGAGGCGCTCAACGAGGCGCCGCGCCAGTACCTGAACCGGCTCTCCGACCTGCTGTTCGTGCTGGCGCGCGTGCTGAACCGCGCGGCCGGCGGCGGCGACGTGCTGTGGCAGCGCGGGCGGGCTGCCGAAAGTGATAAATAAGGCATAAACGACGGGCCGGCTCCCGCCGCCGCGCGCCGGCGCGCGGGCCGCCCCGCCGGCCGGCCGCCGTCCTGCCGCGATGCGCCCGGAAAAACCGAGAAAATTACTCGGAATTGCGCGTCCGGCCCTTGAAATGGCCCCGGACGGCCACATTTCCGACTCCAGGACGAATTGCAGCGCCCGCGGATAGCGGGGCTCAAGAGGAGAGAATAAATGGGTAAGATCATCGGTATCGACCTCGGTACCACCAATAGCTGTGTCGCGATCATGGAAGGCAATACGCCCAAGGTGATCGAAAACGCCGAAGGCACCCGCACCACCCCGTCGATCATCGCCTACATGGAAGATGGCGAGATCCTGGTGGGCGCGCCGGCCAAGCGCCAGGCGGTGACCAATCCGCGCAACACCCTGTACGCGGTGAAGCGCCTGATCGGCCGCAAGTTCGAAGAAAAGGAAGTGCAGAAGGACATCGGCCTGATGCCGTACTCCATCGTCAAGGCTGACAACGGCGACGCATGGGTGTCGGTGCGCGACCAGAAGCTGGCGCCGCCGCAGGTGTCCGCCGAAGTGCTGCGCAAGATGAAGAAGACGGCCGAGGACTACCTCGGCGAGCCGGTGACCGAAGCCGTGATCACCGTGCCGGCCTACTTCAACGACTCGCAGCGCCAGGCCACCAAGGACGCCGGCCGCATCGCCGGCCTCGACGTCAAGCGCATCATCAACGAGCCGACCGCGGCCGCGCTGGCGTTCGGCCTCGACAAGAACGAGAAGGGCGACCGCAAGATCGCCGTGTATGACCTCGGCGGCGGCACCTTCGACATCTCGATCATCGAGATCGCGGACGTGGACGGCGAGAAGCAGTTCGAAGTGCTGTCGACCAACGGCGACACCTTCCTGGGCGGCGAAGACTTCGACCAGCGCATCATCGACTACATCATCAGCGAGTTCAAGAAGGACCAGGGCGTCGACCTGTCCAAGGACGTGCTCGCGCTGCAGCGCCTGAAGGAAGCCGCGGAAAAGGCCAAGATCGAACTGTCGAGCTCGCAGCAGACCGAGATCAACCTGCCGTACATCACGGCGGACGCCTCGGGCCCGAAGCACTTGAACCTGAAGATGACGCGCGCCAAGCTCGAAGCGCTGGTGGAAGAGCTGATCACCCGCACCATCGAGCCGTGCCGCATCGCGATCAAGGACGCCGGCGTCAAGGTCAGCGAGATCGACGACGTGATCCTGGTCGGCGGCATGACCCGCATGCCCAAGGTGCAGGAGCAGGTCAAGGAGTTCTTCGGCAAGGAAGCGCGCAAGGACGTGAACCCTGACGAAGCCGTGGCCGTGGGCGCCGCGATCCAGGGCTCGGTGCTGTCGGGCGACCGCAAGGACGTGCTGCTGCTGGACGTGACGCCGCTGTCGCTGGGCATCGAGACCCTGGGCGGCGTGATGACCAAGATGATCACCAAGAACACCACCATCCCGACCAAGCATGCGCAGGTGTTCTCGACCGCCGACGACAACCAGCCGGCCGTGACCATCAAGGTGTTCCAGGGCGAGCGCGAAATGGCCACCGGCAACAAGCTGCTGGGCGAGTTCAACCTCGAGGGCATCGCCCCGGCGCCGCGCGGCCTGCCGCAGATCGAAGTGTCGTTCGACATCGACGCCAACGGCATCCTGCACGTGGGCGCCAAGGACAAGGCGACCGGCAAGGAAAACCGCATCACCATCAAGGCGAACTCGGGCCTGTCGGAAGACGAGATCCAGCGCATGGTGAAGGACGCCGAGGCCAACGCCGAGGAAGACAAGAAGGCCCGCGAGCTGGCTGACGCCCGCAACCAGGCCGACGCGCTGATCCACTCGACCAAGAAGGCGGTCGCCGAATACGGCGACAAGCTCGAGGCGGGCGAGAAGGAAAAGATCGAAGCCGCGATCAAGGAACTGGAAGACGCCGCGCGCGGCGGCGACAAGGCCGAGATCGACGCCAAGGTCAATGCGCTGTCCGAGGCCAGCCAGAAGCTGGGCGAGCGCGTCTACGCCGACATGCAGGCCAAGTCCGGCGAAGCGGGCGGCGCGGGCGCGGCCGGTGCCGCGGGCGCGGGTGCCGGCCAGCACCAGCAGGCCCAGCCGCAGGACGACAACGTCGTGGACGCCGAATTCAAGGAAGTCAACGACAAGAAGTAATGGATGAGCTGGGGAGGGGCGCGGTGCGCGGCACCGCCGCCAGCCCCTGTCCCCACGCCGGGCGACGGACATCGGACCAAGCGGATTACCGCCGTCGGATGCCGCGCTCGGCTTTTTTGCTATTTTCTTTGCTATTTGCCCGGGCGGGTCTCACACGCGCCGCGGGGCCAATCAGGTAATCAGCCACCATGGCAAAACGTGACTACTACGAAGTGCTCGGGGTGGGCAAGAACGCCAGCGACGACGATATCAAGAAGGCATATCGCAAGCTGGCGATGAAGCACCACCCGGACCGCAATCCGGACAGCAAGGATTCGGAGGAGAAATTCAAGGAGGTCAAGGAGGCCTACGAGATGCTCTCCGACCCCGAGAAGAAGGCGGCCTACGACCAGTACGGCCACGCCGGCGTCGACCCCAACATGGCGGGCGGCTTCGGCGGCGGCGGCCAGGGCTACGGCGGCTTCGCCGAGGCCTTCGGCGACATCTTCGGCGACATCTTCGGCCAGCAGGGCCAGGGCGCCGGGCGCCGCAGCGGTGGCGGCCCGCAGGTGTACCGCGGTGCCGACCTGCGCTACAGCATGGAGATCTCGCTCGAGCAGGCCGCGCACGGCCACGAGGCGCAGATCCGCGTGCCGCACTGGGACGAATGCGAGCACTGCCACGGCAACGGCGCCGAGCCCGGCACCAACGTCGAGACCTGCCCGACCTGCCACGGCGCGGGCCAGGTGCGCGTGTCGCAGGGCTTCTTCTCGATGCAGCAGACCTGCCCGAAGTGCCACGGCACCGGCAAGCACATCCCCAAGCCGTGCACCAAGTGCCACGGCCAGGGCAAGATCAAGTCGCAGAAGACGCTGGAAGTGAAGATCCCCGCCGGCATCGACGAGGGCATGCGCATCCGCTCCTCGGGCAACGGCGAGCCGGGCATCAACGGCGGCCCCCCGGGCGACCTGTACGTGGAAGTGCACATCCGCCCGCACGCGGTGTTCGAGCGCGACGGCGACGACCTGCACTGCCAGATGCCGATCTCGTTCGCCACCGCGGCGCTCGGCGGCGACCTGGAAGTGCCCACGCTGGGCGGCAAGGCCAGCTTCCCGGTGCCCGAAGGCACCCAGGCCGGCAAGACCTTCCGCCTGCGCGGCAAGGGCATCAAGGGCGTGCGCTCGGGTTATCCGGGCGACCTCTACGTGCACGTGAACGTGGAAACGCCGGTCAAGCTGACCGAGGCGCAGAAGGACATCCTGCGCCAGTTCGACCGCTCGGTGCACGAAGGCGGCTCGCGCCACAGCCCGCAGGAGCAATCCTGGCTGGACAAGGTGAAGAGCTTCTTCAGCTGAGCCGGTTCGGCTCGCGGCGAGTGGCCGGCCACGCTTGACGGCGTGGCCGGCTTTCTTTTTTTTGGGGGGCTGGTGGCGGGTTTTGCCGCTGGCGGTTCCTGCGTGCGCAGCGCGCGATAATGCGATATCGCCGCGTTTCGCGGCCGCCCCAACCGACGCTGGTGATTTCCCCGTGGCAGTTCTTCCCGCTTCCCCCTCCGCTTCCTCCTCCGCTTCCCCCTCCGCTTCCCGCTCTGCTTCGCCCGAACCGTTCGTCCTGCTCGACGACGCCACCGCCGCGCCCGGCGAGGCCGTCTCGCGCCTGTACACCGGCTTCGTGCGCGAGGACGTGCTGCCCGGCGGCGCCGCGCTCGATGCGCTCGACGCCATGCTGGCCGAGGGCTGGCGCCAGGGCTGGCATGCCACGCTGTTCGCGCCCTACGAATTCGGCGGCCCGCTGCTCGGCGTGGCGGTGGCCGCGGACCAGGCGCTGCCGTTCCACGACGGCGCGCTGCGGCTGCTGTGGTTCCGGCGGATGCGCAGGATGGACACGCGGGCGGTCGCGTCGTGGCTGGCCGGCGAACAGGGCGACGCGCCGGCCGGCGTGATGGAGATCGCTTCCGATACCGCGGAGGCGGCCTTCCACGCGGCCATCGCCCGCATCCATGCGTGGATCGAGGCCGGCGACACCTACCAGGTCAATTTCACCCAGCGCCTGCGCTTCGGCACGTTCGGCGCGCCGGCGGCGCTCTATGCGGCGCTGCGCGCGGCGCAGCCGGTGCCCTACGCCGTGCTGGCGCGCCTGCCCGGCGACGGCTGGGTGCTGTCGCTGTCGCCGGAGCTGTTCGTGCGCCATGACGGGCAAGGCCATCTGCTCACGCGGCCGATGAAGGGCACCGCGCCGCGCAGCGGCGACCCCGCGCGCGATGCCGCCGCCGCCGCGGCGCTGGCCGCCGACGCCAAGAACCGCGCCGAGAACGTGATGATCGTGGACCTGCTGCGCAACGACCTGGGCCGCGTGGCGGTGCCGGGCACGGTGGCGGTGCCGGCGCGCTTCGTGGTCGAGCCGTTCGGGCAGGTGCTGCAGATGACGTCCACCGTGACCGCCACCGCGCGTCCCGGCACGAGCCTGGCCGGGCTGCTGCGCGCGCTGTTCCCGTGCGGCTCGATCACCGGCGCGCCCAAGCGGCGCACGATGCAGATCATCGGCGAGCTGGAGCCGTCGCCGCGCGGGCTCTATACCGGCGCGATCGGCTGGATCGACGCGCCGGCGCCGGTGGCGTTCCCGGGCGCCTTCGCGCTGTCGGTGGCGATTCGCACGCTGGTGCTGGGCGCGCCGCGCGCCGACGGCCTGCGCGCGGGCGAGATGGGCGTGGGCGGCGGCATCGTCCACGACAGCGACGCGGCCGGCGAGTACGCCGAATGCGGCTGGAAAGCCCGCTTCCTGACCGCGCACGATCCGGGCTTCACGCTGTTCGAGACCCTGCGCGTGGAGGACGGCACGTGCCCGCGGCTGGACGCGCACCTGGCGCGGCTGGCCGCGTCGGCCGCCTGCCTCGGTTTCGCTTTCGACGCGGCGCGCGCGCGGGCGGCGGCGCGCGCGGCCGCGGCCGGCCTGGGCGCCGGCGCGTGGCGCCTGCGGCTGGCGCTCGGCAAGGCCGGCGGCCTCACCGTGACGCACGGCGCGCTGGCGCCGCTGGCCGCCGCGCCGGTCGCGGCGCTGCTGGCGCCGCAGCCGTTGCCGGACGCGGACCCGCTGCGCCGCCACAAGACCAGCGCGCGCGCCGTGTTCGACGCCGGCTGGCAGGCCGCCGAGCGCGCCGGCGCGTTCGACAGCCTGTTCTTCAACACGCGCGGCGAACTGCTCGAAGGCGGGCGCAGCTCGGTGTTCGTCAAGGTGGATGGCGAGTGGCTGACGCCGCCGCTGGCGGCGCACATCCTGCCCGGCGTGATGCGCGCGGCGGTGCTGGCCGACGGCGCGCGCTACCTGGGCGGGCCGGCGCGCGAGGCCGTGGTCACGCGCGCCATGCTGGCGCGCCGCGAGGCGCTGGCGCTGGCCAACGCGCTGCGCGGCGTGCTGCCGGCGGTGCTGGCCGCCGGCTGAGGCAGGGTCAGGCGGGTCAGGCGGAGAAGGTGTGCTCCGCCGCCGGGAAGCTGCCGTCCTTCACGGCCGCCACGTAGGCGCGCACGGCGGCCTCGATCGACGCGGCGCCTTCCATGAAGTTGCGCACGAACTTGGCCTTGCGGCCCGGGTAGACGTTGATCATGTCCTGCAGCACCAGCACCTGGCCCGAGCAGTCCACGCCCGCGCCGATGCCGATGGTGGGAATCGTCAGCAGGCCCGTGACCACGCCCGCCAGCGCCGCCGGCACCGCTTCCATCACGATCAGCTGCGCGCCCGCGGCCTGCAGCGCGAGGGCGTCGCGCTTGAGCTGCGCGGCGCTCTCGTCGGTCTTGCCCTGCACCTTGAAGCCGCCCAGCGCATGCACCGACTGCGGCGTCAGGCCGATGTGCGCGCACACCGGGACGCTGCGCTCGACCAGGAACTGCACGGTCGGCGCGAGCCAGTCGCCGCCTTCGAGCTTGACCATCTGCGCGCCCGCGCGCATCAGCGTGGCGGCGCTGGCGAAGGCGGTCTCGGGCGTGGGGTAGGTGCCGAACGGCAGGTCCGCCACCAGCAGCGCACTCTGGTTGCCGCGCGCCACGCACTCGGTGTGGTAGGCCATCTGTTCCAGCGTCACGGGCAGCGTGGTCTGCTGGCCCTGCATGACGTTGCCGAGGGAGTCGCCGACCAGCAGCACTTCGACGCCGCAGTAGTCGAGCAGCGCGGCGAAGCTGGAGTCGTAGGCGGTCAGCATGGCGATCTTTTCGCCGGCGGCGCGCATCGCCTGCAGCTTGGGAATGGTGACGGTCTTGCGGGAGGGATCGAGGAGGTAGCTCATGACGTTGGGCCGGTAGAGAGACGGGAGGCGGGCGGGCCGCTTCAGGCCATGCGGCGGGCCGTTGTCCCCTGCAATCCGCTTTGCCGCGGTGCGCGGCAGCGGCTGCTGTCGTTATGGTCGGGCTGGCAGGCGGGAACCTGTCAGGGCGCAGCGAGATTGAGAAAGGCCTTGCGGCCGCGCATGTCTTCGATGCGCGACAGTAGTGTACGGAAATCGCCGTCGTTGTCCACCGGGTTGAAGTGGGCGGTGTCGACGATCATCACCGGCGCCTCGTCGTAGCGGTGGAACAGCTCGCCGTAGGCGCCGCACAGGCGCTCCAGGTAGGTGTCGTCGATGCTGGACTCGCCGGGCGCGTTACGCCGCGCGATGCGCTCGCGCAGCAGCGCGGGCGAGGCCTGCAGCACGATCACCAGATCCGTGCGCTGGCTCTGCGCGGGCAGGCGCGCGGCGAGGGCGTCGTACAGCGCCAGCTCGTCCTCGGGCAGCGTCAGGCCCGCGTAGAGCCGGTCGCGGGCATGGAGGAAATTGCCCACCATGCGCTGGCCGGCCAGCAGCGCCGCCTGCCACGCCTGCAACTGCTGCGCGCGCTGGTTCAGCAGCGACAGCTGCAGCGGCAGCGCGTAGCGCGCCGGCTCGCGGTAATAGCGGTCGAGGAAGGGATTGCCGCGGGCGCCGTCGAGCAGCTCGCCGGCGCGCAGGGTTTGCGCCAGGCGCTGCGCCAGCGCCGTCTTGCCGGCGCCGATGGGGCCTTCCACCACGATCCTGCGCAGATGTTCGAGCATGGGCGGGTCCGGTCGGCTAGGGGAGGCGGGCCGGGGAGCGCGACGTTTCCTGACGGCGCGCCCCGGGATGCCGCGCCGTCAGGAAGCGTCGCGCGCTTCCGTTTTCTGCCGCGTGCACTGGCAGAACGAGAATTTCTCGATGCGCTGCGTATTGACCGCCGGCAGGAAGTCGGCGGCCGGGCCGCGGCCCGGGATCACCAGCGCGGGGTCCAGCTCCAGCAGCGGCACCAGCGTGAAGGCGCGCTCGGCCACGCGCGCATGCGGCACCGTGAGATGCTCGTCGCCGTGGATCTCGTCGCCGAACAGCAGCAGGTCGAGGTCGAGCGTGCGCGGCGCGTTGCGGAACGGGCGCTCGCGGCCGAACTGGTCCTCGATGTGGTGGCAGATGCGCAATAGCTGGGCCGCGGTGAACGGGGTTTCCACCTTCACCACCGCGTTGAAGTAGTCGTCGCCGCCCGCGTCGACCGGGGCCGTGCGGTAAAGCGACGATCTCGCCAGCACCGTGATGCCGACCTGCTGGGCCAGGCACACGATGGCATCCTTGAGGGCCTGCCGGGCATCGCCCAGGTTGGCCCCGATGCCGATAAAGGCAACTGTCATTACGATTCCTCCGGCTGGACGCGCACCTTGCCGGCGTTCCGGTCTTCAGCCGAGCCGGCATCCTGGCTCGCGTCCATATCACTCCGGGAGGAAACTTTATCCGATTTCCGCGGACTGCGCCGGCGGCGCTTCTTGCGTGCCGGGCCGCCGCTCTCGCTGCCGTCGCCGCCATCGCCGCCGTCCCAGTCGCCGGACGGTTCGCCGCCGTCGGGGCTGCCGCCACCGCTGCCGCCGCCGCCGCCCTGCTTGCCGCCGCGCGGCGGGCGCACGGCGTCGATCAGGGCCTCGCGGCGCTCGCCGTCGGCGTTCTGGAAGTCCTGCCACCAGCGCGCCAGCTCGGCCGGCTGCTCGCCGGAGTCGCAGCGCAGCTGCAGGAAGTCGAAGCCGGCGCGAAAGCGCGGCGACTCGATCAGGCGGAACGGCATGCGGCCCACGCGCTTCTCGAAGCGCGGCTGCATGCCCCAGATGTCGCGCATGTCGGTGACGAAGCGGCGCTGGATGGCGAGCTGGCCGGTCTGGCGCTCGAGCACGTCGTCCATCGCCGTGTTGAGCGCGGCGATGGCGTGCTCGCCCTGCTCGCGCAGCGCGGTCCAGCGCTGCAGCACGTGGTGCCACAGCAGCGCGGCGAACAGGAAGCCCGGCGAGACCGGCTTGCCGACCTGCACGCGCTGGTCGGTGTTGTCGAGCGCCAGCTGCACGAAGCGCTGGCCCATCGGCTGCTCGATCGCCACGTCCAGCAGCGGCAGCAGGCCCTTGTGCAGGCCGGCCTTGCGCAGCTCCTGCAGCGAGGCCCAGGCGTGGCCGGACATCAGCAGCTTGAGCATCTCGTCGAACAGGCGCGCGCTGGGCACGTTGTGGATCAGCGAGGCCAGGTCGGCGATCGGCTGGCGCGTGTCCTCGTCGATGCCGAAGCCGGTCTTGGCTGCGAAGCGCACCACGCGCAGCATGCGGATCGGGTCCTCGCGGTAGCGCGTGACCGGGTCGCCGATCATGCGCAGCGTGCGCGCGCGGATGTCTTCCATGCCGTGATGGTAGTCATACACCGTCTGCTCGGCCGGGTCGTAGTACATCGCGTTGATGGTGAAGTCGCGGCGTTCCGCGTCCTCCGCCTGCGAGCCCCACACGTTGTCGCGCAGCACGCGGCCCGAGGCGTCGATCGCGTGGGTCTTGCTGTCGAGCTCGGCGCGCTTGAGGCGGCGCCCCTCGGGCAGGGTCTCGCTGGCCACCGCGTCGACCAGCGCGCGGAAGGTGGAGACCTCGATGATCTCCTGCTCGCGTCCGCCGTAGAAGGTCACGTGCACGATCTGGAAGCGCCGGCCGATGATGCGCGAGCGGCGGAACAGCGCCTGCACCTGGTCGGGCGTGGCGTTGGTGGCGACGTCGAAGTCCTTGGGCTTGATGCCCAGCAGCAGGTCGCGCACCGCGCCGCCCACGATGAAGGCCTGGTAGCCGGCCTGCTGCAGCGTGGAGGTGACCTTGATGGCGTTGCGCGAGATCAGCGACTGGTCGATCTGGTGCTCGTCGTGCGGCACGATGTGCGGCGTGCCGGCGCGGCCACGGCGTTTGACGGGGCGCTGCTGGGGGCCCGGCTTGCCGAGCAGCCGGTTGATTAGCTTCTTGATCACGTCAGAACAGATCCATGATGCGCCAGCCGGCCGCGGCGGCGTGGTGACGCAGGCGATCGTCCGGGTTGGCGGCGATCGGTTCGCTGACCTTTTCCAGTAGCGGCAGGTCGTTGGCCGAATCGCTGTAGAAGGTGGTGGTTTCGAAGGCATCCCACTGGGTGCCCATGCTCTTGAGCCAGGCTTCGACGCGGGCGATCTTGCCCTCGCGGAAGCTCGGCAGGCCCGCCACCTCGCCGGTGAAGGCGCCGTCCGGCTGCCCGTTGGCGGTGGCCGGCTCGGTGGCGATCAGGTGCTTGATGCCGAAGGCGGCGGTGATCGGCGCGGTGACGAAGCTGTTGGTGGCGGTGACCACCGCGCACAGGTCGCCGGCGTCGAGGTGCTTGTAGACCAGCGCGCGCGCCTGCGGCGTGATGACCGGATCGATCACTTCGCGCATGAACTGCTTGCGCCAGGTTTCGAGGCGGTCGCGCGGATTGGCCGCCAGCGGCGCCAGCGCGAAGCGCAGGAAGGCTTGTATATCCAGGGTGCCTGCCTTGTACTGCCCGTAGAACTCCTCGTTCTTGCGGCGGTAGGTTTCCTCGTCGACGACGCCCAGGCGCACGAGGAAGCGCCCCCATTCGTGGTCGCTGTCGGTCGGGAGCAGGGTATGGTCGAGGTCGAACAATGCCAGATTCATGGGCGGCGATTTTACATTAACGTGATTGTTGCCGGTTTCTTGGCGTCGCTGCGCCCCAACGCAGGCAAGCACGCGGCATGCCAGGGGCTGCGGGGGCGGTGCCGGCTGCGTGCGCTCACTCGCGCAGCTCCGCGAACATTTCCCGCAGCAGCGGCAGCGTGACGGCGCGCTTGCGCTCGAGCGAATAGGTGTCGAGCGCGTCCAGCAGCGCCATCAGGCTGGGCATGTCGCGGTAGTGGCGCGTGACCAGCCAGTGCGGGATCTCGGGCGAAAGCTGCAGGCCGCGCTCGCGCGCGGCCTGCACCAGCGCGGTCATCTTGTCTTCGTCCGACAGCGGCGCGAGCTGGTAGACCAGGCCCCAGCCCAGCCGCGTGCGCAGGTCCTCGCGCACCGGCATGGCCAGCGGCGCCACGCTGCCGGCCACCACCAGCGCGGTGCGCACGTGGGCGCGCACTTCGTTGTAGAGCGAGAACACGGCGATCTGGCGCGCTTCGTCGAGCAGTTCCACGTCGTCGACCGTGTAGAGCTGGCAGCTCGGATCGAAGATGAAGTCCGACAGCGCGTGGTGCGGGCTCAGGTAGCGGCAGCGGATGCCGGCCTGGTAGCCGCTCTCGCACACCGCGTGCAGCAGGTGGGTGCGGCCCGAGCCGGTCTCGCCCCACAGGTAGATCAGGCGGTCGGGCGCGCGCTCCTGCGCCACCGCCGGGGCCAGGTCGCGCAGGCGCTGCACCGGCTCGCGGTTGGCGGCCACGAAGAAATTCTCGAAGGTCGAGGGCGGCGGGCTGCCAAGTTCAAGCGAAAGCTGCTTGGGGCGCGGATACATGGCTTTTCGGTTACCTGGGGTGAAGGCCTGCTGCCCTGTAAACGCGCCGCCCCGCGCCCGCGCCGACCGCGGCCGGCACGTGGGGGCGCCGGCCGCGGTCGGCAGCGGTGGCGTGCATCGGCAGTGAATGGGGGCAAGACTTCATGACGCGAAGAACCGGAAACTGGAAGGCGGCAGCCTGTATCCGTTAAAATTGCGATTCTACTGGACTCGCGGCCGCAAATCGCCGTCGTGAGCGCCGCATTCCTCACTTCATACCCCCAGGACGAGCAGGTTCTATGAGCGCATCCCCCACTTCCGGCCAGGCAGGCCTTTCCTACCGCGATGCCGGCGTCGATATCGATGCGGGCGACGCGCTTGTCGACCGCATCAAGCCGTTCGCCAAGCGCACCATGCGCGAGGGCGTGATGGCCGGCATCGGGGGCTTCGGCGCGCTGTTCGAATTGTCGAAGAAATACCAGGAGCCGGTGCTGGTGTCCGGCACCGACGGCGTGGGCACCAAGCTCAAGCTGGCCTTCCAGCTCAACCGCCACGACACCGTGGGCCAGGACCTGGTGGCCATGAGCGTCAACGACATCCTGGTGCAGGGCGCCGAGCCGCTGTTCTTCCTCGACTACTTCGCCTGCGGCAAGCTCGACGTGGAGACCGCCGCCACCGTGATCCAGGGCATCGCCCACGGCTGCGAGCTGGCCGGCTGCGCGCTGATCGGCGGCGAGACCGCCGAGATGCCGAGCATGTACCCGGACGGCGAATACGACCTGGCCGGCTTCGCCGTCGGCGCGGTCGAGAAAAGCCGCATCATCGACGGCAGCACCATCGTGCCGGGCGACGTGGTGCTGGGCCTGGCCTCGTCGGGCGCGCACTCCAACGGCTACTCGCTGGTGCGCAAGATCATCGAGGTGGCCCGGCCCGACCTGAACGCCGATTTCCACGGCCAGCGCCTGCAGGACGCCATCATGGCGCCCACGCGCATCTACGTGAAGCCGCTGCTGTCGCTGATCGAGACCCTGCCGGTCAAGGGCATGGCCCACATCACCGGCGGCGGCCTGACCGAGAACGTGCCGCGCGTGCTGGCGCAGAACGTGACCGCCGTGCTCCAGCGCGACGCCTGGACCCTGCCGCCGCTGTTCCAGTGGCTGCAGGCCCAGGGCAACGTGGCCGACGACGAAATGCACCGCGTGTTCAACTGCGGCATCGGCATGGTGGTGATCGTGGCGAAGGAAGACGCCGCGCGCGCCATCACCCATCTGCAGGCCGCCGGCGAAGCCGTGTGGCAGATCGGCGAGATCCGCGAGCGCGCCGAAGGCCAGGCGCAGACCGTGGTGGTCTGAGCGAAGGGTTTTCGGCAAGGAAAAACGGCACATGCCTGGCGCATGTGCCGTTTTTTTTCGGCGGTCCCGGCATGTTTGCCGAAGCCCGCGAATGCGCCCACACCGCCCGAGCTAGCCCAAGCAACGTGCAAACCGGCGGTGGCCTTGCAACTGCGCCAGTTCAGCCAGCCGCCCCCATCTTCGCCAGCGCGTCGCCGGTCACGCGGCAGATGCGCCAGTCCGGCAGCACGTCGGCGCCCATCGCGCGGTAGAAGTCGATCGACGGCGTGTTCCAGTCCAGCACGGTCCATTCGAAACGGCCGCAGCTGCGCTCGACCGCCAGCGCCGCGAGGTGCCGGAGCAGCGCCTTGCCCATGCCGTGGCCGCGCCAGGCCGGGTCCACGTAGAGGTCTTCCAGGTAGAGCCCGCGCCTTGACAGGAAGGTCGAGAAATTGTGGAAGAACAGGGCGAAGCCGACCGCCTGCGGGCCTTGCGCGCCGGGCACTTCCACCAGCACCGCCTCGGCCAGCGGGCGCGCGCCGAACAGCGCTTCCTCCAGCTTGCGCGGCGTGGCTTCGACCAGATGGGTCAGCTTTTCGTATTCGGCCAGCGCGGAGATCAGCGTGAACAGGGTTTCGCAGTCGGCGGCGGTGGCGGGGCGCAGGGTGAAGGCGGGAGCGGAGGCGGGCATGGCGGGTCGCGGGATCGTCAGTCGATAAGCAGCGATTATCGCGTATCCATCACTTCGGCTCCGATTCGGTCCCGATTGCGATGCCGCTGCGGCATTCAGGCGGCGCGCCGCCTCGTCATGCCTGCCCGATGCTTGCCAGCCGCGCCACCTGCGCCGCGTAGTCGGGCGCGAGGCAGTCCACCACCTCGCGCTCGGGCGTGCTGCGCAGCCAGGTCAGCTGGCGCTTGCAGAGCTGCCGCGTGGCGGCGATGCCGCGCTCGCGCATGGTGGCGTAGTCGGTTTCGCCGTCGAGGTATTCCCACACCTGGCGGTAGCCCACGCAGCGGATCGAGGGCAGCGTCGGCTGCAGGTCGCCGCGCGCGCGCAGGCGCTCCACTTCCTCGATGAAGCCGCCGGCCAGCATGGCGTCGTAGCGCGCCGCGATGCGCGCGTGCAGCGCGGCGCGGTCGGACGGCTCGAGCGCGATCACGCGGTAGCGCCGGTCGGCGGCGCCGGCGAAGGTGCGCTCGTCGGCCTGGCGCGCCAGCAGCGCGGACATGGGCTGGCCGGTGAGGCGGTGGATCTCCAGCGCGCGCTGGATGCGCTGGGCGTCGTTGGGCGCCAGCCGCGCGGCGGTGACGGGATCGACCTGGGCCAGCATCGCGTGCAGCGCCGGCCAGCCGCGCGCGGCGGCGAGCGCGTCGAGTTCGGCGCGCACCGCGGCGTCGGCCTGCGGCAGGTCGTTCAGGCCCTGCGTGAGCGCCTTGTAGTAGAGCATGGTGCCGCCCACGATCAGCGGCGCGCGGCCGCGCGCGCGGATCTCGCCGATCAGGCGCTCGGCATCGGTCACGAACTGCGCGGCCGAATAGCTCTCGGCCGGGTCGATGATGTCGATCAGGTGGTGCGGCACCGCGGCCAGTTCGGCGGCGGACGGCTTGGCGGTGCCGATGTCCATCCCGCGGTAGACCAGCGCCGAGTCGAGGCTGATGATCTCGACCGGCGCGCGCGCGGCCAGCGCCAGCGCGGCGGCGGTCTTGCCCGACGCGGTGGGGCCGAGCAGGCAGACGACGGGCGCGGCGTGGCCGGTGGAGGCGGGGGCTGTCACGGCGGGCGCGGCGGGCTTACTGGCCGCGCAGGAACAGCCGGTCCAGCTCGGCCACCGACAACTGCACCCAGGTGGGCCGGCCGTGGTTGCACTGGTCGGCGCGCTCGGTCTGCTCCATCTGGCGCAGCAGCGCGTTCATCTCTTCCACGGTGAGCTTGCGGTTGGCGCGCACGGCGCTGTGGCAGGCCAGCGTGGCGAGCAGCTCGTTCTGCCGCTCGGCCAGCACGCGCGAGCCGCCGAACGACTGCAGGTCGCGCAGCACGTCGCGCGCCAGCGCCTCGGTGTCGGCCTGCTTGAGCAGCGCCGGGATGGCGCGCACCGCGAGCGTGGTGGGCGACACCGGCGCGATGTCGAAGCCCAGCAGCGCGAGCGTATCCTGGTGTTCCTCGGCGGCGCCGATCTCCACCGGGCTGGCGGTCAGCGTGACCGGGATCAGCAGCGGCTGCACGGCGAGCTCGCGCGCGTCGAGCGCGGTCTTGATCTGCTCGTAGAGGATGCGTTCGTGGGCGGCGTGCATGTCGACCAGCACCAGCCCGCGCGCGTTCTGCGCGAGCACGTAGATGCCGTGCAGCTGGGCGATGGCGAAGCCGAGCGGGTGGGCGTCGTCGGCCGCGGGTTCTTCCCGCGGCGGCGCCGTTTCGAGCAGGCCGGGCGGGTCGTTCTCGCGGGCGGCACGGGCATCGGCCAGCCAGGCCGGCGGCGTGCCGGCGCCATCCGCATGGCCGCCGGGCGCCGGCGCGGCCGGGCGCGCGAAGCCGCCGCCGGGCTGGATCGCGTCGCGCACCATGCCGAGGTAGGCCTGGCGCGGCTGCATGACGCCGAGCTCGGTCTGGCGCGCGGCGGCGGTGTAGTCGACCCAGGGCCGCGCGCCGGCACCGCTGCCGGCACTCATGCCGCCGCCGCCGGGCGCGCCGCCCCTTGCCGGCAGCGCGCCGCCGAAGCCGCCGCCGAGGCCGCCACCGCGCGGCGGCGGGGGCGCCTCGGCATCGTCGGTCGTGCTGTGCAGGCTGTCGCCCTGCGCGCCGGCCTGGCGGGCCAGGCAGCGCTGCACGGCGTGGTAGACGAACTGGTGCACCGCGCGCGATTCGCGGAAGCGCACCTCGATCTTGGACGGGTGCACGTTCACGTCCACCATTTCCGGCGGCAGGTCCATGCACAGCACGTAGGACGGGAAGCGGTCGCCGTGCAGCACGTCCTGGTAGGCGCTGCGCACCGCGTGGGTGAGCAGCTTGTCGCGCACGTAGCGGCCGTTGACGAAGAAGAACTGCTGGTCTGGGCGGCCGCGCGAGGCGGTCGGCAGGCCGGCGAAGCCGTACAGGTGCAGGGTGTCGGCTTCCTCGTCGAGCGGCAGGCGGGCGCGCGCGAAATCGGCGCCGAGCACCTGCGCTGTGCGCGTGGCCACGTCGCCGGCGTTCCAGTGCTCCATCGGGCGGCCGTTGTGATGGACCGTGATGGCGACGTCCGGGCGCGCCAGCGCCACGCGTCGCACCATCTCCAGGCAATGCCCGAACTCGGTCTGCTCGGACTTCAGGAACTTTCTGCGCGCCGGCGTGTTGAAGTACAGGTGCTGCACGTCGACGGTGGTGCCGACGCCGCCGGAGGCCGGCTGCACCTTGCCGCTGTCGGCGGCGACCAGCGTGGCATGCGCGTCGTCGGCGGTGCGGCTGGTCAGCGTCAGCTCGGAGACCGAGGCGATCGAGGCCAGCGCCTCGCCGCGAAAGCCCAGCGTCAGCACGGATTCGAGCTCGTCGAGCGAGGCGATCTTGCTGGTGGCGTGGCGCATCAGCGCGACCGGCAGCTCGGCCGCGGGGATGCCGCAGCCGTTGTCGGCGATCACGATGCGGCGCACGCCGCCTTCCTCCAGGCGGATGTTGAGCTGGGTGGCGCCGGCGTCCAGCGCGTTCTCCAGCAGCTCCTTGACCACGGAGGCGGGGCGCTCGACCACCTCGCCGGCCGCGATCTGGCTGATCAACTGGTCGGGCAGCGGGCGGATGGGACGCAGGGGCTGGGCAGGGCGGATGGCTTCGGCGGGCATGGCGGAATTATACGTGCGCGTGCCCCTCGCCCGCAGGGCGCCGCAGGTGGCTTTGGCGCCGGTGCGGTCTTGTATGATGTCGGCTAGATCTAGAACGGGGATTCAATTGGACATCGCTTTGCAGTTCATCGACATGCTGCTGCACGTCGACAAATACCTTGGCACGGTCATCCAGAACTATGGCGGATGGGTCTATGCGATCCTCTTCGCCATCGTCTTTGCCGAGACCGGCCTGGTGGTGCTGCCGTTCCTGCCGGGCGATTCCCTGCTTTTCATCGCCGGCGCCTTCTGCGCCACGGGCGCCATGAACGAATGGGCGCTGGTCGGGCTGCTGCTGGTGGCGGCCGTGGGCGGCAATACCGTCAACTACCTGGTGGGCAGCTGGGTGGGCCCCAAGGTGTTCGACGGGCACTGGCGCTTCCTCGACCAGACGGCACTGCGCAAGACGCACAATTTCTACGAGCGCCACGGCGGCAAGACACTGGTGATGGCCCGCTTCCTGCCGATCGTGCGCACCTTCGCGCCGTTCGTCGCGGGCGTGTCGCAGATGACCTTCGCCAAGTTCCAGCTGTTCAACGTGCTGGGCGCGGCCGCCTGGGTGCTGGGCCTGGTGTTCGCCGGCTACTTCTTCGGCAACCTGCCGTTCATCAAGCAGTACCTGAACCTGATCGTGCTGGCCGGCATCGGCGCGGCCATCGTGCCGCTGGTGCTGGGCGGGCTGTGGAAGCTGGTGCGCGGCGGCAAGCGCCGCACGTCCTGAGCGCCGCGGCGCTCAACCGAAGCTCAGCTGACGCTGCGGCTCATCAGGCGCAGCGCCGGCATGCGGTCGCGGATCTGGGTGGTGTCGGCCGCGTCGGGCCGCGCCATCACGTAGGCTTCGAGGTCTTCGAGCGCCGGGCGGAAGCACTCCAGGTTGGCGTAGGCCAGGCCGCGGTCGCGCACTTCCTCGATCGAGCCCGGCAGCAGGATCACCAGCCGGTTCTGCACCGCCAGCAGGCGCTGCCAGCGCGATTCCTGCAGGTAGATCGACTTGAGGTTGCGCAGCACGCGCGCCACGATCTCGCGGTGGCTGGCCACCTGCAGGAACAGTCCCAGCGGCACCTCGTTGGGATCGGCGATGCCCTCGCGCTCCAGGTGCGGGTCCAGCATGTCCTGCAGCTGTTCCTTGGACAGCGTCTCGCCCGTGAGCGGGTCCACCACCACTTCGCCGGCCGGGATCGACATCCGCACCAGGAAATGGTTGGGAAAGGACACGCCCTTGAGCGGCAGGCCGATCTGCTGCCCCAGCTCCATGTAGAGCACCGCCAGCGAGATGGGAATGCCGCGGCGCTGCTTGAGCACCACGTTCAGGTAGGAATTGTCCGGGTCGTAGTAGTCGTTCGCGTTGGCGCCGAAGCCCAGGTCGCGGTAGAAGAAATGATTGAGCAGGCGCAGGCGCTGGATGGCCGGCGTGCCCTCGGCGACGCGGCGCTTGAGCCGGACCGCGAGCATGTCGAGCGCGGCCAGTTCCGACTGCAGGTCAAGGTCAGGATAGGCATCCTGGGCGATCGAGAGCACCGTCTCGGTCAGCGGGATGCCGTGCTCGTCTGCCACGAGGCTGGCGAAGTAGTCCAGGACTTTCGTGGTTGTCATCGCGGCATTCCCGAAGACGGCAGGGCGGCGGTCGCGCGGCCGCCCGCCCTGGCGCGGCCGCCTTGTCTCATTCTGGCACTCATTGTGGCACCACCTCGCTTGCCTTGACCCTGCACCGCACATGGCCATCCGGCTCTGCGCCGCGCACTCCTGGGCGCGGCATCCGGCGGATTGGCTGGCGGGGCTTCCTAGCCGGCTCTCCGCTTGAACGCGGAGTATCTCAGCCCCATGAGCCACAGTGTACCGAAGTAGACGACCGCCGCAAGTACCAGGCACGAGGCGAGCAGGGCGATGCGCAGCAGCGGCGTGGCGCCCAGGCCCACCCAGTCGAAGGTGCGGGCGAACCACAGCAGCATGCCGGCCAGCAGCAGCACGGCGGTCAGCAACTGGGCCAGGAACAGCAGCCAGCCCCGGGCCGGCGTGTAGAAACCGCGCCGGCGCAGGCCCAGGAACAGCAGCAGCGCATTGACCGTGGCGCCGAAGCTGATCGACAGCGCCAGCCCGGCATGGCCCATGCGCGGCACGAACACGTAGTTGGACAGCTGCGTGATCACCAGCACCAGCAGCGCGATCTTGACCGGCGTGCGGATGTCCTGGCGCGCGTAGAAGCCCGGCGCCAGGATCTTGATGAGGATCAGGCCGAGCAGGCCGGTGCCGTACGACACCAGCGCCTGGCGCGTCATTTCCACCGCGTGGGCGTCGAACTTGCCGTAGTTGAACAGCACCGCGGTCAGCGGCGTGCCGAACACGAACAGCCCCACCGCGCACGGCACCGCCAGCAGGAAGGTCAGGCGCAGGCCCCAGTCGAGCAGGCCGGAGTATTCGTCGCGGTTGCCCTCGGCGCTGGCCTTCGACAGGCTCGGCAGCAGGATGGTCCCGAGCGCCACGCCGAGCAGCGCGGTGGGGAACTCCATCAGGCGGTCGGCGTAGGTCAGGTAGGACACGCTGCCGGCGGCCAGCCGCGAGGCGATGTTGGTATTGATGATGAGGCTGATCTGCGCCACCGAGACCGCCAGCAGGGCCGGCGCCATCTGCCGCATGACGCGGCGCACGCCCGGGTCCGACCAGGCCGTGCGCAGGTTGAAGCTCAGCCGCGGCATCACGCCGAGCCGCCGCAGCGCGGGGATCTGCACCGCCAGCTGCAGCACGCCGCCGACCAGCACGCCCCACGCCTGCGCGTAGATCGGCTGCGCCATGCGCGGCCCGACGAACAGCGCGGCCGCGATCAGGCACAGGTTGAGCAGTACCGGCGTGAAGGCCGGCATGGCGAAGCGGCGCCAGGTGTTGAGGATGCCCGAGGCCAGCGCCACCAGCGAGATCAGGCCGATGTAGGGGAACATCACGCGCGTCATGAAGACCGCGGCGTCGTAGGTCTCGCCGCCCTGCTGGTGAAAGCCGGTGGCCACCACCAGCATCACCAGCGGCGCGCCGACCACGCCCAGCAGCGACACGCCCATCAGCACCCAGGTCATGACCGTGGCCACGGCGTCGATCAGCGCGCGCGTCTCGTCCTCGCCGCGCTTGCTGTGGTATTCGCCGAGGATCGGCACGAAGGCCTGCGAGAACGCGCCCTCGCCGAAGATGCGGCGCAGCAGGTTGGGGATGCGGAAGGCCACGTTGAAGGCGTCGGTCATGTCCGAGGCCCCGAAGGCGCGGGCGATCAGGATCTCGCGCATGAGGCCGGTGATGCGCGACAGCATCGTCAGGCTGCTGATGGTGGCGAGCGCTTTGAGCAGGTTCAAGGTGGTCGGCGGCAAGGGGGAGAGGCTGCGGCGGCATGCTGCCAGCCGTCGGGCGGACCGGCTTGAGACGCCGGGCGCGCGCCGAAGTTGCATCGGGGCCACGCCGGGCGCGCCGGTGTGGCGCGTATTATACGGTCCGGCCCGGTGGCTTCCCGCGCGCGGCCCCATGCGTCACCCGCACGTCACCCACCTGTCCGCCGATGCGGGCGAGCTTGCCAGTGGCTTTTTCTTGTGTGTATAATTGCCGATTCACAAGGATAGTTGCGTTCCGGATTCGTGTGCCAGTGCATCCCGGGTCGCTTGATGTGCACTTAATTGTGCCTGCGGTTACGTCCCAGTACGTCCGTGGAGCACGCATCTGAATTCAGGAAATCTACTTAAATGGCAAATTCCGCACAAGCCCGCAAGCGCGCTCGCCAGGCCGTCGCCCAAAACGCTCACAACTCCAGCCTGCGCTCGCGTCTGCGCACCGCCGTGAAGGCCGTCCGCAAGGCCATCGAAGCCGGCGACAAGGCCGCCGCCGCCGAGATCTTCAAGAACTCGCAAGCGATCATCGACTCCATCGCCGACAAGAAGATCGTGCACAAGAACAAGGCTGCACGCCACAAGTCGCGCCTGTCGTCGGCCATCAAGTCGATGGCTGCCTGATAGCGGCCGCGGCGCCGGGCTGACGCCGGGCGCCTCCGGCCTCGTGCCGACCAGCATGGGTCGCGCCGGATAACCGGCGCGGAGCATGGCGGCACGGTGGATGGCCGGAACGCGGGATCGCCACGGCGCGGTTTCGCACAATGCAAGAAGCTCGTCATTCGACGAGCTTTTTTGTTTTCCGCTTTCCTTGCGCGCTGTCTTTTCCTGGCCCCGGCGCCGGCCGCCCGGCAATCCCGCCGGCACCGCCGCGGCGATGCCGGTCCCGCGCGCTCCGCTCAGTCGAGCGAGCAGGCTTCGACCAGTTGCAGGTTGTTGTCGCGCGCGAAGTTGAGCACGAAGTCGAGCGCCTTGGGTTCGATGTCGCGCAGCCGCACGTCGACCACCACGGTCTTGACGTTGCCCGTCATCACGGGCCGCACGTAAGGCGAGTAGGTGATGCGGGGGTCCCCGGTGTCTCCCTCGGGGCGGAATTGCGCCATCACGCCGCACAGCCGCTCTGCCCAGTCGCTCGGACGGAAGGTCTTGCCTTCCCTGGTGATGCCTTGGATGAAATATTCGCGAACGATGGGCTTCATTGGACTGCGGGGATAAGACGGGTGACTCGACGGTAAACCCGCCAGACTTCGTCCAGACGCAAAGCCCGTTTGACGCGGCCGGGAAACGTTTGGTTCGTTTCTTTTCCAGGCCTGGACAGCGGGGCGTCGGTGTCGGCGGGGGCACTTTTGATGCCGGCGGCGGGCAGCGGCATCGGTATGCCTGGCCCCGCGTGAATCAGCCAGTATTATATCTTATATAAGACCTGAGCATAAGCTCCGGGGCCACCTTCGCGCGCCCCGCAGGCTCGCCAAAGCAGGAATAATCCCTTATGATTCTTGCAGTTAAATTGCGCAAGCGACGCGAAAGGCGGCTCCGCGGCATGCTCAGGCCATGAAACCCTTCATGGCGGCGTGCCCCCACCGAGCCGCCTTCTTTGTTTTATGAGCCCAACTTCGATCAAGCATTACCTCCAGTTCAGCGACCTGACTCCCGACGAGTACGAGTACCTGCTGGACCGCGCGCGGATTCTGAAGGCCAAGTTCAAGAATTACGAGACATGGCACCCGCTGCACGACCGCACGCTGTCCATGATCTTCGAGAAGAATTCGACCCGCACGCGCCTGTCGTTCGAGGCCGGCATCCACCAGCTCGGCGGCCACGCGGTGTTCCTCAACACGCGCGATTCCCAGCTCGGGCGCGGCGAGCCGATCGAGGATGCGGCGCAGGTGATCTCGCGCATGGTCGACATCATCATGATCCGCACCTTCGGCCAGGAGATCATCGAGCGCTTCGCCGCGCATTCGCGCGTGCCGGTGATCAACGGGCTGACCAACGAATACCATCCCTGCCAGGTGCTGGCGGACGTGTTCACCTACATCGAGCAGCGCGGCAGCATCCGCGGCAAGACCGTGGCGTGGATCGGCGACGCCAACAACATGGCCTACACCTGGATCCAGGCGGCCGAGCGGCTCGGCTTCAACTTCCATTTCTCGGCGCCGCCGGGCTACCAGCTCGACCCGGCGATGGTGCCGGCCTCGGCCGCGCACCTGGTCAACGTGTTCGCCGATCCGCTGGCCGCGTGCCAGGGCGCGGACCTCGTCACCACCGACGTGTGGACCAGCATGGGCTTCGAGGCCGAGAACGACGCGCGCAAGCGCGCGTTCCAGGACTGGATGGTGACCACGGTCATGATGGACCGCGCCAATCCCGACGCGCTGTTCATGCACTGCCTGCCCGCCCACCGCGGCGAGGAAGTCGAGGCGGCGGTGATCGACGGTCCCAAGAGCGTGGTGTGGGAAGAGGCCGAGAACCGCCTGCACGTGCAGAAGGCCCTGATGGAATACCTGCTCTGCGGCCGCTACTGAGCGGGGCGCCGGCCGGGAACGCCGCGCGCAGCGCATGGCGCACATCCGGCGCGCCGGCGCCGCGGGCCCGCGCGGCCTGAGGGCCGGAAGTGCCGCCCAAGCCCGAGCGGACGTGTCAAAATAGCGGTTTTCCGCATCAATTTCTCGCGTGTCCGGCAACCATGCCGGCCGCGCTTACTTTGCGCATCGAGTCGAACATGAGCGATATCAAGAAAGTCGTGCTTGCCTACTCCGGCGGGCTGGACACTTCGGTGATCCTGAAGTGGCTGCAGGACACCTATCAATGCGAGGTGGTCACCTTTACCGCCGACATCGGCCAGGGCGAGGAACTCGAGCCGGCCCGCCAGAAGGCGCTCAAGTTCGGCATCAAGCCCGAGAACATCTTCATCGACGACCTGCGCGAGGAATTCGTGCGCGACTTCGTCTTCCCGATGTTCCGCGCCAACGCGGTCTACGAAGGCGAATACCTGCTCGGCACCTCGATCGCGCGTCCGCTGATCGCCAAGCGCCAGATCGAGATCCTGCGCAGCACCGGCGCGGATGCCGTGTCGCACGGCGCCACCGGCAAGGGCAACGACCAGGTCCGCTTCGAGCTGGGCTACTACGGCCTCGAGCCGGGCGTGAAGGTCATCGCGCCGTGGCGCGAGTGGGACCTGCTGTCGCGCGAGAAGCTGCTGGCCTACGCCGAGAAGGCCGGCATCGACATCGACATGAAGCACAAGAAGGGCGGCGCGCCGTACTCGATGGACGCCAACCTGCTGCACATCTCGTTCGAAGGCCGCCACCTCGAAGACCCCAAGGCCGAGGCCGAGGAAGACATGTGGCGCTGGACCGTGTCGCCCGAGAATGCGCCTGACGCGGCCGAGTACCTCGACATCGAATTCGACGGCGGCGACATCGTCGGCCTGAACGGCAAGCGCCTGTCGCCGGCCGAAGTGCTGACCGAGCTGAACCGCCTCGGCGGCAAGCACGGCATCGGCCGCCTGGACCTGGTGGAAAACCGCTACGTCGGCATGAAGAGCCGCGGCTGCTACGAAACCCCCGGCGGCACCATCATCCTCAAGGCCCACCGCGCCATCGAGTCGATCACGCTCGACCGCGAAGTCGCGCACCTGAAGGACGACCTGATGCCGCGCTACGCCAGCCTGATCTACAACGGCTACTGGTGGAGCCCGGAACGCCGCGCGCTGCAGGTCCTGATCGACCATACCCAGGCAAAGGTCAACGGCTGGGTCCGCGTCAAGCTGTACAAGGGCAACGTCATCGTGGTCGCGCGCGACTCGAAGGACACGCTGTTCGACAAGACCATCGCGACCTTCGACGACGACGGCGGCGCCTACAACCAGGCCGACGCCGGCGGCTTCATCAAGCTCAACGCGCTGCGGATGCGTATCGCCGAGAACGCGCGCCGCCAGCGCGGCGAGTGACGCCCGCAGACGGCTACCGGCCTGGCACGGGCCGGCAGCAGATGGCAGCAGGGAAGAGGGGCCGCCACGGCCCCTTTTTTTGCGCCGCGCCGCTGCCGCCGCTATCGCCGGCACCGCCCCCAGAGACACCCAGAACCGCATCAAAGGAGAAAAAGCATGAGCCAGTTCGACAACGTTTCCGTCGTCAAGAAAGCCAACCTCTACTTCGACGGCAAGTGCGTCAGCCACACCGTGCTGTTCCCGGACGGCACCCGCAAGACGCTGGGCGTGATCTTCCCCGCCGCGCTGACCTTCAACACGGGCGCGCCGGAAATCATGGAAATCAACGCGGGCAGCTGCCGCGTGCGCTTGGCCGGCGAGGCGCAGTGGAACACCTACGGCGCGGGCCAACGGTTCGACGTGCCGGGCAACAGCAGCTTCGACATCGAAGTGCTGGAAACCCTGGACTACGTCTGCCACTTTGCCTGAAGCACGCGCCTGAAAAGCGCGCTCGAAGGATGCACCGGAAGAACGCACCCGAAGCACGGCGCCGCGCCCGCCCGGGCGCGGCCTAGAGGATGACCGGCTCGGGCTCGATGCGCACGCCGAAGCGCGCCGCCACCGTCTCGGCGATGCGCTGCGCCAGCGCCAGCAGTTCCTGCCCGTTGCCGCCGCCGTGGTGCACCAGCACCAGGGCCTGCTTGCCGTACACGCCGACCGCGCCGTCGCGCAGGCCCTTGAGGCCGCACTGGTCGATCAGCCAGCCGGCCGCCAGCTTGTAGCTGCCGTCGGGCTGGGCATGGCTGACCAGCCCGGGATGCCGGGCCAGCAGCGCGTCGCGCTGCGCCGCGCTTACCACCGGATTCTTGAAGAAGCTGCCCGCGTTGCCGATCTCGGCCGGGTCGGGCAGCTTGCGCGAGCGGATCGCGATGATCGCGTCGCGGATGCGCGCGGCGCTGACCGGCGCGTTTGACGTATCTGGCGCATCCGGCCCCTGGGCGATTTCCCGCGCCAGTTCCGCGTAGCCGAGCACCGGCTGCCACGGCCGCGGCAGCCGCAGCGTGACCGCGGTGATGATGTAGCGGTCGCGGCCCTCGGCCTTGAACAGGCTGTCGCGGTAGGCGAAGCGGCACTGCTCGCGCGTGAGCGTGACGAATGCGCCGGCCTGGCGGTCCCAGGCGCGCAGGCTGTCGAAGCGCTCGCGCAGCTCCACGCCGTAGGCGCCGATGTTCTGGATCGGCGCGGCGCCGGCGGTGCCGGGGATCAGCGCCAGGTTTTCCAGGCCCGGCATGCCGTCGGCGATGGTGCGGCAGACCAGCGCGTGCCAGTTCTCGCCGGCGCCGGCCGTCACCAGGAAGGCGTCGTCGGCCGCGCGGGCCGCGTAGCCGGGAATTTCCATCAGCAGCACCAGCGCGTCGAGGTCGCGCGTGAGCACCACGTTGCTGCCGCCGCCCAGCACCACCAGCGGCAGCCCCTGCGCGCGCGGGTCGGCCAGCGCCTGCCGCAAGTCGGCCTCGCTGCGCACATGCGCGGCGAAGCGCGCGCGCACGTCGAATCCCAATGTATTGTGGCGGCGCAGGGGATAAAATTCGTGGAAATCTGCCATGCAAGGGAAAGGTGAAGCGGCGGCCGCGCGGCGGCGCCGGACTGCAGGGTAGGCTGGATTATACGTAAGCGCCGCCGCCGGCCCGCCGCGGGCGGGCGGCGCTACACCGCAACATCAGCAACATCAGCAACATCAGCAACAGGCAAGACAAGGAGAGTGCAAATGCCGTCGTTTGACGTAGTGTGCGAAGCGAACATGGTCGAGGTGAAGAACTCGGTCGAGCAGGCCAACAAGGAAATCACCACCCGTTTCGACTTCAAGGGATCGGACGCGCGGGTCGAGCACAAGGAAAACGAGCTGACCGCGTTCGCCGACGACGATTTCAAGCTCGGCCAGGTCAAGGACGTGCTGATCAACAAGATGGCCAAGCGCAATGTGGACGTGCGCTTCCTCGACTACGGCAAGACCGAGAAGATCAGCGGCGACAAGGTCAAGCAGGTCATCACCATCAAGAAGGGCGTCACCGGCGACCTGGCCAAGAAGATCGTGCGCCTGATCAAGGACAGCAAGATCAAGGTGCAGGCCAGCATCCAGGGCGA
This sequence comes from Cupriavidus sp. FW216-B1, assembly GCF_058789195.1. NCBI lineage: Bacteria > Pseudomonadati > Pseudomonadota > Betaproteobacteria > Burkholderiales > Burkholderiaceae > Cupriavidus > Cupriavidus sp. FW216-B1. The sequence goes on along the minus strand of NZ_JBYTEL010000015.1, from coordinate 108,579 downwards.
CGCGGTGCGCGTGTCCGGCACCAAGCGCGACGACCTGCAGAACGTGATCGCGCTGTTGCGCAAGGACGTCCCCGAGGCGCCGCTGGACTTCAACAACTTCCGCGACTGATCCGGTCGCCGCGCGCGGCGGGCATGCCGCCGCGCCGTCCCGCTAGCGCGGCTGCGGCAGGCCGCCGATCTTCGCGCCGGCCTTCAGGCCCTTCTGCGCGAACCATCCCTTGTTCATCTCCAGCGCGTAGCGCACGGCCGCGCGCGGGCAATGATTGTCTTCCGTCTGCGGCGCCATGTCCTCGATGTTGACGATGGCGCCGTCGTCGGCGAGGAAGGCGATCGACAGCGGCAGGTCGGTGTTCTTCATCCAGAAGCAGTGCCCGGCCTTGTCCTCGAAGACGAACAGCATGCCTTCGTTGGCGGGCATGTTCTTGCGGTACATCAGGCCCAGCTCGCGGGATTCCGGCGTGGCGGCGATTGCCGCCTTGATCGCGTACATGCCCGCGGTAAGCTGCCTGACCGGCAGGCCGCTGGCCGGCGCCTGGGCCAGCGCGGAAGTCAGGAAGGCAACGGCGCAGCCGCCGGCGAGAAGGAACGGGAGGACAGGACGCATGGAAGGGAAGCGGCGGATGACGGGTTTAGGACAGCCGCCAGCATAACGCAGCTATCGCGCGCGCGGCGCGCGCGATGGTTTCGCCGCGTTGCCCGGCCGGGCCGGCCGCGCGGCGGCCAACAAAAAAGGCAGGCGGCCCCGCGGGCAGCCTGCCTTTCGCATGCCGGACGCAAGGTCCGGCGCGCCAGCAGTGAACTTACTGGGCGGCCGGCGCGTCAGCCTTGGCAGCCGCAGCAGCCTTGGCCTTGCGAGCGTGCTTGGCGTGGCTCTTCTTGGCGCTCTTGGCCGGCTTGGCAGCCGGAGCTTCCGCTGCGGGCGCCGCGGCGGCCGGAGCAGCCGGTGCGGGAGCGGCGGCTTGAGCGAAAGCGCCGGTGGCGAACAGGCCGGCGACCAGAGCAGCGATCAGTTTGTTCATGCTATCTACCTCGGAAGGTTGAATCGATTCGAAAGAGTGACTCGTGTGCGACGTGTCACTGTCAAAAACGAAGCGCGGCGGCGGGCCGTTGACCCGCGATCTGTTAATTTTTGTAACTTTATCGCCGCGGGCGCCCCGGACTCCGGGTTTGCCGCCCGGCAGGCGCGCGTGTCGTGTCCGCGCGCGGGGAGGGATGCGGGCGCGGCGCGGCGGCGGCGGCGGGCAGGCCCAGATCCGCGGCCGAGACCTCGCACCACTGCCCGGGCGCCAGCCCGAGCGCGCGCAGGTCGAGCGCGCCGATCTTCACGCGCACCAGACGCAGGGTGGGAAAGCCGACCGCCGCCGTCATGCGCCGCACCTGCCGGTTCTTGCCCTCGCGGATCTCCATTTCCAGCCATTGCGTCGGGATGGCGGCGCGGAACCGCACCGGCGGCTGGCGCGGCCACAGGAAGCCGGGCTCCTCGATCAGGCGCGCCTGCGCGGGCCGGGTGCGGAAGTCGCCGAGGTCCACGCCCGCGCGCAGGCGCGCGAGCGCGTCCGCGCCGGGCACGTTTTCCACCTGCACCAGGTACGTCTTCGCCAGCTTGTGGTGCGGATCGGCGATGCGCGCCTGCAGGGCGCCGTCGTCGGTCAGCAGTAGCAGGCCCTCGCTGTCGGCATCGAGCCGGCCGGCCGGGTACACGCCGGGCAGCGCCACGCAGTCGGCCAGCGTCGGGCGCGACGGGTGCGCGGAAAACTGGCTCATGGTGCCGAAGGGTTTGTTCAGGGCGATCAGGGTCATGCGGAGGCTGGAAGACGATGCCGGCAACGCGCCGACGGGCGCCAGTATGCCGCAGCCGCGCGCCCGGCCGGCGGCCCGGCGCTGCGGCAGGGCGCCGTGGCGATGGCGGATCGCGGGATTTTGTTGCATAATGAAAGACAGTCTTATGTCTTATATAAGACTGGAACGCATTTGGCGTGCCACCGGCCGGCGGCTGTGTGCAACGCACCATCGCAGCTTCGGCGATCCCGCTAAAATGCCCCCGCGCTTCCCCATATCCCGCCGCCCGGCCCGCGCGCCTGGCGGCCTGTCCCATCCCCCCGTTCCGTACTGGAGACGTCATGTACCAACACATCAAGGTTCCGGCCGGTGACAAGATCACGGTCAACCAGGATTTCTCGCTGAATGTTCCGGACAATCCGATCATTCCCTTCATCGAGGGCGACGGAACGGGCCTGGACATCACCCCGGTGATGATCAAGGTGGTCGACGCCGCGGTGGCCAAGGCCTACGCCGGCAAGCGCAAGATCTCGTGGATGGAGATCTACGCCGGCGAGAAGTCGACCAAGGTCTACGGCCCCGACGTGTGGCTGCCCGAGGAGACGCTGCAGGCCCTGAAGGAATACGTGGTGTCGATCAAGGGCCCGCTGACCACGCCGGTCGGCGGCGGCATCCGCTCGCTGAACGTGGCGCTGCGCCAGCAACTCGACCTCTACGTCTGCCTGCGCCCGGTGGCCTACTTCAAGGGCGTGCCTTCGCCGGTGCGCGAGCCGCAGAAGATCGACATGGTGATCTTCCGCGAGAACTCGGAAGACATCTACGCCGGCATCGAGTGGGAAGCGGAAAGCGAGCAGGCCAAGAAGCTGATCGCCTTCCTGCAGAACGAGATGGGCGTCAAGAAGATCCGCTTCCCGGAAACCTCGGGCATCGGCGTCAAGCCGGTTTCCCGCCAGGGCACCCAGCGCCTGGTGCGCAAGGCCATCCAGTACGCGATCGACAACGACAAACCCTCCGTGACCATCGTGCACAAGGGCAACATCATGAAGTTCACCGAAGGCGGCTTCCGCGACTGGGCCTACGAGCTGGCGCAGAAGGAATTCGGCGCCGAGCCGATCGACGGTGGCCCGTGGTGCAAGTTCAAGAACCCCAAGACCGGCCGCGAGATCGTCATCAAGGACGCCATCGCCGACGCCTTCCTGCAGCAGATCCTGCTGCGCCCGGCCGAATACTCGGTGATCGCCACGCTGAACCTGAACGGCGACTACATCTCCGACGCGCTGGCGGCCCAGGTCGGCGGCATCGGCATCGCCCCCGGCGCCAACCTGTCCGACTCGGTGGCCATGTTCGAAGCCACCCACGGCACCGCGCCGAAGTACGCCGGCAAGGACTACGTGAACCCGGGCTCCGAGATCCTGTCCGCCGAAATGATGCTGCGCCACATGGGCTGGACCGAGGCCGCCGACCTGATCATCTCGTCGATGGAGAAATCGATCCTGTCGAAGAAGGTCACCTACGACTTCGCCCGCCTGCTTGAAGGCGCCACACAGGTGTCGTGCTCGGGCTTTGGCCAGGTGATGATCGACAATATGTAAGCGCTAGCTGCCAGCTGCCCCTTCTGGCTTGGAGGCGCGAGCCGGCCGGCCCCCGGGCTTCCGCGAGGAGGTGCCGGGGGTTTTTCATTGGTGCGCGCAGTCAGGATGAAACCGGAAGGGATCGTGGCAGGCGGGGTTGTCGGCGGCGCTGCCGCGATGTGGCAGCCAAACAAAAAGCCCGGCATTGACCTGACCGGGCTTTTTGACGGATGCGTCGCGTACTGCTGTTCAGCCTGTCTTTCCGGACACGGCACGCCGGCAGCCAGGGCCGGGCGGTATCCGGGGGGCTACAGGCCGATCCCGTTCCGGGGAGGACTCCCCCGCATCCTTTCGTGGCCGCCGCGCGCTCTGCCGGCGGGTGCGGCCATGCACAGCGTCTTCAGGCAGCAGCGTCCTGGATATTGGTGGCTTGCTTGCCCTTGGGACCCTGGATGATTTCGAAGGATACGCGCTGACCCTCTTTCAGGGTCTTGAAGCCACTCATCTGGATGGCCGAAAAGTGCGCAAACAGTTCTTCTTCGCCGTCGTCCGGCTTGATGAACCCAAAGCCCTTGGCGTCATTGAACCATTTGACGATACCGCTTGCCATAAACTCCCCCAACAAAAAAAGCAGGATACGAGCGGGGGAAAGCGCCGCGGCCAGCCGGCGCCCGGCATGTGGCTTCGCGCCGGGCCGGTCAGACCGGGCCGGGCGCTGTGGCACGACTTGCGGGGCACCGCGTGGCGGCCAGTTTCTCGATGCTGACTCGCCGCCGCCGGATTCGTGGGCCTCCCTGCTCACGGATCACCCAGGTCCGGCATATTGCTTGGCTCGCGTAACCAGACTGAATGTGTGAACGATTCTTCTGGCAAACATGGTCACTGTCAAGCTGGCAGATTCCCCACTCGCCGTAGGGTGTGGCGGGAAAGGAACGGCGGTCGGTGGTATTTTGGAGGGGTTTGGGTCCTGGCGGCGCGCCCGCGCTTCCGGGTGTCCCCGGATGCATTCGGCATCTCCGGAATTTCGATGGCCGCTGCATCGGCCTCTTGAATCCCGTGTCTTTTCCCCAAATTGCAGAGTTGTGCGTAAGGGTTAGAATAAAGCCATGGCTACACGGCTGGCAAATGTCCCACAACGCGAAGCAGGCACCGTACTGGAGCGGAAAGAGCAGGCGCTCAAACCGCCCGCCATGTACAAGGTCCTGCTGCTGAATGACGACTTCACCCCGATGGAGTTCGTCGTGATGATCCTGCAGCAGTATTTCAGCAGGGACCGGGAGACGGCGACGCAGATCATGCTCACCGTCCACCGGGAAGGCAAGGGGGTCTGCGGTATCTATACCAGGGATATCGCGGCGACGAAGGTCGAGCTGGTGTCAACGCACGCACGGCAGGCGGGTCATCCGTTGCAGTGCGTGATGGAGGAAGCATGATTGCGCAAGAATTGGAAGTCAGCCTGCACATGGCGTTTGTTGAAGCGCGGCAGGCACGCCACGAGTTCATCACCGTGGAGCACCTGCTACTGGCGTTGCTTGACAACCCCACGGCAGCGGAAGTCTTGCGCGCCTGCGCAGCCAATATCGAGGACCTGCGCACCAGCCTGAAAAATTTCATCGCGGACAATACCCCGGTGGTGCCCGGCACCGACGAGGTGGATACCCAGCCCACGCTGGGCTTCCAGCGCGTGATCCAGCGCGCCATCATGCACGTGCAGTCCACTTCCAACGGCAAGAAGGAAGTGACGGGCGCCAACGTGCTGGTGGCGATCTTCGGCGAAAAGGACTCGCACGCGGTGTACTACCTCCAGCAGCAGGGCGTGACCCGGCTGGACGTGGTCAATTTCATCAGCCACGGCATCCGCAAGGACCAGGCCGAGCCCGCCAAGCATGGCGAGGGCGCGGCCGAGGGCGAAGGCGGCGATGGCAAGGAAAGCCCGCTCGAGCAGTTCACCCAGAACCTGAACGTGCTGGCCAAGGCCGGCAAGATCGATCCGCTGATCGGCCGCGAGAGCGAAGTCGAGCGCGTGGTCCAGGTGCTGTGCCGCCGGCGCAAGAACAACCCGCTGCTGGTGGGCGAGGCCGGCGTCGGCAAGACCGCCATCGCGGAGGGCCTGGCCTGGCGCATCACCAAGAACGAAGTGCCCGACATCCTCGAAAAGGCGGTCGTGTACTCGCTCGACATGGGCGCGCTGCTGGCCGGCACCAAGTACCGCGGCGATTTCGAGCAGCGCCTCAAGGGCGTGCTCAAGTCGCTCAAGGACAATCCGAACGCGATCCTGTTCATCGACGAGATCCACACGCTGATCGGCGCGGGCGCCGCCTCGGGCGGCACGCTGGACGCCAGCAACCTGCTCAAGCCGGCGCTGTCGTCGGGCCAGCTCAAGTGCATCGGCGCGACCACCTTCACCGAGTATCGCGGCATCTTCGAGAAGGACGCGGCGCTGTCGCGCCGGTTCCAGAAGATCGACGTGGTGGAGCCGTCGGTCGACCAGACCGTGCAGATCCTGCGCGGCCTGAAGTCGCGCTTCGAGGAGCACCACGGCGTCAAGTACGCGGCGGCGGCGCTGACTGCCGCGGCCGAGCTGTCGGCGCGCTTCATCACCGACCGCCACCTGCCGGACAAGGCCATCGATGTGATCGACGAGGCAGGCGCCGCGCAGCGCATCCTGCCGAAGTCCAAGCAGAAGAAGACCATCGGCAAGGGCGAGATCGAGGACATCGTCTCGCGCATCGCCCGCATCCCGCCGCAGAGCGTCAACCAGGACGACCGCAGCAAGCTGCAGACGCTGGACCGCGACCTGAAGTCGGTGGTGTTCGGCCAGGACCCGGCCATCGAGGCGCTGGCCTCGGCCATCAAGATGTCGCGCGCGGGCCTGGGCAAGACCGACAAGCCGATCGGCTCGTTCCTGTTCTCCGGCCCGACCGGCGTGGGCAAGACCGAGGTCGCCAAGCAGCTCGCTTTCATCATGGGCATCGAGCTGCTGCGCTTCGACATGTCCGAATACATGGAGCGCCACGCGGTGAGCCGGCTGATCGGCGCGCCTCCGGGCTACGTGGGCTTCGACCAGGGCGGCCTGCTGACCGAGGCCGTCACCAAGAAGCCGCACTGCGTGCTGCTGCTCGACGAAATCGAGAAGGCGCACCCGGACATCTTCAACATCCTGCTGCAGGTGATGGACCACGGCGCGCTGACCGACAACAACGGCCGCCGCGCCGACTTCCGCAACGTGATCATCATCATGACCACCAATGCGGGAGCGGAGACCATGAACCGCGCCACCATCGGCTTCACCTCGGCGCGCGAGCAGGGCGACGAGATGGCCGACATCAAGCGCATGTTCACGCCGGAGTTCCGCAACCGGCTGGACGCCATCATCAGCTTCCGCTCGCTGGACGAGGAAATCATCCTGCGCGTGGTGGACAAGTTCCTCATGCAGCTCGAGGAGCAGCTCCACGAGAAGAAGGTGGAAGCCAGCTTCAGCGAGAAACTGCGCAAGTTCCTCGCCAAGAAGGGCTTCGATCCGCTGATGGGCGCGCGGCCGATGCAGCGCCTGATCCAGGACCTGATCCGCAAGGCGCTGGCCGACGAACTGCTGTTCGGCAAGCTGGTCTCGGGCGGCAAGGTCGTGGTCGACCTCGACGAGCAGGACCAGATCAAGCTGGACTTCACCGAAGCCGCCGCGGAGCCGCCGGAACCCCCGGAGGCGCCCGAGAACGAGAAGGCGGAGGTGTAAGGCGCCCGCCGGGCGGGAAGGCTGGCGGCAGTCCTGCCGCCAGCAATTCGTGCTATCCTCGGGCAAAATACAGGGCGGCAGCAATGCCGCCCTTTTTTGTTGTGGCCGGGTGCGGCTGCCACGGTAGCTGCGTCGAGCCCGCCATTTGCCTGAGTACCCGATGTCCCTGACCGAACGCTCGCGGCTGCGCCGCCTGCTGCTCAAATCGCTGCCGCTGGGCGCGATGCCCCTGATTCCCGCGCCCGGCCATGCCGCCCAGGGCGGCGATGCCCCCGTCGGCGGCGCCGGCCGGCCCATTTCGATGGTGCTGCCGTTCCCGCCCGGCGGCAGCGTCGACATCGTCGCGCGCCAGCTGCAGCCCGGCCTCAAGAGCGGCCTCGGCCAGACCGTGGTGATCGACAACAAGCCGGGCGCCGGCGGGCTGATCGCCTCCAGCATGGTGGCGCGCGCCAGGCCCGACGGCACCACCCTGCTGATGGCGTTCGACACCCACGCCATCAACCCGTTTGCCTACAAGCACCTGCCTTACGACACCTTCCGCGATTTCACGCCGATCTCGCAGCTGGTACGCTTCCCGCTGGTGATCGCCGCCAATCCCTCGCTGCCGGCTTCCAACGTGAAGGAACTGGTGGCGATGGCGCGCGAGAAGCCGGAGAGCATCCACTACGCCTCGTCGGGCGTGGGCAGCCTCAACCAGCTGGCGGCCGAGGCGCTGGCGACCGAGGCCGGGGTGCGCTTTCTCCATGTTCCATACAAAGGCGGCGGCCCGGCGGTGCAGGCCGTGCTGTCCAACGAAGTCGACGTCTTTTTCTCGAGCTACGCGGCCGTGCAGGCGCACGTGGCGGCCAAGACGGTCAAGCTGCTGGGCGTGACCGGCAGCGCGCGGCTGCCCCAGTTCCCGCAACTGCCGACCGTGAGCGAGCAGGGCTATCGCGGCTTCGAGGCGTATTCCTGGATCGGCGTGTTCGGCCCGGCCGGCCTGCCCGAGCCGCTGGTGGGCCGCCTGCACGACGCGCTGGTGCGCGCGCTGCGGCAGCCGCGCGTGATGGACGCGCTGGCCATGCAGGGTTTCGAGGTCGTCGGCGGCAGCCCGGCCGAACTCGCCAGCCTGGTCCGCCATGAGCACGACAAGTGGCAGGCGGTGGCGCGCAAGGCCAACATCCAGTTCGACTGACCGGCCGATTGCGGCCGGTCGACCGATTCGATTGATTGCAGGACTTGCAGAGGTAGCGATGACGACGGAACCGCTAGACCATGCCGTGATGGTGTGCCCCGATCTCGACGCCGCCGCGCAGGCGTGGCGCGGGTTCGGCTTCACCCTGACGCCGCGCGGCTACCACACGCTCGGCTCGCAGAACCATTGCGTGATGCTGGAGCGCGACTACCTGGAGCTGCTGCACGTCACCGCGCCGAGCCCCGCGCGCCAGTATTACTGGGACGCCCAGCAAGCCGGCGGCGGCTGCGCGGCGCTGTCCTGCAAGAGCGCCGACAGCGCCGCGGCCGCGACGCAGCTGCGCGCGGACGGATGGCATGCCTCGGAGGCGGTCAGGTTCTCGCGCCCGGTGCGGCTGGACGACGGCAGCGAGCATCCCGCCACGTTCTGCGTCACCGCCATCGACGATGCGCCCGGCGCGCGCTTCTTCCTCTGCGAGCACGTCACGCCGGAGCTGCTGTGGCGCCCCGAGTGGACCGCGCACGCCAACGGCGCCACCGGCATCGCCACCATGTTCCTGGTGGTGGCGCCGGCGCTGGTCGACGCCGCCGGCCGGGCCTATGCCGAGCTCACCGGCGGCGAGATGACGCAAATCAACGAGCACATCTGCAGCCTGGCGCTGGACGGCGCGGCGCTGGTCGTGACCACGCCGCAGGCGCTGGCCGCGGCCACCGGTACCGAGCAGGTGCGGCGCGCGGTGCCCGGTTATGCCGCCATCCGGCTGCGCACCGCAGACCTCGCCGCGGCCCGCGCGCACTGGCGCGCCGCCGGCGTGGACGCGTTCGACCTGGGCCCGGCGCAGAGCCTGATCCCGGCCGCGCTGGCCGGCGGCGTGGCGCTGCTGTTCGAGCAGGCGCACTAACAGGCTCGCCAGCGGGCGCGCCGCGCGCGCCTGCTTTCCCGTCCCGCGGCGCTCAGGCGCCCTTGCCGGCGTGGTGCACGCCGGTCGAGCCGAACCCGCCCGCGCCGCGCGCGCTGTCCGCGGAAAAATCCTCCACCGTCCTGAACACGGGCCGCAGCACCGGCACGAACATCATCTGCGCGATGCGCTCGCCCGGCTCGATCACGATCGGCGCGGTGCCGGGCGCGTTGCGGTTCCACACGCTGACCATGATCGGGCCCTGGTAGTCGGCATCGATCACGCCGATCGAATTGCCCAGCACCAGCCCCTTCTTGTGGCCCAGGCCCGAGCGCGGCGCGATGGTGGCCGCCATGTACGGATTGGCCATGTGCACGGCGATGCCGGCCGGCACCAGCTGCGCCGGCGTGCCGGGCGCGATCGTGAGCGGCGCGTCCAGGCAGGCGTGCAGGTCGATCGCCGCCGCCATGTCGCTCTGGTAGGCGGGCAGGCCCCATTCGTGCAGGCGTGCGTCGAGCACCTTGATTTCGACGGTCGGATTGGCTTCGATGGTCATGGCTGTCGGTCCCGGAAAACGAAAAACGTTGGCAACCCGGGATGATAGCCGAACGGGCCGCCGCGCCGGCCCGCCTCAGTCCGCCGAGAGATCGAAGGCCTGCGCCAGCAGTTCGTAGGTGCGCAGCCGCGCCGCGTAGCTGGCGGCCACGCTCAGCACCACCAGTTCGTCGGCCTGGAAGCGCTCGCGCAGGTCCAGCATGCGCTGCGCCACCTGCTCCGGCGTGCCGCAGATGGTGCGCGGGCGCTCGCGCTCGACGATCAGGCGGTCGCGCTCGGTGGGCTCGTGCCGCGCGGCCTGCTCCAGCGACGGGATCGGCGCATTGACGCCATAGGCCATCTGCAGCCGGCGCAGGTCCACGGCGCGCTCCAGCGCCGCCGCCTCGGCCTCGGTATCGGCGCAGATCACGAAGATCGCCGCGGCGCTGTACGGGCGCGCGTCATACGCGGGCGCGAAGTCCTCGCGGTAGTGGCGCGCCACGGCGTGGCCCATGTGCGGATTGATGAAGTGGGCGAAGGCGAAGCGCAGGCCGAGCCGGGCCGCCAGCGCGCCGCCGTAGTCGCTCGAGCCCAGCACCCACAGCTCGGGCCGGGTATCGATCTCCGGCTGCGGCACCACGCCCTCGGCGATGTGCCCGGGCGGCACCTCGCCGCGCAGCAGCCAGGACAGGTCCTGCACCTGCTCGGCGAAACGGTCGCCGCGGTTGTAGTCGCCCATCGCCACGGCCTGCGCGGTGCGCAGGTCGCCGCCCGGCGCGCGGCCCACGCCGAGGTCGATGCGGCCCGGGAACAGGCCTTCGAGCATGCGGAACTGCTCGGCCACCTTGAACGGGCTGTAGTAGGGCAGCATCACGCCGCCCGAGCCCAGCCGGATGCGCCGCGTGACGCTGCCCAGGCGCGCCAGCATGACTTCCGGCGCCGGGTTGCACACGCCGCGCAGGCCGTGGTGCTCGGCGCACCAGTAGCGCGTGTAGCCGAGCGCGTCGGCGGCCTGCGCCAGCTCCACCGTGGCGGCCAGCGCGTCGCGCGCGCTGTGGCCGGCGATGACCGGGCTCTGGTCCAGCACCGAGAGGCGCAGCTTGGGTTTGCTTTCAGGCATGTGGGGTTCGTGCCAAGGGGAGGGGGTCGTGTGAAAGGGACGCGGGCGCGGGCTTCAGCGCGCCGGCAGGCGCTGGCCGATGGCGGCCACCAGGTGGCGCGCCAGCGTGAGCTTGTCCGCGCGCGGCAGGCGCGTCACGCCCCTGGCGTCGAACAGCACGATCTCGTTGTCGTCGAGGCCGAAGGTCTGGTGGCCGATATTGCCGACCAGCAGCGGCACGTTCTTGCGCTGGCGCTTCTGCTCGCCGTATTGCTCGAGCTTCTCGCTCTCGGCGGCGAAGCCCACGCAGTAGGGCGCGTTCGCGCGCGCCGCCACGGCGGCGAGGATGTCCGGGTTCTGCACGAACCGCAGCGTCGGCGTGTCGGTGTCGTTGGCCTTCTTGAGTTTCTGCGTGGCCACCTCGGCCGGGCGCCAGTCGGCCACCGCCGCCACGGCGATGAACACGTCGGCGCCGGTCAGGTTCGCCAGCACCGCGTCGAACATCTGCTGCGCGCTTTCCACGTCGGCGCGCGCCACGCCGCGCGGCGTCGGCTGCGCGGTCGGTCCCGCCACCAGGATCACGTCGGCGCCGGCCTCGCGCGCCGCGCGCGCGATGGCGAAGCCCATCTTGCCCGAGGAGCGGTTGGTGATGCCGCGCACCGGGTCGATCGCCTCGAAGGTCGGCCCGGCCGTGATCACCACGCGGCGGCCCGCCAGCGGCTTGGGCTGGAAGAAGGCGACGAGGTCCTCGACGATCTCCTCCGGCTCCAGCATGCGGCCGTCGCCGATCTCGCCGCAGGCCTGGTCGCCGCTGCCGGGGCCGAGGATCGCCACGCCGTCGGCGCGCAGTTGCGCGGCATTGCGCTGCGTGGCCGGCGCGCCCCACATCTGGCGGTTCATGGCGGGCACCACCAGCAGCGGGCAGTCGCGCGCGATGCACAGCGTGGAGAGCAGGTCGTCGCACAGGCCGTTGGCCAGCCGCGCGAGGAAATCGGTGGAGGCGGGTGCGATGACGATGGCGTCGGCCTCGCGCGACAGGTCGATGTGGGCCATGTTGTTGCCCACGCGCGCATCCCACTGGGACGTGAATACCGGCCGGCCCGACAGCGCCTGCATCGTGACCGGGGTGATGAAGTGGGTCGCGGCCTCGGTCATGACCACCTGCACGGTCGCGCCGGCCTTGGTCAGCAGGCGGACCAGCTCGGCCGACTTGTAGCAGGCGATGCCGCCGGTCAGGCCAAGGACGAGATGCTTGCCTCGCAGATCCATGATGCTCTTTGCTCGAAGGTGTGGTCCGGGTGCCGGGGCTCGGTTGCCTTGCGATTGTCCCGCAATGGCATGCCGCTGCGCCGGAGAAACGTCAATAATACCGGCTTGCCCGCGCGCGCGTTTGCCGCGCCGCCGCTCGCGGCCGCGCCGGCCTCCCCATCCCGCTCATCCTCTCACCTTTGCCCGCCAACCTCATGTCGCCACGTCCCTTGTTTCGCCAGCACCGCACGCCGCGCCCGCTGCGCCCGCAGAACCTGATCCTGCTGTTGCTGGCGGGCGTGTTCGCGCTGGCCCTGCTGCTGCTGGCCTTCGCCAAGGTCTGGCTGCCGCGCGAGGACGTGCCGGCGCGGGCGGACTGGATCGTGGTGCTGGGCGGGGAATCGGGCGAGCGCGTGATCGGCGCGGCGGAGCTGTATCACGCCGGCGTGGCGCCGTTCGTGTTCGTCACCGGCGCCGGCGACTGCCTGCTCAACGTGCGGCGCCTGGTCATGGCCGGCGTGCCGCGCGGGCGCATCGGCTACGAATGCACTTCGCGCAGCACCTGGGAAAACGCCCGCATGACGCGGGCGCAGCTGGAGCGGTTCGCGCCGCGCCGGGCGGTGCTGGTGACCAGCTGGTACCACACCGGCCGGGCCCTGCAATCGTTCCGCCAGGCCTGGGGCGAGGTCGAGTGGGGCGCCCACGGCGTCCATCCCGGCGTGAGCCTGGACAGGTCGCTGGTGGTCTACGAAGCGGGCGCGGTGCTTGCCGAATATCTCAAGCACGCCTGGTACGCCGTGCGCCACTGAGCGCGCGGCGCGCCCGGCGCCGTTCAGTGCCGGCGCACGCGCCGCAGCTCGTCCACGATCAGCAGCACCGCGCCGACCGTGATGGCGCAGTCCGCCACGTTGAACGCGGGCCAGTGGTAGTTGCGCGCGTGGAAGTCGAGGAAGTCGATCACGTGGCCGTAGATCACGCGGTCCACCACGTTGCCGATGGCGCCGCCCAGGATCAGCGAGATGGCGAAGCAGAACAGGCGCTGGCCGGTGTGGCGGTACAGCATCCACACGATGAACAGGCCCACCACCACGCCCAGCGCGGTGAAGAACCAGCGCTGCCAGCCGCCGGCGTCGGCCAGGAAGCTGAAGGCGGCGCCCTTGTTGTAGACCAGCACCAGGTTGAAGAAGCCGGTCACGGGGCGCGATTCGCCGTAGGCGAAGGTCCTGACGATGACGATCTTGAAGAACTGGTCGAGCACGATCACCAGCAGGGCGAACGCCAGCCACAGCAGCGGCGTGGTGTGGCTGGCCTTGCTGGCGCGCTTGCCGGCGCGCGCGCCGCGTGTGGTGGTGGCGGCCATCAGGCGTGGCTCCTGTGTTCGCCGGCGCCGAACAGGTTGCTGTCGCAGCGCCCGCAGAGGGTGGGATGGGCCGGGTCGCGGCCGACGTCGGCGCGGTAGTGCCAGCAGCGCTCGCACTTGGCGTGGGCCGACGGCGTCACCGTGACCATCAGGTCGCCGCCTTCCGGCGCCGGCGCCACCTTGGCTGCCGAGGTCAGCAGCACGAAGCGCAGGTCGTCGGCCAGGCTTTGCAGCGCGGCCAGCACCGGGCCGCCGGCCTGGATGGTGACTTCGGCCTGCAGCGACGAGCCGATCTCGCCGTCCACGCGCACCGCTTCGAGCTGCCTGGTGACTTCCGCGCGCACGTCGCGGATGGTCTGCCACTTCTGCAGCAGGTCGTCGGCGTCGTCGACCGCCGGCACCTCGTAGTAGGTGCTGGTGAAGATGGTGTCGCGGTGCTCGGTGCCGTGGCCGAAGATCTGCCACGCTTCCTCGGCGGTAAACGAGAGGAACGGCGCCATCCAGTGCAGCATGGCCTGGGTGACGTGGTAGACCGCGTTCTGCGCGGCGCGGCGCGCCTGCGAGCCGGGCGCCGTGGTGTAGAGGCGGTCCTTGAGCACGTCGAGGTAGAAGCCGCCGAGGTCTTCCGAGCAGAAGGTCTGCAGCTTGGCGACCACCGGGTGGAATTCGTAGGCCTCGTAGTGCGACAGGATCTCGCGCTGCAGGCGGCCGGTCAGCGCCACCGCGTAGCGGTCGATCTCCAGCCATTCCGACACCGGCAGCGCGTGCTGCGCGTGGTCGTAGTCGGCCAGGTTGGCCAGCAGGAAGCGCAGCGTGTTGCGGATGCGGCGGTAGCCTTCCACCACGCGCTTGAGGATCTCGTCGGAGATCGACAGCTCGCCCGAGTAGTCGGTCGAGGCCACCCACAGGCGGATGATCTCGGCGCCCATCTTGTTCGACACGTCCTGCGGCGACACCGTGTTGCCGACCGACTTGGACATCTTGCGGCCTTCGCCGTCGACGGTGAAGCCGTGCGTGAGCAGCGCCTTGTAGGGCGGCTTGCCGTACAGCATCGAGGCGGTCAGCAGCGAGGAATGGAACCAGCCGCGGTGCTGGTCCGAGCCTTCCAGGTACAGGTCCGCCAGGCGGCCCTCGGGCAGGTCGGCCGACGGGTCGTACAGGTCCGCGCGGTGCGAGCCGCGGATCACGGTCCAGTGCGTGGTGCCGGAGTCGAACCAGACGTCGAGCGTGTCGCGGTTCTTCTCGTAGAGCGCGGCCTCGTCGCCGAGCAGTTCCTGCGGGTCCAGCGTCTGCCAGGCCTCGATGCCGTGCTGCTCCACGCGCCTGGCCACTTCCTCGAGCAGCGCCGGCGTGCGCGGATGCAGCGCGCCGGTTTCCTTGTGCACGAAGAACGCCATCGGCACGCCCCACTGGCGCTGGCGCGACAGGGTCCAGTCGGGCCGGTTGGCGATCATGTTGTGCAGGCGCTGCTTGCCCCAGGCGGGGTAGAACTCGGTGGCCTCGATGCCGGCCAGCGCGGTCTCGCGCAGGGTCGGGCCGTCGTCGACCGGGTCCACGTCCATGCCCGCGAACCACTGCGAGGTGGCGCGGTAGATGATCGGCGTCTTGTGGCGCCAGCAGTGCATGTAGCTGTGGGTGTACCTGTGCGAGTTGAACAGGTTGCCCGAGGCTTCCAGCACCGCGACGATCTTCGGGTTGGCGTCCCAGATCTTCTCGCCGCCGAACAGCGGCAGCGTGCTGGCGTAGACGCCGTCGCCCATCACCGGGCTGATGATGTCGGCGTCGCTCATGCCGTGCGCCTTGCACGACTGGAAGTCCTCCACGCCGTAGGCCGGCGCCGAGTGCACGATGCCGGTGCCGGTATCGGTGGTGACGTACTCGCCCAGGTAGACCGGCGAGAGGCGGTCGTAGCCCGCGTCGGTCTTCGCCAGCGGATGGTGGAAGCGGATCTCCGACAGCGCCGCGCCCGTGGCGGTGGCCAGCACGCTGCCTTCGAGGCCGTAGACCTTGAGCTGCTCCTCGACGCGCTCGGTGGCCAGGATCAGGTGGCCGCGCGGCGTGTCGACCAGCGCGTATTCCACTTCCGGGTGCACGTTGAGCGCCTGGTTGGACGGGATGGTCCACGGCGTGGTGGTCCAGATCACGACCCAGCCCGGCCTGGCCGCCAGTTGCGCGGCCGGCAGCTTGAACGCATGGGCCAGCTTGTCGGTCTCGGCGAACGGGAAGCCCACGTCGATGGAGAGGTCGGTCTTGTCCTTGTACTCGACCTCGGCCTCGGCCAGCGCCGAGCCGCAGTCGAAGCACCAGTTCACCGGCTTGAGGCCGCGGAACACGTAGCCCTTTTCCATGATCTTGCCCAGCGCGCGCAGCTCGTCGGCTTCGTTGCTGTGGTTCATGGTCAGGTAGGGATGGTCCCAGTCGCCGAGCACGCCCAGGCGCTCGAAGTCCAGCTTCTGGCGGGCGATCTGCTCGGTGGCGTAGGCGCGCGCCTTCGACTGGACTTCCTGCACCGGCAGGCCCTTGCCGAACTGCTTCTCGATCTGGATCTCGATCGGCATGCCGTGGCAGTCCCAGCCCGGCACGTAGACGGCGTCCAGGCCCGACAGGCCGCGCGCCTTGATGATCATGTCCTTGAGGATCTTGTTCACCGCGTGGCCGATGTGGATGTCGCCGTTGGCGTACGGCGGGCCGTCATGCAGGATGAACTTCTTCGCGCCCTTGCGGGCGGCCCGGATCTTCTTGTAGATCTGCTTGTCCTGCCACTGCTTGACCCACAGCGGCTCGCGCTTGGGCAGGTCGCCGCGCATCGGGAACGGGGTGTCGAGCAGGTTGACCGGGTACTTGCTTTTTTCGGGCTTGGCGCGTTTGTCGTTGGACATGTCGATTCTCGGGACAATTCGGTTGGCGCGCGAGGCGCCAGCTCGGCTGGCTGCGGGCGCGCGGTACGGCGTGGGCTGGCTGCGGGGAAGCCTCGGGTTTGAAGGGGTAGCGACCCGGGTCCCGCTGCGCGGGAACGGGGCGCTAGCTAATTCGGTCGGTGGCGGAGGTGGCGAAGTCGCGGCTGCCCGCGGCCGGGGGCGTGCCCGCGGGCGAGCCCGGCACGGTCAGGCCGAAGAACGCGCGCGCATCCGCGCAGTCCTTGGCGATGGCCGCGGTCAGCGCTTCCAGGCCGTCGAAGCGGGCCTCGTCGCGCAGCTTCTTCATGAACTCGACGCGCACCAGCTTGCCGTAGATGCTCTGGCTGAAGTCGAACAGATGCACCTCCAGCAATACCCGGCCGGCGTCCTCGATGGTCGGGCGCACGCCGATGCTGGCCACGCCGGGCACCGGATGCTCGCCCAGGCCGTGCACCTGCACCACGAAGATGCCGCTGACCGCCGGCCGCTTGTGCGAGATGCGCAGGTTGATGGTGGGGAAACCGAGGTCGCGCCCCAGCTTGCGCCCGTGCACCACGTGCCCGCTGATGGCGTAGCCGTGGCCGAGCAGGCGGCGCGCATGCTCGAGGTCGCCGCTGACCAGCGCCTGGCGCACCGCGGAGCTGGAGATGCGCACGCCGCCCTCGGAGACCGAGCCCATCTGCTCGACGTCGAAGCCGAACTGGGCGCCGGCCTGCTGCAGGTAGGCGAAGTCGCCGGCGCGGCGTGCGCCGAAGCGGAAATCGTCGCCGACCAGCAGCCAGCGCGTGTGCAGGCCGTGCCATAGCACGTTCTCGACGAAGGCCTGCGGCGACTGGGCGGCGAAATGGGCGTTGAAATGCTCGACCACCACGCGGTCGACCCCGTTGCGGCGCAGGCTCTCGAGCTTGTCGCGCAGCAGCGCGATGCGCGCGGGCGCCTTGTCCGGGGTGAAGAACTCGCGCGGGTGCGGCTCGAAGGTCATCACGCACAGCGGCAGGCCGCGCGCGTCGGCCGCCGCGCGCGCGCGCGCGAGCAGCGACTGGTGGCCGCGGTGGACACCGTCGAAATTGCCGATGGTCAGGGCGCAGGGCGCCCGGCTCTCGGCATTGGGCAGGCCACGGAAGACTTTCACGAGGACGGCGTCGAGCGTTTGGGTAAAGCGGGCATTATAAGGCGAATGGGGGACGAGTTTCGCCCGGCGGTACCGGGCCCGGCGCGCGGGCTGGCGTTTTTGTGCACGGATCGGCCCATCGGCGTGGCGCCACTCCCCAAAAGGCGGCATGATACGGCGGATCGCATCCGACGTCCCAGCCCTTCCCTTGAACGCGCTGCTCAACCGAATCCTGCCGCCGCCAGGGCCTCCGCTCGATACCGAAACGCGGGCCAAGCTGCTGGCGACCATCCATCGCGTCTCTCCCACCGCCACCGTGGCCTCGCTGGTGCTGCCGGCGCTGACCGCGGTCGCCTTCTGGTCCGCCGCCGACCATGCCGCGCTGCTGGGCTGGTGCGGCGTGATGCTGGTGCTGGCCACCGCGTCGACGTGGTTCTACTACGGCTACCTGCGCGACGGCGCCACCATGAGCCGCTCGGCCCATACGCGCAAGTGGTGGGCCAACATGCGCGCGCTCGCCTTCCTGACCGGGCTGACCTGGGGCAGCTCCGCGCTGCTGCACCTGTTCACCGGCTCCGCCGTGTTCTCCAGCGTGCTGTACCTGCTCGCGGTGGGCGTGCTGGCCGGCGGCGTCACCGCGCAGTCGCCGGTGCCGTCGAACCTGGTCTACGCCGGCATTCCGATCCTGGTGCCCAACATTTTGTTGGCCGATTACGCCTTTCCGGGCCACGGCACCTACGTGCAGTTGCTGCTGGTGGTCTACGCCATCATGCTCACGCGCCACGCGCTGAACCTGCAGCGCACGCTGGTGCGGGCCATCCAGCTCGAGAGCGACAGCCGCCGCCTGGCCAAGCAGTTCCAGGAGGAAAAGGAGCGCGCGCTGCATGCCAGCGAGGAGAAGTCGCGCTTTCTCGCCGCCGCCAGCCACGACCTGCGCCAGCCCGTGCATGCGCTGGTGATGCTGGTCGAGGCGCTGCGCGCGCGCAACAAGTCGTCCTCGCTCCATCCGCTGGTCGAGCAGGTGGCCGCCGGCACCCAGACCATCGACCTGCTGTTCCGCTCGCTGCTGGACCTGTCCAAGCTCGAGGGCCGCAAGGTGCTGCCGACGCTGGAGCCGTGCGAGCTCGGCCACCTGATCAACGAGGTGATGAGCCAGTTCGCCGCCGACGCGCGCGAAAGCGGCCTGACCCTGACCCCGCGCGTGCCCGAGGAACTGTTCGCGATGGCCGAGCCGGTGCTGCTGCGCCGCGCGCTGTTCAACCTCGTGCAGAACGCGCTGCGCTACACCCGCCGCGGCGGCGTGCTGGTGACGGCGCGCGAGCGCCGCAAGCATATCCGCGTGGAGGTGTGGGACACCGGCGCCGGCATCACGCCGGAGCACCTGCCCGACATCTTTTCGCCGTACTACCAGGTGCACAACCCCCAGCGCGACCCGTCCCAGGGCCTGGGGCTGGGGCTGGCCATCTTCAAGGAATGCGTGCGCCTGATGCGCGGCACCTACGGCGTGCGCTCGGTGCCGGGGCGCGGCTCGGTGTTCTGGTTCTCGCTGGCGCCGGTGGAGGCCGAGACCGTGGCCACCATCCGCGCGGTGCGCGCCTCTGCGGCGGCCGAGGACACCAAGCCGGACCATCTGCGCGGCACGGTGCTGGTGGTGGACGACGACACGCAGATCCGCAAGGCCTGGATCGCGCTGATGGAAGCCTGGGGCATCCAGGTCGCGTGCGCCGCGCACGGCGCCGATGCCGACCGCCTGTTCATGCAGGGCCTCAGGCCGGACATCATCTTCTGCGACCTGCGCCTGCCCGGCAGCGAGAACGGGCTGGACCTGCTCGAGCGCTGGCAGAATACCCAGCCGCAGGCGCGCAGCGCGCTGCTGTCGGGCGATCTCAAGTCCGACGCGCTGGCGGCGGCCGAGGAAGCGGGCTATTTCGTGCTGCCCAAGCCGGTCGATCCGGCGGCGCTGCGGCTGCTGCTGCGGCGCTGGCTGCGTCCCGCCTGAAGGCAGGCGGGTGGGCGGCAGGCGGCGGGCGGGGCCCGGCCGCGCCTTACTGGCGCAGGCGGAAACGCTCCATGCGCGACATCACCTGCATGCGCGTGCGCACGCCGAGCCGCTGCAGGATCGCCGAGACGTGTTCCTTGACGGTGTTCTCGGTCAGCCCCAGGCGCCGCGCGATGACCTTGTTCGGCAGCCCTTCGAGCACCAGCGCCAGCACCGAGCCCTGGCGCGGCGTCAGCCCCAGCTCCGCCGGCGTGACCGGGATGCCGTGGGCCGGCCCGAACGACTGCGCGCGGCCGTTGAGGGCTTCGTCGGAAGGAAACGAGGTGTCGCCCGCCAGCACCTTGCGCACGGCCGCGGTGAACGCGTTGGCGTCGAGGTGCTTGCCGACGAAGCCGTAGGCGGCGAGCGCGCGCGCGCGGCCCACGATCTCCGGCGTGGCCTCGGCGGACATGAAGATGAAGCGCGCCGCGGGCACCAGCGTCTTGAGCGCCTGCATGGCGTCGAAGCCGGTGCCGTCGGTGAGCCAGATGTCCAGCAGCACGATATCGGGCCTCAGCCCCTGCTGCAAGGTGTTGAGCGCCTCTTTGGCGCTGCCGGCGGCATGGACCGCAACGTCGGGCATCACTTCCGCCAGGAAGGCGGTGGTGCCGGACAGGGCCATGGGATGATCATCGACCACCAGCAAGGTCGGTGCAGCGTTCGACATGCGATTTCCCGTCTAATTTTCCACTTCGTCCTTGTTGTCACTTGAAGCCGCGTAAACGGTCTGCGCGTGGACGATAGCAGCCACTCTAGCAGAGCGGGCGAGGCGTCACAATCCGTGAACAAGCTAAGCACGTTGCGCGCAGGCCATGCCATTCGGCCTGCCGGCGGGGGTTTCGCGTGTTTTAAGTGCCTAATGCGCTCGCTTTGGCCGTGTACTGGCCCTGCCTTGGTAGAATTGCGCGATGAAAAATATCGTTATCCTGATTTCAGGGCGTGGCTCCAACATGGAAGCCATCGTCCGCGCGTGTGCCGCCGAGGGCTGGCCGGCGCGCGTGGCGGCCGTCCTGTCCAACCGGCCCGATGCCGAGGGCCTGCAGTTCGCCGCCGACCACGGCGTGCCCACGGGCGTGGTGGACCACACCCGGTATGCCGACCGCGCCACCTTTGACGCGGCCCTGGCCGCCGCCATCGACGCCCACGCCCCCGACGTGGTCGTGCTGGCCGGCTTCATGCGCATCCTGACGCCGGCCTTCGTCGACAAATACGCCGGGCGCATGCTCAATATCCATCCGTCGCTGCTGCCGTGTTTCCCTGGCATGTACACCCATCGCCAGGCCATCGAGGCCGGCGTCAAGGTGCATGGCGCGAGCGTCCATTTCGTCACACCCGAACTCGATCACGGCCCGGTCATCGTCCAGGCTGCGCTCGACGTGCTGCCGGGCGACACGCCCGAAAGCCTGGCCGAGCGCCTGTTGCCGGCCGAACACGCGATCTACCCGCGCGCTGTGCGCTGGTTCGTCGAGGACCGCCTGCGCGTGCATGCCGGCGTGGTCCGCGTCGAACCCCACGAATCCCAGTTGTTTACGGCCTTTGCTGCCGCTACGGAGGTGCAGTCATGAGCCGGAATACCGCAGGGGCGCGCCAGCCCGTCCGCAACAAGCGCAAGGCCACGCCGATCCGCCAGTCCGCGCGCAGCGGCGATCACCGCGACAGCCGCGACGGCCAGGCGCCGCAGCAGGGCCGCGCCGCGCACGGCGGGCTGCATGCCGTGCATATCCAGCACATCGACCGCCTGCTGGGCAAGGTGCTGATGTTCACGCGCCCGTCCGACGTGGTGGTGAGCTACTACTTCCGCGAGAACCCCAAGCTGGGCCACCGCGAGCGCGGCATCATCGCCGAGGCGGTGTTCGCGGTGTTGCGCCGGCGCGTCGAATTCTCGCAGTTCGCCGCCAGCGGCACGGGCACCTCGCAGCGCCGCCTGGCCCTGCTGGGCCTGGCCGCCACGCTCGGCCGCGATGTCCTCACGCCGTTCCTGCTGCCCGAGGAAGGCGAATGGCTGGACCGCCTGACCACCATCGAGCGCTCGAGCCTGGCGCCGCGCGTGCGCGCCAACCTGCCCGAATGGCTGTTCGACGAGCTCGCCGCCCGCCACGACCAGGCCTTCGTCGAAGCGCTCGGCGACGCCTGGCTGCGCCCGGCCCCGCTGGACCTGCGCGCCAACCTGGCCAAGACCTCGCGCGAGGCCGCGCTGGCCGAGCTGGAAGCCGCCGGGCTCAAGGCCGAGCCCACGCCGATGGCGCCCGCCGGCATCCGCCTGGCCGGCAAGCCCGCGCTCAACCAGCTGCCGCTGTTCGTCAACGGCCTGGTCGAGGTGCAGGACGAAGGCAGCCAGCTGCTGTGCAACCTGGTCGCGCCCAAGCGCGGCGAGATGGTGGTCGACTTCTGCGCGGGCGCCGGCGGCAAGACGCTGGCGCTGGGCGCGCTGATGCGCTCCACCGGCCGCCTCTATGCGTTCGACGTGTCCGAGAAGCGCCTGGCCAACCTCAAGCCGCGCCTGGCGCGCAGCGGGCTGTCCAACGTGCATCCGGTGCAGATCGATTCCGAGCACGACGCCAAGATCAAGCGCCTCGCCGGCAAGATCGACCGCGTGCTGGTGGACGCGCCGTGCAGCGGCCTCGGCACGCTGCGGCGCAACCCGGACCTGAAGTGGCGCCAGACGCCGCAGTCGGTGCTGGAGCTGACCGCCAAGCAGGCCTCGATCCTCGAGTCCGCCGCGCGCCTGGTCAAGGTCGGCGGGCGCGTGGTCTATGCCACCTGCAGCGTGCTGGAAGCCGAGAACGAAGGCATCGTGCGCGGGTTCCTGTCCACGCATGCGGGCTTCCGCCTGGTGCCGGCCGCGCAGGTGCTGGCCGAGCAGAAGATCGTGGTGCCGGGCTTGCCGGAAGACGCCGAGATGCTGGCGCTCTATCCGCACCTGCATCAGACCGACGGCTTCTTCGCCGCGGTGCTGGAGCGCGTCAGCTAAGACCGCCGCGGTAAAGCAAGGGGCGCTGCCGGTCAGCGCCTTTTTTTTGCGCCCGCTTTCTCGCGGTCGGCGCTGCCGCCGCGAAATCCTGCCCGGACTTCTGCGCCGCCGGCGCAGATCGCGGAAGGCGGCCGGGTCCTCCGGCCCGATCCGGTTGCGCGCTTCGATGCGCTGCGCAGCCGACACGGCAATTGTCTGCGCGCGCGCCCCATCCCGGTGGACTAGGCCTTCTGGCCGACGGGCGGGGATGCGCGGCGCGCCTGCCTTGTGCCGGCGCGGGCTCGCCGCCGCCAGCGTGCGCCGGAACACATCGCCGTCCGCCATTCGCACGGGCTGGCGGACGGCCGGAGTTCAATACATTGAGGCCGCCCCAACTTGTCTTGACATGCGAAGCAACCTACCTTGACAGGACAACGCAGCGCCGGCGAAGGCATCGGCGCGCGGCGGGCGCGGCCCATTCATTCTGGCCGGCGCGATTTCGATGGGAAGCCGCCGTTCCGGCTCGCGCCGCAGCGGCGCGCGGTGATGGGAGGGGGAGGATGCTGCATTCATTTTTCTTCGCGTCCGCGGACAGGCGGCCCGGCGACCACGCCTTGTGGGCCGACGGCCGCTACTACACCTACGAGGAAGTCCGCGCGCGCGCACGCGGCATCAGCATGGCGCTGGCGCCGTTCGCCGGCGGTCCCAATCGCAACTGCATCCTGTTCGCGCACCGCAGCGCGTGCGCCTACGCCGGCCTGCTCGGCGTGCTGGCCGCCGGCATGGCCTACGTGCCGATCCATGCGCGCTTCCCGCCGGCGCGCAACGCCGCCATCATCGCGCGCTCGGGCGCGCGCGTGATGCTGGTCGACCATGTTTGCGCGCCGCAGCTCGCGGCGCTGCTGCCGCTGCTGCCGCCGGACCTGCGCATCGTCATGCTCGACGCGCGGGCGTGGGACGCCGCCGGCGGCAACGCGCCGCCGCCGCCGTCCGCGCCCTTCGTGCACGATGCGCCGGCGGCGTGGCCCGCCGCCGTCGGGCCGGACGACCTCGCCTACCTGATCTTTACCTCGGGCACCAGCGGGCCGCCCAAGGGCGTGATGATCCCGCACGGCAGCGCGGTGGCCTACGTCAATGCGCAGATGCGGCGCTATCCCTGCGAGCCTGGCGCGCGCTTCAGCCAGTTCGCCGACCTCACCTTCGATTTCTCGGTGCACGACGTGCACGTCTGCTGGGCCAACGGCGCGTGCCTCTACGTGCCGACGCTGCAGGACCCGCTCTACCTGGCCGGCTTCATCCGCGAGCACCACATCACCCACTGGGCCAGCGTGCCGTCCGTGCTGGCGCTGCTGCAGCAGTTCCGCAAGCTGGCGCCCGGCGCCTTTCCCAGCGTGAAGATGACCCTGATGGGCGGCGAGGCGCTGCCCAAGGGCCTGGCCGAGGCCTGGTCGCGGGCCGCGCCGAACACGCGCATCGTCAACGGCTACGGCCCCACGGAAACCACGGTGATCGTGCTGACCTTCGAGCTCACGCCCGCCTTTCTTGCCGATGCGTCGCGCCCGGCGGTGCCGCTGGGCCGGCCCTACCCGGGCACCGAGGTGGTGGTGGTGGACGAGCATCTCGCGCCGGTGGCGGCCGGCGCGCAGGGCGAGCTGCTGATCGGCGGCGCGCAGCTCGCGCGCGGTTATCTGTCGGCGAACCCGCTCGACGGCGAGCGCTTCTTCGCGCGTGCCTATCCGGGGCGCGCCTGCCGCCGCTGGTACCGCACCGGCGACGCGGTGAGCGAATCGCCCGACGGCCTGTTGTACCACGGGCGCATCGACACGCAGGTCAAGATCCGCGGCAACCGCATCGAGCTGCAGGAGATCGAGCAGGTGGTGCAGGCCGCCAGCGGCAGCGCCCAGTGCGCGGTGCTGGCGTGGCCGCTGGACGAGGCCGGCAAGCCGATCGGCCTGGTGGCGTTCGTGCTGGCGCCGGCCGACGAGTCGCTGGGCGAGATGGGCGCGCGCGCGGCGCGCATCCGCCATGCCTGCAAGCAGAGCCTGCCGGTCTACGCGCGGCCCGACCGCATCGTCTGCCTCGACGGCTTTCCCATCAACGTGAACGGCAAGATCGACCGCAATCAGCTGCTGGCGCGCTGCGCGCATCTCGAGGCCGATGCCGACGGCGCGGCGCGTTGCCGCAGCGGCACGGCCGCGGCTTGAGCGCGGCTTGAGCGCGGCGCGCGATGCGCCCGGGCCGCGCGGCATGGGGCCGCGGGCATGCACGGAGTTCGCCCATGAGGCCTTTGCACTTCGACGGATGTTTCGGCTGGTACCACGCGGCCACGGGCGCGTGCGCGGTCGTGCTGTGCAACGCGGTCGGCCATGAAGCCCTGTGGACCCACGCCGGCCTGGCGCGGCTGGCGGAGCGGCTCGCGGCGCAAGGCGTGCCGGTGCTGCGGTTCGACTATCCCGGCACGGGGGATTCGGCGGATGCGGTGGCCGCGGCGGACCGCGTGGAGGACGGCGCCGGGGCGCCGGCCAACTGCGTCGATGCCTGCGTGGCATCGATCGGCCAGGCCGGCAACCTGCTGCGGCGCTTGTCCGGCGCGCGCGAGATCGTGCTGCTGGGCGTGCGCGGCGGCGCCGCGCTGGCCGCGCTGGCGGCCGCGCGCCGCGCCGGCGGGCTCGACGTCGCCGGGCTGGCGCTGCTCGCGCCGGTGGCGAGCGGGCGCATGCTGATGCGCGAGATGCGCATGATCGCCCAGACCTGGCGCTCGCTGGCGGGGCGCGCGGTGACGGCGGCGGCCGATGCTGCGCCGGCTTCCGCGCCGGTGGGCGCCGACATCCTGGGCATTCACTTCACCGCGGCCGACCTCGAGGCGTTCTCCCGCATCGACCTGTGCGCCGCCGCGAGCGCGCCGGCGCCGCGCGTGTTCATCGCCGGGGCCGGGCCCGATGAGGCGCTGCCCCGGCACTACGCCGCGCTGGGCGCGCAGGTCAGCACCGTGCCGTTTCCCGAGGTGGTCGGCTGGCTGCAGGACCCGCTGCACGGCACGCCGCCCGATGCCACCTTCGCCGCCGTCGCCGGCTGGCTCGCCGGCATGGCGTCGGCCGCCGGCAGGGCCGAAGCGCGGGCGGGGGAGGGCATTGGCGCGGCGGGCGTGGCGCCGTGCCTGCGCGCGGCGGCCTGGGTGGAAACGCCGGTGCGCTTCGGCCAGGGGCTGTTCGGCATGCTGTGCGAGCCGCGCGGCGAATGGCCCGGGCGGCCGGCCGTGCTGATCAACAACGCGGGCGGCACGCACCACGTCGGCGCCGGCCGCGGCGGCGTCATGCTGGCGCGGCGGCTGGCCGAACGCGGCGTGGCGTCGTTGCGCATCGACGTGCGCGGCATCGGCGACGCCAGCATCGGCGCGCGGGCCATCAAGGACGCGGTGCCGGCCGACCCGGAAGGCTATCTCGACGCGATTGCCGCCTGCGACTGGCTGCAGGCCCGCGGCTACGGCGAGGTGGTGGTGTTCGGCGTGAGCTACGGCGCCAACGTCGGCCTGCATGCGGCCGGCGCGCATCCCGGCGTGGTGGGCGCGGTGCTGGTCAACCTGCAGCGGCTGCTGCGCCGGGAGACCTTCACCCGCCCGCGCTGGCTGATCCACGGCCGCAGCGCGCCCACGGCGGAAGAGGGCGTGCCCGGCACGGACGCGGCCTCGGTGCTGCCCAGGCCGGCCCCGGCCGAGCAGCAGGAGATCGAGACCCTGCTGCGCAAGCTCGAGGCGCGCGGCACCGTGCTGCGCCTGCTGTTCGGGCCGGAAGATCCCGGGCCGTACGAGCTGGCGCGTTTCTTCGGGCCGCGGCTCGAAGGCCTGGCCGGGTTCGGCATGCTGCAGATCGAGACCATCGAAGGGCTCGACCACGGCATGCTGAACCCGCCGGGGCGCGCGCGCGTGATCGGCTATTGCGTCGATCTGCTGAGCGGCGCGCTGCATCCCGGCGCGGACCTGCCGGCCCGGCTGCGCCGCGCCGCGCAGCCGTGGCGCGGCATGCCCGGCTGCCGCGGACGGTGCGGCTGAGGCCGGCCGCGCCACGGAGGTGGGTCCAGGAAGTGGGTCCAGGAAGTGGGCCGCCGCGCCGCGGGCGGCTAGAATGGCTGACCTTTCGCGGGTCGGGCGCCGGGCGCCCGTGCCGCCCGCCGGCCGCGCCGCTTGCCGCGCGTGCCTGGCCAGCCACATCCAAGCATGAACCCGAATTCCCTGACCGAACTCCATGTATCGCATCCCGCCTTTGGCCGCATGCTCAACGACCTGATCCTCGATGCCGGCGGCCCCGGCTTCATCTGGCAACTGGCGGTGCTGGCCGGCTGCCTGGCGGTGGCGTGGCCGCTGGCGCGGCTGGTGGTCAAGCGGCTCGAGGCCCGCTACGACGGCTCCAGCTTCGCGCTGCGCTTCGCCGCGACCAGCCTCGAGCGCGCCATGTTCCCGCTGTTCGGCTGGCTGCTGGTGACGGTCGGGCGCTTCGGGCTGGAGCAGCTGATGTCGGTCAGCGTGCTGCGGCTGGCGCTGGTGCCGCTGTCCGGCATCACGTTCCTGTATTTCGCCTTCTACATCCTGCGGCGCGTGCTGTCCGGCAATGGCCAGCTGCAGGGCATGCTGCTGCTGGTGGAGAAGGTGCTGACCACGCTGGTGTGGGCCGGCATGGCGCTGTACGTGCTGGGCCTGCTGTGGGACGTGGTCGGCTGGATGGAGTCGGTGCGCTTTTCCATCGGCGGCAAGCAGAAGATCAACCTCGCCGACACGCTGGCGGGGGTGGTGTGGATCCTGCTCACGGTGCTGGTGGCGATGTGGTTCGGCTCGTGGCTGGAAGAGCGCCTGATGCGCTCGGCCGGGCTGGACAGCAACCTGAAAGTGGTCCTGACCAGACTTTCGAAGGCGCTGCTGCTGCTGGTGTCGCTGCTGCTGAGCCTGTCGCTGGTCGGCATCGACCTGACCGTGCTGTCGGTCTTCGGCGGCGCGCTCGGCGTGGGCCTCGGCCTGGGCTTGCAAAAGATCGCCAGCAACTACATCTCGGGTTTCATCATCCTGCTCGACCACTCGGTCAAGCTCGGCGACCAGATCACGGTGGACAAGTACACCGGCACCGTCTCGCAGATCCGCACGCGCTACACCGTGGTGCGCAACGGCGACGGCGAAACCCTGGTGCCGAACGAGCAACTGGTGGCGCAGGCGGTGCAGAACCATTCGTTCTCGAATACCAATGTGCGCGTGGCCACACGCGTGCAAGCCGACTACGCCGCCGACCCGGAAACGGTGCTGGCGCTGCTGGCAGAAGCGGCGCAGGGCGTGCCGCGCCTGCTGGCCGAGCCGGCGCCGGCGGCGTTTCTGGTGGCGTTCGCCGACAATGGCATCGAATACGAGCTGGCCGGCTACATCGCCGACCCGCAGAACGGCAAGCTGGGCGTGCAATCGGCGCTGAACCGGGCGATATGGCGCACGTTCCGCGAACATGGCATCTCGATCCCCTATCCGCAGCGCGAGGTGCGGATGCTCGGCCAGGCGGCGCCGGCGGTCGGCGGGGAAGGCGAGGAAGTAGTTGATAAGACGCTTTTGGCGGCCTCCGCCGCGCGCGAGGGCGATGCAACATAGGCATTCGCGGGACGTTTGATGCACCTTGCGGAACGTTCCGCGTTGCTTACCATCAAATTCGGGGAAAAACGGATGTTCCGTTGATGACGTTCCGGTAGAATTGTCATAGTTGCGGGTTCCGAGTTTTCGACCTCCCGCCCCCACACCAGACAGCCGCCAGATTGCAGCGGCTCGTGCCCAGTCCCGCCGGCGGCAGAATCTGCCCAAGGCGCCAGACGCGCATGCCGGGGGCTCCGGCGAGCGCCGGGGTTTCCGGCAGGCGCCCTACGACGCAATCACTGATTTTGCAGTCCTTTTTCTGCACCTGTTTGCGGTCCGCCCTGTCGTGCCGCAATAGCGCAATAGCACCTGTTTAATCGACGGAGAACAGTTTGTTCGACACTATTCTTGACTGGGCCTCGAACGGCCTTGCCAACTGGTCCTGGTGGGAGATCGTCATCTACACCCTGGTGGTGACGCACATCACCATCGCGGGCGTCACCATCTACCTGCACCGCTGCATGGCGCACCGGTCGCTGGATCTGCACCCGATCGCCGCGCATTTCTTCCGCTTCTGGCTGTGGCTGACCACCGGCATGGTCACGAAGGAGTGGACCGCCATCCACCGCAAGCACCACGCCAAGTGCGAGACCGAGGAAGATCCGCACAGCCCGCAGACCCGCGGCATCCGCAAGGTGCTGCTGGAAGGCGCCGAGCTGTACCGCGCCGAGGCCAAGAACCGCGAAACCGTCACCAAGTTCGGTCACGGCACGCCGGACGACTGGGTCGAGCGCAATGTGTACTCGCGCTTCGGCTGGCAGGGCGTGGGCCTGATGCTGATCATCGACGTCGCGCTGTTCGGCGTGATCGGCCTGAGCGTGTGGGCCGTGCAGATGCTGTGGATCCCGATCCACGCCGCCGGCATCATCAACGGCCTGGGCCACTGGTGGGGCTATCGCAACTACGATTGCGAGGACGCCTCGACCAACGTGTCGCCGTGGGGCCTGATCATCGGCGGCGAAGAGCTGCACAACAACCACCATACCTACCCGACCTCGGCCAAGTTCTCGATCAAGTGGTACGAGTTCGACGTGGGCTGGGGCTACATCCGCGCCATGCAGGCGGTCGGCCTGGCCAAGGTCAAGAAGACCCCGCCCAAGGCGCGCCTGGTGGAAGCCCGCCCGGTGGACCACAACACGCTGGAAGCCATCATCGCCAACCGCTACGACGTGATGGCGCGCTACGCCAAGGCCGTCAAGAGCGCGTACAAGCAGGAACTGGAAAAGCTCAAGGAAGCCCGCGTGGCCGAGTACAGCAGCTTCAAGCCGGCGCGCAAGTGGTTCCACCGCGAGGAAGGCAAGCTGGCCGACCCGCAACGCAAGCAGCTCGCGAACATCGTCGAGCAGAACAAGTCGCTGCATACCTTCGTGGAAATGCGCCGCGAGCTGGCCGCGATCTGGGGCCGCTCCAACCTGACGCGCGAGCAGTTG
This sequence comes from Cupriavidus sp. FW216-B1, assembly GCF_058789195.1. Taxonomy (NCBI): domain Bacteria; kingdom Pseudomonadati; phylum Pseudomonadota; class Betaproteobacteria; order Burkholderiales; family Burkholderiaceae; genus Cupriavidus; species Cupriavidus sp. FW216-B1. The sequence goes on along the minus strand of NZ_JBYTEL010000015.1, from coordinate 79,101 downwards.
CTGCAGCAGCTGCAGGCCTGGTGCCACCGCGCCGAGGCCAGCGGCATCCAGGCCCTGCACGATTTCTCGCTGCGCCTGCGCCGCTACGCGTAAGGCCAGGCCCGTGGCGGGCCGCAGCCCGATCCGGCGCGGCCTGTTACAATGCACTGCGCCCGAAAGCCCCGCCCCTGGCGGGGCTTTTGTTTTCGCTAAACTCCCCCATGTCAGGGCCAGCAGCGAGGCACGCGGCGGCCAAGAGGAGTATCGGAGATGACCCCACAAACGATCAAGACCGTCGAGTTCGAGAAACCGAACCTCTCGGCGGTGTCCCCCGAAGGTGTGAGCTGCGTCGCCCACGCCTGGGCAAAAGTGCCGCCGGTGCTGTCCGCGCCGGAGCGCGACGCGCTCAAGGAGCGCATCAGGGCACTGCTCAAGGCCCGCGACGCGGTGCTGGTCGCCCACTATTACGTGGATGCCGACCTGCAGGACCTGGCCGAGGAAACCGGCGGCTGCGTGTCCGACTCGCTCGAGATGGCGCGCTTCGGCCGCGATCACCCGGCCAAGACGCTGGTGGTCGCCGGCGTGCGCTTCATGGGCGAGACCGCCAAGATCCTGAGCCCCGAAAAGACCGTGCTGATGCCGGACCTCGACGCGACCTGCTCGCTCGACCTGGGCTGCCCGGCCGACGAATTCACCGCGTTCTGCGACGCGCATCCCGACCGCACCGTGGTGGTCTACGCCAACACCAGCGCCGCCGTGAAGGCGCGCGCGGACTGGATGGTGACGTCCAGCATCGGCCTGAAGATCGTCGAGCACCTGCATGCCCAGGGCAAGAAGATCCTGTGGGCGCCCGACAAGCATCTCGGCAGCTACATCCAGAAGCAGACCGGCGCCGACATGCTGCTGTGGCAGGGCTCATGCCTGGTGCACGACGAGTTCAAGGGCATCGAACTGGACCTGCTGCGCCGCGAATTCCCCAAGGCCAAGATCCTGGTGCACCCGGAATCGCCGGCCCACGTGGTCGAGCAGGCCGACGTGGTCGGCTCCACCTCGCAACTGATCGCGGCGGCGGTGGCGCTGGACGCCGACGAGTTCATCGTCGCCACCGACAACGGCATCCTGCACAAGATGCGCATGGCCGCGCCGGGCAAGCGCTTCATCGAGGCGCCCACGGCCGGCAACAGCGCCACCTGCAAGAGCTGCGCGCACTGCCCGTGGATGGCCATGAACGCGCTGACCAACCTGGCCGAGGTGCTCGAGCGCGGCCACAACGAAATCCACGTCGACGCGCAGATCGGCCGCCAGGCCGTGACCTGCATCGACCGCATGCTCGATTTCGCCGCGCAGCAGAAGGCCAATGTGCGCCCGCGCGGGGATCTCGCCGCGGAGCAGGCGCTGTTCAAGGGCATCGGCCCGGCATGAGTGACAGGAGCAAGGCAGGCAGCATGAGCATCAACAACCCGATTTTCGACAGTTTCGGCCCCGCGCTCGCCGAGGCGCTGCAGGCCAACGTGCGCGCGGCCATCGCCGAGGACGTCGGCAGCGGCGACCTCACCGGCCTGCTGGTGCCGGCGGACAAGTGCGCGCAGGCGCGCGTGATCGTGCGCGAAGAGGCCGTGCTGTGCGGCCAGCCGTGGTTCGAGGCGTGCATGCGCGCCGTCGACCCGGCGCTGGAAGTGCGCTGGCTGCAGGCCGAGGGCGCGCGCATGGCGCCCGATTCCGCGGTGTGCGAGATCGCCGGCCCGGCGCGCACGCTGCTGACCGCGGAGCGCCCGTCGCTGAATTTCCTGCAGCTGCTGTCCGGCGTGGCCACCGCCACGCGGCGCTACGCCGACCTCATCGCAGGCACCCGCGCGCGCGTGCTGGACACGCGCAAGACCCTGCCCGGGCTGCGCCTGGCGCAGAAGTACGCGGTGCGCGTCGGCGGCGGCGAGAACCAGCGCCTCGCGCTCTACGACGGCATCCTGATCAAGGAGAACCACATCGCGGCGGCCGGCAGCATCACCGCGGCGATGCGGGCCGCGCAGGCGCTCGAGACCGGCGTGTCGGTGCAGGTGGAAGTGGAGACCCTGGCCGAGCTCGAAGAAGCGCTGGCCGCCGGCGCCAAGTCGATCCTGATCGACAACTTCACCGTGCCGATGATGCACGACGCCGTGCGCATCAACGCGGGGCGCGCGCTGCTGGAAGTGTCGGGCGGGGTCAACGCGGACACCATCCGCGTGTTCGCCGAGACCGGCGTGGACCGGATCTCGGTGGGCGCGCTGACCAAGGATGTGCGCGCCACCGACTACTCGCTGAGGATCTCAGCCTAGCGCGGCGCAGCCGCGCTCCGTTCTCACTCTCTCCCCCGGCCCCTCTCCCGCAAGCGGGAGAGGGGAGCAAATCCCAAGATCCTACTTCCCGGCTTCCCGCTTGAACACCGGCTGCATGACGGTCGGCAGTGCCTTGGGCAGCGTGTCGGGATAGTCCCGGCTGTAGTGCAGGCCGCGGCTTTCGTGCCGCGAGTAGGCGCTGTCCACGATCAGCGACGCCACCTCGACGAGGTTGCGCAGCTCCAGCAGGTCGCGCGTGACGCGGAAATTGGCGTAGTACTCGGCGATCTCCTCGCGCAGCAGGCTGATGCGGTGCTGCGCGCGCTCGAGCCGCTTGCTGGTGCGCACGATGCCAACGTAGTTCCACATCATGCGGCGCAGCTCGTCCCAGTTGTGCGAGACCACGACTTCCTCGTCGGCGTCCGCCACGCGGCTCTCGTCCCACACCGGCAGGGCGATGTCGGGCTGGCCGGCCTTGTCCTGCGATGCGATGTCGAGCGCCGCGGCGCGGCCGATCACCATGCATTCCAGCAGCGAGTTCGATGCCAGCCGGTTGGCGCCGTGCAGGCCGGTGCAGGCGGTTTCGCCCACGGCGTAGAGGTTCGCCAAGTCGGTGCGCCCGGCGGTGTCCGTCACCACGCCGCCGCAGGTGTAGTGCGCCGCGGGCACCACGGGGATCGGCTCGCGCGCGATGTCGATGCCCAGCTCCAGGCAGCGCGCGTGGATGGTGGGGAAGTGCTCGCGCAGGAACGACTCGGGCTGGTGGCTGATGTCGAGGTGCACGTAGTCCAGGCCGCGCTTCTTCATTTCGAAGTCGATCGCGCGCGCCACCACGTCACGCGGCGCCAGCTCGGCGCGCGCGTCGTGCTCGGGCATGAAGCGCGTGCCGTCGGGCAGCTTGAGCAGGCCGCCTTCGCCGCGCACCGCCTCGGAGATCAGGAAGGACTTGGCGTAGGGATGGTACAGGCAGGTCGGGTGGAACTGGATGAACTCCATGTTCGAGACCCGGCAGCCCGCGCGCCATGCCATCGCGATGCCGTCGCCGGTGGCCGTGTCGGGGTTGGTGGTGTACAGGTACACCTTGCCCGCGCCGCCGGTGGCCAGCACCGTGTGGGTGGCGGTGAGGGTGCGCACCTCGCCGCTGGCGTCGTCCAGCACGTAGAGGCCGTAGCAGCGGTTGCCCGGCAGGCCGAGCTTGCGCGAGGTGATGAGATCCACGGCGAAGTGGTCCTCGATCACGGTGATGTTCGGGTGGTTGCGCGCCTGCTCGGTCAGCGTGGTCACGACCGCGTGGCCGGTGGCGTCGGCGGCGTGGATGATGCGCCGGCGGCTGTGGCCGCCTTCGCGCGTGAGGTGGAAGCCGAGCTCGGCCTGCTCGTCGCGCGTGAACGGCACGCCGCGGTCGATCAGCCACTGGATCGCTTCGCGCCCGTGCTCCACGATGAAGCGCGTGGCGCCGTCGTCGCACAGTCCCGCGCCGGCGACCAGCGTGTCCTGGGTGTGCTCGTCGTGACTGTCGCCGGAGTCGAGCACGGCCGCGATGCCGCCCTGGGCCCAGTCGCTGGCGCCCTGCGTCATGGCGCGTTTGCAGATAATGACAACCCGATGGGTGTCGGCCAGTTGCAGCGCGACCGTCAGACCGGCCAGTCCGCTGCCGACAATGGCGACATCGAAGTTCATGATGCGAAGGGGCGCGCGCGGCGCGCGGCCGGGTGGCAGGAAAGCTGGAAAGTGTACACCCGGCGCGCCGTCACGTGGGCATGCGGGTGCGCGCGGGCGCAGGCGGGATGCGGGTACGGAACGCAGCGACGGCCGGCCCGGAAAAGCAAAAACCCCGCATGAGCGGGGTTTTCACGGACATGCCGCGCGAATCGGCATGCGGAACGCAGCGATCAATTACTTGATCTTGGTTTCCTTGTACGACACGTGCTTGCGCACGACGGGATCGAACTTCATGATCTCCATCTTTTCCGGCATGGTGCGCTTGTTCTTCGTGGTCGTGTAGAAGTGACCCGTACCTGCAGTCGACTCCAGCTTGATTTTGTCGCGTCCGCCTTTGCTGGCCATGATGTACTCCTAATTAGACTTCGCCGCGTGCGCGCAGGTCGGCGAGCACGGAGTCGATGCCTTTCTTGTCGATCAGGCGCAGGCCGGCGTTCGAGACGCGCAGGCTCACCCAGCGGTTTTCCGATTCAACAAAGAAACGACGATTCTGCAGGTTGGGCAGAAAACGGCGCTTGGTCTTGTTGTTTGCGTGGGAAACGTTGTTGCCGACCATCGGCGCTTTCCCGGTCACTTGACAGACGCGTGCCATGAAGCACTCCTAAATCTTCTATTCGTGGACAATGTTCGCAACAGATCAACAAAAGGCGCGCGGCCCGGACTGCAGCGGTTAAGACTTCAGCAAAACGGGCATTATAGACCGGAAAGCTCCGGCGGATCAATGCCTTCCGCAGTTTACCGTGCACAGGCGGGCCGTTCGTGCCGTTTCACGCACTATTGCACGGCTTCCGGTCCGGTCCGTGTGCGCCATGTACCGCATGCGGCGGCATGTGGCTCACAGTTCGCCATGCTCCGCGAACGAGTGGATCGTGGTGCCCGCCACGATGAAATGGTCGAGCACCCTGACGTCGATCAGCGCCAGCGAGCGCGTCAGCGAGCGGGTCATCGACAGGTCCGCGCTGCTGGGCATGGCGTTGCCCGACGGATGGTTGTGCGCCACGATCACGGAGGCCGCATTATGCAGCAAGGCCTGGCGCGCCACCTCGCGCGGATAGACGCTGGTCTGCGTCAGGCTGCCGCGGAACAGTTCCTCGCTGGCCAGCAGGCGGTTGCGCGCGTCGAGGAACAGGCACATGAAGACCTCGTGCTCGTAGGCCGACAGCGTCAGGCGCAGGTAATCGCGCACCGCGGCCGGCGAATCGAGCCCGCCGGGCAGCGTCAGGCGCTCGGCCAGCCCGCGCCGGGTCAGTTCCTGGGCCGCCTGCAGCTGGGCGTACTTGGCGGTACCCATGCCGCGCACGCGGGCAAATTCCTCCGCCTTGGCGGAAAACAGGCAACTGAGCGTGCCGAAGTCGTTGAGCAGCTCGCGCGCGAGGTCGACCGCGCTCTTGCCGGCCACGCCCACGCGCAGGAATACGGCGAGCAGCTCGGCGTCCGACAGCGCGGCAGCGCCCTCGCGCAGCAGTTTTTCGCGCGGCCGCTCGCTGCTGGGCCAGTCGGTAATGCGCATGACACGATCCCCCCGGAACAATGGCACTGCGTGGCGGCGCGCGCCGGCATGGACAAGGCGGCGCGCGGTCGAGTCGCTTACAATACGGGTTGTCGACTGGTTGAGCACCCATGAATCTGCAAACTTTTGCGTCAGGGCCGCAGGGCGGCGCCGCTGACGGTCGCAAGACCGTGCAGCCGGATTCCTTCCTGACCCTGCACTACAGCATCTCCCTCGAGAACGGCACGGAGATCATCAGCACGTTCGAAGAGAAACCCGCCACGCTGCTGCTGGGCCAGGGCCAGTTCGCGCCCACCCTGGAGCAGGCCCTGCTGGGCATGCCCGAGGGCGAGCGCATGACCTACCGGCTGGCGCCGGAGCATGCCTTCGGCCCGCGCAATCCGGAACTGCTGCAGCGGGTGTCGCTCGCCACGCTGCGCGAAAACAGTTCGTTCGAAGAGAACTACACGCCGGGCGACCTGGTCGAGTTCAATGCGCCCGGCGGCGGCAAGTACGCCGGTGTGCTCAAGGAGATCGGCGAGACCGCCGCGCTGTTCGATTTCAATCATCCGCTGGCCGGGCAGACCATCCTGTTCGACGTCCAGCTGATCGGCATTCTCTAGGCTGAACCAGGCCGGTCCCGCGCCGGCCGCATTGCACTGAATTTCCGCATGTCCGAACTCACCACAGCCGCCGAAGCCGAGATCCTGATGGCGCAGCCCCGCGGCTTCTGCGCCGGCGTGGATCGCGCCATCGAGATCGTCGAGCGTGCCCTCGCGCGCTACGGCGCGCCGATCTACGTGCGCCACGAGATTGTCCACAATGCCTACGTGGTCGAGGACCTGCGCCGCAAGGGCGCGATCTTCGTGCAGGAGCTGGAGGAAGTGCCGTCCGGCTCCACCGTCATCTTCAGCGCGCACGGGGTGTCCAAGGAAGTGCGCGCCGACGCGACCGTGCGCGGCCTCAACGTGTTCGACGCCACCTGCCCGCTGGTGACGAAGGTCCACGTCGAGGTGGGCAAGATGCGCGCCGAGGGCTGCGAGATCATCATGATCGGCCACGCCGGCCACCCGGAGGTCGAGGGCACGATGGGCCAGACCGAGGGCGGCATGCTGCTGGTGGAATCGGCCGAGGACGTGGCGAGGCTCGCCGTGTCCGACCCGAGCCGGCTGGCCTTCGTGACCCAGACCACGCTGTCGGTGGACGAGACGCTGGAGATCGTCGCCGCGCTGAAGGCGCGCTTCCCGCAGATCCGCGAGCCCAAGAAGCAGGACATCTGCTACGCCACGCAGAACCGCCAGGACGCCGTGAAGTTCATGGCGCCGCAGGTGGAAGTGGTGATCGTGGTGGGCAGCCCCAACAGCTCGAACTCCAACCGCCTGCGCGAGCTCGCCGAGCGCCTGGGCGTGCCGGCCTACATGATCGACTCGCCGGACCAGCTCCGCCCGGAATGGGTCGCGGGCAAGCGCCGCATCGGCCTGACCGCCGGCGCGTCCGCGCCGGAGGCGCTCGCGCAGTCCATCGTCGAGCGCCTGCGCCTGCTCGGCGTGCGCCACGTGCGCGCGCTCGACGGCATCGAGGAGAAGATGTCGTTCCCGCTGCCGCGCGGACTGGTGCCCTCGGCCTGATCCACGCGCGCCCGGCACCGGCCCGTTCCCCGGGCCGTGCCGCCGCGCCGGCGGCATGCGCCGGCCGCTGCCTTCCTTTCCGCTTTCCCGCCTGACTGCCTGCGCCGACGCCGCGTGCCGACGTTGCGCGTCGGCTCCACGCGCCCCCGCCCGCCCGTCCTTCCGTGCCCGCCCTTCGGCGGTGCGCCGCGGGCCGGCGCCGCGCACCCGCATGCGGCCGTCCCGGACCGGCCGCGGCCATGCACCAGGATGCGGCATGAATATGCCGCGACCCCTCGCCGATAATGCACGGCGGCGGTGCCTATTCGCCTTTACGTGTCTGTCGCGGCAGACAAATAAGGGAATTCCCTAGAGTTAGGAGTTTCCCTATTATGGTGCCGGGCTATTAGGCTCTTGTATTAGAAGGGACGCGCTCCTATTAAATGAAACGCCTATTTAATACGGTCCCCTCGCGAGTGATGCAAGCGCAGCAAAAGCCGGGTCTGGATGGGGGTAGGCACGATTCTTGTTAGTAACGAAGGCTAGCCCGCGAGTAGGCGGGAATTGCCCCAATGTGTGCATTGGGGAAATTCCCTAGCTCACTTTGTGGGTTAATCCTTCAGGTTGTTGCGTCGCATATTGCATCCGCAAAAAAAGGGGATACAATTCGCGCGTTTCAAATTGAAACTAAACAAAGGCGGTTCAGGGGAAACGTCCGGGGGGCGTTGGTTTACCCTGATCATGTGAATCCTAGGAGATCACTCATGCAAATCACGTTTGCCAAGATTCTGCCGATCGCAGCCGCAGTGGCGCTGGTTACTGCTTGCGGCAAGAAGGAAGAAAAGCCGGCCGATGCGGCAGCGTCGGCACCTGCTGCCGCAGCCGCTCCCGCAGCCGGCAGCGGTGACACCGTAGTCAAGATCGGCCACGCGGCTCCGCTCACCGGCGGCATCGCTCACCTTGGCAAGGACAACGAAAACGGCGCCCGCCTGGCCGTGGAAGAAGTCAACAAGGCCGGCCTCGAAATCAACGGCAAGAAGATCACGCTCGAACTGGTCGGCGAAGACGACGCGGGCGATCCGAAGACCGGCACCGCCGTGGCGCAGAAGCTGGTCGACGAGAAGGTCGTGGCCGTGGTCGGCCACCTGAACTCGGGCGTATCGATCCCGGCCTCCAAGATCTACAGCGATGCCGGCATCGCGCAGATCTCGCCGTCGTCGACCAACCCCGACTACACCAAGCAAGGCTTCAAGACCACCTTCCGCGTGGTGGCCACCGACGCCCAGCAGGGCCCGGCGCTGGCCAACTACGCCACCAAGAGCCTGCATGCCAAGTCCGTGGCCATCGTCGACGATGCCACTGCCTACGGCAAGGGCCTGGCCGACGAGTTCGAGAAGACCGTCAAGGCTTCGGGCGTGAACGTGGTGGCGCGTGAAGCCACCAACGACAAGGCCACCGACTTCAAGGCCATCCTGACCAAGATCAAGGGCAAGAAGCCCGACGTGATCATGTACGGCGGCATGGACGCCACCGGCGGCCCGTTCGCCAAGCAGGCCAAGGAACTTGGCATCGGCTCCAAGATCGTCGGCGGCGACGGCGTGTGTACCGACAAGGTGGCCGAGCTGGCCGGCGACGCGGTGTCCAACATCATCTGCTCGGAAGCCGGCCTGGCCCTGTCGAAGATGGAGCAGGGCGCGGACTTCGACAAGCGCTACCAGGCTCGCTTCAACGCCCCGGTGCAGATCTACGCGCCGTTCACGTATGACGCCGTGATGGTCATCGTCGACGCCATGAAGCGCGCCAACTCGACCGAACCGGCAGCCATCCTGGCCGAAATGCCCAAGACGAACTACAAGGGCCTGATCGGCAACATCGCCTTCGACGACAAGGGCGACATGAAGGAAGGCACGATCACGCTTTACGAATACAAGGACAAGAAGAAGACCGTCCTCGACGTCGTGAAGATGTAATCCGGGCTTACCGGCCCATCCGAACGGCACCGCGAGCACTTTGCGGTGCCGTTTTTTTAGCCTCGCCGAACATACGGCATCCTTACCAGGGGTGCACCAGGCAGGCCGCTTACCAGCACATAACACACTACCAAACCACTCACACATTACCGTCTGCCCGGCAACCACTCCACGCCGCGGAGCCTCGGACGGAGCAAGGAGTTTTCATGGATATCTTTATCCAGCAGATCGTGAATGGTCTGGTGCTCGGCAGCATCTATGCGCTGATCGCACTTGGCTACACCATGGTCTACGGCATTCTCGGGATCATCAACTTCGCCCACGGCGACGTGCTGATGATCGGCGCACTGACTGCCCTCTCGGCGATCCTCGGATTGCAGAAATTCGCCCCGGGCCTGCCCGAATGGCTCACGCTGGTCATCGCGACGCTGATCGCCATGCCCGTGTGCGCTGTCCTGGCCTACACCATCGAGCGGGTCGCCTACCGGCCGCTGCGCAACGCGCCGCGCCTGGCGCCGCTGATCACCGCCATCGGCGTGTCCATCATCCTCCAGACGATGGGCATGCTGATCTGGTCGCGCAATCCGCTGACCTTCCCGCAACTGCTGCCGTCCAGCCCGATCGACATCGGCTCGACCGGCGCCACCATCACCGGCAAGGAAATCGTCATCATCGGCATGGCGCTGATGGTCATGGCGGGCCTGCTGACGCTGGTCAACCGCACCAAGCTCGGCCGCGCCATGCGCGCCACCGCCGAGAACCAGAAGGTGGCCGGCCTGATGGGCGTGAACCCGAACTTCGTGATCTCCGCCACCTTCATGATCGGCGCCGCGCTGGCCGCGCTGGCCGGCGTGATGATGGCCACCAACTATGGCAACGCCCACTTCTACATGGGCTTCATCCCCGGCCTGAAGGCGTTCACCGCCGCGGTGCTGGGCGGCATCGGCAACCTCGCCGGCGCGATGGTCGGCGGCATGCTGCTGGGCCTGATCGAAGCGCTCGGCGCCGGCTACATCGGCGACCTCACCGGCGGTGTCTTCGGCTCCAACTACCAGGACGTGTTCGCCTTCATCGTGCTGATCATCGTCCTTGTGTTCCGTCCGTCCGGCATCATGGGCGAGCGGGTTTCCGAACGCGCCTGAGGAGAGAATCCATGAGTGCCCCGATTCCATCCACGGCGCAACCCGCGCCGCTGACCAAGACCCCGGCCAAGACCCTGGCCGCGCTGCTTGCCTTCCTGGTGGTCGCCCTGTGCGCGCCGTTCCTCGTGCAGACGCTGGGCGGCAACTACTGGGTGCGCGTGCTCGACTTCGCGCTGATCTACATCATGCTGGCCCTGGGCCTGAACATCGTGGTGGGCTTCGCCGGCCTGCTCGACCTCGGCTACATCGCCTTCTACGCGGTCGGCGCCTACCTGATGGCGCTGCTCGGCTCGCCCCACCTGGCGAACCAGTTCGAGTGGATCCACAACCTGTTCCCCAACGGCCTGCACCTGTCGATGTGGTTCGTGCTGCCGATCGCGGTGGCGGTGGCGGCCACGTTCGGCGTGCTGCTCGGCGCGCCGACGCTCAAGCTGCGCGGCGACTACCTGGCCATCGTGACGCTGGGCTTCGGCGAGATCATCCGCATCTTCATGAACAACCTCGACCGCCCGATCAACATCACGAACGGGCCGAAGGGCATCACCGCGGTGGACTCGGTCCATATCTTCGGCTTCGATTTCTCGAAGTCGCACGAGATCTTCGGGCTCAAGTTCACGCCGGTGTTCATGTACTACTACCTGCTGGTGTTCCTGGTCATCGTGATCGTGTTCATCTGCCTGCGCCTGCAGAACTCGCGCATCGGCCGCGCCTTCGTCGCCATCCGCGAGGACGAGATCGCCGCCAAGGCGATGGGCATCAACACCCGCAACGTCAAGCTGCTGGCCTTCGCGATGGGCGCCTCGTTCGGCGGCGCCTCAGGCGCGGTGTTCGGCGCGTTCCAGGGCTTCGTGTCGCCGGAATCGTTCGTGCTGTGGGAGTCCATCTACATCCTCGCCATCGTGGTGCTGGGCGGCATGGGCCACATCCCGGGCGTGATCCTCGGCGGCATCCTGCTGGTGGGCTTCCAGGAACTGCTGCGCGTGGTCGCCGAGCCGGCCCAGCGCATGGTCTTCGGCCACGCCATCGTCGACGCGGAAGTGCTGCGCCAGCTGCTGTTCGGCCTGGCCCTCGTGATCGTGATGCTGTACCGCCCGGCCGGCCTGTGGCCGTCGCCGCGCAAGGAAGACCGCCCGGTCGTGCGCCGCCCCGGCAGCGTCGGCCGTTTCTGACCAGGAGGACAAGATGAGCAACGAGAACTTCCTCCTGTCGGTACAGGGGGTCAACAAGCGCTTCGGCGGGCTGCAGGCCCTGTCCGACGTGGGCCTGCAGATCCGTCCGGGCCAGATCTACGGCCTGATCGGCCCCAACGGCGCCGGCAAGACCACGTTCTTCAACGTGATCACCGGCCTCTACACGCCGGACTCGGGCGAGTTCGTGCTGGGCGGCCAGGCCTACCAGCCGACCGCCGTGCACGAAGTGGCCAAGGCCGGCATCGCCCGCACGTTCCAGAACATCCGCCTGTTCGGCGAGATGACCGCGCTGGAAAACGTCATGGTGGGGCGCCACGTGCGCACCAAGGCCGGCATCTTCGGCGCCATCTTCCGCCCGCCGCACGTGCGGCACGAGGAAGAGGGCATCGAGGACATGGCGCATGACCTGCTCGAGTACGTGGGCATCGGCAAGTACGCCAACTTCACCTCGCGCAACCTCTCCTACGGCCATCAGCGCCGCCTCGAGATCGCCCGGGCGCTGGCCACCGAGCCCAAGCTGCTGGCCCTGGACGAGCCCGCCGCCGGCATGAACGCCACCGAGAAGGTGGAGTTGCGCGGCCTGCTCGACAAGATCCGCAGCGACGGCAAGACCATCCTGCTGATCGAGCACGACGTGAAGCTGGTGATGGGCCTGTGCAACAGCCTGACCGTGCTCGACTACGGCAAGGTCATCGCGCAGGGCCTGCCGCAAGACGTCCAGAACAATCCAGCGGTGATCGAGGCTTACCTCGGTACCCCGACGCACTGACGGGGAAAGAGACGATGAAAGATACGCTACTGAAGATTTCCGGCCTGAAGGTCGCCTACGGCGGCATCCAGGCCGTCAAGGGCATCGACCTCGAGATCCGCGACGGCGAGCTGGTGACGCTGATCGGCGCCAACGGCGCCGGCAAGACCACCACCATGAAGGCCATCACCGGCCTGCAGGGCTGGGCCGGCGGCGACGTCGAGTACATGGGCAAGTCCATCAAGGGCGTGCCCAGCTACGTGCTGCTCAAGCAGGGCCTGGCGATGGTGCCGGAAGGCCGCGGCGTGTTCGCGCGCATGACCATCACCGAGAACCTGCAGATGGGCGCCTACACGCGCAGCGACGAGGCCGGCATCAAGGACGACATCGACCGCATGTTCGGCATCTTCCCGCGCCTGAAGGAACGCGCCAACCAGCTCGCCGGCACCATGTCCGGCGGCGAGCAGCAGATGCTGGCGATGGCGCGCGCGCTGATGAGCCAGCCCAAGCTGCTGCTGCTCGACGAACCCTCGATGGGCCTGTCGCCGATCATGGTGGCGAAGATCTTCGAGGTGGTGCGCGACATCTCGGCGCAGGGCGTGACCGTGCTGCTGGTCGAGCAGAACGCGCGCCTGGCCTTGCAGGCCGCGCACCGCGGCTACGTCATGGAGTCCGGTCTCGTCACCATGAGCGGCGACGCCAAGCAGATGCTGGACGACCCGAAGGTGAGGGCGGCTTACCTGGGCGAGTGACCGCCGCCTCCGCGCATCACGAAAAAAGCCCCGCGCGAGCGGGGCTTTTTCTTTTCGTGCCGGCTCGCAGCCGGCGGGCGCCGGGAATCAGGCCAGCTTCTTGAGCAGCGTGCGCAGCATGCCGATCATCTGGTCGATCTCTTCCCGCGTGACGTTCAGCGCCGGCATGAAGCGCAGCAGGCTCGGGCGCGGCGCGTTGAGCAGCAGGCCTTCGGGCTGCATCTCGCGCGCTTCCTCGACCAGCTGCGGGCCGATGTCCTTGTTGAGCACCAGCGCGCGCAGCAGGCCTTCGCCGCGCTCGCCGCCGAGGCCGAACTCGGCCGACAGCGCCAGCAGTTGCTCGCTCAGGTAGGCGGCCTTTTCCTGCACGCCCTGCAGGAAGCCCGGCTTGGTCAGCTCGCCGATCACGGCGCTGCCCACCGCGGTCATCAGCGGGTTGCCGTTGTAGGTGCCGCCCTGGTCGCCGGCCTCGAAGCTGGCCACCTCGGCCTTGCACAGCAGCGCGGCCAGCGGCACGCCGCCGCCGATGCCCTTGCCCAGCGTCATGATGTCCGGCTCCACGCCCGACAGCTCATACGCGAACAGCGTGCCGCAGCGCCCGCAGCCGGTCTGCACTTCGTCGACGATGAACAGCAGCTTGTGCTGGTCGGCCAGCTTGCGCAGGCCCTGCATGAATTCGCGCGTGGCGGGGATCACGCCGCCTTCGCCCTGCACCGGCTCGAGCATGATGGCCACGGTCTTGTCGGTGATGAGCTTTTCCACCGAGGCCAGGTCGTTCAGGTCGGCCTTGGGGAAGCCCGGCACCTGCGGCGCGAACAGCGTGTCCCAGCCGGCCTTGCCCGACGCGCTCATGGTGGCGAGCGTGCGGCCGTGGAAGCTGTGGTCCATCGTGATGATCTCGTAGGCGCCGCCCTTGTGCTTGCGGCCCCATTTGCGCGCCAGCTTGATCGCGCCTTCGTTGGCCTCGGCGCCGCTGTTGGCGAAGAAGACCTTGTCGAAGCAGCTATGGTCGGTGAGCTGCCTGGCCAGCCGCAGCATGGGTTCGTTGTAGAACGCCGGGCTCGGGTTGAGCAGCTTGCCGGCCTGCGCCGTCAGCGCGTCGATCATGACCTGGCTGGAGTGGCCCAGGCAGTTGACCGCCCAGCCCTGCACGAAGTCCAGGTAGCGCTTGCCGTTATGGTCCGTGAGCCACGAGCCCTTGCCTTCGGTGAAGACCAGTTCGGGCCGGTTGGTGATGTACATCAGGGATTGGACGGGATACTCAGCAAATGCCATGGCGGACTCCAGGGGTCGGCGTGAAACGGGGGAGAGGAGAGCGGTTGGTCGCGCGCAAGGGGGGCGCGCAAAAAAAGGGACTGCAAAAAAGGGACTGCAAAAACAAAAAGCCACGGGGGTTGCCCGTGGCTCGTCGACCTGAACAAAAGCGATGGACGGTCAGCCGCGCGGCACCCCGGTGGGGAGCATCGTACGGTAGCTGCGTCGGACCATTGCGTAGTTCATGGCGGCAAATATAAGGCGCACGCGCCCGGCTGTCAAAACGAATTTTGGACGGGCCGGGCATTGTTGCGGCAACAGGACGGTCCGCGCGGCGCTCAGGCCGCCGGGGCCGCGTGCATGTCGGCCTCGGAGGTGAACGAGTCGGCGAAGAAGGCGTCTTCGTGCAGGTCGCAGCGCAGCGTGAAGTCCTTGCGCGCGGCGTTGACCATCACCGGCGCGCCGCAGGCGTAGACCTCGAAGCCGGCCAGGTCGGGATGGTCTTCCATCACCGCCTCGTGGACGAAGCCGGTGCGGCCGTCCCAGTCGTCGGCGGGCTGCGCGTTGGAGATCACCGGCACGTAGCGGAAGTTGGGCAGCTCGCGCGCCCACTGCTCGCACAGCGCGTGCATGTACAGGTCGGCCGGGCGGCGGCCGCCCCAGTACAGCGTCATCGGGCGCGTGATGCCGGTGTAGGCGGCATGCTCGACGATGGCCTTGATCGGCGCGAAGCCGGTGCCGGAGGCCAGCAGGATGATCGGCTTGTCGGAGTCCTCGCGCAGGAAGAAGCTGCCGAGCGGGCCTTCGAAGCGCAGGATGTCGCGCTCCTTCATGGCGGGCTGGCCTTCCCTGGCGCCGAACACGTAGTCGGTGAAGGTGCCGCCGGGCATATGGCGGAAGTGCAGCTCGATCGGGCCTTCCTGGTGCGGCGGCGTGGCGATCGAGTAGCTGCGGCGCTTGCCGTCGCGCAGCAGGAATTCCACGTACTGGCCGGCCAGGTACTGCAGGCGCTCGGTGGCCGGCAGCTGCAGGCGGGCCACGATGACGTCGTCGGCCACGCGCTCCAGGCTGGCCACGCGGCACGGCACCTTCTTGATCGGGATGTCGCCGGCGCCCTGCACCTCGCGGCATTCGATGGTGATGTCCGAGGCGGCCCGGGCGCAGCAGAACAGCGCGCGGCCCTCGGTTTCCTCCTGCGCGGACAGCGCGGAGGCGGCGTGGTCGCCCTGTACGATGCTGCCGGCGGTGACGCGGCCCTTGCAGGAACCGCACGCGCCGTTCTTGCAGCCGTAGGGCAGGCCGATGCTGTGGCGCAGCGCCGCGGCGAGGATGGTCTCGTCGTCGGCGGCTTCGAACTGGCGCCCGCTGGGCATGACGGTAACTTGGTAAGCCATAATCACTCTATGAGCAAAAAACTGTCGCGACGCCGCCTGGGTCGGCCGCGCCTGCTGATCGTAGGCTGCGGGGACGTGGGCACGCGCTGCCTTCGTATTCTGTCGACGCGCTGGCGCGTCTTTGCCACCACTTCGCAGCCATCGCGCCGCCGTGAGCTGCGCGACGGCGGCGCCGTGCCGCTGCTGGCCGACCTGGACCGCCCGGCCACGCTCGCGCGCCTGGCCGGGCTGGCCAGCCGCGTGCTGCACCTGGCGCCGCCGCCGGCCGCCGGCGAGGGCGACCCGCGCACGCTGGCGCTGCTGCGCGCGCTGCGGCGAGGCGCCCGGCGGCGCTCGCCAGCCCGTGCCGCCGGCTGGTCTGCCAAGCCCGCCATTCTACCCGAGCAGGACGACAAACGGCCCGGGCGCCGGCCCGCGCGCCCGGCCCTGGTCTACGCCAGCACCTCGGGCGTGTACGGCGACCGCGCCGGCGCGCGCCTGCGGGAGTCGCACCCGGTGCGCCCGCAGACCGCGCGCGCGCGCCGCCGCGTGGCCGCCGAGCGCGCCGTGCGCGGCTTCGGGCGCGACAGCGGCTGGCGCGCCTCGATCGTGCGCATCCCCGGCATCTACGCCGAGAACCGCCTGCCGCTGGCCCGCCTGGCCAAGGGCACGCCGGCGCTGGCGCCGCAGGACGACGTCTACACCAACCACATCCATGCGCTGGACCTGGCGCGCACGATGGTGGCCGCGCTGTTCCGCGGGCGCGCCCAGCGCGTGGTGCACGCCAGCGACGACACCGAGATGCGCATGGCCGACTATTTCGACCTCGTGGCCGACCGCCGCGGCCTGCCGCGCCCGCCGCGCCTGAGCCGCGCGCAACTGCGCGAGGCGGTCGCGCCCAACCTGCTCAGCTTCATGAGCGAATCGCGCCGGCTGGAAAACACCCGTCTCAAGCGGGAGCTGCGCCTGCGCCTGCGCTATCCCACGGTGGCGTCCTTCTTCGACGCCTGATCCTGACCTTGCCCCTGACAGCCTGAACCGGCCTGAACCGGCCTGAACCGGCCTGAACCGGCCGTCCCGCCGCGCGCCATGTGCCGGCGGCGCCGGTTTTCCCCGCCGCCCCGGGTTAACCGCGCGTTGACTTGTATATACAGGATTGCTAAATTGCCGGGAAACAACCGGCGACCGGCGACCGGCGACCGGCGACCGGCGCCGCCATCGTTCGCCTCGCACCAAGGGAGCCAGGGAAGATGGGATTTCGCATGCGGGGACATGGATTGCCTGCCTCCGCGCCACGGCACCGGCGGGACCGTGCCCGCGTTTTCCGGGCGCAAGGCCGTGCCGGCGGCGGCGATCCGCGCCGGGCACCGACGTCATGAAACCCGCCATCGCCGCCACGCCCGAGCAGGCCGCGCAACTGGAAATGCCCGGCAGCCAGCCCTGCCTGCTGCTGACGCGCCGCACCTGGACCGGCGGCACGCCCGTCACCTTCGTGCGCTGCCTGCATCCGGGCAGCCGCTACCGCCTCGGCAGCCGCTTCCGCGCCGACGGCAACCCGGCCTTCGGCTGATCCGCCGGACGCCGGCTTTTTCGCAGGTCCAACCGGACGACGCTTGCCGAACATGGCTGTATAGACAGGGAAAGACAAATGACCGATACCAGCACCCAGCCCGCCACCGCCCGCCCGCTGCTGATCCTGCGGCCCGGCGCCGTGGCGCTGGCCGACCTGCGCCGCATCCACCGCGGCGAAGTGCGCCTGGTGATGGACGATGCCGCGTGGGCCGGCGTGCGCGCCGCGCAGGCCACCGTGCAGGACATCATCGACGCCGACGCCGTGGTCTACGGCATCAACACCGGCTTCGGCAAGCTGGCGCAGACGCGCATCGCGCACGACAAGCTGGCCGAGCTGCAGCGCAACCTGGTGCTGTCGCACAGCGTCGGCACCGGCGTCGACCTCGCGCCCGACACGGTGCGCCTGATCCTCGCGATCAAGGCCGTGAGCCTGGCGCGCGGCCATTCCGGCATCCGTCCCGAGATCATCGCGGCGCTGCTGGCGCTGGCCAACCACGGCGTCACGCCGTGCATTCCGGCCAAGGGCTCGGTCGGCGCCTCGGGCGACCTCGCGCCGCTCGCGCATCTGTCGTGCACGCTGATCGGCGTGGGCGAGGTGATGATCGGCGGCCGGCGCCGCCCCGCCGCCGAAGGGCTGGCCCATGCCGGGCTGGCGCCGTTCACGCTGGGTCCCAAGGAAGGGCTGGCGCTGCTCAACGGCACCCAGGTCTCCACCGCGCTGGCGCTGGCCGGGCTGTTCGCCGCCGAGGACCTGCTCGCCGCCGGCCTGGTGGCGGGCGCGCTCTCGCTCGAGGCCATCAAGGGCTCGGTCAAGCCGTTCGACGCGCGCATCCACGCCGCGCGCGGCCAGCCCGGTCAGATCGCCGTGGCCGGCGCGGCGCGCGCGCTGCTCGACGGCAGCCGCATCGTCGATTCGCACCGGCAGTGCGGCCGCGTGCAGGACCCGTACTCGATCCGCTGCCAGCCGCAGGTGATGGGCGCGTGCCTGGACAACCTGCGGCACGCCGCGCGCGTGCTCGGCATCGAGGCCAACGCCGCCTCCGACAACCCGCTGGTGTTCCCCGAGCAGGGCGACGTGATCTCCGGCGGCAACTTCCACGCCGAGCCGGTGGCCTTCGCCGCCGACATCATCGCGCTGGCGATCGCCGAGATCGGCGCCATCTCCGAGCGCCGCCTCGCGCTGCTGCTCGACACCGGGCTGTCCGGCCTGCCGCCGTTCCTGGTGCGCGACGGCGGCCTGAACTCCGGCTTCATGATCGCGCAAGTCACCGCCGCCGCGCTGGCCTCCGAGAACAAGTCGCTGGCGCATCCGGCCAGCGTCGACAGCCTGCCCACCTCGGCCAACCAGGAGGACCACGTGTCGATGGCCACCTACGGCGCGCGCCGCCTCGGCGAGATGGCCGAGAACACCGCGGTGGTGGTCGGCATCGAAGCGATGGCCGCCGCGCAGGGCATCGAGTTCCACCGTCCGCTGCAGTCGTCGCCGCTGCTCGAAGGCGAGATCGCGCGCATCCGCGCGCGCGTGGCTTTCGTGGAGAGCGACCGCTATCTCGCGCCCGACATCGAGGCGATGAAGCAGTGGGTCAGGCAGGGCGACGCGGGCGCGGGCTGGCCGGAGGCGGTGCGGATGGTGCTGCCTTCGCATGCCTTGTAGAACCCCTGGCGTCGGTGCATCCGGCGGCCCCGTTCGATGCCCCCGGTTTGCTCCCCTCTCCCGCGCGCGGGAGAGGGGCCGGGGGAGAGGGCCGGCGCCCCCGCAGGCGACACGCGCCAAATCACCGCTGCCCGGCCCGAGGCCCGAGACCCGACCAACAGGAGAACCAGAGATGAACGCCAACGAACACCAACTCACCAAGGCGGCCCGCGCGACGCCGAAGGCGCGGCACGCATGAACGGCGCGCAACGCTTCTCGCTTGCCGCGCTGGCGCCGCGGCCGTGGAAGAACGGCGGCGGCGTCACGCGCGAGATCGCGGCCTTTCCGCCCGGCGCCGGCATGGATGCCTTCCAGTGGCGCGTGAGCGTGGCGGACATCGGCGCCGACGGCCCGTTCTCGGCCTTCCCCGGCATCGACCGCCAGATCGTGCTGCTCGGCGGCGCGGGCGTGCGCCTGCTGGCCGACGACGGCAGCTTCGACCACCGGCTCGACAAGATCGGCGCGCCGTTCGCGTTCGCCGGCGAGCGCGGCGTGCAGGCCACGCTGATCGATGGCGCCACGCGCGATTTCAACGTGATGACGCGCCGCGGCCAGTGCCGCGCGAGCGTACTGGCGCAGCGCGGCGGTTTCACGCTCGCCGCCGGCACGGATGCCGTGCTGCTGTTTGCCGTCGAAGGCGCGTGGCACGTCGGCGACCAGACTCTTGCCGCCGGCGACGGCCTGCTGTTCGCCGCCGGCGTGCCCGCCACGCCGGCGCGCGCCGCGGCCGGCCCCGCGCTCTGCCTGACCGTCACCCTCGTCATGGAGAATCCCCGATGAATCAGAATCCGGCGCAGGCCACCTCGGCCGACGGCGTCTGGCACCGCTGCCACCTGCTGCCCGATGCCGATCCCGCCAACGCCATCCGCGACGCGGCGCTGGCCGTGCAGGATGGCCGCATCGCCTGGCTCGGCCCGCTCGCCGGTTTGCCGGCGGACTACGCCGGCCTGCCGCGCCACGACGCCGGCAATGCGTGGATCACGCCCGGGCTGGTCGACTGCCACACGCACCTCGTCTACGGCGGCCAGCGCGCCGACGAATTCGCCATGCGCCTGGCCGGCGCCGGTTATGAAGAGATCGCGCGCGCCGGCGGCGGCATCGTCTCCACCGTGCGCGCCACGCGCGCGGCCGACGAAGACACGCTGTTCGCGCTTGCCGCCGCGCGCCTGGCGCCGCTGCTGGCCGAAGGCGTGACCGCCATCGAGATCAAGTCCGGCTACGGCCTCGACCTCGCCACCGAGCGCAAGCAACTGCGCGTGGCGCGCCGTCTCGGCGCGGCCTTCGGCGTCACGGTGCACACCACCTTCCTCGGCGCGCACGCGCTGCCGCCCGAATACGCCGGCCGCGCCGACGACTACATCGCGCTGGTGTGCGACACCATGCTGCCCGCGCTGGCCGGCGAAGGGCTGGTCGACGCGGTGGACGCGTTCTGCGAATCGGTCGGCTTCAGCCTCGCGCAGACCGCGCGCGTGTTCGAGGCCGCCGCGTGCCACGGCCTGCGCGTCAAGCTCCACGCCGAGCAGCTCAGCAACCTCGGCGGCAGCGTGCTGGCCGCGCGCCACCGCGCGCTGTCCGCCGACCACCTCGAGCACCTCGACGAAGCGGGCGTGGCCGCGCTGGCCGGGTCCGGCACGGTGGCGGTCCTGCTGCCCGGCGCCTATTATTTCCTGCGTGACACCAACCTGCCGCCGCTGGCGCTGCTGCGCCGGCACGGCGTGCCGATGGCGATCGCCACCGACCACAATCCCGGTACCTCGCCGGTCACTTCGCTGCTGCTGATGATGAATATGGCTTGCACCCTGTTCCGGATGACCGTGCCGGAAGTGCTGGCCGGCGTCACCCGCCACGCCGCGCGCGCGCTCGGCGCGGCCGACCGGCACGGCCTGCTGGCGGCCGGGCGCGGCGCCGACTTCGTGCTGTGGCAGGTCGATTCCCCCGCCGAACTGGCCTACTGGTTCGGCCGCAATCCGGCCGCGGCGGTGGTGCGGCAGGGCCGCGTGTACGGGGCGGCGGGAGCGCGCGCATGAACGCCGGAACCCTGTTCGCCACCGCAGCGCTGCTGCCCGATGGCTGGGCGCGCAACGTCCTGTTCCAGTGGGATGGCGCGGGCACGCTCGTGACCGTGCGGCCCGATGCCGGCGCGGTCGATGCCGCCGGCGTGCCGCATGCCGCCGGCCCGCTGCTGCCCGGCATGCCCAACCTGCATTCGCACGCGTTCCAGCGCGGCTTCGCCGGCCTGACCGAATACCGCAGCGACGGCGGCGGCGGCGAGGCCGACTCGTTCTGGAGCTGGCGCAAGCTGATGTACCGCTTCGCGCTGCGGCTGTCGCCCGACACGCTCGAAGCCATCGCCACCCAGCTCTACGTGGAGATGCTGCGCGCCGGCTACACCAGCGTGTGCGAGTTCCACTACGTGCACCACGGCGAAGACGGCAAGCCCTACGCCGAGCCGGCCGAGATGTCGCTGCGCCTGCTGGGCGCCGCGCGCAACGCCGGCATCGGCATCACGCTGCTGCCGGTGCTGTACCAGACCGCCGGCTTCGGCGGCAAGCCCGCGCTGGCCGACCAGCGCCGCTTCCTGCACCAGACCGGCGCCATGCTCGACCTGCTCGCGCGGCTGGCGCCGCACTGCCACGGCCAGGCGCGTCTCGGCCTCGCCCCGCACTCGCTGCGCGCGGTGTCGCCGGAAAGCCTGGCCGAGGCGGTGGCCGGCCTGCACGCGATGGACGCGCTGGCGCCGGTGCACATCCACATCGCCGAGCAGCAGCGCGAGGTGGACGAATGCATCACGCTCACCGGCACGCGCCCGGTGGCGTGGCTGCTCGACCATGCCGAGGTGGACGGGCGCTGGTGCCTCGTGCATGCCACCCACATGGACTGGGACGAGCGCCGCCGCCTCGCGCACAGCGGCGCGGTGGCCGGCATCTGCCCGACCACCGAGGCCAACCTCGGCGACGGCGTGTTCGACGCCACGCCCTATCTCGCGCAGGGCGGCGTGTGGGGCATCGGCTCGGACAGCCACGCCAGCGTCAGCGTGGCGGAGGAGCTGCGGCTGTTCGAATACGGCCAGCGCCTCGGCCTGCAGCGCCGCAACGTGCTGGCCTCCGATACCCATCGCCAGGTGGCCGACCGCCTGTACCTCGACGCCGCGGCCGGCGGCGCGCGCGCTTCCGGCCGCGCCATCGGCGCGCTGGCGGTCGGGCAGCAGGCCGATTTCGCCGTGCTCGACGGTGCCCACCCGGCGCTGGCGGGCCTGTCCGGCAGTCAGGCGCTGGCCGTCCACGTGTTCGCCAACCACGGGCATGAGACACTAGCGGAAGTCCGCACCGCCGGCCGCGTGCGCGTGCAGCGCGGCGTTCACCCGCTGCAGCCGCAGGCGGGCGAACGCTTCGCCGCCGCCCGCGCCAGCCTGCTGACCGACTGAATCCCGGTGCCGCCATGCGCTGCGATGCTTGACATGGCAAGCATCGGGCGCGGCGGCGCAAGGATGGCAGCGCCGCGGCGGCCGCGCGCTGCCGTCGCGTTACCACTGCATCACCGCATCACCGCATCACCGCACCACCATCGCGCCATCGCCGCAATGCCGTGGCTACCGCCGTACCCCGTCGCAAACAGAACGATATGTCCTTCTCTACCGATACCCCCGCCTTCACGCTCCATCGCGGCACGCGCCCGCTGCTGGTGTCGATGCCGCACGTCGGCACCTACCTGCCGGCCTCCGTCTCCGGCCGCCTCACCGCCGAGGCGCGCACCGTGCCCGACACCGACTGGCACCTCGCGCGCCTCTATGATTTCGCGCGCGAGCTTGGCGCCTCCATCCTGGTGGCCACGCACTCGCGCTACGTGGTGGACCTGAACCGCCCGCCCGACAACGCCAACCTCTATCCCGGCCAGGACACCACCGGCCTGTGCCCGGTCGACACCTTCGACAAGACTCCGGTCTACGCCGACGGCAGCCTGCCCGCCGACGACGAGATCGCCGCGCGCCGCGACGCGGTCTGGCGCCCGTACCACGCCGCGCTGGCCGAGGAACTCGCGCGCCTGCGCGCCGCGCACGGCACCATCGCGCTGTGGGACGCGCACTCGATCCGCTCGGTGCTGCCGCGCTTCTTCGAGGGCAAGCTGACCGACTTCAACCTCGGCACCGCCAACGGCGCCAGTTGCGACGCGGCGCTGGCCGACCAGTTGCTGGACATCGCCAGCGCGGTGCCGGATCACACCGCGATCCTGAACGGGCGCTTCAAGGGCGGCTACATCACGCGCCAGTACGGCGCGCCCGCGCAGGGCGTGCATGCCGTGCAACTGGAACTGACGCAGTGCGCGTACATGAGCGAGGTCTATCCGTTCGCCTACGACGAGGCGCGGGCCACCCGCATCCAGCCCGCGTTGCGGGCGATGCTGGAGACGGTGCTGGGGTTTGTCGAAGCGCGTTGAGTCTCGCCGCCGCCCACGGTTGCCTGGCCAGGGGACCGTGCCCTGACCGGGGACGGCAGCGGGCGGCTTGCCGGCGGGCTTCGCGCCGGCGGCGGCATCCGCTCAGGCGGTCTTTGTCTTTGCCGGCCTGGCGCGCGCGGCCCGTGCCGGCTTCGCGCCGTCCCGCGGCCATGCGTCGATGCCGTCCAGCAGCAGGCGCAGCCCCTTCTCGAACGTCGTCGGTGTGTCGATGGCGGCGAAATCGTCGAGCATGAAGGCGCAGCCGGGATAGTCCCCGGCGGGGAACTGCCCGACATGGCCGCGCAGGTATTCCCGCTTCGCGCTCGGCTCCTGCTGGAAGACCTGCGCGCTGGCGACCGAGACCAGGAACAGCATCAGCAGGTGATGGGCGCTTGCCGCCTGCGCGCCGCTGAAGCCGCCGCTCTGCAGGATGCGGCCCATGCGGTCGAAGAACACCAGCCCGTAGTCCTTGCCATCCAGTAGCTGGTGCTGGAACAGCCGGTACCGGCTGGAGGTGGCGATCTGCGCGGTGATGCCCTTCCAGCGCGACTGCATCTGCTGCACTTCGCGCAGCAGCGCCTCCGCATCGGCGCGCCATTGCCCGGTGAGCGGCGGCGCGCGGTCGCAGACTTCCTTCAGCGCATAGTTGAGCATCAGGCTCAGGATGTCGTCGCGGCTTCCCAGGAAGTAATGGATCAGCGAAGTCGCGACCCCGAGCTCGTTCGCCAGCCGGGCGATCGTGATCTCGGCGAACGGCTCCTTCTGCGCGAGCTGGACCACGTGCTGGACGATGGCATCGCGCGACAGCCCGCCCGGGCTTGCGCCGGTCGCGTTTCTCGGCCTGCGCCCCGGCCGGCGCGCCTGCGCCGCATTGGCCTTCTCCGACAAGATTTTCCCCGCCACTAAGTCATTCATCTTCGTTGTCAGCGCGCGCGGCGCACTGCCGGCATCCTCTCGCGGCACGCAATTCCGCGCCAGTATAGCGTCTCTGCCTGCGCCCCATCGCCGCGGCCGGCGGCCGTGCGGCCCGCCCCCGGGCGCTGCGGCCGGGCAACCGCGACGGATCGCCGGCCGCGCCGGGCAGGCCCGGCCACGGCGCCCGGCGGCGTCCGCGCCTGATCTATTTGACTATACGTCAATTAAAAGATAGAGTAATTGGCGTTACGTCAAAAAAGGGGCGCGGCAGCACGCGGCGCACCCGGACATCAGCCACCCTCGCCATCTCATCCGAAAGGCAACCATGTCGATCCACCTTGACCAGGATGTCGCCGCGCCCCCGCCGGCAGCCGCCTTTGCCGCGCCGCCGGCCGGCGGGCTTTCCGCCCCGCATCGGGCCCTGATCGTGTTCGGCGCGGCGCTGGGCCTTTGCGCCGGCTTCGCGCCGCTCTACTTCGGCACGATCTCGGTCTTCCTCCAGCCCATCGCCCACGAGTTCGGCTGGGGCCGCGCGCAGACCTCGGCGGCGGGCGTGCTCTCGATGCTGGGGCTGGCCGCGGGCTCGATCGTGGTCGGCCAGCTGATCGACCGCTTTGGCGAGACCAGGGTCATCGGCGGCTCGGCCTCGGTGATGGCGGTCTTCATGGCGATTCAGTCGCTCTGCGGGAATTCGCCCTGGCTGTTCGCCGCGCTCAGCTTCGGCATCGGCGTGGCGGGCGCCGGCACCACGCCGCCGGGCTATCTCACGGTATTGGCAAGATGCCTGCGCGACAGGCTCGGCGTCGCGCTGGGGCTGGCGGGAATCGGCATGGGCGTCGGCACGATCTCCATGCCGGTCATCGCGCAGACGCTGATCGCGCACTACGGCTGGCGCAGCGCCTACGCCGGGCTCGCGGCCGGGGCGCTGCTGCTCGGCTGGCTGGCCTGCGCCATCATCTCGCGCGGCGCGCGCGGCCTGCGCGGGCATGCGCGGCAGCGCCGCCTGCCCGCGGGCAGCATGCCGGTGCCCGGATACACCGTGCGCGAAGCGCTTGCCGACCGGCGCCTGTGGCTGATCCTCGCCGTCACGCTGCTGGTATCGATGGCCACGCTCGGCATGTCGGTGCATTTCGTGTCGCTGCTCGTCGACGGCGGCATCACGCCGCAGCTGGCGGCGCGGGCCGTGGCGGTGAGCGGGGCGGGGGTGGTGCTGGGGCGGGTCGTCAGCGGTTATCTGATCGACCGGTTCGCGGCCAGGAAGGTGGCGGCGGCCGCGTTCTGCCTGGCCACCGCGGGCGCGGTGCTGATGGCGTCGGAGCTGTCGCGCGCGATCCAGTTCTCCGCCTTCGCCGGCCTGCTGCTCGGCTTCGCGCTCGGGGCGGAAGGCGATTTCCTGCCGTTCTTCGTCAAGAAATATTTCGGCCTCAAGTCCTTCGGGCGGATCTACGGGGTCCTCTTTTTCGTGCATGGCCTGGGCGGCATCGCCGGGCCGGTCCTGTTCGGCCTCTCGTTCGATCACTTCGCCACCTACAAGTACGCGCTGCTGTGCGCGTCCGGCGCCCTGTGCGCCGCGATGCTGCTGGTGCTGCGCCTGGGTTCCTACAGGTTTTCCTCGTAAGGGCGGACCGGCGGTCCGCGCCCGAGCGATGCATCGATCCGCAAGCGGTCATCGGAATATCGACCGAGTTTTCTGAAAGAATGGAAATGAGCACCAACCAAGAACACAGCGCAGCCAGCCTGCAAACGACCCATACCCCGGCCAGCCTTGCCGCGCAGGCGGTGGCAGCGCAGTACGCGCTCTACGACGCGCATCGCGCGCTCAACCAATGCAGTCCGGCCGACGCGCACGCGGTGAAGGCGCGCGCGGCCCTCGATGCCGCGACGCTGATGATCGCCAAGGCGAAATGGTATGCGGGCCGCTTTACCGGCAGCAATATGTATTTCGCGGCGTTCACGCAGAGCGCGCAGGACGCCGCGGAGGCCGCGCGGCATTTCGACGGCGCTGTCGAGGCGTGCCGTCGGGTGGAAGCCCTGCTCGATGGCACGGAACCGAACCCGGCCGCGCTGGCCGGAGAGGGCCTGCCGGCGATCGAGCTGTCGCGGCGCGGCACGGAGATCGAGTTCGCCGGCGACGTGCCCATCGTTCCCGCGATCTGCCCGATCGTGGTGCTGCGCGGATCGTCGCACGAGATGGGGCGGCAATACATCCAGCAGATCATCGACATCTTCGGCAAGTGGCCCGTGGAACGGCTCGCCGCGCGCCGGTTCCGCGCGCACGAGATCGAGATCGTCAAGAACTGGCACGTCCACATGCAGGAGAACACGCCGGAGATCGGCGAGATGGTGCGCGGCTGGATCGATGCCGCCAAAGAGCACGGCATCGAACTCAATTACTGGACAGCCATTCAGCTCTGGACCGGACACTTCGAGCCGATCTGGAGCGGCATCCGCGGCCACGGCGTGCGCGACCTCACCGCCGACAGCCTGGACGAAGGCGAAGGCCAGGCCGACTCCTCCTACCTGGGCGGCCAGAGCATGAGCTCGGCGCACGCAGACCGTTCCGTCGACCTGTGCAGCGGCGCCTGCGCCTGGGGCGAGGCAACGTCGGACGGCGCGCTGGTCTCGGGCTCGACCACCGACCACGACTGCACATTCCAGGTGACGATCGCCGCGTTCCCCGACGACGGGCACGCGTTCATCTACACGCCGTTTTCCATCAACGGCTTCATCCCGGGTCTGGGGCAGTATTTCTTCGCCGGGCATCCGGGCATGAACAGCAAGGGCGTGGCCTACGTCCACCACGGCGGCGGGCTGCACGGCATCGAGGAAACGAGCGACCGCGGCTACGGCCTGCGGCGCGGCGCGTCGGTGTTCCACAACCTGCGCTTCGCCGATACGGCCGCGGACGCGCTCGGCAACGAGATGGGATGGCCGATCGGCGACGTGGGCACCATCCTCGGTTCGGTGGGGGGCTTCTACGCGGACGGGCGCTATGCATACGTGTGCGAGGCGAGGCCGTCGAACGCCGTGGGCAGCGACCCCATCCTGCGCGAACTCTCGTTCGACGAGCAGGGCCGGTCCTACGAGTTCCTGTATGCGAACAACAATTCCATGCACCCGCGTTCCGCCGCCGGGTTCCTGGCCCCGGACCAGGGATATGCCTTCAACCCGGTCGAAGGCTGGGTCCAGAACCGGCCGGCGGACCTCGCCTATCTCGGCGACCGGCAGCTCGCGCCCGCGCTCTCGACCAAGAGCTCGCAAGGACGCAACCGCTACCTGTTCGAGTCGCTCAAGGCGGCGCATGGCCGCATCGACGTCGACGTGATGGCGCGCATCTATTCGACCAGCGCGCCCGAGCGCTACCGCGAGGACGGCCAGCGCATGTCCCACGCGGAGCGCGAGCAGGCCTGGCTTGCCGGCAGCCCGTGGCCCAGCTCGATCTGCCATCGCGTCAATGCGTTCACCGCCGTCATGCGCCCGGACGACGGCGATCAGGGCCTGTACATGGGATGCGTGGGGCCGGCCAACCGGCGCGCGCTCATGCATATTCCCGGCCACGGCTACTACTACCACGACGAAGCCAACGAGTTCTGGGAGATCCGGCTGCGCCGCACCCCCGGAGAGATGCTCGAGGACGCAAAGCTTCGCGCTTCCCAACTGCTCGACGACGCCCGGCGGCGGCTCGACGGCGCGCGCAGGGTCTCGCCCGGCGTGGCCGGCTCGGCCTACCTTGCCGGACTGATCCAGCGCGCGGACAACGCCCTGCAGGAAGGCATGGAGTGCGAGTCGTCGATGGGCGAGGGAGACGGCCAGGGCCAGGGCCAGGGCAACGGCGGGGACGCCGCGCGCCGGCTGTCCAGGGCGCTGCGCCGCTACACGACCTGCCAGGTCCGCGCGAAGCAGGCGATCACGGAGCTCGAACTGAGCCTGTCGATGTAATCGACCCGCCGGCGCCGCGCTCCTGGCGGCGCCGGCATCGCCGCGGCCGGGCCGGTGCCAATGCCGCGGGCAATCCCGCCTGAAAAGAGCGGCCGATGCCGTGCCACGCAAGCCGTGGCGCGGCCCGGCCGATCACGTCTGCCGCCGTACCTTCGCAGCCCGTTCGCGGCTGCGATTCATTCCGTCCCGGTTTTTCCCGCGCGGCCCCGCTTGCGCGCCGGCCATGAGCACAGCAGTCCCTCATGCCAGCAGTGGACACGCCTTTCTTGCAGCAGGAAATCCCCAGATTGGGGAAATAGATGTGGCATCAATATTGCATCTGGCATCGTGTAATTGACGATTGGTCAATTAGTGGCGCCAGACGGTTCTGGCTGCCGCAACGTCATCACGACTTCATCAGATCGGAGAGGTGCATATGCTTGGAAAGCGCGTCGGTTTGCTTTGTGTTGCCACGGTAGTGTCCTGCGGTTCCGCCAGTTCATGGGCGGAGGCCGACTCGATGGTCGATATTCAGCGCCTGGTCCTGCAGGGGGTGGGCCCGGGCGCGCTGGGCGTCATGCCGGGCAGGAGCATGCTGTCGTTGTACGGCACCGTCGATGTCGGGCTGGACTACACGCACGGGCCCAGCGGCAACATGAAGCGGGTGGAGAGCAACAACGCCTGGACCTCGAAGTTCGGCATCTACGGGCAGGAGAGCCTCGGCCGCGGGCTGACGGCGTTCTTCCGCCTGGAGAGCGGCTTCAACCCGGATTCCGGCACGCAGCAGAGCAAGACCTCCTTCTTCAACCGGGGCTCGTTCGTCGGGCTGTCGAGCACCGACTGGGGCACCGTCTCGCTCGGCAAGCAGCTCAGCGGCGCCTCGTCGCTGGCGATCGGCGCCGACCCGTTCCTGGCCACCGGGCACCAGTCCATCTACTCGTACCTGGCCGCCTTCAGCGACCTGGGCTACGGCTCGAGCCTCGACATCAACCGCATCAACAACTCGATCAGCTACACCACGCCGCTGCTGTGGGAGCACGTCGGCATCAACGCGTTCTACGCGCTGAAGGGAAACCAGGACGTCGGCCCGAGGACGCACAACCAGTCGCTGTCGATCTACTATGCGAGCCAGGAAAACTTCATGTCGGCGTCCTACTCCCAGAACTGGTGCGACCCGAGCCCGGCGGCAACGTCGCAATGCAGCCACGACGCCACCCGGGAGCCGTCGATCCGCACCGACAACGTCCTGCTCAACGTCTCGCACGATTTCGGCTTCCTGACCGGCACGGCGGTGCTGTCGTGGATCAACCCGAGGAATACCGGCGGCGCCAATGCCATGCTCTACTTCGCCGGGGTGCAGAAGAAGATCGGGGCGCACCTGCTGCGCGTCACGGCGGGGTTCCGCGACACCACGCAAAAGGCGAACCATGCCTGGGGCATGACGTTCGGCGACGACTATTTCCTGTCGAAGAGAACCTCGCTCTACGCCCGCTTCGGTTTCATCAGGAACAGCTCGGCCTCGGCCCTGACCTACAACTACGAGCCGGAGAACGGTTTCCCGCTGCCCAAGCCGGGCGGCTCGGTGCACAGCCTCACCGTCGGCATCGCGCACCATTTCTGAGCGGGCGCACGGCGGCCCGGTCCGCGCGCGGCAATCCCTACAGCAGCGAATCGGCCAGCCGGCAGAGGTTCTGCCAGGTGCGCCGGCGCAGCGGCCGCCGCTGCCAGGCGGCGCGGTCGACCTGCGCGCTGTCGCGGAAGTAGCGCGCCTGGATCTCGCGCATGCGCGCCACCACCGCGTGGTCGTAGATGACCAGCGCGGCCTCCGCGTTGAGCGCGAACGAGCGGATGTCCATGTTGGTCGATCCCACCATCGCCACTTCGTCGTCGATGGTCACGTGCTTGGCGTGCAGGAAGGCCGGCTTGTACAGGTGGATGTGCACGCCCGCGTCGAGCAGCACGCCGAAATAGGCTTCCTGCGCGGCCTGCGTGAAGCGCTGGTCGATCCGCCGCGACAGCACCAGGTGCACGGCCACGCCGCGGTAGCAGGCCAGTTGCAGCGCCTGCAGGAAGGCTTCGTCGGGAACGAAGTAGGGCGTGGTGATGACCACCCGCGCGCGTGCGCGGTGGATCATGCTGACCAGCGCCATCTGCGCGTTCTGCGTGCCGTAGCCGGGGCCGCTGGGCAGCATCTGCGCGGTGTGCGCGCCGGCGGCTTGCGGCGGCGGGAAGTTCCCGGCGACGAAGCCGCCACGTTCGGTCTGCGCGGCCTCGCCGGTCTCGCCGGTTTCCAGGTAGCGGTCGGCCAGGAACACCGCCTGCAGCTGCGTCACCACCGGGCCGGTCACGCGCGCCACCAGTTCCTCGTTGGGCAGGCCGGGCGTGGATTCGGCGTCGATCACGTTCTGCGAGCCGATGTAGCCGATGCTGCCGTCCACCACCAGGATCTTGCGGTGGTTGCGCAGGTCGAAGCGCGCGCTCTTGCCCTTGAGCACGGCCGAGAGCGAGCGCATCGGCAGCGCCTGCACCACTTCCACGCCGCCGTGGCGCAGCGTTTGCGCGAACGCGCGCCAGCCGGCGCGGGCACCCAGCGCATCCACCAGCAGGCGGCATTGCACGCCGCGCGCGGCGGCGCGCAGCAGCGCGTCGGTGAACGCGCGCGCGGTGGCGTCGGCCGCGTAGATGTAGACCAGCAGGTGGACCTGGCGCGCGGCGCCGTCGATGTCGGCGATCATGCGCGCGACCACGGCGCCGTAGTCGTCCATCAGTTCCACGGCGTTGCCGCGCATCGGCCAGTACGAGCCGAGCCGCTCGATCAGCCCGGCGGCGTCGGCGGACACGCCGGCGGGCAGCGGCTGCACCGGCGCGAAGCGCTCGAGCGGGCCGCGCACGCGCTCGATGCCCTGGTTGATGCGCGCGAGCTTGAGGCGGCGCGACTTCGGATAGTAGATGCGGCCGAACAGCGCGTACAGCAGCAGGCCCAGCCACGGCAGGAAGAAGATCAGCAGCAGCCAGGTGCGCGCCGCCGCCGGCGCGCGGCGCTGCGGCACGTAGACCAGCATGACCAGCCGGATCAGCCATTCGGCCAGCGTGAACAGCCACGGCCATCCCGAGGACAGGCCGGCCGCCACCACGTCCGGCAGCGCGGCCAGCCAGGCGGCGGGCACGGTCGGGGAGAGCAGGGCGGGCAGGGAGGAAGGCGGTGGCAAGGATGGCGGCATGCGGCTCGGAGCGCCCGGCGGGCGACGTTCGGCGGAGCGCCAACCATACCAGAGCCGCGCGGTGGCGGGATGCGGACATTTCCGCCGTGCCACCGCCGCTGGTGTCTCCGCCGCTGCCGGGCCGGCGCCGTCAGGCCGCGCCGAGCAGCCCGCGCTGCGCGAGGTTGCGGTACAGCGCGCGCACGCCGAAGGTCCACGGCGCGATCTCGGTGCACAGCCCCACCGTGTTGACCAGCGCGCCGAGCGCGGGCGCCGAGATGGTCACGACGTCGCCGTGGTGATGGGTGAAGCCGGCGCCCGGCGCGTCGCGGTCCTTGATCGGCGAGAACATGGTGCCGAGGAACAGCATGAAGCCGTCCGGGTACTGGTGGTGCGCGCCGCAGGTCTGGGCGACGAGGTCGGCCGGGTCGCGGCTGATCTCGCTCATGTGGCTGACGCCTTCGAGCACGAAGCCGTCGCCGGCGCCCTCGACGCGCAGCGACACGCTTTCCCGGCGCACCGAGTCGAGCGTGAAGCGCGCGTCGAACAGCCGCACGAACGGGCCGATCGCGCACGAGCCGTTGTTGTCCTTGCACTTGCCGAGCAGCAGCGCCGAGCGGCCTTCGATGTCGCGCAGGTTGACGTCGTTGCCGAGCGTGGCGCCGACCACCCTGCCGGCGCTGCTGACCGCCAGCACGATCTCCGGCTCGGGGTTGTTCCACACCGAGGCCGGATGCAGGCCGATGTCGGCGCCGAAGCCGACCGCCGACATCGGCTGCGATTTCGAGAACACCTCGGCGTCGGGGCCGATGCCGACTTCCATGTACTGCGACCACGCGCCGCGCCGCTCGAGCTCCGCCTTGAGCCGCTGTGCGGCCTCGGAGCCGGGTTCGATCTGCGACAGGTCGGTGCCGATCAGCGCGGTGATGGTCTCGCGCACGTCCTTGGCGCGGGCCGGATCGCCGCCGGCCTGCTCCTCGATCACGCGCTCGATCAGGCTCACGGCGAAGGTCACGCCGCACGCCTTGATGGCCTGCACGTCGCACGGCGCGAGCAGGCGCACCGGCGCGCCGGCGTCGCCCGCCAGCGCCGGGGCCAGCAGCGCCTGCACGCTGCCGAGCGCTTCGCCGGGCGCGTGGCGGGCGAGCTCCAGCGCGTCGGCGCGCTCGAACAGGTCGGCGGTGGTCGGCACGGTGGCCGTGATGTCGAAGACGTGGCCGTCGCGCACGGCGACCACGCAGGGGCCTTCATGGTCGCCGGCGCGGCGCCACACGCGCCCGACCAGCAGCGCTTGTTCGAGATCGGCCGGCAGGCAGGCGGAGGGAGAGAGGGTTCGCATGGGTTGGCGGGAAAGTCGGTTGTCGGGGCGCGTGCGTTCAGTGCGCGGTCAGTGCGAGTGGCGCGGCTCGCCGCGTTCCTCGATCACCTTCAGGTACAGCGTGGCCGGTTCCAGGCAGCCGCCGGTGGACAACTGGCCCACCAGCTTGCGGTACAGCTCCTGCCACGGCGTCTGCGACGGCGGCGCGGTGAAGCTGGCGTGCTCGCGGCGGCGCGCCAGCTCGTCCTCGGGCACCAGCAGGTTGACGCTGCGCGCGTTGAGGTCCACGCGGATGCGGTCGTCGGTGCGCAGCAGCGCCAGGCCGCCGCCCACCGCCGCCTCGGGCGACATGTTGAGGATCGACGGGCTGGCCGAGGTGCCGCTCTGGCGGCCATCGCCCAGGCACGGCAGCGAGGTGATGCCGCGCTTGACCATCTCGTCGGGCGGCGCCATGTTGACGACCTCCGAGCTGCCCGGGTAGCCCACCGTGCCGCAGCCGCGGATCACCA
This sequence comes from Cupriavidus sp. FW216-B1, assembly GCF_058789195.1. NCBI lineage: Bacteria > Pseudomonadati > Pseudomonadota > Betaproteobacteria > Burkholderiales > Burkholderiaceae > Cupriavidus > Cupriavidus sp. FW216-B1. The sequence goes on along the minus strand of NZ_JBYTEL010000015.1, from coordinate 46,004 downwards.
GGATGCAGCGCTCGTCGATCTCCAGCGCCGGATCGTTGATGCGCGCGTGATAGTCCTCCGGCCCCTCGAACACGATCGCGCGCGCCTCGAAGGTGTTCTCCGCGCCGGGCTCGCTCAGATAGGTCTGGCGGAAGGCGTCGCCCACCACCGACATCTTCATGATGGCGCTGTCGAAGAAATTGCCCGACAGCACGATGAAGCCGGCGCCGTGCTTGAGCGGGTCCCCGGCAGTGCGGATCACGTCGCGGTCGGCGTCCGGCGCGGCGTTGGCGATGTCGCCGATCAGGCGGCCCGACACCGTCAGGCACTCGCGGCGCAGCAGCCCGGCCGCGTCGATCTGGCGCAGCACGGCCGGCACGCCGCCGGCGCGGTGGAAGCTCTCGCCGAGGTATTCGCCGGCCGGCATGCAGTTCACCAGCAGCGGCACCTGCTCGCCCACGCGCTGCCAGTCATCCAGGCTCAGCGCGAGGCCCATGTGGCGCGCGATCGCGATCAAGTGCGGCGGGCAGTTGCTGGACGCGCCCAGCGCCGACGCCACCACGATGGCGTTCTCGAACGCCGCGCGCGTCATGATGCGCGACGGCCGCACGTCCTCGCGCACCAGGTCGACGATGCGCTTGCCGGTGGCGTAGGCCATCTGCCCGCGCTCGCGGTAGGCCGCGGGGATGCTGGCGCAGCCCGGCAGCGACATGCCGAGCGCCTCGGCCAGGCTGTTCATCGACAGCGCGGTGCCCATCGTGTTGCAGTGGCCGATCGACGGCGACGAGGCCGTGGTCAGTTCCATGAAGCCTTCGTAGTCGATCTCGCCCGCGGCCAGCAGGTTGCGCGCGTGCCAGATCACAGTGCCCGAGCCGACCCGCTTGCCCTGGTGCCAGCCGTCGAGCATCGGCCCGCCCGACAGCACGATGGCCGGAAGGTCGACCGTGGCCGCGGCCATCAGGCACGCGGGCGTGGTCTTGTCGCAGCCGGTGGTCAGCACCACGCCGTCGAGCGGAAAGCCGTGCAGGATCTCCACCAGCCCGAGATAGGCGAGATTGCGGTCCAGCGCGGCGGTGGGGCGGCGGCTCTGCTCGGCCAGCGGATGCACCGGGAATTCCATCGGGATGCCGCCGGCGTCGCGGATGCCGGCCTTGGTGCGCTGCGCCAGCTCGATGTGGTGGCGGTTGCACGGCGCGAGGTCGCTGCCGGTCTGCGCGATGCCGATGATGGGCCGGCCCGATTGCAGCTCTTCGCGGGTCAAGCCGTAGTTCATGAAGCGCTCGACGTACAGCGCGGTCATGTCCGCGTGGGAAGGGTCGTCGAACCAGTTCTGGCTGCGCAGCCGGCGCGGCGTGGATTGGGACATCTTGCTTGTCTCCGTGAGGATCTGTTTGTGGTGCGTACCGGTGCCGGCGCGGCGGCGCGCATCGCTTCGCGCGCGCTGGCCAGGCCGGGCAGGCGGTGCTCCGCGCGTTTAAGTTACCGGTAACAATTTCGGATGTTAGCACGCATGCGCGGACCTGCACAGCGGTGCCCGGGCCGTGTGGCGAAGCGGGCGGATGGTGTTGCCGCAGGGGTGTCTAGGCGCTTTCGCGGGCCAGCACGGCGTAGTCGATCTTCACGCTCTTGGGCGGCGCCTTGGCCGCGCCGGCGCCTTCGCGCGCGTCCAGCGCGGCCAGCAGCGCCTCGCCGGTGCGCAGGCCGATGCCATACGCGTCGACCGAGATGGTGGTGATGCCGGGATGGCAGCAGGCGGCCACCTCGAAGTTGCCGAAGCCCGCCACGGCGATGTCGCCGGGCACCGACAGGCCGCGGCGCAGGCATTCCATGACGGCGCCGAACGCGGACATGTCGCTCACGCACATGACGGCGTCGGTGTCGGGCCATTGCGCCAGCAGCGCGGCGATGGCCGGCGCGCCGTGGCTCATGGTGATGGGGGATTCGCCCAGGCGGATGATGCGCGGCTCGCCCAGCCCGAGCGCCTTGATCTCGGCCTGGTAGCCCTTCATGCGGTCCAGCCCGCGCCGGTCCAACTCGCTGGCGCCGCCGAGAAAGCCGATGCGCCGGTAGCCGCGCCCGGCGAGGTAGCGCACCATCGCGCGCGCGGCCTTCACGTTGGAGAAGCCCACCGCGGTGTCGATCGGCGTGGTCGGCAGGTCCCACATTTCCACCACGGGGATGTTCGAGCGCTGCAGCAGCGCGCGCGTGGTCTCGGTGTGCTGCGAGCCGGTCAGCGCCACGCAGCGCGGCTGGTGGCGCAGCATGGAGCGCACCAGCCGTTCCTCGCGCTCGAGGTGGTAGTCGGTGTCGCCGATCAGCAGTTGCAGCCCGTGCGGCTCCAGCGCGTCGCTCAGGCCGCGCACGGTGTCGGAGAAGTTCGAGCTCGACAGCGAAGGCACCAGCACCGCGACGAACTCCGAGCGCCCCGAGGACAGCGCGCCGGCCGCCGCGTCGGCCACGTAGCCGAGCTCGTCGATGGCCTGCTGCACGCGCTCGCGCGTGGCCGGCGCCACGCTGTGCCCCGCCAGCACGCGGGAGACCGTCATCTTGGACACGCCGGCCAGCCGGGCGACATCCGACATGCGGGGCGGTCCGGACTGGCGCGTCGCGGTGCTGCGGGTGGCGGGGGGAGTGGCCATCGGTCGGCGCTGTGAGGGAGTGGAAGGTGCGCATATGATACCGGGCACATCGGCGCGGTCCCCGGCGCGCGCTTGCGGGGGACCGCTGCTAAGGGAATACCCTTGTTGCGGCGGGCTTGAAGCCGCGATTGTCTCTGTGCTATTTTTCGTTACCGGTATCAGGACGTTTGTTGGGAGACTATTCCGCACCGAAATGTTACCGGTAACAAATGGAATGGCCGGCATCGCCGCGGGCTTCCTGCCTCACCCTGCGCTTCGCGCCGCGGCTGGTGCCCGATCGATGTCCTGACCGACCCGCGGCGAACGGATTCGCCGTCTGAACCTCTTCCGGCCCGCCGCGAACGCATTCCCGCGCGGCAGCAAGGTACCCCTGCCATCAGCGTGGGGCCGGAAGCCATCATAAGAAACGGGAGACAAATTCATGCCCTCCATCACGCAGGCCGCCGCCATTCCCGCGGCCGCCGATACGTCCGAAGACCGCCTGTACCGCAAGGTCATGCTGCGGATCCTGCCGCTGCTGCTGCTGTGCTACGTGGTGGCCTACCTCGACCGCGTCAACGTCGGCTTCGCCAAGCTGCAGATGCTCGACGACCTCGGCATGAGCGACACCGTCTACGCCATCGGCGCCAGCGTGTTCTTCTGGGGCTATTTCCTCTTCGAGATGCCCAGCAACCTGCTGCTGCACCGCTTCGGCGCGCGCTTCTGGATCGCGCGCATCATGGTCACGTGGGGCATCGTGTCGTCCTCGCTGGCGTTCGTGGTGCCGCTGGCGGAGCTGTTCCACGTGCAGACCACCACCATGTTCTACTCGCTGCGCTTCCTGCTGGGGCTGTGCGAGGCCGGCTTCTTCCCCGGCGTCATCCTGTACATGAACTACTGGTTCCCGGCCAGGCGCCAGAGCGTGGCGATGTCCGGCTTCCTGGTGGCGATCCCGCTGAGCCTCACCGTGGGCGGCGTGATCTCGGGCTGGCTGATGGAGAGCACGCACGGCCTGGCCGGCATGCAGGGCTGGCAGTGGATGCTGCTGCTCGAAGGCATCCCGTCCGTGCTGGTGGCATTCCTGGTGCTGTTCGCGCTCGGCGACGGCATCCGCTCGGCGAAATGGCTGAGCAACGAGGAAAAGGCCGTGCTCGAGCGCAACCTCGCGCGCGAGAACAGCAACAAGTCGCACCGCGTCGGCGCCGCGCTCAAGAACCCGCGCGTCTGGCTGCTGACCTTCATCCTGCTGACCTTCAACACCGGCTTCTACGGCCTCGCGTTCTGGCTGCCGTCGATCATCCGCGCCTCCGGCGTGACCAACACCTTCCACATCGGCCTGCTCACCGCGATCCCCTACCTGAGCGCCATCGCCGCGATGGTCTGGAACGCCCGCCATTCGCGCAAGACCGGCGAGCGCCGCTTCCACGCCGCGGTGCCCGCGCTGATCGGCGGCGTGGGCCTGATCCTGAGCGCCGCGTTCGCGCGGCACGTGGAACTGTCGATCGTCCTGCTGACCATCTCCACGTGCGGCATTCTCGCGCTGATGCCGATCTACTGGACCTTCCCCGGCCAGATCCTGTCCGGCCCCGCCGCCGCGGCCGGCATCGCGCTGATCAACTCCATCGGCAACCTGTCCGGCTTCACCGGCTCGATGATCACCGGCATGGCCAAGGAACTGACCGGCAACATCAACAACGGCACCTACGCGCTCGGCGCGTGCCTGCTGGTGAGCTGCGTGCTGATCGTGCTGATTCCGCGCAGCCTGCTCAACGGGGAAGGGGAGGCGGCGCGCTGAGCCGCCGCCGCGCGAGGCGGGTCATGCGCTCCACGTCTGCAGCAGCATGGCCGGCACCCGCTCGGCGGGGATCGCCGGGCTGAACAGGAATCCCTGGCCCATGTTGCAGCCGCAGCGCCGCAGGAAGTCGTACTGGCCGGCGTGCTCGATGCCCTCGGCGACGGTTTCCATGCCCAGCTTGCGGCTGAGCGTGACCACCGCCTCGACGATGGCGGCGTTGCCGGTCCGCTCGTCGAGATCCGCCATGAAACTGCGGTCTATCTTGATGACGTGGACGGGGAGCGCCTGGAGGTGGGTCAGCGAGGCGTAGCCGGTGCCGAAATCGTCGAGCGCGATGCGCACGCCCTCGGCGCTGAGCATGCGCAGCGCGCGGCCGACGCCCTCCGCGCTGCGCCCGAGGAAGACCGTCTCCGTCACCTCGACCTCGAAGCGGTCGGCCGGGATGCGCTCGGCCGCCAGCCGGGACAGGAACTGCTCGGCGAAGTCGTCGTGGACGAACTGCGCCGCGGCGGCATTGATGGCGATGCGGCCGAAGCGCAGGCCGGCGTCGAGCCAGCGGTGCATGTCGGCGAGGATGCTGCGGAACATGCGCTCGTGCAGCTCGTCCGCGAGCTCCATGTTCTCGAAGGCGGCGGCGATGCTGGCCGGCGGCAGCATCAGCTCGTCGCCCGCGTGCCAGCGCAGCAGCGCCTCGAAGCCGGTCACGCGGCCGGAGCGCAGATCGACCTTCGGCTGGTAGTACGGGCGGATGCGGTTCTCGTCGACGGCGCGCCGCGCGCACTTGATCATCTCCGTGCGGCAGCGCGCCTTGCGGCGCATGTCGGGATGGAAGAAGGCCAGGTGGCCGCGGTTGCCGGTCTTGGCCGCGTACAGCGCCGTGTCGGCCGCCTTGAGCAGGTCGGCCGCGCCGGTGCCGTGTTCCGGGTGGCAGGCCACGCCGATGCTGGCGCGGCAGTCGAGGATGCGCTGCGCGTAGCTGAGCGGCTGCCGCAGGCGCGTGCCGATGGCGGCGCCCAGGCTGGCGATGTCGGCGCGGGTGGCGAACGGCAGCGCGATGCCGAACTCGTCGCCGCCGAGCCGCGCGATGAAGGCGCGGGCGGGCAGCACCTCGCGCAGGCGGTCCGCCAGCGCGCGCAGCAGGGCGTCGCCGGCGTCGTGGCCGATCTGGTCGTTGGTTTCCTTGAGATCGTCGACGTCCACGATCAGGATGGCGGGGCCGGCATCGGGATCGCTGCCGCTGCGCTTGATCAGGCGCTCCATCTCGTGCTGGAACGCCGCGCGATTGGGCAGCCGGGTCAGGGCGTCGTGGGTTGCCATCCAGCGGATGCGCTCGTCGGCGGTCTGCTCGTCGGTCACGTCGCGGAACGTCACGAGCGCGCGCGCCATCTCGCCGCAGGGGCGGAACGTCTTCCATCCCTTGGTTCGCAGCCAGCGCTCGCGGCCGTCGTCGGCACGGCGGATGCGCAGCTGCGCATCGAACTCCTGCTGCCGGCTGCCGTCGTCGGGCGCGGCCAGCGCGGACTTGAGCAGCTCCCGGTCGTCGGGATGGATGAGCCTGCATGCGGTATCGGCCTGCGGCTGTTCGTGCTTCGCGATGCCGAAGATCGCCTTCAGCTCGTCGGACCAGACCTGGCGGCCGGTGCGCTTGTCGTAGTCCCACACGCCGAGCTCGGCCGCCTGGATGGCCAGGCGGAAGCGCTGCTCGTTCTCGCGCAGCGCGTTCTCGGTTTCCTTGCGGTCGTCGATGTCCTCGAGCGTGCCGTACCAGCGCACGATCTCGCCGGCGCCGTCGCGGCGCGGCTGCGCGCGCGCCCGCACCCAGCGGTAGGCGCCGTCGCGCGTCTCGATGCGGTATTCGATGTCCACCGGGTCGCCGGTGCGCAGCGCGGCCTGCCATGCGGCGACGACGGCGGCGATGTCGTCGGCGTGGAGCGAGTCCGCCCATCCGTTGCCGCGCGTGGCCTCCGCGCTCTGTCCCGTCACCTCGACCCACTTCGGGCTGATTTCCTCGACGAGGCCGTCGGGCGACGCGGTCCAGGGCATGCCGGGATTGAGCTGCACGGTGTAGCGGTGGTGTTCCTCGCTGGCCCGCAATGCCGCTTCCGCCAGCATCCGCTCGTGGATGCATTCGCTGCGGCCGTGCCAGCTCGCGATGCGGCCGGCGTTGTCACGGCGCGCGATCGCGCGCGTGCGGTACCACAGCGCTTCGCCGTCGCCGAGAACCACGCGGCAGCGCACCTCGAACGGGCGCCCGTTCGCCAGGGCCTGCCGGATCGCGCGCCCGATGATGGGATGGTCTTCGCGCGGGACCAGGTCGCGCCAGCGCCGCCCGATCAGCCGTTGGCGCGGCGAGCCGGCCGCTTCGTCGCCGCTTTCGTCATCGCTTTCATTGCCCGCTTCGCTGCCCATCCCGTCGCCCGGGTCCAGCAACAGGCTGAGCGCGCCGCGCCGGTCCGCGGCCCACCGGACCGACGGGTCGAGGGCATCCCAGTCCTGCCGCGCGAAACCGGCAAGCGTGGGTTCGGGCGCGCCGGGCGGGACCAGGCTCTCCCGGCTGTTGCGAAGCGCGGCCGAGCCGGCGCGGGCGGTAGTGTGCTCGCCGGGCCAATCCGGTGGCGGCCCGGCCTTGTGGGCCGGGGAGCAATGCTGGCATGGTTCCATCGTCTGTCGGTACTTTGGTGTTTACCGCTGGTGGTGCGATACATCGTCGCGATGCCGTTTCGGATAGAAGCGGATCGCACGTTACCGGCTGCTTGTGGCAGGCGCGGTGACGGGATGCGGGAAATCGGTTCCGGGCCCGGGCCGGCGCGTTCGCGCGCGGACCTAGGCCGTCATGCTTTGCGCGGGCCACGCGGCCGCCGCCGGCGCCGCCCGCCGCGATGCGCGCTTGTGGGCATACATCGCGGCGTCGGCCGCGGCAAGCAGGTCGGTGACGGAGACGTGCCGCCTGTCGTCGAACTCGATGTGCCCGACGCTGTATTGCAGCCGGTATCCGCGGCACATGGCGCCCTGGTTCTCCACCGCGATGCGGTGCTCGATGCGCCGGGCGATCTTGTCGGACTGCTCGCGGTTCGCGCCGGCTAGCAGCATGACGAACTCGTCGCCGCCGAGGCGGCCGATGATGTCGCCTTCGCGCAGGCTGCCGCGCAGTACGTCCGCGAATTGCGACAGCGCCTGGTCGCCGACCGCGTGGCCGAAGGTGTCGTTGATCTGCTTGAAATTGTCCAGGTCGAAGAAAAACAGCGACGCCGGCTTGCGCAGGCGCCTGCACGTCGTCAGCATGTTCTCGGCAAGCGCCACGAAGCCGAGCCGGTTGGCGAGATCGGTGAGCGGATCGTGCGTGGCCAGCTCCACCGCCAGCAGTTCCTGCTCCGCCATCCGTCCCAGGTCGCGCAGCAGGGAGCGGTCCTCCTCGCCGAAATCGCGCGGCCGGTCGTCGAGCACGCTCAAGGTGCCCAGCTTGCTGCCATTGGAGGCCGACAGCGGGTAGCCGGCATAGAAGCGCACGTGCGGCTTGCCGGTCACGAACGGATTGTCCTTGAAGCGGTCGTCGCGCAGCGTGTCGGGTACGACCAGGATGTCGTTGCCGAGGATCGCGTGGGCGCAGATCGACGAACTGCGCGGCGTTTCCCGGAACGCGATGCCCGAGATGGACTTGTACCACTGCCGCTCGGCGTCGACGAAGCTCACCAGCGCGATCGGCACGTCGAACAGCCGCAGCGCGAGCCGGGTCAGGCGGTCGAACCGCTCGTCGGGCGGCGTGTCGAGGATCCGCAGCGCCCGCAGCGTATTGATGCGGACCTGCTCGGTGTCTGGCGTGGCGGCGGCTGGCATGGTGGCGATGATGTTCTTGTCCTGGCCGCGTCGGCCAGAAAAAACGCAGCCATGTCATGTTGGGACGGGGCTGCGGCAAGGGCATTCGGGCCGCGGCGCGGGTCGCGCGCGGCGTGGCTGGCGGCGGCAGTCGCCGTGGCCAGCAAAGCCGTCCATTATATAAGGGTTTACCCTTTATTCATCGTTGTTGCGCGATTTCCCACCCCGACGAAAGAGGGGTGGCATGCGCGGCAACGCGCTCCGTGCCCGTTTCCGGTGCGCGCAGGCCGGCTCGCCGTTCCCGAAACGCCAAAGCGCAGCCGGCCAGGCTGCGCTTTGGCGCTTGTTGCTTGTTGCCTGTGTCGCCTGTTGCCGGGGCGTGCCGGTCAGCGAGCCAGGCTCGAGCGCAATGTCTCGCTGGCCTGATGCAGCGCCGAGCGCACCGCCGGCACGTCGGCCAGCGCGTTGAGCAGGCCGTAGTCATGGATCATGCCGTTGTAGCGCACCGACACCACCGGCACGCCGGCCTGGTCGAGGTGGCGCGCATAGGCTTCGCCTTCGTCGCGCAGCACGTCGTTCTCGGCGGTCTGGATCAGCGCCGGCGGCAGGCCCTTCAACTGCTCGGGCGAGGCCAGCAGCGGCGAGGCGTAGATTTCCGCGCGCTGCTTCGGGTCGGTGGTGTAGGCGTCCCAGAACCACTTCATCATGCCCTTGCTGAGAAAGAAGCCGTTGGCGTACTGGTCATACGAGGCGTTCTCGAAGCTGGCGTTCGTCACCGGCCAGAACAGGATCTGCGAGCGCAGCTTGGGGCCGTTTTCCAGCTTGGCCTTCAGCGCGACCACGGCCGCGGCATTGCCGCCGACGCTGTTGCCGACCACGGCCAGTTCGTGATCGTCCAGGCCCAGTTCCTTGCGGTGCGTGTCCACGTACTGGGTGGCGGCGTATTCCTGGTCGATCGCGGTCGGGTAATGCGCTTCCGGCGAACTGGTGTAGTTCACGAAGATCGCCTCCTGTCCGGAATCGACGACGAGGTCGCGGACGAAGCGCTCGTGGTCCTGATAGCTGCCGAGGATCCAGCCGCCGCCGTGGAAGAACATGAAGCCCGGCAGCGCGCCTTTGGCGCCGTGCGGGCGCACGATGGTCAGCTTCAGCGGCTGGCCGTTGTAGCTGATGGTCTTTTCGCTCACGTCGGCCGGCGGCAGCTTGGCGCCTTTCTGCGCGCCGAGCAGCACCTGGCGCGCATCGGCCGGCGCGAGGGTCTCGATCGGCTGGCCACCGCCCTTGGCGAGGGCGTCGAGGAAGCCCTGCACATGGCTTTCGACCAGCGGGCCGCCGGCGTTGCCGGCCAGGGCGGCGGATGCGGCGGCCATCAGCACGGCGGCTGCGGCGATGCGGGTCACGCGGGTTTTCTTGAGGATGTTCATTGTCATTCTCCTGGTGCGGTGAGAGGTGGCTTGCTCGGCGGCCGTCAGGGGCGCGCCGACGTTGCGGTGGACACCGGCACGCTCCGAAGCATTGGGGAGTGCTGGTTGGCAGGTACCACTTTGCCCGCGTTCTTGGTACGATACGTGCCATAAAGTACGGATAAATTGACTTGGAGTACGGATATGGTCGACCGCCTCGAAGCGCTGTTCGCGCGTTTCAGCGTCACCGCGCAGGTGTTCAATACCGGCGCGCTGTGCGGCATCAGCGACCTCACCGCCGAGGACACCGGCCAGCTGCATCTGGTGCGCTGGGGCGAGGTGGAAGTCGTGAACGACGGCAAGGTCGCCGCGCGCGTGCGCGAGCCGAGCCTCTTGCTGTATCCGCGCCCGCTGTCGCACCGCTTCATCACCGAGGCGACGCGCGGCGCGGATTTCGCCTGCGCCAACCTGAAGTTCGAGGGGGGCGTTTCACATCCGATCTGCGCCGCGCTGCCGGCGTTCGTGTGCCTGCCGTTGAACTGGATCGAAGGGGCGAAGGACGTGCTGGCGCTGCTGTTCGACGAAGCCTTCGCCGAGCGCTGCGGCCGGCAGGCGCTGCTGGATCGTCTGTTCGAGGTGGTGCTGATCCAGATCCTTCGCCACCTGATGGAGCATGGCCATGCCAGGGCCGGGCTGCTCGCGGGCCTGTCGCATCCGCGGCTGCGCCATGCCCTAGTGGCGATGCACGAAAAACCCGCGCGGGAGTGGACGCTGGAAGGGCTGGCCGGCGCCGCGGGCATGTCGCGCACGGTGTTTGCCAATACGTTCCACGAAGTCGTCGGCTTGACGCCGGGCCAATACCTGCAGGGCTGGCGCATCAGCCTCGCGCAACTGGCCCTGCATCGCGGCCATGCGCTGCGGCTGATTGCCGACGAGGTGGGTTATGGCAGCGAAGCGGCGCTGTCGCGCGCGTTCAAGGCGCAGACGGGAAGCTCGCCGCGCGAGTGGAAGCGGATGCAGGCCGCGTTGACGGGCGCCGGCCAGCCGGCCGGGAAATGAAAAAAGCGAAAAAGCCGCCTCTGCGTGAACAGAGGCGGCTTCCGAATTGGTGCCCGAGGCCGGAATCGAACCGGCACGCCTTGCGGCGGGGGATTTTCTTCCCACTTCGGCTTTCGCCGCCGACCTGCGCGAGGCAGGGCGTTCGTGGTCTGGAGCACGCCTTCACCATAGTCTTGCGACCGTAGGTGCCCGCCGTCTGCTCTCTACACCTTCCCTTGAACCTTTCGGTTCGCGGGCTTGGCTCGGCATTAGCTCGGACCTGAGTCCAGGGCCTTCACCGAGTTTGACGGGCTTCACCTCTGGAGTTTCCCCCGGAGGGCTCAAATTTGGTCTGAGTCCCCTGCGTCTACCAATTTCACCACTCGGGCGGAGTGGGTGCCGGCGGCTCGTGCCGGGAAACCCGGCTGGCCAGCACTGCGCTAAGCCGGCGATTATGCCGTAAATCCGGGTCGCCCACAACCTGAGCGCCGGGCCGCGCCGGCTCCCGGATTCCGCGAAGGAAGACTGTGGCATTTGATACATATCAGATATGTATCGGAGGGTTTTCCCTAGAATGAGGCAATCCCCTACAGGGGGATGCCACCCGTCCCCGGGGCGCATCGCATACCGCGGCGCGCCCCGCGCGGACCCAACGGAACCGATGCCACCAGCCCCCGCCCTGACATCAGCCCGCCTGCCCGCCCCCAGGCCAATCCTGGCTTGCGCCGGGGCGTTGGCGCTCGCCGCCTTGCTGGGCGGCTGCATCTCGATGGCGCCGCCCGACACGCGGCCACCGTTGCCGGTGCGCGCGTCGTGGGAGCCCGACGCCGCCGCGCAGCCGGCCGCCGCCAGTGCCGCCGCGCTGGACTGGCGCGACTATTTCGCCGATCCCACCTTGCGCGAGCTGATCGCGCAGGCGCTCGACAACAACCGCGACCTGCGCGTTGCCGCCGCGCGCGTGGCGCAGGCCTACGCGGCCTACGGCATCCAGCGGGCCGATCTGTTCCCGTCGCTTGCCGGCGTGGCCGGGGACACGCGCCAGCGCGTGCCCGGCGACCTCAACCTCACCGGCCGCCCGGTCATCAGCAGCCAGTACCAGGTCGGCCTGGCGCTGAGCCCGTGGGAACTCGATTTCTGGGGCCGCGTGCGCAACCTCAAGGACGCCGCGCTGGACAGCTATCTCGCCAGCGAGGCCTCGCAGCGCGCGGTCGGGCAAGGGCTGATCACCCAGGTCGCGCAGACCTACCTGGCGCTGCGCGAGCTGGACGAGCGCATCATGCTGGCCCGGCGCACCATCGACAGCCGCGCCGAGTCGCTGCGCATCTTCCGCCGGCGCGAGCAGGTCGGCTCCGCCTCCCGGCTGGAGCTGACCGAAGTCACCACGCTGTGGCAGCAGGCGCGCACGCTGGCCGCGCAGCTCGAGCAGGAGCGCGCCGCGCAGGCGCACGCGCTCGAGCTGCTGGTGGGCCGGCCCGTGGACATGGCGCCCGCCACCGGCCTGATCGACGACGCCGAGCTGATGCGCGAGCTGGCGCCGGGCCTGCCGTCCGCGCTGCTGGAGAACCGGCCCGACATCGTCGCCGCCGAGCACCAGCTGCGCGCGGCCAATGCCAACATCGGCGCGGCGCGCGCGGCCTTCTTTCCGCAGATCACGCTGACCGGCTCGCTCGCCACCGCCAGCGCGGACCTCAGCGGCCTGTTCCGCGGCGGCAGCCTGGCGTGGAATTTCGCGCCGAGCATCACGCTGCCGATCTTCCAGGGCGGCCGCCTGCGCGCCAACCTCGCGCTGACCGAGGCACAGCGCGCCGAGGCCGTGGCGCAGTACGAGCGCACCATCCAGGGCGCCTTCCGCGACGTGGCCGATGCGCTGTCCGCGCGCCGCTGGCTGGCCGAGCAGGTGGACATCCTGCAGGCCACCCAGGCCGCGCAGGCCGAGCGCGCGCGCCTGGCCAAGCTGCGCTACGACCACGGCGCCGCCGCTTTCCTCGAAGTGCTGGACGCCGAGCGCGACCTGCTCGCCGTCGAGCAGCAGGCCGTGCAGTCGCGCCGCGCGCTGCTGGCCAGCCGCGTCAGCCTCTATGCGGCGCTGGGCGGCGGCGGCACCGCCGTCGACGCCGCCCGGTCCGCGCCCGCGCCCGCGCCTCCCCCGCAATGAGCCAAGGTCATTCCCGATGAAATTTCCCGCCAAGAAGCTGGTTCCCGTCCTGATCGCGCTGGCCGCCGCCGCCGGCGGCTGGTACGCCTGGACCTCGCTCCGGGACACCGGCCCAGGCCCCGGCTTCACCAGCGGCAACGGCCGCATCGAGGCCACCGAGGTCGACGTGGCCACCAAGCTGGCCGGCCGCGTGGACGACATCCTGGTCTTCGAGGGCGATTTCGTCAAAGCCGGCCAGCCGCTGGCGCGCATGCAGGTGCAGGTGCTGCAGGCCCAGCGCGACGAAGCGCGCGCGCAGCACCAGCAGGCCATCAACAGCGTGGCCGCGGCCGAGGCGCAGGCCGCCGCGCGCCTGAGCGACAAGGCCACCTCGGAAGCGCTGCTGGCGCAGCGCGAGGCCGAGCTGGACGCGGCCGAGCGCCGGCTGTCGCGCTCGGAGACGCTGTCGAAGGAAGGCGCCTCCTCGATCCAGGAGCTCGACGACGACCGCGCCCGCGCCCGCAGCGCGCGCGCCGCGGTGGCGGCGGCCCGCGCGCAGGTGGCGGCGGCGCAGTCCGCGGTGGAAGCGGCCCGCGCCCAGGTGGTCGGCGCGCGCTCCACGGTGGAAGCCACCCAGGCCACCATCAACCGCATCGAGGCCGACATCACCGACAGCGAGCTCAAGGCGCCGCGCGACGGCCGCGTGCAATACCGCGTGGCGCAGCCCGGCGAAGTGCTGGCCGCCGGCGGCAAGGTGCTCAACCTGGTCGACCTGTCCGACGTCTACATGACGCTGTTCCTGCCCGAGGCGCAGGCCGGCAGGCTGGCGATGGGCTCGGAGGCGCGCATCGTGCTGGACGCCGCGCCGCAGTACGTGATCCCGGCCACCATCTCGTTCGTCTCCAGCACCGCGCAGTTCACGCCCAAGACCGTGGAGACCGCCAGCGAGCGCCAGAAGCTGATGTTCCGCGTCAAGGCGCAGATCAGCCGCGAGCTGCTGCAGAAGCACCTCAAGCTGGTCAAGACCGGCCTGCCCGGCGTGGCCTGGGTGCGCGTGGACCCGAAGGTGGCCTGGCCGGCCAGCCTCGCGGTCACGGTGCCGGAGTAGGCGATGGCCGACGGGCGCGTTCCCGCCGTCGTGCGCCTGGCCGGCGTCTCGTTGCGCTATGGACGCAAGACCGTGGCGCTCGACCGCGTCGACCTCGACATTCCGGCCGACCGCATGATCGGCCTGATCGGGCCGGACGGCGTGGGCAAGTCGAGCCTGCTGGCGCTGGTGGCCGGCGCGCGCGCCGTGCAGGACGGCACCGTGCACGCGCTCGGCGGCGACATGGCCAGCCGCGCGCACCGCGACGCGGTCTGCCCGCGCATCGCCTACATGCCGCAGGGGCTGGGCAAGAACCTGTATCCCACCTTGTCGGTGGAAGAGAACCTGCAGTTCTTCGCGCGCCTGTTCGGCCATGACGCCGCCGAGCGCCGCCGCCGCATCGACGACCTCACCCGCAGCACCGGCCTGCACGCGTTCCTGGCGCGGCCCGCGGGCAAGCTCTCGGGCGGCATGAAGCAGAAGCTCGGCCTGTGCTGCGCGCTGATCCACGACCCCGACCTGCTGATCCTCGACGAGCCCACCACCGGCGTGGACCCGCTCGCGCGCGCGCAGTTCTGGGACCTGATCGCGCGCATCCGCCGCGAGCGGCCCGGCATGAGCGTGCTGGTGGCCACCGCCTACATGGACGAGGCGCAGCGCTTCGACTGGCTGGTGGCGATGGACGCCGGCAAGGTGCTCGCCACCGGCACGCCGGCGGAGCTGCTCGCGCGCACCGGCGCGGCGGACCTGGAATCTGCCTTCGTCGGCCTGCTGCCGGACGACAAGAAGCGCGGCTACCAGCCGGTGGAGATCGCGCCGCTGCGCATCGGCGACGACACGCCCGTGGCCATCGAGGCCAGGGGCCTGACCATGCGCTTCGGCGATTTCGTCGCGGTGGACCACGTCGACTTCCGCATCCGCCGCGGCGAGATCTTCGGCTTCCTCGGCTCCAACGGCTGCGGCAAGTCCACCACCATGAAGATGCTCACCGGCCTGCTGCCGGCCAGCGAAGGGCAGGCCTGGCTGTTCGGCAACGAGGTGGACCCGCGCGACATCGACACGCGCCGCCGCGTGGGCTACATGTCGCAGGCGTTCTCGCTCTACAGCGAGCTCACCGTGCAGCAGAACCTGGTGCTGCACGCGCGCCTGTTCCACGTGCCCGAGGAGGAGGTGCCCGCGCGCGTGGACGAGATGGTGGCGCGCTTCGCGCTCGGCGACGTGCTCGGCAGCCTGCCGGACAGCCTGCCGCTGGGCATGCGCCAGCGCCTTTCGCTGGCCGTGGCGATGGTGCACAAGCCGGAGCTGCTGATCCTCGACGAGCCGACCTCGGGCGTGGACCCGGTGGCGCGCGACAGCTTCTGGCGCCTGCTGATCGCGCTGTCGCGGCAGGACCACGTCACCATCTTCATCTCCACCCACTTCATGAACGAGGCCGCGCGCTGCGACCGCATCTCGCTCATGCACGCCGGCAAGGTGCTGGTCAGCAACCCGCCCGCGCGCATCGTCAGCGACCGCGGCGCGGCCACGCTGGAAGACGCCTTCATCGACTACCTGGTGGAAGCCGGCGGCGGCGCGCCGGCCGAGGCGCAGGCTGCCGCGCCGGTACTCGATTCGGCGGCCGACTCCGTGACCGCACCGGCCTCGCCCGCCGCGGCGCCGGCCCGGCGCCTCTGGTTCTCGCCGGCCCGCATGATCAGCTACCTGTGGCGCGAAACGCTGGAGCTGCGCCGCGACCCGGTGCGCGCCACGCTGGCGCTGGTGGGCTCGGTGGTGCTGATGTTCGTGATGGGCTACGGCATCAGCATGGACGTGGAAGACCTGCGCTACGCCGTGCTCGACCGCGACCAGACCACGCTGAGCCAGAACTACGCGCTCAACATCGCCGGCTCGCGCTACTTCATCGAGCACGCGCCCATCACCGACTACGACGACCTGGACCGCCGCATGCGCAGCGGCGAGCTGTCGCTGGCCATCGAGATCCCGCCCGGCTTCGCGCGCGACGCGGCGCGCGGCAAGGCGGTGCAGGTGGGCGCGTGGATCGACGGCGCCATGCCCTCGCGCGCGGAGACCGTGCAGGGCTACGTGCAGGGCATGCACCAGAACTGGCTCGAGACGCAGGCGCGCGAGCGGCTCGGCCAGCGCGCCGCGCCGGGTTTCTCGATCGAGACGCGCTACCGCTACAACCCCGACGTCAAGAGCCTGCCCGCGATGGTGCCGGCGGTGGTCCCGCTGCTGCTGCTGATGCTGCCGGCCATGCTCACCGCGCTGTCGGTGGTGCGCGAGAAGGAGCTCGGCTCCATCCTCAACCTGTACGTCACGCCGGTCACGCGCGCCGAGTTCCTGATCGGCAAGCAGCTGCCCTACGTGCTGCTGGCCATGCTCAACTTCCTGCTTATGGCGCTGCTGGCCGTGACCGTGTTCGGCGTGCCGGTCAAGGGCAACTTCCTCGCGCTGCTGGCGGCCGTGCTGATATTCAACGTGGTGGCCACCGGCATCGGGCTGCTGGCCTCGACCTTCACGCGCAGCCAGATCGCGGCGATGTTCTTCGCCATCATCGGCACCATGATCCCCGCGATCCAGTTCGCCGGCATGCTCACGCCGGTGTCCTCGATGGAGGGCAGCGCGCGCCTGATCGGCGAGCTCTATCCCGCCACCTACATGCTCATCATCAGCCGCGGCGTGTTCAACAAGGCGCTGGGCTTCGCCGACCTGCACGCCGCCTTCTGGCCGCTGCTGGTGTCGGTGCCGGTGATCCTCGGCGCCACGATCATGCTGCTCGACAAGCAGGAGAAGTGATGGCGCCGACGCCGAACGCATCCGCCACGGGCACCCGGGCCGCAGCGCCGGCGGCCGGGCCGGCCGGCATGCGCGGGCAGCGGTGGCTGCGCATGCTGGTCAACGTCTACCGGCTCGGCTGCAAGGAGCTGTGGAGCCTGGCGCGCGACCTGACGATGCTGGTGCTGATCGTCTACACCTTCACCGCCTCGGTCTACTCCGCCGCCACCGCGCAGCCCGACACGCTGCACCTGGCGCCGATCGCCATCGTCGACGAGGACCACTCGCCGCTATCGGCGCGCATCGCCTCGGCGTTCTTCCCGCCGCAGTTCACGCCGCCGCGCATGATCACCTCGTCGGCCGAGGACGCCGGCATGGACGCCGGCGACTACACCTTCGCGCTCAACATCCCGCCCAACTTCCAGCGCGACCTGCTGGGCGGGCGCGCGGCCGTGGTGCAGCTCAACGTGGACGCCACCCGCATGAGCCAGGCGTTCACCGGCAACGGCTACGTGCAGCAGATCGTCTCGGGCGAGGTGCGCGAGTTCCTGCAGCGCTACCGCGACACGGCGGTGCTGCCGGTGGACCTGGCCGTGCGCGTGCGCTTCAACCCCACGCTGACGCAGGCGTGGTTCGGCGCGCTGATGCAGGTGGTCAACAACATCACCATGCTGTCGATCATCCTGACCGGCGCCGCGCTGATCCGCGAGCGCGAGCACGGCACCATCGAGCACCTGCTGGTGATGCCTGTCACGCCCGCGCAGATCATGCTGGCCAAGGTGTGGTCGATGGGGCTGGTGGTGCTGGTCGCCGCGGCGCTGTCGCTGCTGCTGATCGTGCACGGCGCGCTGCACGTGCCGATCGGCGGCTCGGTGGCGCTGTTCCTCGCCGGCGCCGCGCTGCACCTGTTCGCCACCACCGCGATGGGCATCTTCCTCGCCACGCTGGCGCGCAGCATGCCGCAGTTCGGCATGCTGCTGATCCTGGTGCTGCTGCCGCTGCAGATGCTCTCGGGCGGCAACACCCCGCGCGAGAGCATGCCGGTGCTGGTGCAGAACCTGATGCTGGCCGCGCCCACCACGCATTTCGTCGAGCTCAGCCAGGCCATCCTGTTCCGCGGCGCGGGGCCCGGCGTGGTGTGGCCGCAGTTCCTCGCGCTGCTGGCCATCGGCGCCGTGCTGTTCGTGATTTCATTGCGGCGGTTCCGCAGGACCATCAGCCAGATGGCCTGAACCCGGCATCCGCCGTATCCGTCGCCTTCACCGCTTTCACCGCATTCGCGCAGGTCCCCGGCGCGTTGCCTTCCAGGAGCCAGACCGCCATGTCATCCAAGGAATACGCCAGCCAGCAACCCGCATCGCGCTATCCCGGCTTCGGCTGGGGCGCGGCCGCCGCCTACGTCACCGATGCCCTGCAGCGCGGCGTGCTGTACGCCGACGTGATGCGCCAGCGCGGCAACCAGTACCAGGCCCACCTGGCCGAGGCCGTGCCCAACGTGCTGGACTTCGCCGCCGAGATCATCATGGATGGCCGCGAGCTGCCGCGCCCGGTCAACTACGGCCTGGTGCGCATCGCCGCGCCCGAGGACGTGCCCACCGTGCCCGGCAAGCGCCCGTTCGTGGTGGTGGACCCGCGCGCCGGGCACGGCCCCGGCATCGGCGGCTTCAAGCGCGACAGCGAGATCGGCGCCGCGCTGCGCACCGGCCACCCGTGCTACTTCATCGGCTTCCTGCCGGACCCGGTGCCGGGCCAGACCGTGGAAGACGTGATGCTGGCCGAAGCCGCCTTCCTGGAGAAGGTGATCGCGCTGCATCCGGGCAGCATCGGCAAGCCGGCCGTGATCGGCAACTGCCAGGCCGGCTGGCAGGTGATGATGACCGCCGCCATGCGCCCGGAACTGTTCGGCCCCATCATCCTGGCCGGCGCGCCGCTGTCGTACTGGGCCGGCTGGCGCGGCAGGAACCCCATGCGCTACTCCGGCGGGCTGCTCGGCGGGAGCTGGCTCACCGCGCTGACCGGCGACCTCGGCAACGGCCGCTTCGACGGCGCCTGGCTGGTGCAGAACTTCGAGAACCTCAACCCGGCCAACACGCTGTGGGGCAAGTCGTACCAGCTCTACGCCAACGTCGACACCGAGGCGCCGCGCTACCTGGGCTTCGAGAAATACTGGGGCGGCCACGTCTTCCTCAACGCGGTGGAGATGCAGTACATCGTCGACAACCTGTTCGTCGGCAACAAGCTCGCCACCGCGGAGCTGATCACCTCGGACGGTACGCGGCTGGACCTGCGCCACATCCGCTCGCCGATCGTGGTGTTCTGCTCCTACGGCGACAACATCACGCCGCCGCCGCAGGCGCTGGGCTGGATCACCGACCTGTACCGCGACGACGGCGACGTGCTCGGCCACGACCAGACCATCGTCTACGCCACGCACGACAGCATCGGCCATCTCGGCATCTTCGTCTCGGGCAGCACCGGGCGCAAGGAACACCGCGAGTTCGTCAGCAACATCGACCTGATCGACGTGCTGCCCGCCGGCCTCTACCAGGCGCAGATCAACGACAAGACCGCCGACACGCCGGGCGGCGGCCTGGTCGACGGCCCGTACATGCTCTCCATCGCGGTGCGCGGCATCGAGGACGTGCGCAAGATCGTGCAGCCCGACACCGAGAGCGACTGGCGCTTCGCCACCGCCGCGCGCGTGTCCGAGGTCAACCTCGGCCTGTACCGCAGCGTACTGCAGCCGCTGGTGCGCGCCTGCGTGACGCCGCAGTCGGCATGGTGGACGCAGGCGCTGCAGCCGCTGCGCGTGTCCTACCAGCTGTGGTCGGACCGCAGCCCGCTGGCCAGCGGCATCGCGCAGATGGCCGAACAGGTGCGCGAGCAGCGCGAGCCGGTGCCGGAAGACAACCCGCTGCTGCTGATGCAGAACGTCTGGTCCGACGCCATCGTGGCCGCGCTCGACCAGTGGCGCGACGTGCGCGACGACGCCTGCGAGAAGACCTTCGAAGCCATCTACGGCAACCCGTGGGTGCAGGCGCTGGCCGGCCTGAACCACGCCGACGGCGCGGCCGCGCGGCAGCATCCCGGCACCACGCCGGAACACCGCGCCTTCGTCGCCGCGGAGATGGAAAAGCTGCGCGGCGAGATCGGCAAGGGCGGCCTGCTCGAAGCCGGCGTGCGCGCCATGCTGTACATCCTCCACTCGCAGGGCGAGGCGGACGAGCGCCGCTTCAACCTCGCGCGCTCGCTGCACGCCGCGCACGACGCCCAGCACGGCAAGGCCCGGCCCGGCCTGCACAACGCCGAAGGCCTGGCCGCCTTCAAGCAGATGGTACGGCGCCAGGCCAGCCTGCTCCGGCTCGCGCCGGAAGCGGCCATCGACGCCGTGCCGGCGATGCTCGCGGGCGCGCCCGCCGCCAGCATCCGCGAGATGACGCACACCATCGAGACCATCTCCACCGCCGTGCCGCTCGAAGCGGACGAGCAGCGCGACCTCGCGCGGCTGCTCGGCATGTTCCGCGCGGCGGCGGACGCCGGCGCGCCGCGCGCGCTCGCCGGGCCGGTCCCGGCCCCGGCCAAGCGCCGCGTGGCGCGGCGGCCCGCGCCGGTGGTCGCGGGGACCAAGGGGCGGCGCGCGTAGCGCTGGCTGGTCGCGCGCATCGTGCTCGCGGCCGGCTTTGCTTCCGGCGCGGTTAGCGGTATCTTCCTCGCACGCGGGCTGGCGATGTGGCGCGCGGCGCCGGCCGGCGCCGCCGGCTGAGCCAGCCCCGCATTCCGCATTCACTCTGCCGCCCCGATGCAAGCTGCCACCACCCGCCCCAAGCACTGGCTCCTGCGCGAACTGCGCATCGGCGTGCCGGTGGCGTTGGGCGTCGCGCTGTTCTTCAGCGCGCTGTACCGCGAGCCGTTCGGCATCAACCTGGTCTATTCGGCCTGCATCACCGCCACGGTCCAGGCGCTGATCCAGGCCGGCCGGCACGGCCTGCTGCGTCTCGGCTTCCGGCAGGACGCGCCGGCGCCGGGCGGCCGGCCCTGGCCGGGCTGGCGGCTGATGTTCCCGTGGGTGCTGGTGTCGGGCATCCTGGGCTATTTCGGCGGCAGCGCGCTGGCCGCGTGGCTCACCGGCACCGGCGGTAGTCCCGCCGAGCTGGCGCGCAATCCGCGCGCGCTGATGGTCAGCACGATCGTGGTGGCGGCGCTGTCGCTCGGCATCAGCTATGTGTTCTACACGCGGGGGCGCCTGGCCGCGATGGCCGCGCGCGAGCAGGCCGCCATGCGCAGCGCGGCCGAGAACCAGTTGCGCCTGCTGGAATCCCAGCTCGAGCCGCACATGCTGTTCAACACGCTGGGCAACCTGCGCGTGCTGATCGGCCAGGACCCGCAGCGCGCCCAGCTCATGCTCAACCAGTTGATCGCCTTCCTGCGCGCCACGCTGGAGGCGTCGCGCTCCGGCCCGCATCCGCTGTCGTCGGAGTTCGCGCGCATCGCGGACTACCTCGGCCTGATGCAGGTGCGCATGGGCGCGCGCCTGCGCATCGCGCTGGACCTGCCGCCCGAGCTCGCCGGCCTGCCGGTGCCGCCGCTGCTGCTCCAGCCGCTGGTGGAGAACGCCATCAGGCACGGCCTCGAGCCCAAGCTCGACGGCGGCGAGATCCGCCTCGCCGCGCGCCGGGACGGCAGCGCGCTGGTGCTCACCGTGCGCGACACCGGCATCGGGCTGCGCGTGACGCCGCTCGCGCCGGCGCCGGGCGCATCGTGCTTCGGCACCGCGCAGGTGCGCGAGCGCCTGGTCCAGCTGTACGGCAGCCGCGCCGGCTTCACGCTCGACAATGCCGCCGACGGCGCCGGCGGCACGCTCGCCACCGTGCGCCTGCCGCTGCCCTGAACTCTCCACCGCGCGCCCCATGCAAGCCACCGCCCTCATCGCCGAAGACGAAGCCCTGCTCGCCGCCGACCTGCGGGCCGAACTCGCCCGCCTGTGGCCGGGCCTGCGCATCGTGGCGACCGTGGGCGACGGCGCGGCCGCGCTCGCGCAGGCGCTCGAGCTGCAGCCGGACCTGCTGTTCCTCGACATCCGCATGCCCGGCATGTCCGGGCTGGAAGCCGCGCAGGCGCTGGCCGAGGACTGGCCCGCCGACGGCAAGCCGTTCCCGCTGCTGGTGTTCGTCACCGCCTTCGACAACTACGCGCTGCACGCCTTCGAGCAGGCCGCCGCCGACTACATCCTCAAGCCCGTGCAGCCCGAGCGCCTGGCCAAGGCCTGCGTCCGCCTGCAAGCCGCGCTCGCGCAGCGCGCGCAGGCGCCCGCGCTCGACGCCACGCTGGCCCGGCTGCGCGCGCTGCTCGGCGCCGGCGCGCCGCTGCGGCCCGCGCCCGCCGCCGAGCCGCTCAAGCTGATCCAGGCCAGCGCCGGCAGCACCATCACGATGATCCCGGTGGCCGAGGTGATCTACTTCGAAGCCGACGACAAATACGTGCGCGTAGTCACCGCCGCCGGCCAGCACTGGATCCGGATGTCGCTGCGCGAACTGCAGGCGCGGCTGGACCCGCAGGTCTTCTGGCAGGTCCACCGCGGCACCATCGTGCGCGCCGACGCCATCGCCACCGCCACGCGCGACGATGCCGGCAGGCTCACGCTGACGCTGCGCGGGTGCGCGGACAAGGTCGGGGTCAGCCGGCTTTACGCGGAGCTGTTCAGGGGCATGTGAGGCGCGCGCGGCGTTGCCGGCGTACCGCCGGCGCGGCGCTCATTCCTGCCGGCGCGCCTTCGCCTCCATCTCGCGAATCAGCGCCCGCGCCTCGTCGCCTTCCGGAATCGGCTGGCCGCCGTCGCGCCAGCGCACCGCCGCCTTGAAGCCCTCCGCCTGCGCATAGCGGCGGAACCACAGTCCCTCCGGGTTGTGGCGCGTGATGCCGTCGAACACCGTCGCCATCATCTGCGTCTGCTCCAGGCCCATCGTCAGCATCACCTGGTTCACCACCATCTTGTGCATCGCCAGGTGCGCGCGCGGCACGCCCGCGATGCGCCGCGCCAGCCGCATCGCCGCCGCATCGAGTTCGGCCGCCGGCGCGGTCTCGTTGGCCAGCCCCCACGCCAGCGCCTGCCGCCCGTCGATGGTGTCGCCGGTGAACATCATCTGCTTGGCGCGCGTCGGGCCCAGCCGGAACGTCCACATCGCCGTGGTCGGGCAGCCCCACACGCGCGTGGGCATGTAGCCGATGCGCGCATCCTCGGCCATCACCAGCAAGTCGCAGCTCAGCGCGATGTCGCTGCCGCCCGCCGCCGCATAGCCATGCACCTTGGCGATGGTCGGCTTGCTGCAACGCCACAGGCTCATGAAGTCCTCGGTGTTCCGCTTCATGCAGGCATAGTCCACCATCGGGTCCCACGGATACTGCTCCTGCTGGCACGGATGCTCGATCGACTGCTGCGCCGTGTCGGCCAGGTCATAGCCGCCGCAGAAACCCTTGCCCGCGCCTTCCACCACGATGACGTGCACCTCGTCGTTGGCCTGCGCCCATTCCACCGCCGCGCGGATCTCGCGCGGGGTGTCGTCGTTGATCGCGTTCAGGCGCTCGGGGCGGTTCAGCAGCAGGCGGGCGATGCGGGGGGATTGCGGGTCCTGGTCGATGCGCAGGGTGGTGAACGTGGGCATGGCGGTTTCCTCGGTGGGAGCGGCAGGGGCAGGGGCAGGCTAGCACCGGGGTGGTTCGACGGTAAATAGTGGTTGTCGCGCAGGGGCGGGCCGCTGCTGCCCGGGGCGAAATGCCGGCGCGCAGGGTGTTGCATCCGCTGCGTGGTGTTGCGCCTGCTGGACGCGGACGGCGCCTGGCCTCTGTCCCGTACGCGGCAGAAAGAGGCGCGCCGAGGGCGCGCCCGCTATCCCGTCATCCGCCCGGGCACGCGCCGCCGCGCGCGATGCCCGGCCACGCCGCCGTTACTGCTTGACCACCACCGGCAGCCGGTTGCGCTCGGTCAGCGAGCGCAGCAGGCCTTCCACGCCGCCTTGCTGGATGATCTCGTTGAACTGCTGGCGGTAGGTCTGCACCAGCCAGGCGCCCATCACGTTGAGGTCGTACACGCGCCAGCCCTGCGGGGTCTTGTGCAGGCGGTAGTCGATCTGCACGGGCTGGCCGCTGGCGGTGTCGAGCGCGACGGTGCGGACCACCACGTCGGTCTCGGTGGGCTCGAAGCGCGAGGGCGGGTAGGCGATCTGCTGGTCGGGGCGGAGCTGGGCGATGGCGCCGGCGTAGGTGTGGATCAGCAGTATCTTGAATTGCTCGATGATCTGGTCCTGCTGCTCGGGCGTCGCCGTGCGCCAGTAGCGACCCATCGCCAGCTGGGTGGTGCGGCGCAGGTCGGTGTAGGGCAGGATGTCGCGGTTGACGATGGCGGTGATGCGCGGGATGTCGTCGGGCGCCACGGCGCGGTTGCGCACTTCGTTGAGCACCTGCTGCGTGGCGGTCTGGATCAGGGCCTGGGGTTTCGACTGGTCGTCGATCTGCGCGAAGGCCGGGCTGGCGAAGGCAGGCAATGCCGACAATAGGGCAATCAGGAACAGTTTCTTCATGCTGGGACCCCGCGTGGAAGGCGTCATGCTGCATTGCATTGTGCGCGATTTTGCCGCGTTCGGCCATTGGCGGCGGGGGCAGCGGGGCATGTGGCGGGATCGTGCGAGGCGCGCGCGGCGGCGGGGCCGGCGCGCGAAGGCGGCGTGCGCGGCCGGGGCATGGTGCTTCGCCGTGCCCCGGCACGGCATGGACGCGCAGGCCGCGCAGGCCGCGCGGGTGGCGGCGGCGGCCAAAACGCGCTCCCGCGCACGGAAGCGCGCGTTGCCTCAGGCGTCCACCAGCACCTCGAATCCGCCAAAGATCATGCGCTTGCCGTCGAACGGCATCTCGCCGTGGTCCTTCAGGCGCGGGTCTTCCATCGCGGCTTTCATGCCGGCGTCGCGGGTCTTGCGGTCGGGCCATGTGATCCACGAGAAGACCACGGCTTCGTCGTCCTTGCGCTGGACGGCCATCGTGAACGAGGTGAGCTTGCCTTCGGGCACGTCGTCGCCCCAGCACTCGACGAGGGCGAGGGCGCCGTGGTCCTTGAACACGGCGGCGGCGGTTTGGGCCATCTTCTTGTAGGTTTCGCGGTTGGCGATGGGAACGGGAACGACAAATCCATCGATGTATGCCATGTCGGATCTCCTTTGCTTGTCGACGTACGGGTGATTGGCGGACGCGATGCGGCCCGCTGCCCGGACGACGATTCAGTGTGGGCGAAATCGACAGGCGGGGCCCAACTTTTCTGCGGGGTGACGCCGCGGGCGGTTTTCAGCCGAGCGGCAGCAGGTCCCGGAACGAGGCTTCGATGTGCGCCACCAGCGACGGGCTGGCGGTGTCGTTGAGCAGGACCTGGAAGGCGTCGAACACCAGTTCCACCGCGGCGCGGTCGGTGGCTTCGACGAGCCGCGCGCGCAGCGGGTGGTCCGCGGTGCCGAAGGTGCGCGCCATGACGTCCATCAGGTACATGCGCGCGGCGGCGAGGGAGCGTTTCCTGGCAGCTTCGGCGGGGGCGGGCACGGGCGCCGGCGTTGCTGCCGGCGCGTGCTCGCGCGGTTGGGGCGGCACGGCCTCGGCCCGGTCGCCCGCCGCGCGCGCCGCGAGCTGGACGAGGCCGCCTTCGATCAGCTGCGCGACGGCGCTGGCGTCGAGGCCGAGCTGACCGGCGCGGCTGACCATGTCGGCCATGCTGGTGCGGCCGTCGACCATGATCAGCAGCGCGCGGCTGCGCCGGTCGAGCGCGCCGGTCCGCTGCCCGAGTATCTCGCGACCGGCTGCCGTTTTCTCCAGCAATCCAGCGTGATCTTGCATGGCTCGTCCTCCCCAGGATGGCGCCGAGGCTAGTGGCCGGAGGTGACAGCGGCATGACAGCGCGGCGCCGCGCCGGCGGGTGATGCCGGGCGCTGCCGGGTGCGCGCGGGCCTTGTCCGGCGCGCCGCGGCGGGTTGCGGGGCGGATGCGCGCGGCGCGGCGGCCGGGCGTGGACCTATCCCCCCACTTGTGGGGGGCGGCCGGGATGGGGCCCGCGCAACGGCGCGTCATCGCTCGGTCACACTCGTTTAGCAATAATCACTGCGCACGACTATACGTTCCGTTTAAAACGGGCAATTTTCCCTTTATATAGGGCTTGAAACGCTTGCAGACAGGGGCTTGAGCATGACCATCCGTCATCGCATTACGTTATTGGTTGTCCTGATGTTCGTGGCACTGGCGGCGATAGGCGGCTACGCCGTCTACCAGACCCGGGCCGGGGCTTCGGAGGTGAGGCAGGTGACGGAGGGCGTGGTGCCCAGCGCGCTGGCGTCCGCCGACGTGGTATCGCTGGTGAAGGATGTGCAGCTGGCCACGATGGCGCTGGTCTACGCGCCGGACGGCAACCTGGTGGCGCAGGCGCAGGACGAGCTCAAGGCCAAGGAAGCCGCGCTGCGCGAGGCGCTCGCGCGCCAGGCCAGGGGCGCCAACGGGCAGGCGCAGAAGGGCCTGCTGACGCAGGCCGGCGAGAGCCTGGACAACTACTTCGGCGCGATCAACGAGACCGCCGAGATGAAGGCGGCGGGCCGCAACGAGATCGCGCAGGCCTTTCTGTTCGCCAACGTGGCGCGCTATCGCGACGAGATGGAGAAGATCGTCGACACGCTGCGCGTGGAGAAGAACCGAGAGAAGGACGAGGCCATCAGCGGCCTGAACGGCAAGCTGGCGACCACCGCCACCGCCATCGGCGTGGTCAGCGGCGTGGCCATCGTCCTGCTGACGGCGATCGGCGCGCTGCTGTACCGGCAGATCACGCGCCCGCTCACGCGCATGCAGGCGATGATGAGCGAGATCGCCACCAGCCAGGACTTCACGCGGCGCGTGCCGGTGGGCCGCATGGACGAGATCGGCCATTCCATCGTGGCGTTCAACCAGATGATCGAGAAGATCCAGGAGAACGCCGCCCTGCTGCGCCAGAAGACCGCCGACATCCAGGCCATCCTGCAGAACATGCAGCAGGGCATCCTGACGGTGGTGGAGGGCGGCACGGTGCATCCCGAGTATTCGGTGTACCTGGAGCAGATCTTCGAGACGCCGGACATCGCCGGGCGCGACTTCATGCAGCTGGTGTTCGCCGGCACCGACCTGGGCGCGGACGCGCTGTCGCAGATCGACGCGGCGGTGGGCGCCTGCCTGGGGCAGGACGCCATCAACTTCGTGTTCAACCAGCACCTGCTGGCGGGCGAGGTGGCGCGGCGCATGCCGGACGGCCGCGTGAAGATGCTGGACCTGAGCTGGTCGGCCATCACCGACGACGCCGACACGGTGACGCGGCTGATGCTGTGCGTGCGCGACGTGACGCAGTTGCGCCAGCTCGCGGCCGAGGCCAGCGAGCAGCGCCGCAGCCTGGAGATCATCGGCGAGATCCTCGCGGTGAGCCAGGAGAAGTTCCACCAGTTCATCGAGAGCTCGACCACCTTCATCCACGAGAACGAGCGCATCATCCGCCAGTACTCGGAGGCGGACAGCGCCGCCATCGCCGCGCTGTTCCGCAACATGCACACCATCAAGGGCAACGCGCGCACCTACAACCTGCAGCACCTGACCGACGTGGTGCACGAGACCGAGCAGCGCTACGAATCGCTGCGCCAGTCCGACGAGGACAGCGCCTGGGACCAGGACAGCCTGATGCAGGAACTGGCGCGCGTGCGCGAGACGGTGGAGCGCTACGCCAGCATCAACGCGGTGAGCCTGGGCCGGCGCGGCCCGGGCCAGGGCGCCGGCCAGGGCGCGGCGCCGCTGCTGGCGGCCAGCAAGGAGCGCATCCGCGAAAGCCTGCGCCTGCTCGAGGCCGCGAACCCGGACAACCTGCACGACCTGGTGTCGATGCGCGCCGCGGTGCTGCGCACGCTGCGCCTGCTCGAGACTCAGAGCTTCGGCGAGGCGCTGGCCGGCGTGCTCGATTCGCTGCCGTCGCTGGCGGCCGAGCTGGGCAAGGAGGCGCCGGTGGTGCGCATCCAGGACAACGGCTACCGCGTGCAAGAGGAGGCCGGCGCGCTGCTGGAGAACGTCTTCACGCACCTGCTGCGCAATGCCATCGACCACGGCATCGAGGCGGCCGAGGCGCGCCGCGCGCACGGCAAGCCGGGCGCGGGCCACATCGACATCGAGGTCGGCGTGGACCAGGACGTGCTGCAGATCACGCTGAGCGACGATGGCCGCGGCCTCGCGCTCGACCGCATCCGCCGCATCGCCGCCGAGCGCGGCTGGATCGGCGCCGGCGACGAGCTGGCCGACACGGCGCTCGCGCAGTTCATCTTCCGCCCGGGCTTTTCCACCGCGGCGGCCGTCACCGCGGTATCGGGGCGCGGGGTTGGCATGGATGCCGTGCACGACTTCCTGGCGCGCGCGCGGGGCAGCATCGAGCTGCGCTTCACCGACGACCGCGAGGGCGCCGCGTTCCGCCAGTTCCAGACCATCGTCTGCCTGCCGGACCGGCTCGCCGTGGACAGCGTCGCCATGCTGGCGGACGCCGCCGCCGGGCAGGCCGAGGCCTCGGCCGCCAACGCCATCTGACGCTGCTCAACGAGAGGAATTGCTTGTGATCGGACTGTATCTGTTGGCCGCCCTCGCGGGCGGCGTGGCAACCGCGGTGCCGGCGCTGCTGGCGCACCGCTTATGCAAGGCGCGCGCGCTGGCGCGGCTGCGCGCCGACACCGAGGCGCGGCTCGACGCGCTGACCCGGGACGGCGCCGGGCAGCGCGAGCACGCCGCCCGGGCCGCGCAGGAAACCCAGGCGCTGCAGGCGCAGCTGCAGCAACTGCGCGAGGAAGCGGCCCGCCGGGCCGAGGCCGCCGACGGCCAGCGCGCCGCGCTCAAGGCCGCGCAGGACGAGCGCGACCAGTGGGCCGGCCAGGCCCGCCGCATCGCCGACGAGGCCGGGCGCCTGCGCGGGCTGGCCGCCACCTTCGAGCGCTGGCACGAGCAGATGATCTCGCTGATGGCGCGCAACCAGGCCATGCACGAGCAGAACCAGGAACTGTCGTCGATCGTCAGGCACGTGGTGATCGTCTCGCTCAACGCCTCGATCGAGGCGGCGCGCGCGGGGCAGGTGGGACGCGGCTTCGCCGTGGTGGCCGGCGAGGTCCGGGAGCTGGCCGCGCGCTCGGAGGCGCTGTCCAAGAGCTACAGCGACAGCCTGCACCAGAACGACCTCACCACCACCGCCACGTTCCAGGACATCCAGGCCGGCGGCAAGATGATCACGGCGTCGCTGAGCAGCGTCGAGGCGCTGGCCAGCCAGTTCCATGCGCGGCTGCACTGAGCATGGACGGACGGGATCGGGCAATCGTCATCGGGCAATCGGCATCGGACAGCGGGCATCGACGTGATCAGTTCCAGCGCACAGCATAGTTTCGAACGCATTTTCCACCGCGCGGCGCAGTCGCGGCTGCCCGCGCAGGCCGGCGACGCCTGCGTCGTCACGCCCGCGCCGAAGGGCTTGGCCGGCGAGCGCGCGCATGGCCGGGCCGACGCGGAGGTGGTCGTGCTGACCATCTCGTCGGTGGTGTTCCGGCTGATGCTGGTCCTGCATTTCGAGGACGACGAGGCCACCCGTGCGTATTTCATGCCCGACGGCGCGCAGGGCGCGCTGCGCGAGGCCTTCGTGGAAACCGGCAACCTCTGCTGCGGGGCCATCAACCAGGACCTGCTGCGCCATTTCCCGGACCTGGGCATGTCGACGCCGTACGTGCTGAGCGCGCACTGCGTGCCGCACCTCGACGGCCTGAAGCCGGACTATCGCGCCGCGTACAACGTCTCGATCAACGGCACCGTGCAGCTTGGCGCGACGGTGTGCGTGTTTACGAGCGCGCCGCTCGACTTCGTGGCGGACGAAGACGCCGTCGAGGAAGGCGGCGGGGAACTAGAACTGTTCTGACCAAACAAGACAGGGGAAAAAAGTGGCAAAGATTCTCGTGGTGGATGACTCCGGCACCGTGCGCGACGAAGTGGCGGGCTTCCTGAGAAAGAACGGGCTGGAGGTCGACACCGCCGTGGACGGCAAGGACGGCCTGGCCAAGATGAAGGCGGGCTCCGGCATCCGGCTGGTGATCAGCGACGTCAACATGCCCAATATGGACGGCCTGACGATGGTGGAGAAGATCCGCGGCGAACTCGGCAACAAGACCGTGAACATCGTCATGCTGACCACCGAAAGCAGCCCGGCCATGAAGGACCGCGGCAAGGCCGCCGGCGTCAAGGGCTGGATCGTCAAGCCGTTCAAGGGCGACGCGGTGCTGGACGCGTTCCGGAAACTGGCGGGCTAGGCACCCGGTCTGGAGCCGCCGGCGCGCGGCGACGCGCCCGGCGGCGGCCTGCCGCGCTCAAGCGCTTACTTCACTCCCAGCCGCCACAGCGAAGTCACTTCCGCCGCGCGCGCCGCGTGCAGCGGATCGGCCGGGTCGGCGGCCTTCGGGTGGTGCGGCTTGACTTCCAGGCGCCCCAGCACTTTGAGGCCGGCGGCGTCGATCCAGCCCAGCAGCGCCTCGCGCGTGCGCAGGCCGAGGTGCTCGGCCAGGTCCGACAGCAGCAGCCAGCCTTCGCCGCCGGGTTCGAGGTGATCGGCCAGCCCCGCCAGGAAACCCTTGAGCATCTGGCTGTCCGGGTCGTACACGGCGTGCTCGATCGGGGAGTTGGCGCGCGCCGGCACCCACGGCGGGTTGCAGACCACCAGCGCGGCGCGGCCTTGCGGGAACAGGTCGGCCTCGATGACCTCGACCTGGCCGTCCGCACGCAGGCGCTTGATGTTGTCGCGCGCGCAGGCCAGCGCGCGCGGGTCCTGGTCGGTGGCGATCACGCGCTTGACGCCGCGCTGGGCCAGCAGGGCCGCCAGCACGCCGGTGCCGGTGCCGATGTCGAAGGCCAGCTCGGTGGCCCCGGCGGGCAGCTGGGCCTTGGCCACGAGGTCGATGTATTCGCCGCGCACCGGCGAGAACACGCCGTAATAAGGATGGATGCGCTCGCCCAGCGCGGGGATCTCCACGCCCTTCTTGCGCCATTCGTGCGCGCCGATCAGGCCGAGCAGTTCGCGCATGGTGGCCACGTAGGGCGCGTCGGCCTCGCCGTGGGCTTCCAGGCAGGCTTCGCGCACGTCGGGCGCGCGGCGCAGCGGCACGCTGTGGTCGGCCTCGAACGGCAGCAGCAGCATGCCGAGCGTGCGGGCGCGCTGGGACTGGGCCTGGCGGTGCAGGTGGAACGCCTCGGTGGCGGTGGGCTTGGCCTGGCCCTTGTTGCGGTGCGCCTTCTTGGGCTTGTCGGCGCGCCGCGCCAGCGCCTGCAGCAGCTGGCGGGCGTTCTGGAAGTCGCCGCGCCAGAGCAGGCCGGTGCCTTCGCAGGCGAGCCGGTAGGCGGTGTCGGCGCTGGTGGTGTCGTCGGCGACGACCACGCGCCTGGGCGGCGGCATATTGGATTCGGAGCGCCAGTTGGCGCTGCGTTCTTCGCCGTCTTCGGTCCAGTGGATGGTGCTTTGTACTTGATTCGTCATATCGGGTTCAGGCCAGGTTCGGTAAGCCGGCCCCGCGCGGGGAGCAGGAGCGGAGACGGGGATCGGCAGGGCGCGCCAGGCCGGGGCGCGCCGCCGGCACCGGGCGGGCCGGTGCCGTTGGGGAAATCAGAGTTCGTAGGCTTCGTGGTCGCCGGACATGGCCTGCTCCACCAGCTTGCGGTTCAGCGTGGGCGAGAACAGCTCGATGAAGGTATACACGAAGCTGCGCAGGTAGGCGCCCTGCTTGACCGCCAGGTGCGTCACGTTGGTGCCGAACAGGTGGCCGGCGGGAATGCCGCGCAGGTTGCGGTCGCGTTCGGCGTCGTAGGCCAGTCCGGCCACGATGCCGATGCCCAGGCCGATCTCCACGTAGGTCTTGATGACGTCCGCGTCGATGGCCTCGAGGATGATGTCCGGCTCCAGGTGGCGCAGCTCGAAGGCCTTGTTGATCTTGGGCCGGCCGGCGAAGTTGAGGTCGTAGGTGATGATGGGGTAGGCCATCAGGTCTTCCAGCGCCAGGTGCTTCTTTTCCAGCAGCGGGTGGTCGGGTGGCGTGACCACCACATGCTGCCACTGGTAGCCGGGCAGCGAGACCAGGTTCTTGTCCGCCGAGATGCCCTCGGTGGCGATGGCGAGGTCGGCCTGGTCGTGCAGCACCATGTCGGCGATCTGGCTCGGGTTGCCCTGCTGTATCGAAAGGCGCACCTTGGGGTAGCGCTTGGTGAACTCGGCGATCACGCGCGGCAGCGCGTAGCGCGCCTGCGTGTGGGTGGTGGCGATGGTGAAGTTGCCCTGGTCCTGCGCGGCGTAGTCCTTGCCCACGCGCTTGAGGCTCTCCACTTCCTGCAGGATCTTCTCCACCGACACCAGGATGCGCCGGCCCGGCTCGGTCAGGCTGCGGATGCGCTTGCCGTGGCGCGTGAAGATGTCCACGCCGAGCTCTTCCTCGAGCTCGATGATGGCCTTGGATACGCCTGGCTGTGATGTGTAGAGCGCTTTTGCGGCTTCGGTCAGGTTGTAGTTCTGACGTACTGCCTCACGCACAAAGCGGAACTGGTGCAGATTCATATAACTGGCGTCGTATAAACAAACAACTTCTTATTAGTTTGAGATATGAGGCCAGTTTATTACGATTCTCGGACTTTGTTAACGAATGGTCGGATTCTCCGCGCGCGCCTGGCTTCCCGGCGGCCCGCGGCGCTCACCGGCCCGGCGCGCGCCCCATGTCCCTTGCCTATACCGTTTCCGGTCTGCTAGTAGGCGTCCTCGTCGGTCTGACCGGGGTGGGAGGGGGTTCGCTCATGACGCCGCTGCTCACGCTGATGTTCGGCTTCTCGCCGGCCACCGCGGTGGGCACCGACCTCGCTTTCGCCTCCATCACCAAGGGTTTCGGCACGCTCGCGCACCGCGCGCACGGCCACGTGCAGTGGCAGGTGGTGCGCCGCCTGTGCATCGGCAGCCTGCCCGCGGCGGCGGCGGCCATCCTGGTGCTCAAGAGCGCCGGCGAGCTGAACGCGCAGTGGCTGTACGCGATCCGCATGGCCATCGGCGTGTCTGTGATCCTGACCGTGCTGTCGCTGCTGTTCCGCAGGCAGATGCTGGACTGGCTGGCCCGCAACCCGCGCTTCCACCTCCAGGGCCGCGCCCAGGCCGTGGCCACCGTGCTGGTCGGCGCCGTGATCGGCGTGCTGGTGACGGTGTCCTCGATCGGCGCCGGTGCCGTGGGCGCCACCCTGATCCTGCTGCTCTACCCGAAGATGAAGCCGGCCGAAGTGGCCGGCACCGACATTGCCTACGCCGTGCCGCTCACGGCGCTGGCCGGGCTGGGCCACGTGTGGCTCGGCACCGTGGACTGGAATCTGTTGCTGTCGCTGCTGGTGGGCTCGATCCCCGGCATCTGGCTGGGCGCGCAATTGTCGCGGGCGCTGCCCGAGCGGCTGGTGCGCGCCGCGCTGGCGACCACGCTGACGCTGGTCGCCATCAAGCTCGTCTCCTGAATTCAACGCCTTACCGCATACACCGAATACTGAACGGACCCACACCATGTATCAGTACGACCAATACGACCAGCGCATCGTCAACGAGCGCGTGGCCCAGTTCCGCGACCAGGTGCGCCGCCGCGTCTCCGGCGAGCTGAGCGAGGAAGAGTTCCTGCCGCTGCGGCTGCAGAACGGCCTGTACATGCAGCGCCATGCCTACATGCTGCGCGTGGCGATTCCGTACGGCCTGCTGTCGAGCAGGCAGATGCGCATGCTGGCCCACATCGCGCGCACCTACGACCGCGGCTACGGCCATTTCTCCACCCGCCAGAACATCCAGTACAACTGGATGGACCTGGAGCGCGTGCCCGATGTGCTGGCCGACCTCGCCAGCGTGGAAATGCACGGCATCCAGACCTCGGGCAACTGCGTGCGCAACATCACCACCGACCAGTTCGCCGGCGTCGCGCCGGACGAGTCGCTGGACCCGCGCGTGCTGGCCGAGCTGCTGCGCCAGTGGAGCACGTTCCAGCCGGAATTCGCCTTCCTGCCGCGCAAGTTCAAGATCGCCATCACCGCCGCGGCCGACGACCGCGCGGTGGTGCAGATGCACGACATCGGCATCCACGCCTACCGGAACGCCGACGGCGAGACGCGCCTGCGCATCCTGGCCGGCGGCGGCCTGGGCCGCACCCCGATCCTCGGTTCGGTGATCAAGGAAGACCTGCCGTGGCAGCACCTGCTGTCGTATGTGGAATCGGCCATCCGCGTGTACAACCGCTATGGCCGCCGCGACAACAAGTACAAGGCGCGCATCAAGATCCTGGTCAAGGCCATCGGCGTGGAGAAGTTCGCGCAGGAAGTCGAGGAAGAATGGCAGTTCAGCAAGGACGGCCCGGCCACCATCACGCAGGCCGAGTTCGACCGCGTGGCGCAGTACTTCGCGCCGCCCGCCTACGACAAGCTGGCCGACACCGACGCTTCCTATGAAAAGCACCTGCTGGACGACAAGGCCTTCGCCCGCTGGGTGAGCCGCAGCGTGCATCCGCACAAGGTGCCGGGCTACGCGGCGGTGACGCTGTCGACCAAGCCGGGCGTGGTCTCGCCCCCGGGCGACGCCACCGACGCGCAGATCGAGCTGGTGGCCGACCTCGCCGACCGCTACGGCTACGGCGAGCTGCGCGTGGCGCACGAGCAGAACCTGGTGCTGCCGGACGTGAAGAAGCGCGACCTGCACGCGCTGTGGCAGGAAGCCAGGAAGGCCGGCCTGGCCACCGCCAACGTGGGCCTGCTGACCGACATCATCGCCTGCCCGGGCGGCGACTTCTGCTCGCTGGCCAACGCCAAGTCGATCCCCATCGCGCTGGCCATCCAGCAGCGCTTCGACGACCTCGACTACGTGCACGACCTCGGCGAGATCTCGCTGAACATCTCGGGCTGCATCAACGCCTGCGGCCACCACCACGTCGGCAACATCGGCGTGCTGGGCGTCGACAAGGACGGCGAGGAGTGGTACCAGGTCACGCTCGGCGGCGCGCAGGGCAACGCCAGCGCCATCGGCAAGGTGATCGGCCCGTCGTTCAAGGCCGAGGAAATGCCCGACGTGGTGTCGCGCATCATCGACACCTTCGTGGCCAGCCGCCACGAGGACGAACGCTTCATCGACGTGCTGGGCCGCGTCGGCATCGCGCCGTTCAAGGAACGCGTCTATGCGGACAAGCAGCGCGAACGCGCCGAAGCCTGAGCACCGGAGAAACACGACATGGCAAAGATCATTCAACTGCAACGCGGCGCGCAAGGCACCAACCCCGTGCCGGTCATCCTCGACGATGCCTG
Organism: Cupriavidus sp. FW216-B1; assembly: GCF_058789195.1. NCBI lineage: Bacteria > Pseudomonadati > Pseudomonadota > Betaproteobacteria > Burkholderiales > Burkholderiaceae > Cupriavidus > Cupriavidus sp. FW216-B1. The sequence continues at coordinate 10,975 of NZ_JBYTEL010000015.1, read as the reverse complement.
GACCGTGCTGCGCGGCGCCGAAGGCCAGCCGCTGACCGACGAGCAGATCGCCGCCGCGGCGCGGGGCAAGGACCAGGTGCTGTTCCCGCTCGCCGCGTGGCTCGCGCACAAGGACGGCGTGCTGGCCGGCCGCGCGGCCGACATCACCGGCGTGTGGCTGGCGCCTGAGGACGAGCCCGCCGACGCGCAGGCCGCGTTCGCCAGCGTGTCCGTGGTGGCGGTGGACTTCCCGGTGTTCCGCGACGGCCGCGGCTTCTCCACCGCCTACCTGCTGCGCACGCGCTACCACTGGGCCGGGCAGCTGCGCGCCATCGGCGACGTGCTGCGCGACCAGCTCAACTTCATGAAGCGCTGCGGCTTCGACACCTTCGCCGTGCGCGCCGACAAGAACATCGAGGACGCCATCAAGGGCTTCACGGAATTCACCGTGGCCTACCAGGCGTCGGTGGACGAGCCGCTGCCGCTGTTCCGCCGCAACCGCGCCGAAGCGCTGGGCAGGGAAACGGCATGAACGGGATCTCCATCGTGGAGGTGCCGGTGAGCGTGCCGTCGCCGCGCGCCGATGCGCCCGAGGCCGAGGCTTCGCTGTCGTCGCTGCGCCCGCCCGTGCTGTGGACGGCGCCCGAATACACCGGCAGCATCGCCGACCTCGAAGCCAAGGAGCGCGAGCTGGGCCAGCGCCTGGCCGGCATCGCCGGGCGCTTCTTCCGCGCGCGCTTCGCCTCCAGCCTGGCCGCCGAGGACATGGTCGTGACCGACGCCATCCTGCGCGGCGGCGAAGCCGTGCGCGCCGGCATCCGCGTGTTCACGCTGCAGACCGGCCGCCTGCACGCCGAGACGCTGGCCGTGCTGGACGCGGTCAAGGCGCACTACGGCTACGACATCGAGCAGTTCACGCCGGACGCCGAGGCCATCGAGAACTACCTGAAGAAGAACGGCCTGAACGCCATCTACGACAGCGTGGACCTGCGCAAGAGCTGCTGCGGCATCCGCAAGGTGGAGCCGCTGAACCGCGCGCTGTCGCACGCCGACGCCTGGCTGACCGGCCAGCGCCGCGAGCAGGCGGTCACGCGCGCCGAGCTGCCGCTCGAGGAAATCGACGAGGCGCGCGGCATCCCCAAGTTCAACCCGCTGGCCGACTGGACCGAGGCCGAGGTGTGGGCCTACCTGAAGCGCCACGGCGTGCCGGTCAACGCGCTGCATGCCAAGGGCTATCCCAGCATCGGCTGCGAGCCGTGTACGCGCGCGGTGCGCGCCGGCGAGGATGTGCGCGCCGGGCGGTGGTGGTGGGAAAGCCGCGACTCGAAAGAGTGCGGGCTACACGAACAGAACATCAAGCATTGAGGCCGAGAACGACATGGGCATCATGAACGAACTGAAGGGCGCGCCGGACGTGGCGCACCTGCTGCAGGTACAGAACGACCATCTCGACAAGCTCGAGGCGGAATCCATCTACATCATCCGCGAGGTGGTGGCGGAGTGCCGCAACCCGGCCCTGCTGTTCTCGGGCGGCAAGGATTCCATCGTCATGCTGCACCTGGCGCTCAAGGCCTTCCGCCTTGGCGACCGCAAGACCGAGCTGCCGTTCCCGCTGGTGCACATCGACACCGGCCACAACTATCCGGAAGTGATCGCCTTCCGCGACCAGCGCGTGGCCGAGCTCGGCGCGCGCCTGGTGGTGGGCCACGTGGAAGACTCGATCAAGCGCGGCACCGTGCGCCTGCGCAAGGAAACCGACTCGCGCAACGCGGCCCAGGCCGTGACGCTGCTGGAAACCATCGAGGCGCACAAGTACGACGCGCTGATGGGCGGCGCCCGCCGCGACGAGGAAAAGGCGCGCGCCAAGGAACGCATCTTCTCGTTCCGCGACGAGTTCGGCCAGTGGGACCCCAAGGCCCAGCGCCCCGAGCTGTGGAGCCTGTACAACGCCCGCATGGCGCCCGGCGAGCAGATGCGCGTGTTCCCGATCTCCAACTGGACCGAGCTGGACGTGTGGCAGTACATCGCCCGCGAAGAGCTGGCGCTGCCGCCGATCTACTACGCGCACGAGCGCGAAGTGGTGCGCAAGAACGGCCTGCTGGTGCCGGTCACGCCGATCACGCCCAAGCAGGACGGCGACGTGAGCGAAGTGCTGTCGGTGCGCTTCCGCACCGTGGGCGACATCAGCTGCACCTGCCCGGTGGCCAGCGTGGCGGCCTCGCCGATCGAGATCATCGCCGAGACGGCCGTGACCGAGATCACCGAGCGCGGCGCCACGCGCATGGACGACCAGACCAGCGAAGCGTCGATGGAACGCCGCAAGAAAGAAGGCTACTTCTGACACCGGACGCATACGCGGGCACATCGCGCCGTTGCACGGGTGCTCGTGCACCGATGCACACGTCGCCCCCGCGCGCCTGACGCCGCCTCCCGCATCTGCGCCGGAGCGAGCGCCCCGGGGGAAACAAAGGATCTGAACATGAGCAACCAAGCATCACACCAAGGCCTGCTGCGCTTCATCACCGCCGGCTCGGTCGACGACGGCAAAAGCACGCTGATCGGCCGCCTGCTGTACGACAGCAAGGCCGTATTGTCGGACCAGCTGACCGCGCTGACCAATGCCAAGAACAAGCGCACCGCCGGCGAGCAGATCGATTTCTCGCTGCTGACCGACGGTCTCGAGGCCGAGCGCGAGCAGGGCATCACCATCGACGTGGCCTACCGCTACTTCTCCACCGCGCGCCGCAAGTTCATCATCGCGGACACGCCGGGGCACGAGCAGTACACCCGCAACATGGTGACGGGCGCGTCCACCGCGCATGCCGCCATCGTGCTGGTCGACGCCACCCGCGTGAGCGTCAACGACGGCCGCGCCGAGCTGCTGGCCCAGACCAAGCGCCATTCGGCCATCCTCAAGCTGCTGGAGATCCAGCACGTGATCGTGGCCATCAACAAGATGGACCTGATCGAGTACAGCGAGGAGCGCTTCGACCAGATCCGCAACGCCTACACCGAGCTGGCCGGCCAGCTTGGCCTCAAGGACGTGCGCTACGTGCCGGTCTCGGCGCTGCGCGGCGACAACATCGTGCACGCCAGCCAGGCCATGCCGTGGTACGCCGGCGAGCCGCTGCTGCCATTGCTCGAAGCGCTGCCGGTGGAAGAGCCCGCGCCCGAGGGCGACGCCGCGCTGCGCTTCCCGGTGCAGCTGGTGATCCGCCAGGACGGCGCCCGGGCCGACGATTTCCGCGGCTACGCCGGCCGCGTCGAGGCCGGCACCGTGCGCGTGGGCCAGAAGCTGCGCGTGCTGCCCGCCAACCGCGACGCGGTGGTGGCCGAGGTGCTCACGCCCAACGGCGTGGCGGAAGCGGCCAGCGTGGGCGAGACCGTCACGGTGCGCCTGTCCGAGGACGTGGATGTATCACGCGGTGACATGTTCGTCGCCGCCGGCGCGGACAGCGTCTCGGCCAAGAAGCTGACCGCCGACCTGTGCTGGTTCGACGACGAATCGCTCAACCCGGCGCGCAAGTACGTGCTCAAGCACACCACGGCCACCGTGTTCGCGCGCGTGGCGTCGGTGGACCGCGTGCTGGACGTGCACACGCTGTCGCACGAGACCGGCCGCCGCGACATCCGCCTCAACGACATCGGCTCGGTGCAGCTCTCGCTGCAGAAGCCCATCGTGTGCGATGCCTACGGCGACAACCCGGCCACCGGCGCGTTCGTGCTGATCGACGAAGCCACCAACCACACGGTGGCGGCGGGCATGATCCGTGCATTCGCCTGAGCGGGTATCGGACAAGCAGGCGAAGGTCAAGGAGCAAGTCATGGGCAAGGTCTATCTGATCGGCGCGGGTCCCGGCGCCGCGGACCTCATTACGGTGCGCGGTGCACGGCTTTTGGGCGAAGCCCAGGTGGTGCTGCACGACGCGCTGGTGTCGCCCGAGATGCTGGCGTGGTGCCCGCAGGCGCAACTGGTGGAAGTCGGCAAACGCTGCGGCCAGCGCTCCACCGCGCAGTTGTTCATCAACCGCCAGATCGTCGACATGGCCGGCAAGCATGAGCGCGTGGTCCGCCTCAAGGGCGGCGACCCGATGCTGTTCGGCCGCGCCGACGAGGAGCTGCAGGCGCTGGAGGCAGCCGGCATCGAGTACGAGATCGTGCCCGGCATCACCGCCGCGCTGGCGGCCGCGTCCGCCATCCGCAAGCCGCTGACCAAGCGCGGCGTGGCGCGCAGCGTCGCCTTCGCCACGCAGAGCAAGGCCGCCGACACCATCGACGTGGAAGCCGACGTGAAGGCCGATACGCTGGTGTACTACATGGGGCGCGACCAGGCGGCGGCCATCGCCGCGCAGCTCATTGCCCACGGCAAGCCGGCCTCCACCCCCGCGTGGGTGGTCGAGGCGGCCACCTCGCCGCGCCAGCGCAGCCGGGAGTTCACGCTGCGGCAGATGGCGGCGGGCGAGGCGGCAGCGTGGATTGATCCGGCGCAGCCCAGTTTGTTGATGATCGGGGAGGCGTTGGGGAGGAGGGGGACTGAGGGGGTGCGGGTGGAGGGGGTTACGCGGGCGGCATAGGGGGGAGTTGGGGTTTTTGCTTCAACTTCAACTGCTTAACGTCAAAATCCACTTCAAAGTCAAAGTCAAAGGCTTTCGCTCCCCCGGAGCGACCTACTTTCTTTTCCCCGAAAAGAAAGTAGGCAAAGAAAGCGGGCTGCCTGGCCGGCAGGGGCAGAAACGTTGGGGTTTCTTGTTGTTGGTGGTTTCGTCGTGGGGCCTGCGGTTCTGCTGGCCTGCTGCCGTTACCGGTTCGGCTGGCCACGATCTGGCTGGCGGTATGGGTTTCGTGGTCAGACCTATGATGGCGGGCGGACTGCTGGTTCGGGCATCTGCCGTTACCGGCTCGGGCGGCCACGACATAGCACCCTCATGTTTTCGTGGTGGGCGTGGTGGACCCCACGCGAGTGTGTTGGGTTTCGATCAGCGTTGAGCGTTCTCGTGTACGTTTCAAGCCGGGGCCACTGCGCCCACCACGAAATCAGCACCGTCCCTATACCGTGGGCATCCGCCCCGGTCGCGGCAGCAGCCTGAAGGGCCTGGGCCATCGCCATCATGCAGCGCCACCACGAATCGAACACCACCTGCGACGCCGCAGGCGAGCAAACCGGTAGCGTCAGCAGCCTCATCGAAGCCAACGCCCGCACCACGAAACCACCACGCAAGTAAAGTCTGAGCGCCCAGCCCCCCTGCAAGGGGTCTGCTTTCTTTGGTTACTTTCTTTTCAGACAAAAGAAAGTGACTGGCAGCCCCGCGCAGCGGGGATGTCATACGGCCTTTGGGTTCAAGCACCAACAACCGCCCGAGCCGCCAGGCCCACAATAGCCCGAACAAGGACTCAACCGGCTCCTTACCCGCCTATCCCCACACAATAAGCAACAACCGCATCCAACACCCCCTCAACCTCCCCCACAGCCGTCGCGCAGCGAATCTCCACACCGGGATGGCGCCGCCGGCAATCATCCAGCAGCACCGGCAAGTCGCGCCGCAGATGGCCGCCCTGGCCGAAGAACACCGGTACCACGGTGATGTCCGCCACGCCGCTGCCGGCCAGTTCGGCCAGCGCGTCGGGCAGGGAAGGGGTCATCAGTTCGAGGAAGGCCAGGCGTACCGTGCTGCCGGGCAGCGCCGCCGCCAGCTTGGCGTGGAGGCGGTCGAACGGTTCGCGCCAGCGCGCGTCGCGCGCGCCGTGGCCGAACAGGACCAGGGCCTTGGCGGGGGCGGCGGGGGTGTTCATGGCGCGTCTAGTGTCGGTCGACCCAGCGCAATGCGCCGAGCGCCACCAGCAGGTACAGCGTGCCGGGGATCAGCGCCGAGACGATCGGCGGCCAGGTGTGCAGCAGGCCCACGTGCGAGAACAGCGTGTTGGACAGGTGGAACGACAGCCCCAGCATGATGCCGCCGAACACCTTCACGCCCACCGCGCCGGCGCGCGCGTGCAGGTAGGCGAAGGGCAGGGCCAGCGCCACCATCACGAACAGCGTGAGCGGGTACACCACCTTCTTCCAGAAGGCGATCTCGTAGCGCTGCGTGTCCTGCTTGTTGTCGCGCAGGTGGCGGATGTAGCGGAACAGGTCGAGCGTGGACATGCGTTCCGGCTCCACCAGCAGCACCGACAGGATCTGCGGCGTGAGCTCCGAGCGCATGGTCATGCTGGGCACGGTCTTCTGCTCGCCGCGGAACACCGGGGCCAGCGTGTCGGCCTTGCCGGGCTCGCCGCGCGGCAGTTCCAGGAAGTGGGTCTCGGTGACGCCGCTGAGCTGCCACGACTGGCCGCCCTGGTAGCGGCCTTCCCTCGCCACGCGGATCACGCTCAGGCGGTACTGCTCGTCGAATTCGTAGATGGTGACGCCGGTGATGCTCTGGTCGGGGCGCAGGCCGACCACGTTGACGAAGCGCGTGACCTCGTGGCCGCGGGCGGCGTCGCGGTCGCGGTCCTTGACCCACACGCCCGAGCGGAAGCCGGCCGACACCGTGGCGCCGAGCGCCTCCAGCTTGACCTTCTGCGCGTACTGCTCGGCCTGCGGGCCGATGAACTCGCCGAAGATGAAGGTGGCGATGGCCAGCGGGATCGCCAGCTTGAACAGCGAGAACAGCGCCTGCCGGGTGTTGAGGCCGGCCACGCGGAAGATGGTGTACTCGGACTGGCTGGCCAGTTGCGAGAACACGTAGATCGCGCTGATCAGCACCGCGATCGGCAGCACCTCGTAGATGCGCGTGGGCGCCTGCAGGATGACGTGGAAGAACGCCACCAGCGAGGTGTAGCTGCCGGCCACGCTCTCCAGCTCGCTGAGCATGTCGAAGAACACGAACAGCGCCAGCACGGCGAACAGGATGAAGGCGAAGACGCCGTAGATCAGGCGGCCGAAGTAGCGCTCGTAGACGCGCAGGAACCTCATGCCCGGCCTCCCTTCGGCGCCTTGCGCGGCAGGCCGAGCACGGCGCGCCAGCCGCCCAGGCTGATGTTCTGGCGGTAGCGGAACAGCACCACCGCGCCCAGCAGCGCGATCAGGTGGAACGGCCACCAGGCCAGCGCGAACGGGATCGAGCCCGAGCGCACCCAGGCCTGCGAGAGATTGATCAGGTTGCTGTAGGTCAGGTAGATCAGCACCGCGAACACCAGCGGCGTATAGCGGCCCAGGCGCGGGTTGACGTAGGCCAGCGGAATGGCGATCAGCACGAAGTTGAAGGCCAGCAGCGGCAGCGACAGGCGCCACAGCAGCTCGCCCAGGTTCTCGTTGCTGCGGTTGCGCAGCAGGTCGATGGTGTCACGGCTCTTGGTGGGCAGGTCGGCCTCGCTCGCGGGGGGTTTGTTGTCCACCTTCACGGCGTACTGGTCGAACTCGACGATGCGGTAGTCCAGCTTGCCGGGCAGGCCGGTGTAGCGGCGGCCGTTCTCCATCACCACCAGGCGGTCGCCGTTGGGCATGGTGCGGAACTGGCCCTGGTGGGCCAGCGACACGCCGATCTTGCCCGCTTCCGCGCTGGCCACGAAGACGTTGCGCGCGTGGGTCATGTCGGCGTCGATGCTTTCGATGAACAGCACGTAGTTGGCCTTGGCCGGCTCGATGAAGCGCCCCGCGGCGATCATCGACAGCACGCCGCGCTGCTCGAAGCGGTCGCGGAACAGCGCGCTCTGCTGGTTGGCCCACGGCCACGCGAACATGCCCAGCAGCAGCGACATGACGATGAACGGCGCGGCGAACTGCAGCACCGGCTTGACCAGGTCGCGCAGCGAGATGCCGGCCGAGAACCACACCACCATCTCCGAATCCTTGTACCAGCGCGTGAGCACGATCAGGGTGGAGATGAACAGCGTGGCCGACAGCAGGATGGACAGGTAGCCGATGGTGGCCAGGCCGATCAGCATCAGGACGTCGTTCGGGCTGGCCTGCCCGTTGGCGGCCATGCCAAGGATGCGGATCACGAGCGAGGTCAGCATGAAGGTCAGCATGACCAGGAACACCGCGCCGGCGGTGTAGGCGAGCTCGCGACGCAGGGCTTGTTGAAAGATCATGCGTTGTCGGTTCCGGACTGCCGGCCGGCGCGGGCGATGGTGCGCCGGTTGGCTTGCTAGTCAGGATAGCGGACCGGCGGCAGCAAATCGCGGATAATAGGGGCTTTCTTTGGACGAGCCCCTGGAAGGAAGCGCGATGGAATTTAGCACAAAAGCCCTGGATTGGAGCAAAGCTGGCCAAAATGGTTTCCTGGCGACCAAGACCGACTGCCTGGTGGTCGGCCTGTTTGAAGGCCAGAGCCTGGCCGGCGTGGCCAAGGCGCTGGACGTCGCGACCAAGGGCCTGGTGGCGCGGCTCGTCAAGCTCGGCGATTTCGAGGGCAAGCGCGGCACCCAGCTGATGCTGCACGAGGTCGCCGGCGTGGGCGCGGCGCGCGTGCTGCTGGTGGGCCTGGGCAAGGAGGGCGAGTTCAACGAGAAGGCGTTCGCCGAAGCCGTGCGCACCGCCTTGCGTGCCTTGTCCGGCACGCGCGCGGCCAGCGTGCTGTGGTGCCTGGCGCAGCAGCAGGCTTCCCAGCAGGCCGGCAACGCCGCCGACCTGTCGTGGCGCCTGATCACCACCGTCACGCTGATCCGCGAAGCGGGCTACCGCCTGCTCGAGCGCCATCCCGGCCTCAAGCGCGCCGGCAACGGCGCCAACGCCAAGGACAAGAGCGGCCTGCGCAAGGTGGTGCTGACCGTGGACGCGGCCGACGCCAAGGCCGCGGCCCAGGCCGTGCTGCGCGGCGTGGCCATCGCCGGCGGCATGGAGCTGACCAAGGACCTCGGCAACCTGCCTTCCAACATCTGCACGCCGACCTACCTGGCCGACACCGCGCGCGCCATCGCCAAGCGCCACAAGCTCAAGGTGGAAGTGCTGGGCCGCAAGCAGATCGAGGCGCTCAAGATGGGCGCGTTCCTGGCCGTGACCAAGGGCGCGGTCGAGCCGCCGCAGTTCATCGTGCTGCGCTATGACGGCGCATCCGCCAAGCAGGCCCCGGTGGTGCTGGTGGGCAAGGGCATCACCTTCGACACCGGCGGCATCTCGCTCAAGCCGGGCGAGGGCATGGACGAGATGAAGTACGACATGTGCGGCGCGGCCTCGGTGCTGGGCACGCTGCAGGCGGTGGCCGAGATGGGCCTCAAGCTCAACGTGATCGCGGTGGTGCCCACCTGCGAGAACATGCCCAGCGGCACCGCCACCAAGCCCGGCGACGTCGTCACCAGCATGTCCGGCCAGACCATCGAGATCCTCAACACCGACGCCGAAGGCCGCCTGGTGCTGTGCGACGCGCTGACCTACGTGGAGCGCTTCAAGCCCGCCGCGGTGATCGACGTGGCCACGCTGACCGGCGCCTGCATCATCGCGCTGGGCCACGTGAACAGCGGCCTGTACGCGCGCAACGACGGCCTCGCCGACCAGTTGCTGCAGGCCGGGCGCAAGGCGATGGACAGCGCCTGGCGCATGCCGCTGGACGACGACTACCAGGACCAGCTCAAGTCCAACTTCGCCGACATGGCCAACATCGGCGGCCGCCCGGCCGGCAGCGTGACCGCGGCCTGCTTCCTGGCGCGCTACACCGAGAAGTACGACTGGGCCCACCTGGACATCGCCGGCACGGCCTGGAAGAGCGGCGCGGCCAAGGGCGCCACCGGCCGCCCGGTGCCGCTGCTGGCGCAGTTCCTGATGGACCGCGCCGGCTGAAGCCAGGCGCGGGCCGGCGCCCGAGGGCGCCGGCTTGTGCAGAGGATCGTCCTTGACCATGACGCGCATCGATTTCCACAGCAACGTGCCCGACAAGCTCGGCTACGCCTGCCGCCTGATCCGCAAGGCCTACGGCGCCGGCCAGAAGCTGGTGGTGCACGGCGCGCCGGAGCAGCTGGCGCAGCTCGATGCGCGGCTGTGGACGTTTTCCCCGCTCGATTTCCTGCCCCACTGCGGCATCGACAGCCCGCACGCCGCGGTCACGCCGATCGTGCTGGCCGCCACGCTGGAACAGGCCCCGCATCACCAGTTGCTGATCAACCTGGACACGCAGCCGCCCGCGCAGTTCGCCAGCTTCGAGCGCATGATCGAAGTGGTCGGCAGCGACGCCGCCGACCGCGACGCCGGGCGCGAGCGCTTCCGCCTCTACCGCGAGCGCGGTTATCCGCTGGCGCACCACGACATCGCGCAGGCAGCCCAGGGCAAGGGAGGCGACGCATGACCGAACGCACCACCTCGCGCGTGATCCCGCGCATCGGGCCCAACGACAGCATTCCGCTGCTGACCGAAGTCATCGACCTGCCCGCCGATGCCGCCAGGCAGGGCGCGGAGCAGGCCGCCAGCGCCGCGGCGCCCGCGGCCGGCGGCCCGGCCCAGCCTCACGTCGCCCACGTTCCCCTCGAGCCGGCCTGGCCCGGCTCCCCGACCCACGTGGTCGTGCCGCGCGAAGCGGCCACGCCCGTGCCCGAGGTGCCGGCGCTGGCGCAGCCGAACCCGTCCACACAGGACGGCGCCTATTCCGTCTCGCACGCCGCCGTCCATCCCGTGCCGCCGCCCAGCGACGAAGAACTGCGGGCGGTTCGCAGCGAACTGCTCACGCGCGTGATGATGCGGTTTCGCACCGAGTGGCCGCAGGTGGTGGAGGCTCATACCGAGGCCACGCTGCAATCGCGTCTGGCGCCGTTGACTGCGCAGTTGGCGGCGGAGTTGACGCAGGCGCTGGAGGCGCGGTTGGTGGAGTGGTTGGATGCTACTCTGGAGGAGATTGAGAGGGATCCGGGTGGGGTTTGATTTTGGGGGTTGGTTTTAAAGGCAAAGGCTTTAACTTTAAAGTCAACTGCTTAACGTCAACGGCTGAACGTCAAAGTCAAATTCAAAGTCAACATCAAAGTCAAAGTCAAAGGCTTTCGCTCCCCCGGAGCGACCTACTTTCTTTTCCCCGAAAAGAAAGTAGGCAAAGAA
>NZ_JBYTEL010000014.1:0-150743 GCF_058789195.1 Cupriavidus sp. FW216-B1 | reverse complement strand
AAATCCGGAAATTTCTGGCGTCGAGTACCAACAGGGTACGCTCGCCGGTTACGAGGTGCGCGAATACCTGCTCGAAAAATGGAGGCGCACATGCATCTATTGCGACGCGACGGACCGCCCGCTTCAGATCGAGCACTTGACTGCGAGGGCAAAAGGCGGCACGAACCGCATCGGCAACCTTGGACTGGCTTGCGGCCCCTGCAACCAGGACAAGGGTGCAAAGGACATTCGTCAGTACGTCGACGACCCGAAACGTCTGGCCCGGATACTTGCGACCGCATCGCGTCCACTGACGGATGCCGCTGCCGTCAACGCGACGCGCTGGGCATTGGCGAACGCTTTGCGGGCCACGGGCCTGCCCCTTGAACTCGCCTCGGGAGGCCGAACCAAGTTCAACCGGGCCGCGTACACCATTCCAAAGACCCATGCACTGGATGCGGCGTGCGTCGGCGACGTCAACGCCATCACCGGCTGGCAGCGACCCACTCTTGAAGTGAAAGCGACGGGGCGTGGCAGCTACCAGCGCACGCGGCTGACTGCCTCGGGGTTCCCGCGCGGTTACTTGATGCGCCAGAAGCAGGTTAAGGGATTCCAAACAGGCGACCGAGTGCACGCTGTCGTGCCAAGCGGAAAGAAGGCCGGTACCTATGCGGGCCGCGTTGCAGTACGGGCATCAGGTTCATTCAACATCCAAACGCCGAATGGTGTCGTACAGGGCATCAGTCATCGCCATTGCTCGCTGGTGCAGCGGGCCGATGGATATGGCTACCACTTTCGAACCAAAGATAGCATCTACAAAGGAGAAGCGGGAGAAGGGCGTGCTGCGCACGCCGCGCTATCCATCCCCGTCCTGAAGGACGGGGTTTCCCGCGCATCCCGATGAAACGAACCTTGATCACCTTCGCGGCGCTCGCGCTGGCCAGTTCCTTCGGTGCACGAGCCGAGGAGGCGAAGCCGACGACCGAGACGCAGCGCCTGATCGCCAAGGATGCGCAATTGGCTGAGCAGCAGCTCGATCAGGAACTCGCCAAGGGCGCGCCGCCGCCCATCGTATCGGCCGCTCCTGCCGGCGCAGTCGCCGCTGTGCCCAAAGACCGGGGCCCTCAGACCGTGGCCGTTTATGGGGTGGACGCGTCCGCGCTCGGCATTCGCAAGGAATTGCGCGGCTATGTGCGCTGGCAGGGGCAACTGTATCCCGCCAAGGTGGGCGCCACGATCCGCGGGTACACGGTGGCGTCCGTGACGGAAAAGGGCACAACGCTCACGCGCGGAAAGGCCAAGCTGGTCGCCAACTTGGTGGAGGAGGACCTGACTGCGCTCCCGGGCCAACTGGTGGACCCCGAGCCGACGGTATCTCGTAAGGTCGATCCGGTGCCCGCGGGCGTTGGCGCGGGGATCGCGCCGACGGCACCGCAGCCGCAGCCCGGGATGCCGTTGCGGGCGCCGACGATGCCCGCGATGCAGCCAGCGCCGTTGCCTGTGGCAGCGTCCGCCACGGCCAAGAGCTGACGCAACATGCGATTCTTCTCCAAACGCGACACGGCGGCTCACAGCGTTCCCACAACGGGTGGTGTGACAGTGCTGTCGGGCGCAACGCCAGCGCTGGTGCAGACTGCACCGGCCGCTCCGCACGCTCATGCGACGTTACTTGGCGCAGCAGCTGCACCGGCTGACGGCGAAGAGATCCGAACCGTCGATGACCTGCCACAGTTCGTGCGGCCGCTATATGACGACCTTCGGATGTCTCCGTCATTGCGCCATGAGATTTGCCCGGTGCTGGTTAGCGAACCGAAGAGCGCCGGCGGCACAGAGCGCGGCGAATACGCACTGATTCTCACCCGCGAGATGCTCAGTTCGGACTTCACCGAAGAGATCCAACGCCAACTGCGCCTGCGCTATGACGCTGCCGCGAAGTGCGTCCACGTGGCAGCCGCGCAGGTCATGGTGACGCTTTCGCGTGGCAGTTTCGATTCGAGCGCCGGGCGGGAGGAGATTGCCGGCGGGATGGGTCGGCGGAGTGGAAGCGCCTTGTGGCAGAACTTCGAGTCCGCGATTCGGTTTGCTTTGACCGAAAACGCGTCGGACCTGCATTGGGAGGTGGCTGACCACGGTGGCATGTCGCAGATCCGCTTTGCGATCGACGGCCATCTGGTTGCCCCGCCCGAATTCCGAATGGAAACCGGCGTGCTGCTCGATACATTGGCTCATGTCTGGCAGAAAGGAAAGGGCGGATCGCAGGGCGTATTCAGTCGGGTGTTGCCGCAACAGACCAGCATTCGTGCCCGCGTCGACGACCAGGCGGTGGTGTTGCGCTGGGCGTCGATGCAGAGCGCCACCGGCCACGTGACGGTTATGCGTTTGCACCGCGAGGAGGTCGAAGACAGGACGGTCGATTTTGTGAAGGATCTGGGCTATTTCCCGAGCCAGGCGCAGATCATCGACCGCACTACGCTCCAGTTGGGCGGTGGCACCGTCTTCGTCGGGGTGGTTGGCTCTGGCAAGACCACGTCTGCACATGCCGTGATGCAGAAGTTGCCCGACTGGATGCACAAGATGGCGGTCGAAGACCCCGTTGAGCTGCTCGCGCGCGGCACGCATCATTTCTCGATCGCGCGGACACTGGATGGCGCGAATCGCGACGAAGACCCCTTCATCGCGGTCAAGCGTCAGATCAAGCGGATGAACCCGCATTTCGTGTCGATCGGTGAGGTGCGCGATCACGAGTCGGCGGGCCTCTTCCGTGACGTCGCTGGCGCGGGCCTGCGAGCGTTGACGACGGTGCACGCGCCGAGTGCACTGCAGGCGCCGGACCGTCTCTCGGATGGGGAACTGCAAATCCCGCGCAGCGTACTGGCCACGCCGGGCTTCGTGAACCTCTACGTCTACCAGGCACTCGTTCCCAAGACCTGCTCGTGCGGCCATCAGGGCGACGAGATGAAGCAGATTCTCGGCGCGGAGAAGCTGAAGCAGATAGAGCGGCTCTTCCAGTTCGACGTCGACGGCATGCGGGTTCGCAACATGGAAGGGTGCCCCCTGTGCCGCCGCCCCAATCTGCCGATGCTCAATGGCATCCGCGGTCGCACCGTGGCCGCCGAGATGTTCGAGCCAGACGAACAGGATCTCGCATACATCCGCGACGCGCGAAACCTGGAGCTCGCCGCCTACCAGCGCAGCAAGAGAGTGCTCGGATTCGACCAGCCCGACAGCACCGGCAAATCTTGCTTCGAGGTCGCGATGTACAACGTGTTCACCGGCGTCGTCGATCCGCGCGAGGCGGAGCGCCTGTGCTCGATGGATGCCTACGAGGCAAAGCTTGCGCGTCGCAAGATGCGCCACGATGGAGCGTGACATGACGATGAGCGAAAAGATTCGCGGTGCGTTTGGCAAACTGGTCGGCCGGCGCGTCGTGAGCGCGGGCGACCGCATGTTTTCCGACAAGCTGTTCTGGGCCAAGCTGCGGTTCCGCTCGGAACGCGCGCAATACTACTTCGACCTGGCCAAGCGCATCGATGCGACACCCGGGGAGCCGATTTCCAACCATTTCGCGAAGGACGCGACACGCCGCGCCGGCGAGCCGCTCGGGCGCCTGGCTGCGCACTGGCTCGCCCGCTGGGAAGGCCTGCACGGGGAAGCCCAACAAGTCCGCCTGTCGGAGATCTTCCGCGGCACGGTGCCGGACGAGGACATCCCGATTCTCGCGGTTGCCGAGCAGGGCGGGGACATCCGGGAGGGGCTATATGCCCTCTCGGAAAACCTGATCGCGCTTGAGGATGCAAAGACCGGCATCGCGTCGACGCTCTTCAGTGTGGGTATGACGCTGGTGATTCTGCACGCGTACCTTGCGCTGATCGCGTTCCTGGTAGCACCCGAGCTGGACAAGGCGTTCGCCGTGAACCTGCGGGTTGAAAACTACGGGCCGTTGGCGTCGGCGTACCACTATGGGTCGGCGTTCATCCGGCACTGGGGCTGGGCGGTGTTGCTGACCGAGGTAGGCATCGTGTATTGGATCGTGCGTGCACTGACGCGCTACACGGGCCGATACCGCGCGTGGTTGGACCGAAGGGTCATCGTGTTCGACTTCTTCCGACGCTTCCACGGGGCGCAGTTCCTTGCGGGGATGGCCTCGTCGACCCGGAAGTTTGGCACGGACGCGCGCAACCTCACGCAGGCCCTGGAGCTGATTCGCTCGACTGCGTATCCGTACCTCGCTTACCACATCGACCGGATGCTGCTCAACCTCGAATACTCGCCGAACGACGGCGGCAAGGTTTTCGACACGGGCCTGTTCGATAAAGCGACCAGCTTCCGAATTCAGGACGTTGCCGAGTACGAGAGCAACCTGTCGAAGATGCTGGAGTCGGTCTCGAAGGAAATGCTCAAGAGCACGCCGCGCGAGATGCAGGTGAAGGCCGGGCGATTCAACCGACGCGCCAGCATTCTGCTCGTTGGGCTGATGGTCGCGCTGGCTTATATGCCCGCTTTCATGATTGACGAAGTCAAGACCAATGCCCGTATCCAGAAGATGTCTGGATACATGGGCGCCCCTTCTACCCCCGCCATTCACCCCTAACCTGGAGAACCGAACATGGCACGCACCAAACAAGCCGGCACGCTGGCAGTCGACACGTTCAACCGCAACACGCCGGATCACGCAACCACGGCCCCGCTCAATGTCTCGGGGATGAAGGAAGGGCAGCGCAACAAGCGGACACGCCGGCAGTGGGGCGGCGTGCTCGATGACTACGGCTTTTACCTCCTGCTCGCGGGCCTGGCGCTGCTCGCCGGTCTCGTCTATTTCTCGCGGAACCAGACCGATTCGCAGGTGCAGCAACTGACCACCGAGCTCAACAGCGTGATCGGGAAGGTGAAGACATCGTACCGTGGCCAGTACGACAAGGTGACGATGGCAGGCCTCATCGGCAACGGCATCTTCCGCGACCTGACCACGATGACCGAGGCCAGCGGCAGCGTGATTCTCCAGCCCGGCGGTGGCACGCTTACCGTCGCGCCGTCGCAGTTGCTCAGTGCTAACGACTCGCTGCAATGGACGATTCCGAACCAGCCCGATGCTGCGTGCGTATCGATCGTTGGTTCGTACCAAGCCAGCGCAGGCAAGATCATCGTGAACAACACGGTGATCAAGGCGGTCGGCGCCACGATCGACCCCAGCAAGGTTTCGTGCTCGGGCGGCAGCAACACGATCAACCTGTTCACGTCGTAATCACATCGAAAGAGGGCCTGTTCTCGCGAGCTTTCGGACGCAGGCGCTATGCATTTGTGTCCGAAAATAGCTTGCTGCCACACCTGCCCGGTCATTCGATCGGGCATTTCCATAGGAGCTGACCGTGCTGCTCACGGACATGTCTTTCACGCTAATCGTGTCGTCCATCGCCTTGGCCACGACGATCTCGACCTCGAACAAGGCGATCGACGAAGCCCTGTCAATCGGGACGGGCCAATATATGGCCAACGTGGCCAGTGCGGCGAACACGTACACGTTCGACAACTTCACGGCGCTCGCTGCGAGCCCGGCCGGCTCGACAACCATGACGGTGGGGAGCGTGTCCGCGGTCGTGGCCAATCCGCTGCATCCGACGATTCAGGACTTCATCAACCTGAAGCTGCTCCCGATTGGCTACAGCGAAAAAAGCCCACTCGGCCTCACGTTCGCAATCGACCTGACGCCGACGAACTGCGCGGGCGATATCACGGGCTGCACGATTCCCGGGCGGCTGTACTCGACCACGGCATATCGGGACACGGCCGGCAATATCCGGACGGACCATATGACGCTGGCGGTCGAAACAGCAGGCGTCGACGGGGGCACGTCCTACGCCGAGTCGCCGACGGTGGTCACGGGGATGGCGGCGAGCTGGACCGCGCCCAATCCGCTACCCGGCTCGCCGGCCGGCGTGCTCATGATGCGCGTGGGAAATAGCTCGCTGCTGGCGCAGAGCATGAACCAGTTCTACAAACGCGATGGTTCGCTGAACCTCACCGGTCCGATGGATGCCAACAACCAGGCCATGAACAGGGTGGGCAACTTCCAGTCCAATGGCTCCGTCTCCGCAAACGGCAATGTGGCCGCGGCCGGCCAGGTCAGCGGCGGCACGCTGCGTTCCGCTGGCGATGCGTCGATTGCGGGTAATGCCAGCGCGAATGGCCTCTATGGCAACCGCATTCAGTCCTATGGTGACGCCTCAGTAGGCGGGCTGATGTCCGCGAATGCGGTGACTACGAATCAAGTCACAAGCTACGGAAATATTTCGGCAACTGGTTCAGTGGCGGCGAATGGGTATCTGTATGCGGCGGGCTCAATTGTGCCGTCTACCGGTGGCGGGCAGACGGTCACTGAAGGGCAGTGGTGCGGAGACCCTCAGGGGTCAATCCGTTCTGACCCTGCTGGGCGCGTCTTGTCATGCCAAAGCAGTGTATGGCGACTTGGTAGCGGAACATCGAGCGTAGCTGATGGCGTCGTCGTTGGCGGAGCGACTGTTTGCAGCAACTATTGCTATGTTGGGATCTGCGTCACGAAGGCGGGAGCCCCCGGACAACAAAGTCCCGTTGGCGGGTGGGCATGCGCTCCCGGCACCGAATTCATCCCGACGTCGACCGGGTATTTGTCGAATCCCGGCGGAAACGGTGGCTAGGCGGGAGCCGCTTGTTTTGGGGGAATCGGCAACGCCGGTTCCCCCCCCCCGTAACTCAGACAGGGCCAGTCGGGCTGGTGCACTTCAGGACAACGACGCCCGAGACGTCCCCGCTCGTAGGTGTCGGCATCGAGTAGCCGAGGGCAACGAGGGGATTCTTCGGGTCGCTGCCGAGTGCTTGGAGGTGAAAAAGAACTCCCGATGCCGAGCCGACGCCGTATAAGAGGGTGCCCGTGATCGTGGCCGTTGCATGGGCATCCGACCCGATTGCGATATCGAGCGTCAGAGTCTCGATTCCGGGGAAGGTGATGCCGATCACACCGGTGGCGGAGTTCAATTTGCCCGGGGCAAAATTACCGCTGGTCGCCGTTGGTGAGGTGGCGGCGATAGCCGTGCAATTCGCCTTGACCGTCGGTGCGCCGCTGAAGTCCGCATTGAGTGCTAGGGGCTTGCCGACCACATAGTGCGCTCCCTGGTTGCTGTTCAAGCTGCCCAGAATGTTGCTCGAACCATCGGTCCATCGACCGATCGCATATTCACCGTTACCGGAAACATCGACAACCTTGCCGGAGGACAGCGAGATCAGGCTGTTGGCGTCCGGGCCGATGGTGGTGTATGCGCCTTCGCTCGTGGTCTTTTGGAATGAAGCCACAAAGGAATTCGCGGCGATCGATTGTTGCGTCGAACGCGTCGAAGTCTCGGTCGACGGCACGAAAACCACGGCCAGCGGATCAGCGGTGACAGCCGGGGCGGTGCCCTGGACGGTGATCGCCGGCGCGGGCGGAGGCGTCGTCGTGGCCGGGGCCGAGGCGGCCGGCGCATCGCCACCGCCGCCGCCGCATGCGGCCAGTGCGAGGACCGCGGCTGCGGCAACTGCGGAGAACGCGAACTTGGTGCTCTTTTGCATTTTTCTTTTCCTATTGAGTTTCAGGGCTTTGGCGCATTTCTGTAGCGCTTGTACTTAGCTTACCGACTTGGCCGGGAAGTCAAGTCCGCGCGACGCCCCGACAAATAGTTGAGCGCGCAAAGACCCCAACCAATCCACATCGGCAGAAATTGGCTGATCTTGAGCCACCAGGGAGAGGGGTAGCCGCGCGCGAGTTTTCTTGGCAGTGGAAGGTGAGCGGGTGGAGCAGATGTTCGTGCTGAGCATCGCCGCGTACAACCTGGTGCGGATGCGCTCGTTGGGACAGATCCGCCCGCAGTTGCGGTGATCGAGGGACTGACGCTGGAAACGGGCCTCCCGCCGCAAGAAAACTCAATGCGAGGGCTTGCATCTTCCGGATTATGAAATCCAGGCACACCTGCCCGCACCAGCGAAAAATTCTGCATGTGTGCGGGGAGTACTTCCGCAGCCTGCTAGGCGAGGAGCATCGGAAAGCTATGAAGGCTTGCTGTGTCGGTCGCCAGAAGTGGAAATTCTGATTTGCGGTCGATCGCCTCAGCGAATGCTTGGCCGACAGCCATGGGGAAATAGCGGTGATGATCTAGGACGTTGGGATCGCGCCCCCATACGACTGCTCCACTCATTTTCGCGTAAGCGTGTCCACCAAAAGCAGCGAGCTCGCAAACGTCGGTGCAGTTATTTTTCTGGATTGGACAGTTCGCCATGCATGAAGATTCATGCCCATGCGTCTCTCGGCACAGAGTTCGTTTAAGGTAATGCCAGTCTGGCTCCAGTGTCTGAGTTCGTTCCACGTGGGCGAAGGGAGGCCAGGCACGCACGTATTGCACGTATCAACGGCCACGGCTTTCATATTTTCCCGCGCTCACTTCATTGAAGGATATAGTAGGGTTAGGTAACCAGTCAAAGAGCCGTCCATCCAATATAAATGAAAAAATATGAACTCCACCAATTTACAGATCGACACGCTTTTTCTTCTGGATCGCAATGTATTGTCCGTCATCAAAGTCGCGATCGCCGGAAAGGAACAGAAAGGGAATAAGGAGCAACGGATGCTCGATTTTCTTCGGGGAATCGACATGCCTCAATACGCCATCAGTCCATTGCCATCGTTGATGGAGGGCGAACATGGACGCGAAGACAACGTGACCGAGAAAACAATGCAGCTTGAGAAGGAAACGGAAGCGGTCTCCCGTTTTTTCAGGTCTGCGCGTACAGACTCCGAGTACCTTAAGTCTGCAAAGGATATGTTCGCTCAGCTCTTTGCGGGACTTCGGGAAGCCGACTGGGACGCGCGCGCAGCGTTCCGGACGAAGGCGGCACCTTTAATCATTGAACCGGTCGCACCAGCTGCGCGCAGGGCCGTCGAAGATAAGTTCGCTGAACTTGCAATATCGGGCGGGCTGAAAAGGACTGACGGCATCGTGGTTCTGTTCGTCGCCTGCTTGTACGGCAACCTTGATGCACGCAAGATGCTGAAGCCTGCAAAGCCAGACGCAACGTATAACGTGCTGAGCGACGTCCACCTCATTCCGAGAATCGCGCTTGTAAAAGCTGTGGCAAGAGAATTGCCAATTCAACTCAGGGTTCGCTTTCTCACTCTAGACGGTGGTCTAGAACAGGTGCTCGATAATGTTCGGATTGTCCTGCCTGAAGTCACTGGCGGGAGCCAACTGCAGATGCAAGTGAGGTATCTGCCTCCGCTGTTCACCGAACTGAGCGAGGACGACGCCATCGACTTGCTCAACAGGCTCAATACGCCCGCACAACCGGGTCAGGCTACTGATCCAATGCGGGCCGAGTAATGCACAGTTAGCCATACTGCGAGGTACCGAGCGCATCAGCGCCGGCGAACCGGTTGTTGAACAAGGGGGCGCGGCAGAACGGATACCTGCGACGTTTAGCGCCCGCTTCGACCGGAAGCTGTCGTCGACTGTGTGTGCCGCAATCGCGCTTTAGGGGGGCGGCAGGATATGCCGATATTGCCTGCGGAGGGATATGGTGCAGTCAGGCCGCCCGGCGAAGCAGGAACCGGCCGAAGGTACTCGCGCCCCCGTAGGCATCCCCTTATTTGGGGCGGAGGAAATATCAATCCTCGGGAACTTCTTAAGCACCAGGTCGGAGAGCTACCTACTTCGCTTTGCCGAAAAGCTCCTCGAAGCCGGTTTGGCAGATGTAGAGCATTTCTTTCGGGTCGATCTTGCGGTCTTCAGGAATCTCCACCGCATCACGGATGGTGTCGTTCACGTCCGAGAACAGCGCTTTGGCGCCTGCATGAATGGACTTGCGTTGTGGTTCGTCCAAGGTTGCTTCGAGACGCTTCCAAGTCGGGACGAGGTCGCTTTCGATCACCGTATTGAAGAGGTACATTGCATCGTAGATGTACAAGACGTCCTGCGCCCGTTTCTTCGAGACTCGGTCATCACGGATGAGGAGCTTCTGGACCATGAAGCTCACCGGATTCGGAACGCGCAGGTTTGCTACAGCCTCACTAACCCCCGATTCCTCCGCAGGGATTGTTACGAGCCACGGTTCATGCAACAGCACGTCGAGATGGCGCAGTTTTTGTGCGACGACACCGGCGTTGAGTTCAGTTGCATCAACCTCAAACTCCTTCGTTCGTTTGTTACGCCGCTTGCCGCTGCCGGTCAGCGGCGTGAGAAATTCCGCGTAGAATCCGTTGGCCTGCTCCCCCAACGTATAGCGCATTGCCGGCGGTCGGAAACCACCTGCGAAATTGGGCTCTTCTTTAAACCCAGCGCCCT
The DNA here is from genome assembly GCF_058789195.1 of Cupriavidus sp. FW216-B1. Taxonomy (NCBI): domain Bacteria; kingdom Pseudomonadati; phylum Pseudomonadota; class Betaproteobacteria; order Burkholderiales; family Burkholderiaceae; genus Cupriavidus; species Cupriavidus sp. FW216-B1. Next base: position 140,424 of record NZ_JBYTEL010000014.1, on the reverse strand, counting down.
CGAGCGCTTTCTTGATATCACCCTCGAGGGCTTCCTCTCTGCCATACGCTACATCAGCGTCCTGGGTGAAGATCGCACCGTACTCGGGATTGATGGCGCGAGGCTCGTATCGGTATAGCCGGTAGGCCCACCCCCCAACAAAGACGATCTTCGAGCGCCAGGGCTCAAGTGTCATGGCGAGTTTGCTGAATTCGATGAGGTCGCTCACGCGCTTTCTCCGATGACGTCTGCAAGAATCCCATGTTCCAATTCAGCGGCCTGCTCAGCGCCGCGTGCAGGGTGAGCCGAAACGTCGAGCCAAGTCTGGAAGATATCAGTAACCCGGATGCCGTCACGGAGTACACTGCCGCGCTGCAGCGATTGTGGAAAATTAGGTTGTTGAAGGATCAAATCAGGGGATTCGCCTTCCCGGGCACGGCGCATCTGGTGCCATTGTTCTGCCACAGTCAAGTTCGGAACCCAGACTGTCGGTGGTATGCCGCGAACATGGCCGACACCAAGGGCGCTCGCCGCGGCGAACATTCCAAGAATGCCGTGCTCCTTCTTTAAGAGCTTGACGATCTGATCGCTAGCCGGAGCTGGTGATAGGAATTTCATGGTTACCGCGAGCGACGGAGTCTGGTACGCCGCTTTCCATCTCTCCGCCAGTTTACGTCGCCGCACAAGCGTTAGAAATGGCCTGGACTCGATGAGACCTTCTTCTTTCAAGGCGTTCACCAGCCGTGTGGCTGTCATCTTGGAGACGCCTGCGGCATTCGCAAGGTCGGTCGCCGTGCGATAGCGAGTCGCATCTACACCGATCATTCCCTCGCGTTTAATGTCGACCGCCAGCAGGAGCTTGAGCATCCACTGGCTGAGATCCGAAAGCACCAATCGCGGTGGTGCGCTGTGGCTGGCCCAGTGGGAAGCCAACTGGGTGTTGCGCTGTTTGGATCGATGTAGGCCCGGGAAGTCAACGTACTCGGTCCCATCTCTCGACAGCAGGGCGAATGGCTCGCCGTCACCGTACTGCTGGTGAAAACTCACAAGACGGTCGACAAGTGTTGGCGCTGTACTGTTCACCCAGATCAGCACAGCGGGACGCACTCGTTGTTCCTTCGCGTGCAAGCGGGCCTCCAGTAGCCCCTGTGCAAACGCAGCAGTGAGCCGGTCTGCGCGTCCCTCATTGAACAACTTGAGCACCGCACAATAGGTGTGACCGCGATCACTCGTCAGGAAGACGTCCTCCGGATTCTCCGGCGATTTAGGCTCCACCAGTCGCCAACCGGCACCCTCAAACAGGTCACGAAAGGCATCCCAAGCGCGAAGCTCAGCGGGGATGTGCGATAGAGGATTCATGTCGTAGTCACTTGGCCGTGAGGAATAACTTGTCCGTGTTACATCTCACGGCCATGTTACTACGGTGCCGAATTTCCTTCAACCAGCGCCCTTTGCATAGCGCGGAGTTGCTGCGCAGGGGCCGGAGGCTCACGCACGCGGGTGGGCGGGCGGGCGGCGCCAGAGTACTGGCAACTGGCAGCTCAGGAGATCCCGGTTAGCCTGACCGGCGGCGCTGGCGTTTGCGCGTCAGCGCGGTCCCAGCCTTGAGGTCGGAGCGGCGTACTACTGGCCATCTGTGGTACCGGCTTGGGCGGCGAGCCGGTTGGCGCTGGCGTCGCCTCGGTTCGAGCTGCCTGGTGAGCCAGCATGTGGACTCTGGCGTCTTGCGCTCTCCGGGCGGTGCCGGTGCCGGCAGTTGGTTGCGCCGCAGGCCGCGGTCGACCGGCGGGGATGTGCGGACGCTAGCCGGCTCGCGAATGAACGGTTCGCACCGGCGTGACGGCAACTGGTGGGCCTGTCCGTGGGTGGTGTTGTAGTACGTGTTGAGTCGACGTTGGGCGCGTGCCTGGCCCGCGCCGGCATGCTGGCAACTGACGGCTCGGTAAAACCCGGCAGCGCGGCCGCCGCCGGTGACCTGGACCTGCCAGGGAATTCTGAGCAGCGCGAGCGGGGAGGATGCCAGGACACGCTGCCACAATGGCCGCAGCCAGAAGCGGCCATAGATTGCCCAGTTTGGAATCGCTCGCTTACGGCCGTATGCAAGCGTTCCGATATGCTCTTGGCTTCGAATGGCAACGAACAGTCTAGACCACTTCATGCTGACATTTTTCAAGAAGCGACAGCCGGCTCAACATCCACGCCTGTTTCAGCTTTCCATCCATGTCAAACGCGGTGACAACCGGGAAATGCCCTCGGAGTTAATTGGCGCCTACGTACCAGTCTTTGCCTCAGGCACCAGCCACGAGGTCGCCGCCCAACATGCGGTAACTGTACTTGTCGACCGTGGCTTCGAAGTCGTCGAAATCTGCGACGGAAAGATCCATGAACTCGACCCACACCAATGGGATGCTTTTGTCGATCAAGCCTGGCCGGAGTTCGCCTCGCAATTCCCTAGCCAGAGCAAAGTTTGTCGAGAACTCGCTGAGGGATTTCTATTCGTTGGTCCATTTGCTGGTTACACCACCAGCATGCCGTCCGACCGCTAAGGGTCGGTTGCTCCTCGGCGGCGTCCTAGCTAGCGCTGGCGGAAGTAGGGGGCCGACAGCGGTCCGCCGGTGACCTGCCTACCAGGACCGGGGCCGGCCAGTAGGGGTCACTGGGGGTTCCGATCTGTTTTGTATACATACTCGATGCAGGCGCGCTACCATGCACCTTCGCAGAGGGCACTTAATAAAACGTCGAGAATACGAATGTTTGGGCAGTCTAAAGGGCAAAAGACGCCGGCGACGACGAGCACCGGCAAGGAAGATTCGGAGCGAGCCTCAGCAGCAGGCTGCCTGGACCTTAACCTGCTAGTCCCCATCCTAAAGGTGATGGAACCGGCCGATCCCTCTGATGATGTCTTGGTCCTCGCTCGCGACGATTCGCCTGTCACGAGGCCGTTTGCGGCGGACTTGATCGTCATGTACGCAATCGACTTGCCAACTCACTTCCGTTTCGTTACCTATCGAGAACTCACGGACGCCTCGATTTCAGAGGAAGAGTTGTATGCAGTTGCCCTTCGCAATTTGCCTATGCGACTACCCGAGATTGAGTTTCATGGCGAGGCGCCTCGCTACATGGTCACCGCAGGTGGGAATTTTGAGGCGACGTTGTTGCTCTTGGAATCATTATGGGAGCAGATCGAGGAACAGATGCCCGGAGAAATTCTCGCTGTGGTTCCCGCGCGCGATTTGCTGTTCGTGTCGGCTTCTGGATGGGATGGCGCGCTGCCATTCATGCAGGAGATGGCTAGCAGAGATCTTCCTGAGAAACGGTACGCGCTGTCGAGATGCGTGCTCGCCCGTCGTGACGGAGAGTGGGTTCCTCACGCTCTTGCGGATTAGTTTGCCGGCTGCCGAATACAGCAGACTTCCGTCGCAGGCCACCAGGAATCATTCAGGTGTGCTCGTTGCCACAGGCCAGACACAGAATCAAAGGGGCAATTGAACAGGCTATGACTGTACAAACCAAGTCTGAAGCAATCAATCGTGCCATCCAACTTGCTGCAGCCCAGGGCAACCAGGTGAAGGAAATCAGTGATGGCTGGTCGGGAGCCGAGCAGGTTGTCTACATGGCCGGACGGCTCACGGAGACATTGCGCGCCGAGATTGAAGCCGGGATCCCGGAACTACGGTACTGGAAGTCCAAGCGAACACCTCAAAATCCAGCGGATGAGGGTTTTATCTCCACCGCACCCATCGTCGGCCTGTCGTTTCCGGCTTAGGGCCGCGGGGCTGCATCCGGCCATGAACCGTCATTAAAAGATAAGATCTGAGCGGCCGATATAGGTTGCACGCGTTCAGTCGGCCTCTAGACTCTCGGTGACAGGTTTGCCTGAGAGAGCTGACGTTAGGGAAGCCTGACGAGTACCCTTGCTTCCCTTCGGCGGCTTCAGGCGCGTTGGGATTAGCCAGATCAACTAAGAGTAAACATGACGCGCGTTCGTCGCCTTGAAATTCGCAATTTCCGCTCGATACAGACGCTTGATTGGACACCGTCCAACGGCGTGAACTGCCTTATTGGCCCGGGTGACAGCGGCAAGTCGACCATCCTCGATGCCCTCGACCTGTGCCTTGGAGCGCGGAGGAGCGCGCCTTTCGGCGACACGGACTTCTTCGGCCTGGACGTCACCGGGACAATCGTGATTGCGGTCACGCTCGGCGCACTACCCGACGCGCTGAAGAACATTGACACATACGGAGAGTTCCTTCGCGGATTTGACCTCGGCGCTGGGCTACTTGAAGACGAGCCGCGTGCAGGTTTGGAAACGGTTCTGACGCTGAAGCTCGAGGTCACGGGCGACCTCGAGCCGAGTTGGACACTCTATTCCGACCGAGCCGCTCACCAGCAACTGGAACGGTCTCTGGTCTGGAAGGACCGCAGCCTCCTAGCACCAGCCCGAATCGGCACCTACGCAAACACGAACCTTTCTTGGGCTAGGGGCTCGGTGTTGAACCGGCTCACGGAAGAGCGCGCGAACCTTGGCTCGGAACTCGCCGGCGCGGCACGCGCCGCCCGGGCCACCTTCGGCGCGCAGGCCGGCCCTCAACTCGCCCAGACCCTGCAAGTGGTAACCCAGACAGCTACCGGCCTGGGCGTAGCCGTCGGTGCGAGCGCTCAGGCGCTACTTGATGCTCACTCAGTGTCGATCGGCGACGGTGCTATCGCGCTCCATAGCGAGACCGGCATTCCTCTGCGGTCGCTGGGAACGGGTTCGGGGCGGCTGCTTGTCGCGGGGTTGCAAAGGGCCGCCGCCGCCGCCGCCACCGTCGCCCTGGTAGACGAGGTCGAGTACGGACTTGAGCCGCACCGGCTCATGCGACTGCTCGACTCACTCGGGGCGAAGGACGCGAGCCAGCCACTGCAGGTCTTTATGACAACCCATTCACCGGTGACGCTCAGGGAACTCGCTGGCAACCAGCTTTTCGTCGTGCGCCAGCGTTCGGGCATCCACACGGCCATATGTGCCGGTACAGACGACGGCATCCAGGGCACATTGCGCAAGGCGGCCGAGGCCTTCCTGTCCAAGTCCGTCATCGTCTGCGAAGGCGCCAGCGAGGTCGGATTCGCTCGCGGGATGGACCAGTGGTGGGTCCACTGTGGCGCGACGTCATTCCTGGCCCACGGAGGCTCATACGTGGACGCAGGCGGGGGAAGCCCCGATCAATGCTTCACACGGGGAGAGGCGTTCCTCAACTTGGGCTATCGCGTCCTCGTCTTCGTCGACGCGGACAAGCCTATTTCAACCGTCGGACTAGTTGAGAGATTCGTTGCCGCTGGCGGCCAGTACCTCACGTGGCGGCCCGGCTTGGCACTCGAGGACGAGTTATTCCGCCATTCAAGCGATGACGCGGTGCACGCACTGCTGAATAAGGCAGACGAGATGGTCGGCCGCGAGCTCATGGCCGAGCACATCAAGTCGAAGTCAAACGGACAAGTCACCTTGGATGCCATAGAGGCCGAACGGCTGAATGGCGGCTACACACCTGCGAGCCGAGAATTGCTCGGACTTGCCGCTCGCAATAACAAGAACGGTTGGTTCAAGTCATTGAGCGGTTTCCAGGAAATCGCCAAGGACATCGTCGGTCCCCACATAGCGAATGCAGAGCCGGGCTTCATCGAAGTTACGAACCAGCTCTGGGGGTGGACGAGTGCCGCCGCCTGAGATTGACATCTTCCAGGCGCGCCTAGGCTCAGTTACCGCCCCAGCCGGATGCGGCAAGACCCAGCTCATCGCGGATGCATTGAGTCTGCACGCCGACAACAAGCCAGTCCTGGTGCTGACGCACACCAATGCTGGAGTCACCGCTCTACGCGCCAGGCTCCAGCGTGGCGGCGTCCCAAGCTCAGCCTACAGGGTGTCGACCATCGACGGCTTCGCGATGCGGCTATCGGCCAAGTTTCCGCTCCGAGCGGGCCTCGACGCGCGCGTTCTCGAACTGGCCAACCCGAATGCCGACTACCCTGCTATCCGAGGTGCCGTGCAAGGGCTCCTGCAGGCCGGTCACATCAGTGACCCCATAACCTCGACATATTCGCGCTTGCTGGTCGACGAGTATCAGGACTGCAATGCCGCGCAGCACGCCATCGTCTGTTCCATCGCGCAGACACTGCCCACTTGTGTCCTTGGCGACCCGATGCAAGCGATATTCGGCTTCCGCGAGCCACTGGTCCACTGGGAGCGCGAGGCTCAGACCATGTTCCCGCCCATCGGCGCACTGCAGACCCCCTGGCGATGGCGACTCGCAGGCATGGACGCGCTGGGTGCCTGGCTACTTCAAGCCCGCGCATCATTGCAGGCTGGTCAATCTGTGGACCTGCGTGGGGCACCGGAGGGAGTCCAGTGGGTTCAACTAACCCAAGGCGCGGAATTGCAGCAACGACTGGTGGCCGCCCGGACGGAAGCGCCAACCCGAGACGGCCGCGTTCTGGTCATTGGCGACTCCATCAATGTCAATGGTCGGCATCAACTCACCATGCAGACGCCGGGTGCCACCTCCGTCGAGGCGGTCGACCTGAAAGACCTGGTGAACTTCGCCCGCCAGTTCGATTTGACGAACCCCAACGCGTTGCGAAAAATTGTCGAGTTCGCGACTTCACTGATGACCGGGGTGGGTGCCGCAAACTTCCTCACGCGAGTCGAAACGATACGAGGCGGCCGAGCACGCATCCCTGCGACGCCTGCAGAGGCCGCAGCAGTGGCGTTCATGGCGGCTCCCAGCCACACGACTTCAATTGATCTGCTTCAGTCCCTCGCGGACCAACGCAATGCGCGTGTCTACCGACCCGAGGTGCTGCACTGCTGTATCTCAGCGCTGAGGGCGGCCGGGGGCGAAGTCGGGTTCGTTGGCGCGGTGATTCAGACCCGCGAGCGAAACCGCCAACTGGCTCGGCCGCTGGGCCGGCGAGCCGTTGGAAGCACGCTTCTTCTGAAAGGGCTGGAGGCTGACGTCGTGGTCATACTTGAGCCCGAGCGCATGACTGCACAACACCTCTACGTGGCTCTGACGCGAGGCGCAAGACGAGTCGTAGTTTGCTCGTCGACGCCGTTGCTAACGCCTGCCCCGGGCCGTTAGCGAACGCTCATTCAACAGTCACATTCAACAATCGAACTCACCCTCTCAATGGCGGCTGTCGGACCCTCGACGGCCGCTCCTCGCTCCAAATCGGACGTGCGCTATCGGACATCGAGCTTCTGCTCCCGCTACCAACTGACATTGGCGATCGAGACTCGAGCGGCTGCAGTGGGTTGCGTCAGCAGTCCTTCAATCAACCCGGCAAAGCCGCCCGCGGCAATGGCAATATGGGAACGCGGCTCGCCAAACATCCAGCCTCATTGTGAGCTAGGGCGTGGCCGCTGGCGGGTTCGGGCGTTGAGTCCCCGGTGTGCATGCGTCGGCGGTTGATCGCCCCGCTGGCCCTAGTCGGCCGGAGCAGGCGGCGCGGTAGATGCTAGCCAATTCGGGCGCGTTTAGGATTCGCAGACGTGCTGGAAACTGGCGGCACTGTAGACGCTGGTCAGCCAGAGCGGCCCCGCGGGCGGCTGCGCACGTCAGCGCGGTTCCAGCCTCGCGGTCGGCTCGGCGTGCTGCCCGCAACTGGTACGTTCGCGACCGGCTTTCAGTGGAGTTGCATGGCGCAAATGCGCTCATGCCTCGTACGACCGATACGGGTCACGAGAATCCGACCGATCGGATGCCTTCCCCTCAAGTTGGCTTACCGAACAGGCGCTGAAGTTCATCATGCAGCGATGCAAGCTCGGGGTTGTCGTGCGCTATGGCATTAACCAAACGGGGAAGAAAGGCCTCTTCGCTGCCACACACGAGGCCAGCGAGCCAGTACCGGGCATCTTCGTAAAAATCTAGCCAACGAGCTAGTTCCATAACTGGATCATACGTGGGTCCTTTTGCATAGAAGTCCCACTCCCACTCGTCGCCGGAGAAGCTATCGAGCACTTTCCCCGGCGCCCATGTTTCAACGAAGGCGGAGGCATCTGCTATCCAGTCAGGCATGGACAGCAAGTCAACTGCTTCTCCGTTACGAAACACTGTCAACGGAATATTCGATGGGAACACGATCCGATTGAAGAGGGATTTTGAAAGCACCCCCGGGGTATCCACAAAAACTCCACGCTGTATTTCAATGCGTTTAAAGAGCGGCGGGGCCAGCAGAATACGCAGTCCCTGGTCGAGAAGCCGGTTTATGTTTTGAAAGTACACCACGCCTTGAGTCATCGATCCCTCTTGGCATGCGAAGAACACGGCAACCTCGGGATCCGGGGTGAAGTCGAGCAAACTGGTCTTGAAGCCGTAGTGCTGAGCAACTGACACATAGCTCGATGGGGGGAGCCGTAGCCCGGCCATGCCATGGCCGACAGTGGCGGTCAACCGTGAAAATGCGTCAGTGAGGTGAGAGGCGGCCGCCCGCTCATTCGGAGATACCCTAGCGATTGATGTCTCAATATCCCATGATTCGTCACGCATACCTCTAAACAGCAAGGGTCCGGCTAATCCACCAAAACCCGGTTCAGTCCCTGGACTATGGCAACATTGGGTCTGGAGTCCCTTCAGGAAAATGAACGCCGCCTCCGCAGACTCCACTGCGATTGTCATTTGGCCAGCGGCGCTAGTGATCACGGGCGCTGAAGGACGGAGGGTAGCGAAGGTACTCTTTAGTTGAGAAAGGGCTGGCAATTCTGAGTCGTAAAAAAACTCAAATGGGCCCAGTCTCCTCCCCAACGCGCTTTTACGACGGCGAAGCTCTGATAATGTCTCGATTCCACTCATTCGCATCTCCCGGCCGCGCGTTTTTGGCGCTGCGCTTTTCGTCCTCTTGATACCGAAAAGAGGCCAACGTCGGTCTTGAAGTCTACTTATATTTGGAAGTAGAAGCTTTCTGTTGTGTGTGGAACCCCACGTTGACTACGACGCGAGACGAAATGACCCCTTTAGGATTGCTCCATCGTTCGCTTTGGGTCGTCAACTGCCCCCGCGCCCGGCGTTCGTCCCCGTCTCGAGGTCGCGCGCAGACCCAGTGTGTGGCAGCCTGCCACGCGCGCGGGGCAGGGCCTGCTCCAGCGTGCAGGTATTCGGCGGCATCGAAGATTCCTGCCAGTCTGGCCGGCGCTGCCGGCGCCAGCGCGCGTTAGCGTACTCCTCGCATCGAGTTTGACTAGGCGGCATGCTGCTGGCGGTTGGTAGTGTGGGCCCTGGGCGGCCAGCCGACCGGTGCCGGCGTCGGCTCGGCTCGGGCTGCATGGTGAGCCGGCATGTCGGTGCCGGCGCTGGCGTCTTGCGTTCTTCGGGTGGTATTGGTGCCGGCAGTCGGTCGCGCCGCTGGCCCCCGCCGGCCGGTGGGCCTGTCCGTGCGTGGCGCTACAGCGAGTGCGGCGGCTTGGTCGGGAGCGTGCCTGGCCCGCGCGGGCATGCCGGCAACTGACGGCTCGGTAAAACCCGGCAGCCCGGCCGCCGCCGGGGGCCTGGACCTGCCAGGGAATTCTGAGCAGCGTGAGCGGGGAGGGTACCAGGACACGCTGCCACAATGGCCGCCACCGGCTACAGCCGGACTTCCGGACCTAACCTCTATATGGCTGGTTCAGGCTGTACTCGGCCGCTTGCAGCCTGAGAGTCGAAAGTCCACCATCGCAGAGGGCAGCCATTCGCGGTCATCTATGTCTCCTGACGTCTTGCCGTTGGACACCGGACGCTCCAGTGTGGCGGCGCAGTCGGCGGCAAGCTAGCGACACCTATTGGTCGACGCGGCCGGCGTATCACGCTGCATAGCGGCCGACCGCTTTTGGCATGGCCCGCAACTTGATAAACACCAGCCGGCATGCTGGTCAACGTGGCCAGCGCCCGCGCTCAAGCGGTTTTATCCTCGCCGGGGCCGTTGAACCCACCGGCCTTGCGCGGGACATCCCAGAAGGTGTGATTCATGTTGTGCTCGATCTCCCTAATTTGTGCCACGGCATCTTGAGCATCCTCTTTGCTGATCTTGCCGGCCTTGGTCAAGTCCCGAATTTTGGCAAGCAATTCGGTCCGTTCCTCAAAGCGCCTGCGATTCAGCTTCAGCCCGTCAATGAACATCTTGGCGGTCGCACGGAGGATCTCCGGGTACTTCTGGCAGAACTCGACTGCGGGGCGCAGAGAGTCGGTCACGTCCACCCAATTCGGGTGATGGTCTGCAAGTCGGTCGAAGTGCGCCGGCGCGATGATTCGATCGTCAGGGATGCCCGTTCCGGCGACGCCGATGTCCCGATACACCTTCCTGGCCAACTCCGAGCAGTATGCGAACTTCTTGGCCGATTTCTTGGATGGGAGGATCTTGTAAGGTTGCGCCAGGTAGAACGAACACGCGCGCATGATGTGATCGGTGTTCTCCGGCCCAACCGACGTATGTCGGATCACGCGCCACCCGGGCTCAACATCGGCAAGGACGTCAGGAATGACTCGATTCGATGCGCCGACCTTCGGGATCGCGTCGATGCAGATAAAGTCAGCATGCACGATTGCGACGTGGCTAGACCTCGCGTCCTTATAAAGGGCCTTCTGAGCCTGCGCGAGGGCTAGGTTCCCTGTCATCAAAATGAGGTCGCCAGTCTGGAACCACCCATCGAGCGCATTAAGCCCACGCGAAAACTCGTTCTCTTGCCCGCGCATCATGGCCAGGTGCAGGGCAGTCTGATGAGCCGGAATGCCGCTCATCCGCGCCATGGTCTGCAGCATAGCATCGGGCATGTTTTGCAGTTCTTCGGCGAACTTGGCAGCCTTCTCTTCAGTAGAAATTTTCCGGAACAAGTCAGCTGCGGCCAAATTGCGAGCCGCGTCTCGAATCGTATATTGTTGGGCCATCGGCCTTGTCTCCTTGGTTGAGCCAGCGGCGCACCAAACCGCAGCGGTGGGCTTCGCTTGCATAGCCCCACGATGTGGGGCGGATCAACCGCAGATCAACCCCGCCGCGTATACCTTCCGTGAGCTGCTAGCTGGGAGTGTTTGCTGTCGGTCGCCGATGCATCGATGTTGTTCGCGCCTCGATGAGGGAAATGAGCGGTACACCATGAAGTAGGATGGCTGGTATCGACTGACCGCAACCGGTTGCGCAGAGGCCAATCCGAGTGACGGTGCGTGTGACAGCAATGGGTCGATAGTGTTGAAAAACTCGATACCCATGGCGCGCGCACCGTAATCGCCAGAAGTCGACCTCTCAGATCGGCTTGTATTCCACGATCGACCGACGGTTGAGGGGTAAGGTACCTCCGGAGACGAGCAGAGAACGGCTGCCAGCGAGTTTTTCAACACTATCGGCCGTCAGCGGCCCTTCGTGCCCGGAGCTCGTCCCCGTCTCGAGGTCGCATGCCGACCCAGTGTGTGGCAGCCTGCCATGCGCGCGGGGCAGCGTCGGCTCCAGCGTGCAGGTAGTCGGCGGCGTCGAAGATTCCTGCCAGCGTGGCCAGCCCCGCCTACGCCAGCGCGCGACAGCGTACTCCCTGCATCGAGGTTGGCCCGGCAGCATGCTGTTGGCAGCTGGTGATGTTGGCCCTGGGCGGTCAGCCGGCCGGTGTCGGCGTCGCCTCGGCTCCTGCCTCATTGTGAGCCCGCATGCGGTCGCTGGCTGGTTCGCGCGGGGCTCTCCCGGGTTGCGTATGCCGCCAACTGGTGGGCCTGCCCGCGCGTGAGCACCGCGTCAGCCTTGCGTGGTGTTGCAGTGCCGGCGATCGCCAAGTCGGGCGCGTGTCGGGTCCGCATCGGCCCGCCGGCGTCGGGCGCTCATAGTTGAGGAAGACTTTCGTCACTGTATCGCCCTCGCATCAATCGTCGAGCACGTCGAAGTCGTCTGCAGCATCTGCGAAGGGATCCGGCAGAAGTCGGCGGGAGACGAAGACGCCTACGAGCCTCGCGTCCGGGAAATGCTCGCGCAGGTGCCGTGTGACGGCGGCGTAGTGCGCGCCAGTGGTGAGCATGTCATCGAAGATGAGGATCACGTCCGGTTGTGCGTCCACTTTTCCAGCCACCGCATCGAAGGTGAGGTCCTCGTAAAGCCGGTCCGGATCTCGTTTCTCCTCGCTCTTGTGGCTAGCAGCGTAGGCGCCGCTGAAGGAAAGGCAATCGCGGATGTCCAACTCGGCGCCAAGGCGGCGCGACAACTCCTCCAAGACCAGCAGCATCCTCGGGTCGTAGTCCGCGTCCGTTTTCGCCTTGGACGATGGGATCGGGATCAGCGCGACAGAATACTTCTCCAGCAGTTCTTTCCACTTCCAATGGACGGCGAAGGCCTGTGCGACCTGCTTGATCGCTTCCTGCTTGTAGCGCCAATCCGGTTTGCCGCGTCGGCTCATCCCCTTCTTCAGGTTGCTGATGAGCTGGTTCGTCGGCGAGAAATCCCATAATTTGCCGCTGGTGTGCTTATGTGGGGTGTACTCGCCCCAGAAATAACATTTGTCCTCAGCAGGGAGGTGCTCGTGGTCCGGCCGCTCAAGCTCTCCGACCAAGGTTAGGCGCCTGGGCATCGGCATGGCTACGCCATGACTCGGAGAATATCGTCGAGTTCACGGACGCGGATCGCACCGAGCTTTTCATACTTCGCTGGCCACGTAATGGCCTGGTTGTGGAAGTTGCTCTCCAAGATGAACAACTTCCGCCCTTGCTTCAGGGCGGCCTGCGCCTGAATCAAAGTACCGGACGTCTCGCTGGCTTCGATGATGACCGTCGCCTCGCTGAGCGCGGACATGGTCTTATTGCGCTCAGGGAAGAACAGTCGGTTCCACTTCGGCGTCTGTGCACTGTATCGCAGCACCGGCACTTGGCTGATGAGCAAGTACTCGGATGCGATACGGTGCTGGAGACACTCGTTCTCCTTCGGGTAAACCTCGGAGATTGGCGTGCCGATGACAGCGATCGTGCGCCCGCCACATTCGATGGCGGTCTCGTGCGCGATAGTATCGACGCCCTGCGCAAGCCCCGACACGATGGTGAAATCGTGTTCGACGAGACCACGCACGAGTTTCCGCGTGCGACGTGCGCCCTCATCACTGACCTTGCGGGTCCCTACTACCGCGATGCGGCGCGGCGCTTCTGCGAGCTCCCACGAGCCAAGGAAATACAGAAGTTCGACTGGCTCGATGGCTTCGCGAAGACGGGAGGGATAGTCGTGCGCACCGTTGATCCGTACCCCGAAGCGCTTGATGCCGCGGCTGGCCAGATGTTCCACCACCTGATTCGCGGTACGCTCGGCGACCTCGACCTCCACCAAGTCGGACGGCAGGCTGCCCGGGTGTTCCCCGAACAGATCTGCCAGGCGTTTCATGGTGGAACTGGGCTGCTGCCACAAATACTCGTACGCCCCGATCTCGATCCGCGTGTCAATTGGCTTTTCCGACAGAAAGTCGGCTACGGTGCTCATGGCGCTCTCAATTTTGTGCCTCTGATAGCCCAAATATACCGTACCTTACCGGTTCGCCCTCCTGTCGCCTTGGGCATCGGGCATCGGGCACTGGGCGACCAAGACCGTTGACATCCACCTCCCCCTCTCGCTGATGCTCGCCGGCCGAGGCCGGAAAGGGGGGGGGAGAGTTCCTACTGCGCCACGTGATGCTCTACGTAGTCGTTTGTCTGGTTTGGTCTATGAGCGACGACAATGACATTCGGCACCCCAGCATTCGGCGCAAGCTGTGGAGCAGTGCGCTATGGTCGCCGTCCACTTTGCTGGAAGCTGTGGCGTTGCTCCCATTGAGATCGTCCGCTAGTACATGGAACACAGCCGACGCCACATTAACGGCCGTAACGGACGCCTTCGGCGTCTGCGCTATCCTTCCTCGCCCTGAAGGACGAGGCCTGCCGCGCCAAGGGTCATCACGCTCGCGACCGTACGCGAACCCCGTGATGCCGGATCCTATCTCGAATCGGCCGCCTGCTGTCAGGCCATTTCATTGGCAGCTTCACCAGCCAGCGCGACTTCCGTCTCGTCGGTCACCATGCTTTCCGCTATCGTAGCGTCGGCTTCGGAAACCATATCGCCCAGACCGATGACGACCGTGATATTTGGTGTCCAGTTCTTGCGGTCGGTGCTGACCTCGGCAAACGTGGTCACCGTTGCGGTGTAGCCCTGCGATCTGAGGTCGTCGGCTAGCCGATGCGCTCGCGGTTCCAGCGCCACCTTCGGATTGTCTTCGCTGATTTCGAGTACCAGTCTGGTCTCGAATTCTTCCTTGCCCCTCTGGATTGCCGTTTGCATTGCCTTGAGTTGCTTATTCGCGAGCGCGACGAGCTTGCTGTATCGGGATTCTTCCTGGCTGGCGCGCAGTGCCTTGGCGGCGTTGATGATTTCGGTGCGGTCCACGAACATGATTACCTTTCGAGGTGAAGGGAGAGGAAGCACGGGCACCGCACGGGCTTGACTTCAGGAGTCAACTTTTCCGGGATGCGGCTAGTACTGTATAAATATACAGTACCAACCTACTAACCGGCAAGGAGTAAGCGAAAGTGCCTGGTAGCAGAAGATCTGGTGAATCGCGCTACCGTTGGCCATACGGAATCGCGCCGAGGGATCGGTACTCAAGCGTGACCAGTGGCCGAATGATTCGACTGCGGCGCGAACCGTTGGAGAACATGGTGGACCATGCTTTTTGCCAGTTCCTCCTCGCCGAAGAAGACCGTTCCGATTCCCTCCTTGCGCAACATCAGTGACTCGTCTTCATTGTGCGTGCGCATCACGATCTCGATTCCCGGGTTAAGGGTGCGCGCCGTGTCGGCCATCTGGCGGACATTGAGCGAATCGGGCATTGCCACCACGAGCATGGCCGCGTCGGCAATGTGGGCCTGAATCAATACCGAAGGATCCGCAGCATTGCCCCACACTGCCACCATGCCCTTCTTGCGTAAGTCCTCAACCAGTTCCCGGTTCTGTTCCGCCACTACATAGGGGATGCCGCGGGCGTCTAGTGAACTAGCGATCCGCTTGCCCACCCGACCGTAGCCCACCAGCACGACTTGGCCCTCCAGATACTTGCGCTCTGTGGTCGTAGGCAGTTCGGCGTAGGGGTCGCCTCGTTGCTCCAGACGGCGAGCCAGTTTCGAGCGTCGGAGTACCCATCGGCGCAGCGGCTCGATGGCTGCGAAAAGCATAGGATTCAGGGCAATAGAAATGAGCGCGCCGGCCAGCACCAGGCTCATGCCTTCGGCGGGCAGCAGGCCAAGGGAACGTCCCAGGCCGGCCAGGATGAACGAGAATTCGCCGATTTGCGCTAGGCTGGCAGAGACAGTCAGCGCGGTGTTGAGCGGGTAGCGGAAGGCCAGGACGAGGGCCAATGCCGCAATGGATTTACCGAGGATAATGATGGCCACCACGCCGAACACGTGCACCGGCTTTTCCATCAGGATAGCTGGTTCGAACAGCATGCCCACCGACACAAAAAAGAGAACGGAAAAGGCATCGCGTAGTGGTAGGGATTCTTGAGCGGCTCGATGGCTGAACTCAGATTCCCGCATGACCATTCCGGCGAAGAATGCTCCCAGAGCAAAGGAGACGCTGAAGAGCTCGGCTGCACCGTAGGCAATGCCAATGGCGCCAGTGATTATCGATAGGGTGAACAACTCGCGTGAGCCCGTACTCGAGATTTGCCACAAGAGCCAGGGCAGCACGCGGCGGCCAACGATGAGCATCAGCGCAATGAAGGCGGACACCTGCAACAACGTCTGCCCAATGGTCGTCCACAAGGGTCTCGATTCGGCTGGCGGTACCGCCACGGTGCCGCCCAGGAAGTTGGTCAGCGGCGGCAGCAAGACCAACACCAGCACGGTGGCCAAGTCTTCGACCACCAGCCATCCGACCGCGATGCGGCCGTTCATGCTCTCGAGTGCGCCACGTGTTTCTAGGGCCTTGAGTAGCACCACGGTACTGGCGCATGATAGAGCCAGGCCGAAAATCAAACTGCTGCCCCAACCCCACCCCCACCACCACGCGACCAGCAGGCCCAGCACCGTAGCCAATGCCATCTGCAGCAGGGCACCTGGTACAGCGATGCGTTTAACTGCCAAGAGGTCATTGACGGAGAAGTGCAGGCCGACACCGAACATCAGCAGCATGACACCTATCTCGGAGAGCTGGGAGGCCAGACGCACATCGGCCACGAAACCGGGCGTGCTGGGGCCGATGATGATTCCGGCGACCAGATAGCCGACCAGCGCCGGTACCTTGACTCGCTCGGCAAGGAAACCAAGCATCAAGGCGATGCTGAAGCCAGCGGCGAGCGTGGTGATCAGGGGTATGCTGTCTTCCATTCAGGGGCCGCGAAAGTTGAGTGAACGGGGTCCTCGCGGCCGCTGCAGCGGCAGCCGTGGCTTGTACCGCGAATATCACGAACTCGACCACGCAGCACAAGGATATCGCATAGGCTGCTGACGCCACGGCTGCGATGTCATTTTCATTCCGAATGGGGTATGCGCAGCGCGGCGTCACTGCCTGAGCAGTGGCGAGTAGCTCTATAACAGCCCACATGGAGCCGCGATCGCACGGCACGCACATCAGCACTGGGAGCGCTTTGCGGCCGATAATGCGGCCGCGTGTGGACGGCCGGCATCGGCATTTGTGGGCTTGGCCGGCCTGGTGCCCTCTGGGTGCGACGTCCGAGCCGTCAAAGCGGCGTAGCCGTGTGACTTTGACCCCTGGGCGCGGCAAGCTTCGTCCTTCAGGCCGAGGAAAGACAGCGCGGACGCCGACGGCGTCCATCACGGCTGTTAGCGTCGCCCCGAGCGACATCGCGATCGCGCTGAGCCGGTTTCTGGGCGTGCCGGTGGAATCCGTTCCTGCCGATCGCGCGCAGGCCCATTTTGATTGGCTGGGCGCGATCTTCGGTGCCGATGCGCGGCTTCTAGTGCGCGCACGCGTTCGCTACTGGGCTGGGAGCCGACGGGCGCGGCGCCGTTAGAAGACATTGCCGCAGGCCAGTATCCCGGACGTTGAACGAAAGGAAGGGTTACCGACTAGCCTCTACCCGCTGCTCGCCGAGCAGGGCCAGCTTGCGCGAGCCGGCGAAGATGTCGCTCGGCTTGAGCCCATAGACCTGCCGGATCGAATGGCTGAAGTGGGTGGAATCCGGGTAGCCGGTATCCAGCGCCACGTGCGCCAGGTTGGAATCCTGTGTGACGTAATGCAGCAGGCTGCGCGCGCGCTTCCAGGTGCGGAAGCTGCGGAACGGCGCGCCCACCTCTTCCTTGAACAGATGCAGGAAGCGCGAGAACGACAGATGCGCCGACGCCGCGCAGGACTGCGCCGTGGCCGTGTCCGACGGCGCGCCGCGGATGCGCTCCACCACTGCCCCGATGCGGGGGTCCAGCGCGCGCCGCGCCAGCGCCTGCCCGAAGAAGATCTGGTCGAAGCTGCCGGCCTGCAGGTCGAGCGCCTTGCCGTGCCGGCTGAGCCAGGCGTGGGCCTGGCGCACGTGCCGGGCGAAGGCGGCGTCCTCCACCGGCCCGGCCTGCCCGCGGATCACGGCGGGCAGCCGCGCCGGGTCGATGCTCTCGGCCTCCAGCCCGATGTCGCAGATCATGCGGTCGTCGCACGCGACCGAATGCGGCATGTAGGCCGGCACCACGGCGAGTTCGGTGGCGTCCCAGCGCGTACCGTCCAGGCTGATGCGGATCGGCGCCCGCAGCGCCACGTAGATCAGCAGCCCGCCCATGGTCCGCACCGACGGCGAACCGAGCAGGCCCGCATAGAACAGCCGGTCCGGCGTGATCCACATCACCCGGCCGCCGCCGTCCGCGGCGCGGGGCGCCGGGGTCGTGGCTGGCGGGCACGCAAAGCCGCTTGCCTGCATCTGCATGTCCTTTGTCTCCTGCCGGCGCCATCCGCGCGCCCGTGAGCGCATCGTTAGTCCGGCTTGTATGGGGCAGTAGTCTGCCTCTCTCATCGGGAGGATATCTGGTAGCTACCTGATAGCTATCAGGCGACTTCGGGGAAATCACACCGCCGGAATCATCGTAATGTGACTGTTGGAGCTGGCGCAACTCGAATTTCTGGAATGCTCTCCCCGCCTTGAACACTGCGGTTTGCCGCGCCATGCCAGACCAGCGCGTGAGCGATCTGCCAGCGTCGTGTGTCGCAACAGTGTTGCCGACGGCTGCGTCGGGGGGGGGGGGGACTACGCCGGCGGACCCGAAACTGGTGGATCTGATGGTCCTATATTCCCCAGAGTCGCCCGCCAACGGCAGTCATCGGCTACCTGGACATTGAAATGCAAAATGATGCGATATAGAATCAGAAATGATGCTATATCAGATCATGATGCCAAGCTATAGGAAGCCTTTCGGTCAGTTTGTCAAGAGGGCGCATAAGCCACTCCCCAAGTGGCCATTGAGGACGAAGTAGAGGTCGTTTGTAGCAACCCGGATATCGGGGAGCCAAAGGTAGGAGACCTGGCCGGAATCTGGGTCCACAAGTTTAGGTTCCGGAGCCAAGAATACTTAGTCGCCTATCGGCCGCCAACGCCAGAGCAACGAGCCGAAGGAGTCGATGTCGAGTTGTTGATGATTGATTTTTACCAAGTGGGCTCGCACGAGAATTTCTACGCGCAGCTCAAGCTGTACTCGAAGGCAGAGAGGAAATGATGAGCACCATGACTGCAGTAGAACTGATGGAGACCCTCGGCAAGATGCCTGCCCGGGAGCGTGTGAAGTTCTTCACGCTGGTGGGGCAACAAGCATTCTCCGGTGGTAACCTGAGCCACGAAGAAGTCTTTGGCCACCTTGCCGACAATGAGTTCACGGCTGCCGAAGCCGCTGAGTACCTGGAAGTGTCAATGCCAACCTTCCGACGCTATGTGCAGGCTAAGAAGCTGGTCGCTAGCAGCGAGATTGGCCGCAGCCAACTGTTCGCTGTCTCCAACCTGAAGGCATTCAAACGCCAGTTGAAAGCCGTCAAACGCTGAGATTCTGGTATCCAGAGAAAAAGCGCGCCCAAGCGCCCTTTTTCTTTTTCGGTACTATCGGCGTCGCCAACCACTTCTGCGCGACCGTGAGGCTCGTGCTCCGACTCTGGCCTTGACTGTCTCCCGCGTGCGGCGCTTAGGAACGTCGCGACAGCACTACACTGGCGCTCGACCGGTGCGCCCCATCGCTAGCACCAGTTGGTCGCGGGAATACGAGAGCAGAACCCATCCGGCGCAATTGGAGTACCGTGTGACCATTTGGATAGACAGGAGGCCTCGCCCTCGACGGCCTTCGAGTATGTGCTCTGGTCAATTGACTTACCGATGGGCATTCGGCTCGTCATGCTTGTCAAACGCCGGATTGGCACCGTCTTTGGAATGCATCCATGCGGCATGCTCAGCCTTCTGTTGCTTTACCGTCTGCTCGCTGGGTGGGTACTCGCCGTTCTTCTTGATGAACGTTCCGTCGTGTTTGGACTTTGCGAGCTCCTTCTTGACCTCCGCACGGCTGCGACCTTGTGAGGAATCGCTGCTGCCTTGCGCAAAGGCGGGCGCCGCGATGCTGGCCGATAGAACGATGGCAAATGCGATACCTTTCATTTTATTGACTCCTGCTCCGGCTGATGCCAAATATGTGGCTTTAGGTGATTGAATCGACTATGCGATCGGGGATAGTCGCCTGCCCATTTATAGCGCTCACAGCTTGCTGTCTCGTTGACGGTTCATGACAAGTTCGTAAAGTTCATCGCAAGCGGTCTGCGCAGTTCGCACTGGACGCCCCTGCTTTTTCGATATTTGCAGAACTCGGAGAACAATAAGCGCGAAGCCGGCTGCAATGACGGTAGTCGTCGCATGCCCCATTCCGGCAGCCAGGACAATCACAGCAGCGATCCAGATGTTGGCGGCGGTCACGAAGCCCCTTGTATGCGTCCCATTGTCAGGCGTCAGGATGGCGCCACCCGCACAGAGGAACCCAATGCCCGATGTCAGTCCCTGAAGGACGCGGCTCATGTCGGCGAGTGCACGTCCGCCTGGAGAGGCATCAGGACAAAGATGCGGGCGCCCAGCGCCACGAGCATATGAGTGCGGACGCGGGCGGATTTTCCAGAATTCTCACGCTTATGCCCAGTAAGTCCCCCCAAGACGACGGATACCGTCATCCGCGTCCGGGCGACCGCTCGTATGGCTTCGGCGGCACCAGCTAGATCGGAGAACTCCGAACTCAATGTGCGAAGGGTGTCGTTCATGATTGTGCAAGTCTCCGACTGGGCGCTGATAATGGCCGCGACAGTCAATTTTTTCGATGATGACGCTCGGATTGCTGAGCCATGATGCGGCGCGATTCGGGGCGATGGGAAAGATTAACGACGTATTACATTTTGGCAATAAAGCCTCGTAGACGAGGGCCTACTTTAGAATACTGGCCATTAGCGCTCGTTTCGTGTGAGTTACTGTCCAAAGACGGTGCGCGCGATTTCCTCTCCCAGCCCCTGACAGCATGACCGATTCTTCCATTTTCGCTTCACAGCCCGCCGGCCTCCCGAAGACGCCGGACGAATTTTTGACCCGTCATCGTATTGGCGTTTGGCGTGTCGTCGTAGCATTCGTCCCGGCAAGCCTGCTCTGCGGTCATTCTCGGTGGGACGGTAAGTGAGTCTGGCCGCCAATGCTGACGCCGGGAATGGTCGGAGTGAGCCTGGCCACGGTCGGATGGCTCCGCTGCTCGCTATACCCTCCAGGGCGCAAGAACAATACCTGTCACATCGGGTCCATTTCGCTCTGCCGGCATCCGCTCCATATGTGCAACATCCTGGGCATCGTCGGATCGAGCCCGATGACTGAATCGCTGATGGTTACGGCTGTCCTGACGTCTGCGTTTGTGCTGATGTCCCCGGCTGTCATCCGGACAGATGGTCGCTTTCTTTCGTCTGCGTTTCTTGAGTTCGCGGAGTATGTTCGTCGCATACCAGCGTTTTTCCCCCAACTGTCGTTGTGTCGGGGAAAATCAACATGGCCGGCCCATATATCCTCGTTCCAACGGAACATTGCCGACTCTGTCTGGTTTCTCAGCCTATCCGTGGTCGTGGAATCGTTTGACCTCTTCCATAAGACCGGAGTCCTTCGGGCCGTCATGACGCGGGCCTGATGCTAGACGCCGGGCCCGCTCAACACTGCATACTTGCGCAACCATGCACTACGATCACGTGTCCGATTCTGTTGTTTTCAGCATGGTCATTATGTTGATCGGCCTAGTGGCCCTCTATGTGGGGTTCGCCGCATACCTACGATGGAAGTACGGGCCGACACCGAAGCGCAAGGACGATGAGAGCAGCAAGCGCCGCTCGAAAACGAGCAGGCGAAGGCGGTAATCGTAATCTGATCTTAATGCTAGTGATCGTGGATTCATGTAGACTTCGTCAACGGCCAAGCCGGCAATACTCCACCTCCGAGCCCCGTACCTTCGCCCCGAAATGCGACGTTTCGCCCTGATCTTCGTGCTGCTTATTCTGCCATTCCAGTTCTCCTGGGCGGCAGCCGCACGCTATTGTCAGCACGAGAAGGCGGCAGCCGTGTGGCACCTCGGGCACCACGAACACCGACATCAGCAACCGGAAGGTAAGGCCGATGTTGAGAAGAAGTCGGTCGTGGATACTGACTGCGGTGTGTGTCACCTTGCTTCCCTCCAATTTGTCCATGGACAGGCGCAGGGCATGCCGACTGCGAAACGCGTCGAAGTGACCAATTGCCAGCACGGATTCGCCTTCACATCGTTGAACGCTAGGGAACCCGACCGTCCTCAGTGGCAGCGTCTCGCTTGATCGGCGAGACGACGACTCTATTTCTCCTTTCGTCGCTCGCCGAATTCTCCTGGTCAAAAACCCTGGTGCAATTCGATGCGAAGACTATTTCTGCCGCTCGGGCTGACGGTAGCATTTCTCAGCCCAAACTTTGCTGTAGCGCAATCTGATACCGGCACGTCTGCCGCGCCCGCGTTTCCCATGGAAGCAACGGGGCCGTTGACACTCGAAGCCGCGTTATCGCTGGCTGCAGGAAGCAATTTCAGCTTGTCCGCTGCGGCCAAGGAACTGGATTCCACGGAAGGTGGGATCATGCAGGCAAGGGTTATTCCCAACCCCGAACTCCAGACGCTGGTCGAAGACACGCGGAAGTCCACCCGCACATCCACCGCGCAGATGAATATCCCGATCGAACTGGGCGGGAAGCGATCGGCCCGTATCAATGCTGCGGAAAGGACGCGCGAACTGGCGCAGGCAACGCTAGCTGGCGTTCGCGGCGACATCCGGGCGCAAGTGATAGAGAGCTTCTTTGCCGTCTTGATAGCGCAGGAGCGCATCAAGTTGGCGACAGGCTCCGCAGATATCGCTGTACGGGGCGCACAAGCCGCCTCACGTCGCGTGGCAGCCGGCAAGATCTCCCCTGTTGATGAAACCAAGGCGCGCGTGGAGCAGGCCAATGCCGAACTCGAACTGGCAGAAGCGACTGCCAGCCTGCAGTCTGCCCGCCAGGCTCTGACAGCGCTGTGGGGAAACGCGGCGCCGCAGTTTGCCGAAGCACAGGGCAACCTGGACGCGCTCCCATCCAGGCCGGCACCAGAAATTCTCCAGAAGGAACTCGAGAACTCGCCGCTGGTGGCTGCCAGTCGTGCTGAGCTCGATCGTCGCCAGGCGTTGATAAATGTTGAGCGAAGCCGCCAGTATCCGGACCTGACTGTCAGTCTTGGCGCCAAGCGTGATTCCGAGGCAAATCGGAATATGGCAGTAATAGGCGTGGCGATCCCTCTGCCGCTCTTTGACCGGAACCAGGGCAATCTGTACTCGGCCATTCGCCAGGCTGACAAGGCACAGGATGAATATCTGGCCAATCGGGTCAGACTGACACGAAACCTTCTGGCTGCTTCGAACCAGCTTTCGGTCTCCCGCGCCTCCGCGCAAACACTGAAGCAAACCGTCCTGCCTGGGGCGGAACAAGCTTTTAACGCGGCCACCATCGGCTTTGAGGCTGGCAAATTCAACTATCTGGACGTCCTGGATGCGCAGCGCACGCTTTTCCAGGCACGCATCCGCTATCTCGGGGTGCTTGGACAAACCTATCAGGCGGCGACCACGATCGATCGCATTCTGGGACGTTAAGGCGGGAACTCAACAAACATGGTTATTTCAAATAAACAAAAGGCTGCTATCGCAGCCATCGTGTTGGTGGGCGGCGTCACGACCGGCGCCGTGCTGCTGAGCGGTCGGTCCGGCACCGCAGAACAGAGCGGACACTCCGAAACCAACGGGCATCGCGACAACGAGCATCATGGCAAGCAGGCGGAGAACGCTGAGCACAAAGACGACAAATCACACGGTGACGGCGAGCATCACGAAGTCAAAAAGGGCGTCAACGGTGGCGCGCTCTTCTCCCGTGATGGCTACGATGTGGAAATCGGCACCGCCGAATCGAAGGGCGAAGCTCGCATCCGTGTCTGGGTCAGCAAGTCAGGTAAGGCCGTGGATAAGGGTGTGGCCGGCACTGGTCAACTTGTGCGGGCTACGGGTGAAACGCAGGCCCTCAAATTCGTGGTCTCCGGCGATGCGCTGGAAAGCCAGCAGCCTGTTGCAGAGCCCCACGTCTTCGACGTGACGGCAGATGTCACTCTGCCCGGTTCCACGACGCCGTTGGCCGTCAAGCTTTCCAAGGAAGAAGGAAAGATCGAGTTGACGGCCGACCAGGTAGCCAAGACCGGGGTGGTTGTACAGACGGCCGGCTCGGCCAAGGTTCAAGCAGGTGTCCAGTTCCCGGGTGAGATTCGCTTCAACGAGGACAAGACGGCTCACGTTGTGCCGCGTCTGGCTGGCGTGGTGGAGAGCGTTCCGGCCAACATCGGACAGCAGGTCAAGAAGGGACAGGTTCTTGCCGTTATCGCGAGCACCGGGCTCTCCGATCAGCGCAGCGAACTGCTCGCTGCGCAGAAGCGCCTGGATCTGGCGCGCGTCACCTACGACCGCGAAAAGAAACTGTGGGAACAGAAGATCTCTGCGGAACAAGATTATCTGGCCGCCCGTAACGCGTTGCAGGAAGCCCAGATCAGTGTCCAGAACGCCCAGCAGAAGTTGACGGCCATTGGTGCCAGCAACAACTCTACCGCACTGAACCGCTATGAACTGCGTGCGCCGTTCGACGGCATGATCGTCGAGAAGCATATCTCCCTCGGCGAAGCCGTCGCGGACAACGCCAACGTTTTCACACTGTCGGACCTGTCATCTGTCTGGGCCGAGTTTGTGGTATCGGCCAAGGACCTCGAGCGGGTGCGCATTGGTGAGAAGGCCTCGATCAACTCCGCATCGTCGGACGTGAAGGCGGGTGGCACTGTTTCATACGTGGGTTCGCTTTTGGGTGAACAGACGCGGACGGCGAAGGCCCGCGTAACATTGACCAATCCGCAGATGGCGTGGCGACCGGGTTTGTTTGTCACAGTCGATGTCTTCGGCGCAGATGTCGAAGTACTGGTTGCGGTTCGGACCGAAGCCGTCCAAGACATTGATGGCGAGAGCGTCGTGTTTGTTGCCGTGCCAGGAGGTTTCGTGCCACAGCCGGTGAAGATTGGTCGCACGAACGGAAAGGTCGTCGAGATCGTCGAGGGCCTGAAGCCGGGTGCACGCTACGCGGCCGCCAACAGCTTTGTTCTGAAGGCCGAACTTGGCAAATCCAGTGCCGAACACGGCCATTGATACGGGGGAAACAGCAATGTTTGAACGTATCATTCGCTTCGCCATCGAGCAGCGATGGCTGGTCTTGCTCGCCGTGTTTGGAATGGCCGGGCTGGGAATCTTCAACTACAACAAGCTCCCGATCGACGCCGTCCCTGACATTACCAACGTTCAGGTCCAGGTCAATACCTCAGCACCGGGCTACTCGCCACTGGAAACCGAGCAGCGCGTCACATATCCGATTGAGGTGGTGATGGCCGGCTTGCCGGGTCTGGAACAGACCCGTTCGCTGTCCCGCTATGGCCTGTCGCAGGTCACGGTCATCTTCCAGGATGGCACGGACATCTATTTCGCGCGACAACTCGTCAACCAGCGCATCCAGGAAGCCAAGGATAACTTGCCTGAGGGCGTTGTGCCGGCGATGGGTCCTATTTCCACCGGTCTTGGCGAAATCTATCTGTGGACCGTCGAAGCCGAGGAAGGGGCCCGCAAAGCCGATGGGAAAACCTATACACCCACAGACCTGCGTGAAATTCAGGATTGGGTGGTGCGGCCGCAACTCCGTAACGTGCCGGGTGTGACGGAAATCAACACGATCGGCGGGTTCAATAAGCAGTACCTCGTTGCGCCGAGTCTCGAACGGTTGGCCTCGTATGGGCTGACCCTGACCGACGTCGTCAATGCGCTGAACAAGAACAACGACAACGTTGGGGCAGGCTACATCGAGCGCCGGGGTGAGCAATACTTGGTTCGTGCGCCTGGTCAAGTCGCGTCAGAGGACGACATCCGCAACATTATTGTTGGCACGGCGCAGGGTCAGCCGATCCGCATCCGCGACATAGGCGATGTGGAGATCGGCAAGGAACTGCGCACGGGTGCGGCGACCGAGAATGGCAGGGAGGTCGTGCTTGGGACGGTGTTCATGCTGATTGGCGAGAACAGCCGGGCTGTGTCGCAGGCGGTCGATGAAAAGGTGGCCGCCATTAATCGCACGATGCCCGAAGGCGTAAAGATCGTGACGGTGTATGACCGCACGCGGCTGGTCGACAAGGCCATCGCTACGGTCAAGAAGAACCTTCTTGAAGGCGCGGTGCTCGTCATTGTGATCCTCTTCCTCTTCCTGGGGAACATCCGTGCGGCGCTGATCACTGCGATGATCATTCCGCTGGCGATGTTGTTCACCTTCACAGGAATGGTGAACTACAAGATCAGCGCTAACCTGATGAGCTTGGGCGCCCTCGACTTCGGCATCATCATCGACGGCGCGGTGGTGATTGTCGAAAACTGTGTGCGACGGCTGGCACATGCACAAGAGCATCATAGGCGCCCATTGACGCGCACCGAACGGTTCCACGAGGTGTTCGCGGCAGCGAAGGAGGCACGTCGCCCGCTGATCTTCGGTCAGCTCATCATCATGATCGTCTACTTGCCGATCTTTGCGCTGACCGGTGTGGAAGGCAAGATGTTCCATCCGATGGCTTTCACTGTCGTGCTGGCACTGCTCGGCGCGATGATTCTCTCTGTGACATTTGTGCCGGCTGCGGTGGCGCTGTTCATCGGTGAGCGCGTAGCGGAAAAAGAAAACCGCCTCATGCTGTGGGCGAAGCGTCGCTATGAGCCACTGCTGGAGAAGTCACTGGTTAACACTCCAGTCGTTCTGACGTTTGCGGCAGTGTCCATCGTTCTATGCGTGGCCATTGCAGCGCGGCTGGGTAGCGAGTTCATTCCGAGTCTGAATGAAGGCGATATCGCCATCCAGGCGCTGCGCATCCCTGGCACGAGCCTCTCGCAGTCCGTGGAGATGCAGAAGCAGATCGAAACGACGCTGAAGGCGAAATTCCCTGAGATCGATCGGGTTTTTGCGCGTACCGGTACCGCGGAGATTGCGTCCGACCCGATGCCACCGAACATCTCTGATGGCTACATCATGCTCAAACCAGTGAAGGACTGGCCGGAGCCGAAGAAGACGCATGCTGAACTGCTGTCGGCCATTCAGGCGGAGGCCAACAGGATTCCTGGGAATAACTACGAGTTCTCCCAGCCGATCCAGTTGCGCTTCAACGAACTGATCTCCGGGGTTCGCTCCGACGTTGCCGTCAAGATCTTCGGTGACGACAACAACGTTCTTAACGAAACCGCCAAGAAGGTAGCGGCGGTGTTGCAGAGCATTCAGGGCGCCCAAGAGGTCAAGGTGGAGCAAACCACCGGCCTGCCGATGCTGACGGTCAAGATCGATCGGGACAAGGCCGCGCGATACGGTCTCAACATGAGCGATGTGCAAGACGCCGTGGCAACAGGCGTGGGCGGTCGCGAATCCGGTACCTTCTTCCAAGGTGATCGCCGTTTCGATATCGTGGTTCGCCTGCCCGAGGCCGTGCGCGGAGAGGTAGAGGCTTTGCGCCGCTTGCCGATTCCGTTGCCCAAGGGGGTGGATGCGAAGACGACGTTTATCCCATTGAGCGAAGTGGCCACGCTGGAGATGGCTCCCGGTCCCAACCAGATCTCGCGGGAAAACGGAAAGCGCCGCATCGTGATCAGTGCCAACGTGCGTGGACGCGATATCGGCTCCTTTGTGCCCGAGGCGGAAGCGGCCATTCAAAGCCAGGTCAAGATCCCGGCCGGCTATTGGACGACATGGGGGGGAACCTTCGAGCAGTTGCAGTCGGCGACCACCCGCCTGCAGGTGGTAGTGCCCGTGGCACTGCTACTGGTGTTCGTGCTGTTGTTCGCGATGTTCAACAATATCAAGGATGGCCTGCTGGTCTTCACGGGCATTCCCTTTGCACTGACGGGCGGTATCCTGGCACTTTGGCTACGTGGCATTCCGATGTCGATTACCGCGGCAGTGGGATTTATCGCACTGTGCGGTGTGGCGGTGCTTAACGGCCTGGTGATGCTGTCGTTCATCCGATCGCTGCGTGAAGAAGGTCATTCCCTGGACTCCGCGGTCCGGGTGGGTGCGCTGACTCGACTGCGCCCGGTGCTGATGACAGCGCTGGTGGCTTCGCTGGGCTTTGTCCCGATGGCCATCGCGACAGGTACAGGCGCTGAGGTCCAACGCCCCCTCGCAACCGTGGTGATCGGCGGCATCTTATCCTCCACGGCGCTGACGCTGCTGGTGTTGCCGGTGCTCTACCGCCTTGCCCACCGCAAGGACGAGGACGCCGAAGACACACGCGTGGAGGTTGCTCAACAGGAGCAACCTGACCAGGGCCATCAGCCGGCATAACGTACACCGGGGCGGTCTTCGGATCGCCTCATCTTTTTCTAGGAGGTTCTATGGGTGCAGGACACTCTCATGATCAATTCAGTGGCAACGAGAGATCCCTCAAGATTGCGCTTGCACTGACCGGTACGTTCCTGATTGCCGAGGTAGTGGGCGGTGTTATGACGAAGAGCCTGGCATTGATCTCCGACGCCGCGCACATGC
Organism: Cupriavidus sp. FW216-B1; assembly: GCF_058789195.1. Taxonomy (NCBI): domain Bacteria; kingdom Pseudomonadati; phylum Pseudomonadota; class Betaproteobacteria; order Burkholderiales; family Burkholderiaceae; genus Cupriavidus; species Cupriavidus sp. FW216-B1. The sequence continues at coordinate 112,340 of NZ_JBYTEL010000014.1, read as the reverse complement.
TCACTGACACGGTTGCTCTGGCGATCGCGATTGCAGCGATCTCCATAGGGAAGCGTCCGGCTGACAAGAGACGCACGTTCGGGTATTACCGCTTCGAGATTCTCGCCGCGGCTTTCAACGCGCTGCTGCTGTTCGGCGTCGCGGTCTACATTCTGTACGAAGCCTACGTGCGCTTGAAGTCGCCTCCGCAGATTGAATCGACGGGCATGTTGATCGTGGCGGTGCTGGGCCTGATTATCAATACTATCAGTATGCGCATGCTGTCGTCGGGGCAAAGCACCAGCCTGAATGTCAAGGGGGCCTACCTTGAAGTATGGAGCGACCTGCTTGGCTCCGTGGGCGTGATTGCCGGCGCGATCATCATCCGCTTCACCGGATGGGCCTGGGTGGACTCGGCCATTGCCGTACTGATCGGGCTGTGGGTATTGCCGCGGACATGGATCCTGCTCACGTCCAGTCTAAATGTACTGCTCGAAGGCGTGCCCGATGACGTGGACCTGGCGAAGGTCGAAGCCAAGATCCTCACCACGCGCGGCGTCAAGAGCTTCCATGATCTTCATATCTGGGCACTGACTAGCGGCAAAGCCAGTTTGACGGTTCATGTCGTCAACGATACCGCTGTCAATCCCGAGATGGAGGTTTTGCCTGAACTGAAGCAGATGCTGGCCAAGGAGTTCGATATCACCCATGTGACCATCCAGTTCGAGCTTTCGTCCTGCGAACTAGCGGATGTTGCACAGCACTTCAACGCGTCACCGGCATTGGTCGGATCAAAATCGCACGTTACAGGAGGAGACTAACGGTGCGTGTACTAGTTATAGAAGATGAGCCGCGAACCGCGGAGTATTTACAGAAGGGGCTGACAGAGTCGGGATTTGTCGTCGACATTGCGGATAACGGAAGCGATGGCATTCACATGGCGGAAGAGACGGAATACGACGCTATCATTCTCGACGTCATGCTGCCGGGTACGGACGGTTGGACAGTGATCAAGTCGATACGCTCGAAATCCGAGACGCCAGTGCTGTTTTTGACGGCATTGGATGATGTCGCGGATCGTGTCCGGGGGTTCGAACTCGGGGCGGATGATTATCTCGTCAAGCCATTCGCCTTTGCTGAGTTGCTCGCGCGCATCCGGCGCTGCCTCCGGCAAAGCACATCTAAGGAGTCCGAGCGGCTACGCATCGCGGATCTGGACGTCGACGTCCTTGGTCGTCGGGTCTTCCGAGGTGCGATCCGGATCGAGTTGACCAACCAGGAGTTTTCGTTGCTGCATCTGCTCATGCGGCGACGAGGCGAGGTGTTATCGCGGACCACCATCGCGTCCCAGGTCTGGGACGTGAACTTCGACACGGACACCAACGTCGTCGACGTTGCCATCCGGCGCCTACGCTCTAAGCTTGATGACCCGTTCGACCAGAAGCTGATCCACACGGTAAGGGGTATGGGGTATGTTCTCGACCCAGAACGCGGTCGATGAAGGGTTGCGCCGCAGGAAATCCGTGACACCGCTATCACTTACGAGCCGCCTCGGACTGTTCTTTGCACTAGTGCTGTCCATCGCACTGGCCAGCATGGGTGCATTTGCTTATTATTCGCTGGCCGCACAACTTGAGGCCAGGGACGGGGCGGTCGTAAAGGGAAAACTGGAGCAGGTCGAGCATTTTTTACGCGAGGTCGATGGGGTGCAAGGTGTCCCTGCAGCGCAGCACCGATTCGATGACCTGATACGTGGCTACACGGACCTCATCGTCCGTGTAGCCGCACAAGACGGCCGGATATTGTTTCGAACCGGTAATGATGCACTGCTTCAACTGGATTCTAGCGATGCCACGACCGCACAGAAGTCGTCGTTGATGATCCAGTCCGCTGATGCGGTGCTGGGTAAGGATGGGACGCAGGTGATTGTGGTAGTCGGAAAATCCGGCGATGACAGGAAGCAGGTTACGGCGAGATTCCGCACCACGCTCATACTTGGTACCACCGTTGGCGTAATATTGACGGCAATGGTGGGCGCCGCCATTACGCGCCGCGAGCTGGAGCCGGCTCACGCGCTGATCAAGCAGATTAACAGGATCAGTGTGGAGCGGCTCAGCTATCGGGTGGACACGCCACCGGCACCGACAGAGGTGCAGGATATTGCCATGGCGTTCAATGCCATGCTGCAGCGTCTTGAGGATGGATATCAGAAGCTGTCGCGATTCTCGGCGGACCTCGCGCATGATTTGCGTACACCGCTCAACAACCTTATCGGACATGCGGAGGTCGCGCTGTCACGCGAGCGTTCAGGCCCCGAGTATGTCGTCTTGGTTGAGGAAAGCCTGCTCGAGTATCAGCGGCTTGCCAGGATGATCGATGCAATGTTGTTCCTCGCGCGGGCCGACAGTGCCAAGGTGGCGCTCGAGTTAACGGTAATTCAATTGAATGCAGAGCTACGCAAGTTGTCAGCCTATTTCTCGGTACTCGCAGAGGAGCGAAGTGTCGAGATCAGGGTGAGTGGTGATGCAACCTTGGTCGCTGATGCGATTCTCTTCCAGCGCGCTATCAACAACGTGCTGTCGAATGCGGTGCGACATGCACGACCTGGTTCTCCAATCAATTTGATCGTGCGCCGCGAAGCTGAGTATTGCTGCATCGATGTAATCAACATCGGAAATTCGATTCCAGAGCCGGAACTATCGCTCATCTTTGATCGATTCTTCCGAGGAGACAGGGCAAGATCCAACTCATCGCAGTCCACGGGATTGGGACTTGCCATCGTCCGGTCCATCATGGAGCTTCATGGCGGAGATGCCCAAGTCGTAAGCGGCCCGGATGGAAAGACGCGTTTTACATTGCGCTTCCCCATCGACGGAGCTCAGGCATCGGCACGGTCGGCCGGTGGCCGGCTCAGCCAAGGCCGCTCAGTCGTTGGGTAGGGACCAGATTGAGCGCCATTACCTATCTGTAATCCCTGGGCAAGACTGTAGACGGAGTGCAGCTCGTACACTCGTTTTCATAGATCAACGACATTTCTATGAAGGAGATGATCATGAAGGCGAAGAGATCTGCCTTGCTGTTTGTGGCGATTATGTTGGGCGGGATGTCGGCGTTGTACGCAATGGAAGAGCACGGCTCGAAGGCTAGTGTGTCTGCTTCGGCCGAGCAAGCGGCGTCGAAGCGTCACGCCGCCTTGTTCGGTGATCAAGCCGATCCTTCCGGCGTGACTCGCATTGTCGACGTGAAGTCAGGGCTGCGGTACGTCAACGTTGACTCTGGCGAGACGGTCGCATTTCGGGCCGGAGAGCAGGTCTCCGCTTGGACCTTCGCACAGATGATCAAGGACACGAGCGTCGACCTTGGCTTGTTGTTGCCAGACCTGCCAGGTAGCGCTGGCGTGCGCGTCTACATTGATAGGAGCGACCTCTTCACAGGTGGTTGAGCGTCGTTGGGAAGATGAACTGCAAGTCCCGCCAAATGCGGGGCTTTCTCCATGTTGTATAAGTGCCATTTCCGCGACCTGGCGATGCACAGTAAAGCGTGGAATCGACGGGTTGGACAAAAAAAATTGTCTACTTTGCGGAGACAAGCTTCGAAATCTTTCGCTGTCGGGCCGGAGCGAAACGGCACCAGGAGCCAAGCAACTGACCGATTCTCCCCTCACAGGGTCGGTCTGTACTCAGTGTGTGGCCGTGCGTCAAATCCCGTGTGCACCGTCGGTGAACACGTCACGCGTGTCGAGGCGTGCACCATCGGAGTAGATGTTGCTGACTGCTGCACGTCCCCCGTCGGTGTACGGGTCGCGCGGGCGGTGGATCTGTCCTTCAGGCGTTGCAGCAATGGCCGAACCGGCGGCAGCAATCATGAGGGCAGTAGCGACCAGGGCAGTGTGGATCGTCTTCATGGAATCTCTCCGGAGTCAATATTCGTGAGTCTTTAATCGCTCACAGTTTTCATAGTCTAGCGATCGGATCTGATCCACTGGATTACTTGCGTATTACGATCTTGTCATAAAAAAATGCCTCCCGGTGGGAGGCAAAAACTCTCTTGAATTAACAAGAAAGTGTCGATCCTATTAAGGCGGTTCAGAACTTGTGGCGTACGCCTACGATAACGCCGGTTTGGTCCTTGCCAGGAACAACATTATTCGGGCTTCCCGTCGCCGAGTTGAAGCCGTTCATGCCAAGTTGGGAGTTTCCGCGGTTCAACGCGTAGCCAACGTTCATATATACATCGGTGCGCTTCGAGAACGCATAGTCTCCCGAGGCAACGAAGAGGAGCGGGTCTGCGCCCGAGTTGCGGCTGTCGGTGTAATAGGCCGCCCCCGTCAGCGTCAACGCCGGCGTCAGCCCGTAGCGCAGACCGGCCCAATACAGGTTCGAACCGTTCGTGGGAAGCGTGCCGACATTGCCGTTGTACCATCGATAGCCGATGAACGCCTTCGCCGGGCCAAACGCGTAGGAAGCACCAACGAGTGCGCGGCGATCTTTGCGATCTGCCGTTGCGACGGAAGTGCCTTGGAATTCGTCATACACCGCGCCAACCGCCAGCGCACCGGTTTCGTACATGAGCGACACGCCCATGTTGCGGTCAACTTTGTAGTTGCCCGGCACTTCACCACCGCCGGTGCGGCTGAAGCTGTAGAGACCGCTGACTGTCAGGCCGCTGAACGTGCCACGGTATTTGACAGCGTTATCCGCGCGGCCTGCCAAGACGTCATCCATCTTGTAGAGCGAGTAGCGCGGCGCGAAACCCATCGGATCGAGTTGCAGCGTGGTGTCATATAGAGGCGTGGTCTGGCGGCCAAGTGTCAGCGCGCCGTACTTGCTGCTCAGGCCAACGAAAGCGCCGCGATCGAACAGGCGCGTGCTGTTGTTCTGTGCGCCGGTATCGAACGAAATGCCGCTTTCCAGCTCGAAGATGGCCTTCAGGCCGCCGCCGAGATCTTCAACGCCACGCATGCCCCAGCGCGACGTCGACATGTTGCCGGAGCTCATGCGAACCTGGCTTGAACCACCAGACGAAGCAGACGGAACGTTGCTCAGATACTCGATGCCTGCGTCGGCGACACCGTACAGCGTCACGCTGGATTGGGCGAAGGCTGTTGTGGCAAACAGACCGAGCGTTGCGACGGTAATGCGACCAATCTTCATGGATTCTCCTCAGTAGGGCTCGAAAGAATTTTCGTAGGGCGAGTATAGAAATCCGCAGATGACGCTCAGATTGCATTGCAATTACACTGAGTCACTTCGTGGTCAAAAGGCGACATAAGGCGCGCACCATGGAAGGCCATCATTGAAAATACTTCAAGGAAATGGAAGCTTCGTTTTTTTACCTCGATACCAACATTGCGAATTGGTAATGGGAAACTCGTGAAAAGGGGGCGTTGCTCTAGCGATAGAGTCAAATGTTGCTGGAATACGCTGCATGCTCCGAACTAGTTGGATATTCGAGATGGGCATCCCTTACATCGCCAAGTTGACCCGTAGTCAAGACAGCGTTCACGAGCAGGCGCTGAGACTCCGGACGCGGAAGTTTGAACTGTTATCTGCAAACATCGCGAATGCGGACACACCGAATTACAAGGCGCGTGACATCGACTTCAGTGCCGAGTTGGAGCGGGTGATGGGAAGTGGACAGAATTTTTCCGGGATGACGATGACCTCGTCGCGGCATATTGAAGCCAGCAAACCGACGCTGCAGGAGGATCTCCTGTATCGGGTGCCGCTTCAGTCGAGCATAGACGGCAACACCGTGGAGATAGACGTCGAGCGCGTGGCGTTTGCGGAGAATACGCTTCGCATGCGGTTCTCCATTCAGAGGACTGCAGACGAGTACAAGGACATCCTCAAGCTCTACCAGAACATGCGGCCGTAGTGGTTGCTCGTACTATCGGCCAGTTGGCATAGGTCTGCTTGAAGCGCTGGAGGTGTCTTTGGGAGGGTCTTTGGGAGTCGGCTCGGGTGTACTGGCTGGTGATTGCTGCTTCGACGGGTGCTTGGCGGTGCGATGTCTGGGATTGGCTGCCCGAGCCAGCAGATACCTATATGGCGCACATCCGTATGCTCGCTGCTCGGTGGTGGCATCCCACGTTGGGTGCTGCCGGCAGAAATTGCTATCCGCGCCAGCAGGAACAGGCGACACGTAGATTAGCAGGGCGGAGTAGGCAACGGCGCAGATCATGTAAGGGGTTCCGGAACGCGTTGCGCGCAGACCGTGTCATCCACACGATAGTACGCCCAGATGGCCGCCAGATTACCGATGTATTACGGACCTGCAATGTGATGGTGAGAAGTTGGCCGGACGGAAGAAATGCGAGGCACACTGATTGCTAATAGTGCACGCAATAACTGCCATTTCAGACTAACTGGAGCCCGCGACAATGACCAAAAAGCTGCGATTGGATATCCCGATACTGCTTCCCGACGTTCCCGATTCCTCGGACCCCTGTGTCGAGCGGTTGCTAGCCGAGTTGCGAGCAAAGGAAGGCGTCGAAGCAGCGCACCTGAAGGTTGGAAACGTCGGTCACGGACCACAGATATGTGTCCACTACGATCCGGCCGTCATTTCCCTTTCCCGAATCCGTGAACTGATGACCAGTACCGGCGCGACGATCTCTTCGCGCTTCGGACATGCACTCTGGAAGGTAAAAGGCATTACGCATGCACGGCGCGCAAGGACCATCGCAAGCCAGTTACGTTCTTTGCCAGGTGTCATTGAGGCAGAAGTCAGTCCGGCCGGCCTAGCGCGCGTCGAGTTTGATAGCGAACAGACCTCGGCGGCAAGGGTTCAGGAGGCCTTAGGCCGGCGGGATTTGGTTCCGGTTGACAGTGGAGCACCGAAAGGCGGCGGCCATGCTGATCATGATCACGACGAAGGCGCTGAAGATCATGCGCATGGGAATGGGAAGGAGCATGTGGAGCACGGGCATGGCGGGATGTTTGGGCAGAACACTGAGCTGGTCTTCTCTGTCGTTTGCGGGGCCTTGCTCGGCACTGGATTCGCGATTGAGAAGCTGGCTGACAATGCGGCCGGCTGGATCCCGACCGTTCTCTTTGTCGGTGCATACTTCTTTGGTGGTTTCTATACCGTGCGGGAGGCCATTGAGAACCTTCGATTGAGAAAGTTCGAGATCGATACGCTGATGCTGGTTGCCGCTACCGGCGCGGCTTCCCTCGGGGCGTGGGCCGAGGGCGCACTACTTCTGTTCCTGTTCAGTCTCGGTCATGGACTCGAGCACTACGCGATGGGTCGGGCAAAGCGGGCCATCGAAGCGCTTGCCGCGCTCGCGCCTGCGACGGCCAGGGTGCGTCGCGACAGCGATGTGCGGGAGGTTCCAGTAGAGGAGTTGCGTGTCGGCGATGTGGTTGTTGTCCGGCCAAACGAACGTTTGCCGGTCGATGGGTTCTTGGTGAAAGGAACGTCCTCGGTCAATCAGGCGCCTGTAACTGGCGAGAGCATTCCGGTTGACAAGCAGCCGGTGGATGACGCCCGCACAGCAAGAAAGAAGCCAGACGCCGTCGAGGCCACCTCGCGCGTGTTCGCCGGAACCATCAATGGAGCCGGGGCCATTGAGGTAGAAGTGACACGCCTTTCCAGTGAGAGCGCATTGGCTAAAGTCGTCAAGATGGTCAATGAGGCCGAGGCGCAGAAATCGCCTAGTCAACGATTTACCGAGAAGTTCGAGCGGATTTTTGTCCCAGCGGTACTCGTGCTGGTGGCGTTGTTGCTGTTTGCGGGGATGGTCGTTGATGAGCCGTTCAGCGCCACCTTCTACCGCGCCATGGCGGTGTTGGTTGCTGCTAGCCCATGCGCGCTGGCCATCGCTACACCTAGCGCGGTCCTCTCAGGGGTGGCACGGGCGGCCCGTGGAGGGGTACTCATTAAGGGCGGTGCTCCGCTCGAGAATCTTGGTTCACTCAAGGCAATCGCATTCGATAAGACGGGAACGCTCACCGAAGGGCGTCCTCACATCACCGATGTTATTGCTGCTGACGGCATTTCCGAAAAGGAATTGCTGACGGTAGCGGTGGCCGTGGAGTCTCTTAGTGACCACCCTCTGGCCGCTGCGATAGCGCGCGATGGCCGCAAGCTCCTGAACGGCAGCGTCGTTCAAGAAGCATCGCATCTCCAGAGTCTGACCGGGCGCGGCGTAACTGCGACGTTGGACAACGAAACCGTGTGGATTGGCAAACCGGACATGTTTGGAGCCGAAGCCATTGCACCGCTGGGCGACGCGATGATGAAGGCTGCGCAGATGCTGCGCAGCAGCGGTCGCACGACCATGATCGTGAGGCACGGAGACCGGGATCTTGGCGCCATTGGTCTCATGGATACGCCTCGGGCTTCGGCACAGGCCGCTCTTCAGGCACTGCGCGATCTTGGTATTATGCGGATGATCATGATTTCGGGCGATCACCAGCGCGCTGCAGAAGCGGTTGCCAAGGAGGTGGGCATCGACGAAGCCTGGGGCGATCTGATGCCCGAGGACAAGGTCGAAGCGATTCAGAAATTGCGCGAGGAAGCCAAGGTGGCGATGGTGGGGGACGGCGTCAACGATGCCCCCGCCATGGCAAATGCTACCGTGGGCATTGCAATGGGCGCTGCAGGTTCGGACGTGGCACTCGAAACAGCCGATGTTGCACTGATGGCCGACGATCTCAAGCACCTGCCGTTTGTGGTCGGGCTCAGCCGTCACACGCGGGCCATCATCCTTCAGAACGTGTATATCAGTCTCGGCGTCGTGGCCTTCCTTCTGCCTGCGACGATTCTTGGTCTCGGTATTGGCACCGCCGTCGCGATGCACGAGGGTTCGACCCTCATTGTCGTGTTCAACGCGCTTCGGCTGCTCGCTTATCGCGAGAAGTCCAGATGATGACGTGCCGCGTCCTGGCAAAAAGATGCCGGACGCGCCGTCTCACAGTGCCTTTACTTCGCGGCCTTGCCGCAACTGCCGCAGAACTTCGCATTCTGCGAAAGAGCGGTGCCACATTGCGTGCACGGAGCGGGGACCAGCGAACTACCGCATTGCTGGCAGAAGCGTGCACCCTGGGCGCTCACGACACCACAGATTGGACAGGTAAGCCCGGCATAATTTTGCGGCGGGGCTGGCGGATTGTCGTACCGGTGGCCGGAATCACCATACCCGCTACCGTGATTGCCCCCGCCATGACCGCGCCGCATTCCCTTGCCGTGGTGGCCACTGCCGTGACCGCTAAAAAGCCGTTCTAGGAAACCCATCTTTTTCTCCTTAATGGATATGTGTCATCGCGTTCGCCGCGCCTTGGGTGGCTCTGGTTTCGCCGTCTCGTAGCGCATCGCGTTGCCAATGACTGTAGTGGATAGCCTGTAGTAGCTACAGGGTCAATGAATGGAAATGGGGGGCGGCGGTGAAAGTTGATTGCAATTCACTTTCTGTCGAAAACGTCATGATGTCGACGCTTGCTCGCCATCTTGGGGGGCGCACCTCTCTATCCGGTTAGCGAAGCGGCGCCGGCTTCTCCGTCAGAACTGAGGTCTGCTGGCGGCGGTCCCGAAGACACAGCTCTTCCCTGGGAGATCTGCCCGGTGCGTGGAAGATGGTCGCAGGCGCCATTGGGCACCTTGCCGGCGGCCGTGCCTCCTGACCCATGGCAGTAACGTTAGGCTCGGAGCCCGCAGGGGCCGTATAGCTCGCAACGAGATAAACAGGCCGCCGCTTGACCTCGTTGAACAGCCGCCCGACGTACTCCCCGAGTACCCCCAGAAAGACGAGCTGCAGGCCGCCGAGCATCAGTAAGACCGTCATCATCGATGGATAGCCGTGTACGGGATCACCATAGATGAGCGTCTTGCCAACGATGAAGGTGGCCATGCAAAAGGCAGGAATCGCCACAAGCAGGCCAATCGACGTGGCGAACTTCAGCGGTACGGTGGAAAAGGCAGTAATGCCATCCACGGCAAAGCGCAGCAGCTTGCGGTAGTTGAACTTGGTCGTTCCCGATGCCCGCGCGTCGCGGCGATACATGACAGCGGTCTGGCGGAATCCGATCCAGGAATAAAGCCCCTTCATGAACCTGTGCTGCTCTCGAAGCTGTCCCAGCGCGGCAACGGCACGTCGGCTCATGACGCGAAAGTCGCCGGTGTCGGCCGGGATTTCCGTATCGCTGAGCTTGCCCATCAATCGGTAGAACCAGTGCGCGGTGAACTTCTTGAGCAACGACTCGCCGTCACGAGAGGTACGCGTGGCATAAACCACGTCGAAACCCTCGCGCCATTTATCGATCAAGGCAGGAATCAACTCGGGCGGGTCTTGCAGGTCGGCATCGATAATCACCACAGCGTCGCCGCCCGCCATATCGAGGCCCGCAGTCAATGCAGCTTCTTTGCCGAAGTTGCGACTGAGCTCGACAATTCCGACGCGTGCTTCGTTGGCCTTCAGCTGGTGCGCCAGTTCTAGCGATCGGTCTCGGCTGCCATCGTCGACATAGATAATCTCGTAGTCAGATGCCAGTCTCTCCATGACGCGGAGAAGCCGAAAGTGAAACTGGGGCAAGACGGCTTCTTCATTGAAGAGCGGCACGACAACCGAAATCTTTTCGGTTGGCAGGGTGGAAGCATTCATCGCATCGCTCCATTCATGAACGTCCAGTTCGCATGGAGTACGTAGTTGACTAACATGACTAAAAGGGTCGAGACGATCTGGGCAATCAGATAGTGCAGGCCGACCGCCAGTCCTGCCAACATCAGAAGTGAGTTGAGCAGGAACGCCAGGGCCGAGACCAGGAAGAACCTGACGAAGGCGATACGCTCGGGGTGAACGTGTACGAACACCCAACGGCTGCTGATGAAGTAGTGGGTCAGCAGTCCAACGACGCTACCGGCTGCCGACGCCGGGAGCGCAGGCGCACCAGAGCTGACGAGCGCGATCAGCGTGACATAGTGCAACGCAGTAGCTGTCGCGCCAGCGCCAAGAAACCGCACGAATCGCGCTGTGATGTTCATGGCTTTTGCACCAGAACGTTGACCCCATGCTGGCTGAGCACGGTCGTATCCGTTCCGAGCAAAGTCTTCAGGCGCTCGAAGGTGTCCTTGCGCATGACGGCGAGCTTGTGTCCGGAGGCCTTCCATCGCTGTACAAACGCTGCTTCATCGGCGATCCACTTGTTTGGTTCGACAGAGAAGCCAAGATCCAGCTCGGATCTGGCGGCCACAATGATGGGCTCCCGCTCGGCATAGAACGCCAGGCCTCGGTCAATCTGCCCGACGTTGAACAGTTCCGTGTCGATGCGGGCCGCTGCCTTGACTTCCATGCCGATCGGCTTGATGGAGAGCGATTCAAATGCCCGGGACGCCAGCAATCCCGCCTGCAGGCCGGCAAGCGTGGTCAGGGACGCAACGGCGACCGCGCGAAGACTGCGGCCCCGAATTGCGATGCCAAAGGCCAGGAAGCCGCCAAGCACCAGGATCGCCATGGCGATGAAGCCCCATATTTGAAGCGATGCGGGGTCGCTCACGTCGCGCTTGAGCATCGCGCTCGAAAGTGTCGGGTGCCACAGCAGGAACGCGATGGCTACGCCGAGCACTGGCAAGGAAAGGAAGCTTGCGGCAAGGGTGGTGCGAGTCACGCCCATCGCGCGATGGGCAAGCAGTACGGCCGCCGGCGGAAAGGCCGGGAGGATATAGAGCGGCAGCTTAGAGCGGGAAATCGAGAAAAAGCCAATGACAACGATCACCCATATCGACAGAAATAGCTGGGAATCGAAGCTCCGCGTTGTCCGGGCCATCCCCGGCCGAGGTACGATGGCGCCGGGAATCAGAGCGATGAATGGCAGAACACCGGCGGCGCCCACTGCAAAGAAGAACCAGAAGGGCTTGTCTCGCTCGTGCACCGAGGATGAGAACCTTGCAAAATGTTCGTGGATGAAGAAGTAGTTCAGAAACTCCGGGTTGCGCATCGAGACCACGATGATCCACGGCACTGCTATCGCTACGGCGAGCAGACTCCAGCGCCAGAATTTCGTGTTCAGGAAGCCGAAGAGCTGTCCCGTAAGGAGCGCATATAGCAGTAACGTCATCGCAGGAAGCACGATGGCGATCAAGCCTTTGGCCAGGAACGCCAGTCCAACCAGCAGCCAGACGACAGGAAACAAACGCTGGTTCTGGGTCTGGTACGCCACAGTGAATACCAAGGCTGCGCTTCCGAGAAGCGCGCCTACGCCAATGTCCGTCGTTGTTAGGTTCGAGCCGAGAATCCAGAGTGGGGCGCCGATAAGTGCCAGCGCCGCGGCCAGGCCAATCAGGCTTCCGTAGAGCAATCGGGCTGCCCACCATGCGGCAGCTACCCCTAAGAGTCCCGCGAGCGCACTCCAGATCCGAGCAGTCCATTCTGACGGGCCGAAGATCATGTAGGCGCTGGCTGTGGCCCAGTACTGCAGAGGCGGTTTGTCGAAAAACTTGACGCCGTTCAGTCGCGGCGTAACCCAGTCGCCTGAGACGTACATTTCGCGCGGAACTTCGGCATATCGCCCCTCATCGGGCTCATACAACGGGCGCACAGCTAGCGTGAAAATCCAGAGGACCGCCAAGATCGCGATGGTCAAGGCCAAGAGAATCTTTCGCTTCAAGAGACTGTCCATCAAGGTTTTCGGCGACAGTTGCCACCAATGTTTCTCAAATACGGCCAGCCGCAGTGAAGGGCCAGGGCCTCGGAGGTATTGCGTTGCTTTCGTGACGTTGTGCGTGTGGCAGAACACGCGGCGCATTCTTGAGCTCCACGAGGAGCAGATGTGTTTCACTGGGAGCCGATTAGACGGCGGGCCGTCGGAGTGCGTTTGCCGAGCTTGGGGGCCCCTCGCTCCCCGGGAACGAACATCGGGATTCTAGGGGGCGTACCTGTCGGGGGGATTGCGAGATGATGACGGCGTGGCCACTAGTGAGTGTCCAGCGAGAGCAGCCGGAATGTTGTAGCGTCGCCCCCGCGGCCGGAAGGATGGCTAGTAACTGTTTTGCAATGTGTGCGCAATCTTCCTCATGGTAGACTTGTGCCGCTCACGCGTTGGCGTCGGACACGCCAACGCGCCGAAGTCGACAGACCGGTCGCAAAGTTAGGTGAGGGGCCGTCGCGGGCCGCAGTGCTGGGAGGATCCCTTCACGCAGTGGAATGCGTGGAAGACCTCGCGTCACGCGGTCAATATTAGCGTCCGCTTTGTTGATGATCTCAGCCTTTCAGGCATGGGATTTCCTCCATTTCACTACCAAATCCTCCGATTCCCATGCACTTGCGGAGGCAGGTGTCGGCACGTTAAGGGCAGCGGTAATGGCCCGGCTCGTGATTCGTGAGGGGTGGCGTCGCACCATGTATAAACTGGGCGTCGTTGCTACCAGTCTGAAGGCTCGACAGCGGGCGATGATCTGGCAAGACGAAGCAGCCGTCTAGCTCATGCGGAATTTCCTGCTGTTGATGCAAATTCAGTTCGAACGGTGGAACTTGACTCCATCGGAGATGGACGTGGTAACGCTTCTCATGAACAGACTTCTTCAAGCTATACACGATAACCATTCCGCAATGGATGGCAGATTGGTTCGATATCCTGATTCCGGCAGTTGAGGTGGTTCTGATAGGCGCGGTTGCACGGCTAGCGATGCGAATCGCAAGTCGGTCACTTCGCAAGCTGACTAACACGTACTCACTATCGGCCAAGGTTACCGCGCTTTCATTGCGTGTTGTCGCGACTATCGTCTATGTGGCGGTCACCCTCTGGGCCCTGGAGCGTTTGGGCGTATCTGGGGCCGTGCTATGGACGGCATTCACGGGCTTCGCGACCGTGGGTGCGGTCGCGTTCTTCGCTGCATGGAGCGTGCTGACGAACTTGTTCTGTGCGCTGCTTATCTACTTTACCCGGGCTTTCCGCATCGGGGAAACAGTTGAGCTGCTGGAGAATGGGGAAAAGCCGGGGATAAAAGGACGGGTAGTGAATATCAACCTAGTTTATACGACGTTGCTGGAAGCGACGTACGACGGCCAAGAGATCGTGCTACGGCTACCGAATAGCCTTGTCTTTCAGCATGTTCTTCGCCGATGGAAGTAGCGTCGGACGATCACTCCACTCTGCCCACTAGCGTTTGAGTTCCTCCTGCAATGTCCCTGCGCACCGCATCCCCAGCACTACTAGCGGCACTCCTCTTCGGTGCCAGTACACCCGTCGCCAAAGCCCTGACAGGAGCAATTTCACCGCTCCTACTTGCAGGCTTTTTGTACCTTGGTAGTGGCGTTGGCCTGGCGCTGGTGGTCGTAGCTCGACGGCTGTGGCGTTCGTCTAGTTCGCCGAGTGAAAAGATCGGCATACCCAAGGCTGATTGGGGCTGGCTATTGGGCACCATTCTGGCCGGTGGCATCGCCGGCCCAGCGCTTTTGATGACGGGGCTCGTTTCAACCGCTGCCGCCTCGGCGTCGCTCCTCCTGAACATGGAGGGGGTTTTGACGGCGTTGATTGCCTGGGTCGTGTTCAAGGAAAACGCTAACCGGCAGATCGTGCTCGGCATGATCGCCATTGTCGCGGGCAGCTTGATGCTCTCATGGCAGTCGGGAAGCCTGCAGTTGTTGATGGGCGCATTACTTCTCGTCGGGGCCTGCTTGTGCCGGGCGGTGGACAACAACCTGACGCGCAAGGTGTCGAGCAACGATGCGCACTTGCTGGCTTGCATCAAAGGTGGGCGCCGGACTTTGCAATACTGCGTTGGCCTTGGGGCAGGACGCGATGTTGCCCCCGCCCACTGTCCTAGCCGGTGCGATGTTGGTCGGATTCGCTGGCTATGGTATTAGTCTTGCGCTCTTCGTAGTGGGGTTGCGTGCTCTTGATTCCGCTCGAACTGGAGCATACTTTTCCGTTGCCCCATTGTTCGGGGTGCTGATCTCGTTCTTGATTTGGCCGGAGGCTCCAAGCGTAACGTTCGGGTCTGCCGCAGTCTTGATGGCACTCGGGATCTGGCTGCATTTGCGGGAGCGGCACGAACACGAGCACGTGCATGTGACGCTTGATCATAGCCATTCGCACCGGCATGACGAGCATCACCACCACACGCACGATTTTCCGTGGGACGGCAGAGATCCGCATCGGCATAGGCATTATCACAAGCCAATGGTGCATAAACATCTCCACTATCCTGACGTTCACCACCGGCATTCGCACTAGTGGATCGCGGACGACACTTCACATTCCGGCGGAATGTCTGCTCAGGGCTTGACCCTGCGCGCTATCCTTCTTCGCCCTGAAGGACGAGGCTTGCCGCGCCCAAGGGGCATCGTATTGTCGTTCCGTTGGGCTCACCCCGCTCAACCGCTTCGATACAGCAACTCACCGCAGTGATTGCAGAAGTGTCGTTGGTGGATTGCATATCCCGACTCGTCGCGCCACAAGCGAATACTTCGCGAGCCGCAGAATTTGCACGCAATGCCGGTGGGCGTTTTGCAGGTCGGGTTCGCTGCCAGGTATTCGGCTAGCGTGGGCGTGCTGGAAGACCGCATTAGTGCCAGAATCCCGACGACAAACCATGAACCGAAAATGCCAGCGATGAACCAGAACATTTCGCTCCGGCCCTTGCGGCGAGCCATTCGTCGAGCCATATATGCAGGCAGCCCGTTGATCAATATGAACATCGCGATGGCAGTGAGCATTAAACCTCCAAGGTATGCCGATTGGCGGTGAGGGGCATGATTCTAACGTCCGCTAGACACGCTTCAACCGCGGCCGTCCGCGAAGGCGTTTTCGATTAGGTGCATTTGGTGAGGACAGGACCCCGGTGCAGCAGGGGCATTGGAACGAGTTGCTCAGTTCGATGCGTGCGGCGGCATTCGAGGCAAGGTATGGCGTTCCGCAACTCCGGCATGTCTTGATGGCGAGCTCGTTGTTGCTGGCGAATGAACGCAGTAGGTGGAGCGCGCGTTCTGTTGGAAGCCTATCTTCTCTGAACATCCGGTTGCTGACATCCATCGCAGCTAGAAAGGCTGAGGGGATATTCAAATCGGATGCCAAGGCGCATCGGAAGAGCCAGACTTGGAACGTCGACTGGACTCGCCTGGAGCCAGAATCGAGGTACCAAATCGCGGAATCAGGTTGCTTCCCGGATGGCGAAGACTCGCCGTGCAGTAGGGTGTAGAGGTCCCGCGTGCGCTTGGGCGTAACGTTGAACAACGTGGCCACACTCATGGCTCGACACCCGAGCTTGATGAAGGCTTCGCAATACCCATCGACGGCCAATCTCGGAAGTTGAAAGTGACCCCATACGCCCGAATGCGGCATTCGATCCGCGCGAGTTGGGGACGTATCCATCAGGTAGTGTGCAACGAGTTCCGGCGTCAACGTTCCAGCAACAGCCTCGTACCAAAAGAGTCGGTTCTGGATACGCCACTGAAATAGAGGCACCCGTCTTTCCGAGATCGCGAGATCAATCTCATGTTGCGGCACCGAGCGAAGGTACGCCGCCAGGTCGTTGGAGATGCCTAGTAACGGAGCCGCGAGCGCTGACATGTTGAGCACGTCGTACATGGCGCCGACGTACGAGCGGTTTGCCTGTTCAAGAAGCATCGAATCGACGATGGACAGTTCAGGCATCTTCTTGCGCAGATCGACGAGTGTCTTGGTGGGCGTCCGGCCGTCGATGAAAGATCGCCAATCCTCAGGCGTGGATAGTGTGGGGGCGTAGGCGAGAAACGGACTATTGAAGATGAGCGCCGATATGGACAAGTCGTCTCGAAGCTGGGCAAGTTGCGACTGGTCTACCTCGAACGCCGATGCGAGCCCTGTATTGACCGTCATCGCGTTCAGCAGATACGACGAGAGACGAAAATTGGCAGAGAAGACCCGGTCCAAGACCCACGTGGGAACACTCTGTTGGGGGTTGTTGGGTGCGGCAGGTTTCAAGATCAATCTCCGAATGCTGTCTGCACGGCATCCGACAGCGCGCGCATGCTGTCGCGGATGGACGCGATGTGAGGCTGGTGTTCTCGGCTGAAGGTGCCAAGACCGGTCGCCGAGCGAACCTTCATGGTGGCCTCGTCGATGTCTGCTTTCAGCCCGGCCAGCCGAATTTCGATGCGCCCCTTTTCGGCAGCAGTTGTTTCGCGGTCAAGAAGCTCCGACGCTATCGAATTGAGCTGCTGCTTTTTCACGTTGAGCTGGTTCTCGGTTTCGGCGAGTTCACGCCTCGCGGTGTCGATCGCGTCAGATACGCTCTTGTACCCCGATGGAACCACCTCGACTTTGACCTCGCGTACCACTTCGCGTACTCGCATCTCGGCTATCGCCTTCTCGGCACCTTCCTTTTCCAGCCTCAGTCGATCGATAGAAACGCGTTGGGACTGGACCGTGTGACTTTGAGAGTCGAGCGCTGCCTGTGCCGCGGCGAGTGCTTCGCGGTGCTCGGACTCTTTGGTGTCGGCGCTGGTCGCCCGCTCGCGCAAATACTTGATCTCCAGTTCGAGTTCAGTTTTCTGTGCCAATCCGTTGGAGAGTTGTTCCTTCGCGCTCTCCAAGGCCGCCATCAACGTGTTGACCTCATCAGAGGCTGCGCGATACCTCTCGATGAACGGGAGGATCTCGTCGCGAGAGAAGGATTCGTGGCGCTTCTTCGCATTGACCAGTAGCTGGACCTCCTCCTCCGAGATGTCGGATCGTTTCAGGATCGTGAGTTCGCCCAGGTTCAGAAACTCGATCGCCTCGTTGCTGTTCACGAATCGCTGGTACACCTGGAGATATTGAATCGCGGTGTGTTTGCTGATCTGCAGGCTTCGGGAGGCGTAATCGTTCAGCAGGCGACTCGCCTGCGCCCGCGCTTTGGTCGGGTTATCGAGGCGTTTGTTTATGGCGATGTAGAGCGTCTGGTGGATGTCGGCCAGGTGAGACCCGATAATCATGTACTCGGTACGGATTCGATCTCGCGCCTGGGAAATCTGCTCGGCAGCATGAACGATGCGGCCGATTGATGCGGAGTCCACCTCGGAACCAAGCAGAAGCCGCGTGAGTTCGAGGATCGAGATTTCTCGGCGAGGCTCCGACTGTGCGAGGATATGGCTGTTGCTCATCGGGATGCGCGGGAAACCCCGTCCTTCAGGACGGGGATGGATAGCGCGGCGTGCTTAGCACGCCCTTCTCCCGTCTCTCCTTGTGAATAGCTATCTTTAGTTTGATAGTGGTAGCCGTCACCACGTTGAATGATCCGGCAATACTTGTGGCTGATGCCTTGGACTACCGCGCCGTCGGTCTGGATGTTGAACGATCCGCTGGCGCGCACTGCAACCCGCCCGGTATGAACACCAGCCTTCTTCCCGGAAGGGACGTTGGCGCAGACCCGGTCGCCCGTTTGAAACCCTTTGACTTGTTTCCTGCGCATCAGGTAACCGCGAGGGAACCCGTGCGCAGTGAGCCGAGTACGTTGATAGCTTCCGCGGCCCATGGCCTTGATCTGCAAGGTCGGCCGCCGCCAACCCGACACGTCGCAAACGTCACCGACGCACATTGCGTCAAGCGCGTGCGTTTTCGGCACGCCGAGGGTCACGCGGTTATATTTCGTCCGCCCGCCGGAGGCAAGTTCGACAGCCAAGCCCGTCGACTTCAGAGCGTTAGCTAACGCCCAACGCGTCGCATTGACGGCGGCAGCATCCTTCAGTGGACGCGATGCGGCCGCAAGTATGCGGGCCAGACGTTTCGGGTCGTCGACGTACTCGCGTACGTCATTTGCACCCTTGTCCTGGTTGCAGGGGCCGCAAGCCAGTCCAAGGTTACCGATGCGGTTCGTGCCGCCTTTTGCTCTCGCAGTCAAGTGCTCGATCTGAAGCGGGCGGTCCGTCGCGTCGCAATAGATGCATGTGCGCCCCCATTTTTTGAGCAGGTATTCGCGCACCTCGTAACCGGCGAGCGTACCCTGTTGGTACTCGACGCCAGAAATTTCCGGATTTTCCATTGCCTGCATGTCAAAGCGCACCAGCTCAGACGAGACGCCGTTGACGGGAGCCCAACGGCGGATGCGCTGAACCCATGCCATCGTCGTGTCCACGCGATGCTGGAGCGATGGCGCGAGCCAGCCAGCAGGGCGCGTACGATTCAGGAAGCGCGGAGCCCGATAACGCAGGTTCGCGCCGCGGCGACGCCGGCGCATGGAACGGCGAGCCGTCAGGGACTCGCTGATTTGACGGCCACGATGCACGAGTTCGAACAGGTTCAACACTGCCGCACCACGTCGGATCTCCCCGGATACGGAGCAAGCCAGCTCCGTATCGCGCACTAGCGCCCCCCCGGTCATCTTGCTGCCTGGGTCCAACTTGATACGCAGGGGCTGAAACTCGCAGTCATCGACCGTGCGGTCAACCAGACGGATAACGGCCGGCACAACGCGATGCACGCGCGCCCGGCGACGCTCAAGCAGTAATCGAGCGCGCTTCTCGGTGCATGGCATGAGCGGCTTGCCATGCTTGTCCAGAACAAAAACCGACATGATCGGCTCCTATGTATGTGCCCTTACGGGCCTTGTAACGCCTTCCTCATGGAAGGTCTCCCCTCGGGCAAGTTGTGCAGCAGATTGGGATGACTCCCGGCGATAGCCCGTTTCGTGCCTACCCGTGGCTTGTCTGCTGCCATCGCTTCCAGAGCGCCGAACTGAGGAAGCATTCGGCGGTGGGTCTGCGCACTTCTGCACAACGTAGCGGGCTGGTTACCGCTTGCCCTGGTCAATCTCGGGCTCTCAGGATTGCTCCCTCAAGCCCCTCCCTTCGGGGAGGGGTTATTGACGCTTCTTGTTCCTATGTGTTGATGGTGAACTTCGCTTTCCCGTCCAATCGTTTAAGGCTACAGCCGGCCTTGCAAAGTCAAGGGCAAAGAAAGGGCTGGCGAATCGGTGTCATCCGCACCGAATGCGTCAATAAGGGGGCGAAGTGCTACAGGGTGGCCTGCAGTCGGTGTGTAGATCCGTGTTTCGGAACCCTTCGAGTCCAATGTCAAGGGCAGCGGCAATGGGCGAGAACTCGGCGCGCTGGCACGCCTCCGAGGGAGATTAGTCCCGGTCGCGATCGTCATTAGTTGTGAAAGCTCGCTAGTTCGACCTAGTTTTTGAAGGTGGCCGTCAAATGATCACCTCAAGGACCTAGTTATCGACGCGAAGGGAGCGTGGCTACAGACCTCCCATAGGAGGGATGTCATGTATATACAAGTCGCGATGTTGCTGGGACCCGCTGCTGGGCCGCGGAGCAGCGGCACCGTTCTCAGCCGCCAGCACCGTCCATTTCCCAATATCATGATCTTGGGTTGATCCCGGAAAGAGGCACTATTTATGCCGTCTTTCAGCGGCAAATATGAGGACCGCGGGGGTGAGGGGATGGCGTTGCGCGCGCATTAGAAGTGGTGTAGATTCTGATCTGCGTGCTCACGCATCGACCTCGGCGAATGTTTTAGTCTCTCTTCTCGCCCATTCAATTTCCCGATCACATAGCGTTCTTGCGCAATGCTCCGGCATGCCGCAAGCGCGTTGTCGTGCCCGCTTCGAAGGATTCCTTGCTCATCGAGCATCGAATAATCGCCTGGCAGTTCAGCCAGGAAATCCAACTGCTTCGTTTTCTAGAGAGAAAGCCATGGAATCCTTCGCCAACAACGCGATCAAGCGTCCGTTCAAGCTGTTCATGTTCTGCATGGTGCTGTACCTGGCCGCGCAATCAATCGTCGTCGGCGCCTTTCTGGCCATCGTCGGCACATCGTGGCTGTATCACCGCTTCATCGCGTTCGCGAGCAAGACTCCGGCAGCGCCGAAGGTGTCCACGCCCGAGCCCGCCAAGCGGGACAAGCCGCCGCAGGCCGTCGTCGAGTCGGCCGAAAAGCAGTACGAGCACTCGGCCGTCGTGATGTCGATTCGCAGAACGGGAACGGACCGCCGTTCTTGATTCCTCGCCGCCCCCTTCCTGGGGGCGGCAGTCCCACCTGTCGCGGGTATTCGATGCCCGCCGACAAGGCGGGTAGATCGGGTCCCGTATCGGAGACCTTCATGGATCAAACTCCGTCGGGATGGCAGTTGGACTTCTTCGGTGAAGCTACCGCCATCCTTGTTTCCCCTCCCAAGGTTGATCCCCTCCCGGATCCTTCGCTATGGAGCGAGGCTGTCCGAGAGCAAATGATCGACGCACTCATCAGCCTGGCGTGCGATAGCCGCAGAGGCGACAACACGCCGGAGTCACTAGTTGACTGTGCGGAGATGCTTCGAGATCGTATCAAGCGAAAGCCGCTCGACCTCGGGGATTACTCGATGACGCTCGGTTGGATCTTCGGATACTGGGATGGTGCGTTGCCCTATGCCTACGTCTGCGCAGTGAGCGGCGTGGATCCCGAGATGATGCAAGACGTCATCCTGAACAATGCCCTGCTCAGCCAAGACCTCAATGAGGTTCGCCGGATGTGCTGTGGCTCACTCCTTTGAAACATCATGGCCCTTCTGAACGCGATAAAGCGTCTGGGCGCTCAATTGCTTGGGGGCGCACCGGAAGGCCAGAGGCCGACCGATTCTGCAGTCGGGCAGGGCGCCCCGAACGAAACCCAGATCACGATAGCTGATCTCCCGCATCTGTTTCGTGATGAGGGAGACAGCATCGTGCATTTCGTTGCAACCTTCGAGCATCGTGTGACGGAGACCCGATTCGGACAAAAGCTCTTGCCAGAAGTGGTGCCGCGCTGGAATAAGCACGCGGTCCTCCACGGCTGTACGGTGGAGCAGGCGATAGCCAAGACGCTCTCTCAGGTGCGCTCCTTGTCTTCCGGCGCGACGCCTCCTGCTCCGGCATCACCGGCAACGCGGGTGAGAGAACGAGTCGCCCGGGTCGCTCATGACGACGATGCGAGGCAGCCAGGGAAGCCACAGTTTTCCGAGGCTACTGCAGCGCAGCCCGTGCTTGGCAGCAGGTCATCGACCGTTGGCCGGCTTGCGTTTTGGGGCGAGATGAAATTCCCCAAACGTGGCGTTACCCCACCCAAGTTCTACACCTCGTTCGCGATCCGGGTCGACACCGGTGTCGCGGCCGAAGTGACGCTTCAAGGCGAGGGTCTCAAGGACGCCATCGCGGAAGCGAAATGCGTGATTGGCGACCACGTGAGGGTGACCCGGCTCGAAAAGGTAAAGGTGCCGGCGTTCCACGAACGTACCGGCAAGCCCTTGCTCGACAACGAAGGCAATCAGAAGCTATGGGACAAATGGCTCTGGCGCATCGACAAAATTCATTAACCAGGAATCAACATGGCATCTATCAACAAAGTCATTCTCGTTGGGAACCTCGGAGCGGATCCCGAAACCCGTTACATGCCCAGCGGCGACGCCGTGACGAACATTCGCCTGGCGACCACCGACCGCTACAAGGACAAGCAGAGCGGCGAGACGAAGGAAGCCACCGAGTGGCACCGCATCGCCTTCTTCGGCAAGCTGGCGGAGATCGCGGGCCAGTATCTGAAGAAAGGCTCGTCGGTATATATCGAGGGCCGCATCCGGACACGCAAGTGGACGGACCAGTCGGGTGCAGAGAAGTACAGCACCGAAATCATCGCAGACCAAATGCAGATGCTCGGCTCGCGCCAGGGTATGGGCGGAGGCGATGGTGATGACAACGGCGGCAGTCGTCAATCGGGCGTTGGCGGCTACGGCTCGCGCAGTGGCCAGGGCAGCGGCCAGGGCAGCGGCCAGGGCAGAGGCCAGGGTGGCGGTGGCCAGCAGGACGGCGGCGCAGCGCGCCGTCCGCAGCCGGCACCGTCGAATGGCTTCGAGGACATGGACGACGATATTCCGTTCTAGCCCGGAACAGACTTAGGTCTTAACGATTCACTTCTTGATCACTGCTGCGCCGGGTTTCCCGGCGCAGCAGTGCATTCTTCTCGGCCGCTCGGCCAATCTCTCCTTCGCCTCCCACGCCATGCTGAAACGACCTTCTGGCCATCGCCGGGATGTGGTTTGAGCAAGCGTTTCCTCGCCTGTCTCAGGCATCGACCAACCTCTCCAATCGGAGTGCAGCCCATGAAGAAACTGAGTGACATCTTGAAGACTTGGACGCCCGCTCAATGGGACGCCCTGTTGCAGCAATACTTGCCAGCAGCCGTCCTGACGGACAGCTTCTGGCTAGGCCGTCCTGGTCCGTGCCCCATGTGCGGAGGCCACGATCGCTTCACGTTCGACAATAAGAACGGCCGGGGCGATTGGGTGTGCCGTAAGTGCAATAACGGATCTCCGATGGCTGGAGACGGGATTCAGCTCGTGTGCAATGTGAATCGCCTGACGTTCCAAGAGCTGGCTTCCCAGCTTCTTGGCAATGCCATGCCAATGCCTGCCCAGGCGCGTCCGGTGCTGGCTTCTCGCCAGAGGAGTGGCATGACACCGGAGGCGAAGCGCAAGCGGATTGATCGCCAGTGGACCAAAGCGAAGCCGCTCGCGCAAGGTGATCATGCGATGAAGTATCTCGCATCGCGGGTGCCGGGGCTGAGGGCGCCTCGCCCGATCGCTCTGCGGTTGTCAACGCAGGAATACTGGCACGAAGGAACACTGATTGGCCAGTTCCCAACGATCGTCGCGCAGTTCACGCTGCCTGATGGTCGAATGGCCACGGTGCACCGCACTGCGTTGGACTCAGTCACTCCGGCGAAGGCGACCGTGATGACGGCCGACGGCGAGATCCTGGACGCTAAGCGAAATGATGTGTCTGCGCTTCCCCTGGCGGGCGGCGCCGTGCGTCTGATGCCTCCGCGTGACGGTGTGCTCGGGGTGGCAGAAGGCCTCGAGACTGCATATGCCGCGCACATGCTCTTCGGCGTGCCGACATGGTATTGCTTGAACCGAGTTCTGCTGAGCCAGTTCGTCGTGCCGGAAGGTCTCGGCATACACACCGTGCACATCTTCGCGGACTTCGATCAGATCGATCCGAAGACGGGAAAGTCGCCGGGCATGGCCGACGCACTTGCGCTCGAGAAACGCTTGCGCGTGGGGGGCCTGAAGGTGGTCATTCATCGTCCCAAGCTCCGTGGCACGGACTTCTGCGACGAGTGGAAGACCAGCCGGCAACTGAGCACGATGGCGCCGGCAACCATGCCCGCCTGATTTTCGACCGCCCGATAGGGCGATGTCTCAACCGCTGCCCCGTGGGTCCATCCCACGGGGGCGGACACCTGCGGCAGGTTTCTCGAAGGAGAAATGCAATGCTGAAGGGATTTGTTGTGTTCGTCGGTCACATGGAGATTCGTGCGATGCGCAGCACGCCGGCCGGCATGGTGCAGGCGTGCCAGTCGGAAGCCGACTCCTACCAGGTGTTTCAGCGCCATGCTGATCGGGAAGCCGAACTGCGTCGCACCGAAGCGAATTTCGATACCGCTTTTTCCTATGCCGTTCGCCGTGCGATTTTGCACTGAGTGGTCAACCCGTAACGACAAAGCCCGGCAGATGCCGGGCTTTTTTTTCGTTTCGGAGACGAGCGACCTAGGGTTGGCGGCGAGACCGCAGGCCGCGGTAGATGACAAGGGCTGCCTCCCACACACACCAGCCGATAAGGGTAGTAAAGACGAAGACGTTGATGTCGTGGTTGGTGGACAAATATTCGAACATCGGTAGCTCCAAGATTCTTGTTTTCGATCAGTCTAGCATGCCATAAAGCGCCAACTCGTCAAGCCGCGACTAGACGAATCTGGCCATCGCGTCATTGAGTGCGCCGAGGTCCAGGGCATCAATTGACAATGCTGGCGACAAGTCAGCAGCGGCTTCGTCGACGCCAGACGGGGCGAGCGGTGGCGCTTGCTGCGACCCCGCCAGGTCATGCGCCGGCACTGCCTGCGCGGGTGGTGGCGCGCTAACCTGAAAGGCATCGCGCTCGCCGGCGGGGCTCGGTTCGGGTCTGGCCGACTGGCTGATCAAACGGGCAGTTGGCAAGAGCGTGACGGGGCTTGCCCCAGCCATGACCTCGAGTCCGCGCTGTGCCAAGAGCCTGAACACGAACGTACGCTCGCGCGCGCTAGTAAACTGTCTGAGATACTTGATCAGATCGGGGCAAGCGTCCGCTGAAAGCGTGACGGTGATCTGCAATTTCTCCGTCATGTGTTCACCTTACGCCGCGGATCGTGCAGACTGCCGAGCCGCACCGATGGTGTAAAAGCCCCGGACGTTTGCGAAGCAGGGGGCATCCATCACGTGGATGGTGTTGCGAGGGAATGCCGCCCGGATAGTCGGGGCATACAGGGACGCGCCACCACCCGTCAGAATAATCGCGCGGATGTCTTCCGAGCGACCGACACGAGTTTGAACTTCCTTGATGGGTTGCTGGGTTACAGCCATCGCCTCCGCGAGGTAGTCGCGGATATCCAGATCCTCGCCATAGAAGAGCAGCGGCTTGGCGTCACGGATCGCCTTATCGATCCGCTCGATGCTGTCCATCGATTCGCCCTTGGCTGCAGAGATCAGGCTGGCCACCTGTTGATAGACGCGAGCTGCCCCACACGGAAAACCACCGCTTCGTGTGTCGTCCATCGCGTAGCCGCGTGCGACGACCCAGTCCGTGGTGAAGTATCCGACGTCGATGACCAGATAGGCATTGTCGGGATCGTACTTATTGCCACTTTGTTGGATGAACGTCACGAGCGTCCCGAGTGGCTGAGGAAGAGGAAGGACGCTGGCAATCTGGATGGCGCCCCAGCCGAAATCGTGCGTTCCGGTGAAGCGGTCCTTGAGGAAGGCTGCGTACTTCTGAGTATTGTGCACGGGCAGGCCGAGGACAAGGCGCTCGATCTGCGAGGCCTTCGCGTAGTTCAGAGAGCCGGCCAGGAGCGCAGCATAGTTTGCCGTGGTGACGAAGTCCTCCGACAGCGCGCGGCCCGTGTTGCCGTAGGCCGCAGTGAGCGAGACCTCCGGGCCTACCTCGTAGGTGGCGCCGTCGACCTCCACCTTCACGACGTTACGCGCCCGGAGCACAGAACCTCCGTGCGGGGTGAGTGAAGACGTGGCGGACAGAGGTGCGAGAGAGGGAAACATGCTCGTGGCGACGTCCGAACCCAGCGGAAAAGCGGACTTCGTATTACCGTACCCGACATCGACAGCGACTGTTGCGACTTTCATTTCTTGCTCCAAGACATTTGAAAAGAGAAAAAAGACATGGCGGGTATGGAACTGTCTCGCCGGCCGTCAGCGACCGGGAATGCCCCACGTAGATCGTCGTCGTGGCACATGGGCGGCCATCATGGGACCTAGTGCCACGAAATCCGCTGCGTTGGATCGTGACTAGCCCTCTATGGCCTGCCAAGTGCCACGACGCCCACTCAAGTGCCACATCGTTGAATCCAATCTACCGGGGAAATGGCGAAGTCAAGGCCGCAAAAGCTCGCGATTTCGCAGGCTCAAGCGTTGCCATCGTCGAACGTTGTGCTTTATCCTGTGCGTACCCATCGCGTCCCCGACGCATCGATCCCGCCGCCATTGCGCGGCACACTCAGGCAAGCGAGGCCCTCAAGTTGGGCCGGCGACCGCCAGATGTTCACGCCGGAAACTGAACCGGCTTTTTTTTCAATCAAATCAAGTGGACCGTGTCGGATAGTGAGGACACCGGACACCGCGATACCAAGCCGATAGCGGTCTGTTTGTGAAAATAGACCGAAGTGCGGACGAATCCGAAGCCGGACACCGGACAGGTGTACCGAGAAACTTCCGCAAGTAGACAACGCTCTTTCAGCCGGGTGGCTGGGCGCGGATCACGAAGCCCGACACACTGCGGCGGGGATGATCCGGCTTTGGGGCGGGGAGCTGACTGCGCACCGGAAAGGTGAACGCGGGCTTCTGAGCAATATCGACCCGGGAGGCGCTACCGGTACCAGAACGGCGCAACAGGAATCACCCACCGCGGACGGGCGCATGCGCGAGGACAAGAATCCTCGTGGATGCGCCCGGCATCGCAGATGCAGCCGGGTGGATGGCCGCAGGGGCGTGCCAGGCGAGAGCCTGCGCGCATAGCGGACAGTCACGACGCATTGCTTCCATGCTCAGGGCTGATCGGTTTGGCATCGCTAAAGGACAGGAAGGTAGGGGCATCCGGCAGGTGGCCGGTTAGCTGGGCGTGGTGGCTCGGTACACCAAGATGGCGGACACGGTTCGGGGCCGTGATTCGCCAGACGAAAGAGAAACTCGCTGTCACGGCCATCAAGTCGGGTAAGGTCAATTTGGCATCGGGCTTTGATGAGAGGATCCCCATGAGCAAATCAATCAACCTGCTCCCACTGCTGGAGCAGTACAGTCTTCCCGAGCGCTTCAAAGCCGAATTCGCGGTATTGGCCACTTCGCACCTGCATCAACCGCATAGCGGGACGCGCGTGAGCGGTCGATCCCTGTCGCAGATGTCTCAGCGGCAGCGGGTGCAGGCCCTGTTGGCGATGTTCGTGGAGCTTCGCACGGCGGGGCGCATGGCCGTGACATCGCCATACAGCATCCGCCAGAAGCACATCGCCTGGCTCGTGCAACACTGGGTACTTGAGCGAAGTCTCAATGTCGGCACGGTCGAGCTTCGTCTGACGCATTTGCGCGCGTTCATGAGCTGGATGGGGAAGCCGAAGGTGGTTGGCCGCATCGATGAGTACGTCAAGCGGCCGGAGGGTTACGTGCGGAGGTACGTAGCGCAGGAGGACCGTTCCTGGGAGGGCAACGGCGTGGATGCGATCACTAAAGTCGCGCAGATCGAGGTTAGCGATCCGCACGTTGCGCTGCAACTGAAGCTCGAGGCGGCGTTCGGTCTGCGCGCGAAGGAGAGCTGGCGATTGAAACCTGCGTTCGATGTTCTGCCGTCAGGGCAGCTGCACGTGCATGACGGCACGAAGGGGGGTAGGCCGCGACGGGTCGCGATCGAGTTCGACTGGCAGTACGAGGTTCTGGCGGCGGCGGCGAAGCTCGCGGCAGCAACGAATCCAGAGCGCGGCACGCTAATCCCTGCTCGCTACACCCAGGCAAGATGGCGGCGGCGCTTCTATACCGTGCTCGAGAAGCACGGGATTACGAAGAATGGTGATGGGGTGACCGCGCACGGGCTGCGGCATCAGTTCCTGCAGCAGATGTACCACCGTGAGGCCGGTCAGCCTGCGGCCGTGAAGGGGGCGGGCAAGGTGCGCGATGTCGCTGCGCACCGGGAAGCCATGCGCAAGGTGGTTGAAGCGGCGGGGCATAGCCGGGCGACGAAGGCGAACGCGTACCTGTCGACATACTCCACGCAGATGTCGTCGAAGCGGCCGGACCCGACTCTGGCAGAAGTGAAGGCCGCCATTGTCGCCCGTGATGGCAACAGGTCCGCGGCCGCCCGAGACCTAGGTATCTCCCGCACCAAGCTCTACAGGCTGCTCGGGCAAGGGGAAAGCTGATGGGACTGATCGTCATGCCGGATCCGGACCTGTACCTTACGCCCAGAGTGTCGACGAATGCTACTGGATCGTTCGCGTGGGGACGCAAACACGAAGAAGCGCTCTCGATGGTGGACCTCCAGGCGATCCTGAGCTATTGCTGGGACGAGGGGTATCGGCATGGACGGATTTGCGCGGTACGCAGCCGAGCGGAGGATGACATTGCATGTGCAAACTTCTTTCACCGATCGCTGTTGGACGGGCTGCCGCATGCTGTGTTCGAGCGCAGCTTTCGGCGAGGTGCCAATGATCAGATTGCATGTGTGGGAATCCACGTGGAAGACGAGGCGTCAGGCTGGTGGGACGGGCAATAAACAGATGTCTCGCGAATGCTGGCCGTTTCTGCCAACTTTTTGACGCCATCCCGGGGCATATGCGTGGATATAGTGGGTTAGTCGCCGATTCCCGGCGCAAACGGAGAAATAAATGAACAAAGCGGAACTGGTTGACGCGATTGCGCGAGGCGTGGATGGCTTGTCGAAGGCAAAGGCTGAAGAAGCGCTCAACGCGACGTTGAACGCCATCATGGGCGCGGTGGCAGGCGGTGACACCGTGAGTCTGGTCGGCTTCGGGTCTCTCGGCAGGGGTGATCGGCTGGCGCGCGTCGCCCGAAATCCCCGGACCGGCGAAGAGATCGCCGTGCCGGCGGCGAAGACCGTCAAGTTCAAGGTCGGACAGCGGTTCAAGGACGCTGTGAACGGGGTGCCTCAGTGACCTCGGCCGGGGACCCGTCGTATTGCACAGTAGCCGAGCTGCTATCGGGCGCTGCCGCCATCCCATCCGAGATAGACCGGATCGAGCTCGAGTATGAAGGGGTAAGGTGCCACGTGTACGGCGTGCTCCATGGCCTGACGGGTGGTACGAATCTCGAGTACAAGGGCCACGTGGAGCGGGCCATCGCGAGTGCGCCCGGCCTTATCTTCGGCGAGATGCGGTTTATCCAGATGTACTGTGGTATTGAGGTCGATATGGACGACTGGACCGAGATTCCGCTTGCGGACGCATTCCGCATGCAGCTGAAGGCCACAATCTCGCCGCTTCGACTTTGGCGCGTGCAACGCACCAGGCGGGCCGAGAGAAAGACGGTGACGGACCGCTTCGGAGCCGATGGCGTGCGCCGGTTGCAGGATATCGGCGGCTCGATGGCGTTTCACGCGCTGCACCCCACCGAGCGGCGCCAGATCGCCGGTTTCCTGTCACCAGGAGACTACCTGGTGGAGAACTGCTTGCGGCGTAGAGGGCTCGGGCGCACCGAGCCACCGGCATTCCCCGATGGGGACTGGCACTGGATGCAGATGGTCGAGCCGCAACTGAACATTCCACTGCGTAGCGTCTTCATGCTCGAGTTCGCCGTGGAGCGGGCGAGGGCGATCGGCGTGGAGGAAATCTCTATCTTCGTCGGCGAGATCCACAATTCTGACATGCAGTGGCTTGCGACGTGGGATGCTGGCACTGCCGAGGATACCGTGCGGGTCACAGTTGATGGGGTCCGGCGTCGTGCGCGTGCCTTGGCTCGCACGACCAGGCGGCCATCGCGAATCGGCTTCGTCTTGGCCTCGTTGGCGGGTACCATGCCTGCCTTGCTGGCCTATGCAGTCGTGGGCGCTTGGATTTTGCGTTGACGCCTGGCGCTGACGTCGGTGGCGGCTCCGCTCTCCTCGTGATCTACGTCGAAAGGTGGTGTCCAGACAGCACCTTTCGCGTTTTCTGGACGGAACATGTTCCTTCGTGGGCTGAAGCTGTAGACCTGCTCCGTTTGCCGAGCCGGAGCCTGCTAACGCGCGTATGCAAGCGCGAGAGACAGCAGCGTGCCCGCGCTCTGCACCAGATGCGAGGCCGACTGCGCCTTTGCAGCTTCGGCCGATGTCAGCCACGCCAGCGTGACGCGGCGTGCCGGCTTCTCGCCAGGATGAGGTGTCGGTGGGGGCAGGTCGATTGCTGTTCCGCGCTGCCCAGGTGGCAGGGACGGGAACGGGTCGACGCCGGTGAGATGAGCGAGCTCCGCGATACTGGCCTCGCTGTACGCAGGGGTTTCGTCGTTGCGCACGATGTAGGCGGCGGCGCCCTTGCCAGGCACGTAGATCGCCTTCCAGACAAAATCCGGGATTCGGATGCGGCCGCGAAGCATGCCGGCGTTGCGTATGAACGCCGGGCCGGTCACCACATAGGCGGCGCCGATTTGCCGCACCAGCTTGCGCGTAGAGGTTTCGATGTGACTCCAGGTTCGGCGGTTGCTCGTGGGGTTCTGGGGGATGACGTTGGCCAAGCTGAAACTCTCGGCTTGAGATGCCTTGTCGGCAAAATCGCCGCTTGGCGCCATGTGGCCGCGATCATAGCCGGCACCACGGCCGTAGTCGGCCAGTCGGGCACGTGCCTCAGCGGGGAGGGCGTCCTCTTCGAAGAAATCGCTGTCGCGCGGAACATCCCTCGCGGCGTTGACAGCATCGCGAGTGAGGAACTCGGCAGACCAGAGAGGCGTCCGGGTCAGTTCGGAGGTCAGTGTAGCGTAGGCCCGGTAGCAGAGCAGGTGGGCCTTGCCAGCCGGCTTCGCGATGACAGGCCGCCCGAGGCCGAACGAGCCGGCACAGGCAGACTGAGTCGGCTCTTTGGCGCTGGCGGTGGCTGCGGCCAGCGCGAGAAGGGCGGCGAGGAGAAATTTGCGTCGCATGGAGAGTCCTTCGAGGGAGGTGAATCCAGCTTGCCCGATGCCAGCCGATGTCAAGGGGTGGGCGCAGCAGCCCGGGCGGTGTCGTCGCGGTCGGGCTGCTCTAGATGGCAGATCGGAGAGTGGGGAAGACCTGCAATGGTGTCAATGCCGCCCACGCGGTTCCCCATCCCCAGGCTACTCCCGCGCCAGATCGAGATATCCCTCGGTGGTGCGGAGCACCTCGCGCTGTGTGGCCATCTGGAATGCCTGCAGCGCGTCCGCATGGTCTCGAAGCGCACGGCCGATCTGCCAGAATTCATTTAGCCAATGGCCGTCTTCGCCCATCGGCCCGGCATACATGCCGGTCTTGATTGCACCGCGGATGGCGAGAACGGTCTCCGGATCGGGATATTCGTGTTCGTTGGAGGGGTTGGCTTTGTGGCTCATCATGAAGAATCTTGCGTCTAAAGTATGGGGTCAAACAAAGCACATCCCGCTGTCACAATGGGCGAAGAGCACACCGTTACGCTCATCCAGGTCCGCTTGGTCGAGCGGAACGCAATCGTGGTGCAGAAAGGCATGCGGGTCCCGGCGGTGTAGGTCGCGCTCAAACTCGATCGCGGCGTGCCAGTCGGCGGGCTTGTTGTCGCGTATATCACGCCACTCTTGTGCCGTGTGGTTCGGGCACATGTAGCACGAGCTGCGCGGGGGATCCGGCCATCCCATCCGCCTCACCAGGGTGATGCAGTCACCGCGGTTCATGCCGCGCTCGATCAGTGGATAGCGCGTGTGCCATTTTTGGCCCCGGTGCTTCTGCATCCGTCCGATTTCATCGACACTGATTCCTAGCCACGTGTCGACCAGGTCAACGCCGTTCCGGTTGGCCCAGCGCTTGATGACCTCCCGCTTCCAATACGATGAGCACCAGTTGGACAGCTTACCCACTTCCCCGCCGCGCGTGGAGAATGCCGGCAGCAGCAGGGTATTGTTGTCTGCGCCCCCGTATAGGTCCCGCCCCTCGAACTGGTTCTTATAGATGCGATGCAGCGTCACGCCGACAGCGGACAGCGCCGGCACGATAATGGCATCCATATACGACCACGTCGTGGACTGCTCGCGTCCTGTGTCTACGATGGCGGCAAGATCCGGCTTGATCTCACCCATGGCGATCAGTGCGGCTATCGCGGCGGACTGGACGCCGCCGCCGGATGCCCAGAGTTGCGTGCGGATCATCGGTGGCTGCCTGTAGAAGAAAGGGCGGCAGTCAGGGTGGGGTTCAGCTCAAAGCCTGGCGCTGTCCTAAAGAGCTCAGCCGCGCCCCGGATGTACTGGTGGATCCATTCCGTAACCAGCCAGCGTCTACCAAGGCGCTCAGCCGCTAGCCCAGTGCGGATCGTTCCGCCAAACGGGTCCACGACCAGGTCACCCGGCTCCGTCAGAAAGCGGATGAAGAAGTCTGGGATAGCCGTGGGTTGCATGGCGCCATGTACTGGTAGCCCCAACGCCTTTGCCTGTTGGCGATAATGCCGGGTGTCTGCGCAGGCGTGGCCCCGTTCCAGGACGTTCCGGGCGAGGCGCCCAGCCGTTTCGGCCCTGAATGATCCCGGCCGAATGCGATATGCGCCATCTCCATAAATGGCCGTGCGGGACTCGCCGCCGGCGCGAACCAGACTACGATGGCGCGCAGTGTGCTCCTGCAGGATCCGGCGGTTATCTGAGCGAATGCGATGAGGGTCGTTGGTGAACCACAGAATGGGCTCGTAGCCGGTAGCGAGTTGCACCCGGTTGACGCAGGCCCACCAGGTGGGCGCCGGCGGCTTGCTGTAGTTCACCCATGGAATACGGTCCATCAGTGCCAGACCGAATCGATCGTGGAGGGCCAGAACGAGGCGTTCGACATACAGGGAGCGCGCGGGGCTACGGTCTTCGAAGATGTCGTTCGACACATTGAGGACGATGCTTCCGCCTGGGACCAGCCCGGCCGCGATGGGCTCGATGACACCGCAGATGAAGTCGACGAACTCAGCAGCTGGCGGATTACCATACGCCCGCGCGTGTCGCAGCGGATAGGGGATCGATGTGAAGCAGAGCGCGATCGGTTCGCCCAGGCTTGGAAACACGTCCTGCGACTTGCTCCAGATTGCGACGCCGAGATCTGTGCTGAATGCTAGCAGCTTCACACCGGACGTCGCGCGGTCAAGCTCCTTTCCTGCTGGCTCCGAAAGTCGCCAGAGTCCGCGTTGGTCGGGAATCCGTTCGATGATGCCGAGGCGCTTCAGGGTTTGCTGATGCCAGCGGACGGCGCGTTTGAACGGGCTGTGCAGCGCGCCTGAGGCGCCGATCGGTTGGCGGCGCAATGTCTCCGCCGGTTCAATATCGGCCGCCTTCGCCACCGTGCCATATAGCTCGGCGTTTGAAACAGGGCGGTCGGCCGCATCGGCAAAGGCCGCAGCCACGTGGGCGAACAAGTCCAGTTGAGCGGTCATCGGCTAGCCTCGCTCGCGCGAGGTATTGCCCGTCCGCATGCGGCAGACCCTGTATCGAACGGATTGGGGTATGCATCGTGCAGGACACCATCGAGGAGCCGCCCCGCAGCTTTCGTGCCGACCCGGTGCATCACCGTCACCGGGAAGCGGCCGTCGTCGCGTGCCCGCACGAAATCTTCGCCAGTCTTGAGCTGCAGGCCACACCTGTCCACGCAGATGCCATCACGGACCCAGCTCGATGCCTTGCTTACCCAATGCTCGAATGTCTCGAATGTGCGGAAGACAGCTTCGCCGGCGGTCAATGTTCGCGCGGCGGTATGCCATTCGCCCCAATGGGTGAAGAGGTACGGGACGCCGGCGGTTGCGCATTGATCGCGAAGGCTACGGAAAAAGGCGGGCAAGGTGTAGCGAGCGTCCGGTCCCAACTCGCCGCCGGCAATGATCCAGTCGATCGCGCTTGGCGCGTACACGTTGCCAGAGGCATGCAGCAGGTCGCCCGTCATGGTAGAGAACACGTCGATGGGGCCGAGTAGCGGTTCCAACGAGAGGAAGCGGAGCTTCGCAGGTGTCCGAAGAAGCTTCGGGATGTCGCGGTCCGCCTCGGCCTGGTTGACGACAGGCACACCGAGCCAGATGTCCGCCGGCGGATTACCGGCGATCCAAGTGGCAAGCCAGGGCACCAGCGGATTTTCCGCACAGTCTTTCCGAAGCACCAGTCTGTTGAACGCCTCCCCCAGTCGTTTCGAGACGTTGCCGATCCGCTTCGTCAGGACGAGCTTGTCGAGGTTAGGTGTCTCGCGCCAGAGCTCGAGCACGTCGATGAACCATTCGAGCGGTACCTCGCTATCGAATATGTCGGTCGGGCCCCCAAAGAACACGCGTTGCCGGCGGCCGTGGACAGATGCGAACGCGGCGTGAGCGGCGTTCCAGCGAAGCGGATTGCGCCGGTTGGCGAACGGTGTCCGGCGCCGTCGCACCCCCGGGCCCCAGTTCGGAGCGGTCCCACCGCCGAAGCGCGCGTTACGGCGCGCTGCGTAGCAGTCGTCGCGGCCAAGGCTGACATTCTGGCAGCCCTCCCAGGGCGAGAACGTATGGTCGCACCATTCGATGTTGGAGTTTTCGTTCACGATTTTGTCTTGGTTGGTTGTTCCAATGCGTGTGCTAGGTGCCGAGCGTATGTCGACACGGCGCGCCAGTAGGTCGCCATCGGCCCCTTGCGGCGGCGCCACGCGTCTTCAGCCTGGGTGTTGGCCTGGTCGCGAAGCTGGCGGAAGATCCGGGCAATCGCGCGGCGATCCTGCTCGGGTAGGTTCAGCAGGTCGGAGGCGGCCGGCAGGCTCAGAAGGGGGTTGATGTAGCCCATCATGCGCGCTCCGTGGGTGATTTCCCGCCGCCGGGTGTCACGTTCTTTCTCTGCCGCACCTCTTCGAGAGAGCGCCCGCAGAACGCGCATCGGCCGAGTCCCCAAGCTCCGCCATTCCAACGGTGTCGTTGGCCAACCCGCAAGCCCGTCTTGGGGCTGCGCCCGCCAAGCGCGCTGCGGGGGATGAGGTAGAGCAGGGTCATGCGTGCACCTGTCCGAGCGGGTGCATCGTGCGGATGTTGTTCGCAGATGCGGGATCGTGGGACCGGATATCGGCGATCGGCTGGCCAGCAGCGGCCGCGGGGACGAGGTCGACAGCGAGGTGCGCGGAGCAGGTGAGTCCGTCCACGAGCACGTGACTGGCCTGTGCGGTAAGCGTGCCGGTCCGGTCCGGACCGAAGTCCACCGGCAAGACCAGCTTCGCCAGTCGGGAAGCATCGGGTTCCGCTGGGGCCGCGCGGCAGACAACGGCATGACCCGCCGCGGGAGACGCGGGAGAAGTCTGGCGTTTATTCATGGGATCGGCGAAGTGAAAGTAGGTACAGGCCCAGCCTACCGATTCGCGATGGAAGTCAAGTTTCGCCGGTGAGTTCGGATTAGGCGGCGCGGCGGTGTGGGTCTTCCACGTCGAACTGCTCGGGGACGGTGAGGCCTGCAGCGATGGCGCTCGCACGGAGGCGAGCCGGATCGATGGAGTCGGTCTGCAGCGCGGTCAGCACGGCACCGGCGAAGGTGCGCAGGGCCCCAAGCTCATCGGCCAACTGCTCGGGCAGGTAGAGGAATAGGCCGCTGGCGAGTAGGGTGACCGCCGGTGTCTCCCGCGCGACCTGCACCAGGAGCGCTTCAGCGCGAGGACGGTCCACGCCCAGGCGGCGTTCGAGCAGCGCGACAGACGCAGCGCGATGGGCGTGGATCAATGCGAGCGCGGCATCGAACAGGGGATCGCGTTTCTCGGTCACAGGTCGAGCTCGGAGCGGCCATTGGCCGGAGGCAAGCGGAGGAGCCGCAGGTAATCGACGCGTGCATCCCACTCGATGTAGGGAGTGACCTCGTTCGCGTAGTGTCGGCGCTTCTCCTCCAACCGGGCATCGTAATTCGGATCCCCGGTCATACCGAGGACCTCGATCATCGTCTCGGGGTTGGTGTCGGTGAGCACGAAGTCGGGGTGCACCGCGGCGCGGCCGAGGTGCCGCACCGGTTTGCGGAAGGCACGCTGCATGGTGACCAGGTAGTCTGCCATGGCGATTTCGTGACTCGAATCGCAGGGAAGGAACTGCCGATTGGTGAGCATGGCCGCCGCGTCGACCACCGTGAGGTAGTTGGACTTCGATCGCTCGACCGCGAGGATTGCGACGCAGCGCCGATCCGGTTTGCCGATGCCGGCGAGGGGAAGAGCGTAGGATCGCTGGATGCGTTCGTATAGCCCGGGGGACGCGAAATATGCTTGCTTGCTTTGGCGCAGAATCAGCATGCCGCCGTACTGGGTCGGCTTGTGAGTTTCGATCTCTCCGATGACCAGGCCGCGCTGGTTGGCGTCACCCATGGGTTTGAGGCGTTCCCGGAACGCCTCGAGTTCTGCGAGGATCGCGGTCTTGCGAGACGGGTCCCACCGTTCCATGACGTGTAGCAAGGCGTCACCGGGCTTCCCGTTGATCCTGCACTCGGCAAGCTCGGTTGTCAGTTGCGACCAGCAAATATTCCAGCCGCGCCCGCCGTGGCCAGGCCAGACATTGAGGCCCGCCGCCTCCCACGCATATTCGAGGAACGCGAGCAGGCCGGCTGTGCGTCGTTGAGGCCGAGCCCCCGCCGAAGGTGTCTTGGCCGTCGACGACTTTGTCGGCGATCGTGTGCTCACTGACAAGGAGAGATCGAGCCGAACGTCATGATGCCCGTCGCGCTGGCGAAAAGCGTCGAGCTCGGTTCCCTTGCTCTCCGATCCTGCCGTCCGTTGATGGAACCGACAGAACGGGGAATGCAAATGAGCCTGTTCCGGCCAGCGGGCGAGCAGGAACGCGCCGCTGTAGCGTCGAATCACCAGCTTCGGCCGAGGGCTGTGCATGCTGCAACCACACTCCGCATAGCCCTGGATCGTCTTGGCTCGCTCCAGGACGCGGGCATACCTTGCCGGGTTTTCCTGAACGTCCTCGAGCGGGTATTCGGTGGCGCCGATGCGCACGGTGGTCATGGTTGAGTCCTCCTATACGCCGGCATCCCGGAACATGGTGTAGAGGTCGGTGCGGATCTCGGAAATGTCAAGCTCGCACTTTGCGCGGGTCATTGCGACGTAGAGCAGGCGCATTTCCTCGGGCACCATCGTCTTGTCGCCGTTGTCGTCCGTCTTGAACCTGAAGTCGCCGGCGAGCCTGACGCCATCCCATTCGAGGCCTTTGGCCCGGTGGACCGTTGAGACCACGTAGTCGGCCTCGGCCTCGGGAGACACGCGACTCAGGATCAGGCGCAGGTAATCCACTCCCTCGTTGTCGATCAGCTTGACCAGCGGCAGCAGGTCGCGGCCGGCGAACGACTCCGCATACTCCTGAACGTCTTCCCAGGTCTCGAAAAGTGCGAGGGTAGCTGGGAAGCCGATGCGTTCGCCACGCATCAATTGCTCGGCGCCGTTCGCGAATGCCTTGAGCTCCTCGATGTTCGCCCGGACCGCAACGCGTTCGCCGCGGCTGATGCCTTGCGCGAGGTGGGACAGTACCGTCGCGTTCTTGCGGCAGAGGACGGCGTTGACGCGGCGCTGGCTTGGTTCCGACTCGTGTAGCACACGTGAGGTGAGGTTGTCCTGGCCTCGCACCGGCGTCTCCTCGTCCATCAGGCGCAAGACCCGACTGGCCAATTGCGCAATGGCAGGCCCGAAGCGGAACGATTCCGTCAGTGCGCGCTCGGGCGCCTTGATGTGGTCCATGGCATTGACCGCGCCACGCCACTCGTAGATCTGTTGGTACGGGTCGCCAACATAGACAACTTGCGAACGCTGCCCACGCAAGACGGACAACATGAGTCCATCGGCATCCTGCGCTTCGTCGAACAGAATAAAGTCGGCGCCGATGGACGGGCGGCTGCGCTCCCAGAGCTTCAGGTACACATCATGAGAGATGGCCGAATGGGCCGCCGGATCGATACTTTCGGCCCACAGTCGGTTCACATAGGGCAGCAATTGCGTCTGTAGCGCGGCGGCCGCGGCCTCTGTAATGACCGGTTCAACAGGGATGTGCCATGCCTGCGGTTCGGCCTGGGCTGATCGGCAGAACCGTGCCACCCCGTCCTTGACTATGCGGGCCACCTTACTCGCCGATAGCTCCAGATCCTTGCCGATCGTCGTGGGCAGGCGCATTGCAGCCAGGCCATATCGCGTCGCAAGTTGAAACGGTGGTTCCACGGGGTTGCGAAGCTTCCGCGTGATCTCTTCCCGGGTTGCTCCGAAAGCCAGCGAGTGCACGGTGCGGCATCGCGTGTTCGACGGGAACTTCCGTGCGGCGTCCTGGGCAATCTCCTTGTTGAATGCGAGATACAGTCCGCGCGCCCGGCCACGTGCTTCGGCAGCCAAGCGCAGGGTGGAGGTCTTGCCCGCGCCGGCATAGGCCTTGACCTTCACGGGGGTGCCGGTCCTGACTGCCTCGACAACAGCATCTTGTTCGGCGGTGGGGCGCATCAAACCACCTCCAGCTCGATCTGTTCACCAATTGCGGCGCGAACCCGACGGCGGATTTCGGCAGTTTGCCTGGCGGCCTCGGCGCGGCGTCGCGCCTGCTCGCCGCTCAGCTCGTCGACCACCCACGCGAAGTAGGTGCATGTCGTCGGGCCGGTCCAGGTAGCCCACTTCGTCCGAATCTCGGCCTTGATTTCTTCGGGCTGTGCGAAAAATGCGGCCCGGGACTTGCGCCAGACCCGGGCGGAAAGGTCGCGCATGCGCTGCTCGTAGCGGTCGGACTGGCGCTGGCGTCGGGCGGCCTCCTCGCTCGGCGAATGCTGTTCCTGGGCTACCTGGTCCGGGAACAAGGGATAGCGATCGCGTTCTCGCTGCTGTTTGCGTGCAAAAGCGTTCCGCCTGCGCTCGTTGAAAATAAGCGGCTCGTAGCGTTCGGTTCGGGTGAATCTCATGATGGCGGCAATGTCGAGTGGTCTGAGACCACGATACCGGCTTCGCCAAGAAGTCAAGGCTGCCGGCGCGGAGATGGCCGGAAACCATTTTGAAGGGAAGGGCGGAGGTACGTTCTGTCGAAAGCTATATGATTTCGACCCTCTTTCGACGGGTTGGTGGCGCAGCCGATAGAACTGGTCTGTCTTGAGGAGGGGACATCCCCGCCCGGTGGCACCGTTTGTGATAGAGAGACGTCGCGTCGGCAGGCTGAGTTCTGGAGCAATAGAGTGCGCGCCTACCGGATCCAGTCAAAACGAAGCGCAGCGTCGGGACGGGACACGCCCGCCCGCGGCGGCGGCGGGTTGACCGTCAAGGCCGTGCTCGATGTCTTGATTGTTCACGTCGCATCGTTTTCGTTGCCGCGGGGCCTCGCATTTGCAGATCGCCCGGGCAGCGTTTGGGTGCCTGCTTGGTTTTCCAGGGTGCGGATGCGGCCGACCAAGGCAAGTAAGACTGCCGGTCGCACCGCCACTCGTCCGCCAGCTTGCTGACGCTGCAGGGCGACGCGCTCAATATGGTCAAGATCGATCTCAAGCTGCATTTTCAACTCCGGTGCTGAGGAGAGGTCACGATACTGAATCGAGTAGGAAGTCAAGATTTCCGATGGGAATTCGCTCGACACGCATTTCTCCGCGGAACTCGGTGTGCCGCACGGCGGGCAGCGGCAGAGGGCCGATCGCGCGCTTGTCGATGGCTGTGGCTTCGCGGTATTATCCTTTCCGCTTTCCCGCGCTATTGCGCATCGACTCCGCCGGCGTTCCGGCCATCTGCTTTTCCTACCCATTGGGGCTATGCTCCCGATGGGACATGGCTCCAATTTCTTGTGAGCCATCATGGAGCATTCCCACGCATCTGCCATTGCCGCTCTGGCCATGGTCACCAACCTCTTTGCTGCGCTGTTCTTCACCGTCACTACGGTGAACTTCGAACTTCTCTGCATTCAATTGGCAACCTGCGCAGCGATCGGCGGTCTGATCGTGATCGCTTGGCTCGCCATCGCGGTCTCTCGACCGCGCGTCGCGCCGGTGTCGCGCTGACTGTCTTGGTAGTTTCCGCGGCAAACCGACCGACCAGCCTTTTCTTGGTAGTAACCAATCCTCTTTCACCCCCACGGGAAACGTTCCCGTGGGGCGTTTCCCGCATTTGTCAGGAGACGTCATGTTCCACAAATTCATCTCTGTCGAGGTCGGTCCGGCACCCTTCGAGGAGAAATGCGCGCAAGTCGGAGACCCGGACTATAAGGTGCGCTCGCGCCGCGAGTCTGCTGCGTACATCCGGCAGTTGCTTCGCGTCTTCGGATCCCACGCACCGGCGGTCCTGTCGTTCATTCGTCGGGGCTTTGCTCACGACCTTGGCCGCTATCACGAAGTGGTGGCGTATATGAACCGCGAGGGCGAGCAGATATTCAGTGAGGATCGCTTGCCACCGATGTGGGATCACATCGCTCGCGCCGAGCTCATGTGGTGCGAGATCGCCGACAGCTATCGGCGACGCTACTGCGCCGGCGAGCTGGATCTTATGGCCATCCCTAGCTTCTTCCGCGGTCCGGTGCCGGCCTTTCCTGATCATCCCGTCGCATGGTGGATGGCAGTTGGTCTGGCCGCATTCCCAACGCGGGGCCGTTTGATCTTCCGCTAACGTACCCAGTTCTTCTTTCCCGGCGGGAGCCATCCCGCCGCGGGTGTCTCCCCGGATTTTATTGAGACACTCAACATGTATGACGATGTCCTGGCCTTGCCAGATGTGGCTGATTTGCAGTCGGTGGCGTACCCGTTTCTGCGTCGGGGGTGGGCATGAGTAAAGCCGCCAAGCGCCATCTGTATCAAGACGCGAGCGATCCACACAAGGAACTGCTCCGCATGTTCAACGTCGTCGGGCGCCGCCACGCCATGCACGAAGTGTTCTCCGATTTCGTCGAAATGTCGGCGTTGTCGATTAGCAATGCTGTCGACCGTCACCACTTCGACACCCGGGAGGAGCGGTATCTTGCGATTGTGAAGAAATACAGTCGTGACGAACTCACTCTCTTTTCCGAGATGCTTGGCGCACTGACGCTAGTGTTCGAGGAGCGGGTCCAGAAGCTGGTACCAGGCGGAGACGGCTTGGCGGACATCCTTGGTCAGACCTTCATGATGCTGGAACTGGGCAACAGCAGCACCGGGCAGTTTTTCACACCGTACTCGGTGTCTCGAGCGATGGCGTGCATGACGATCGGTGATGGGAGACCGCATATTGAACGTGACGGCTTCGTGACCGTCCTAGAGCCAGCGTGCGGTGCAGGTGGCATGGTCATCGCATGTGCTGACGCACTACACGACGCCGGGTGGAACTATCAGCATGCGATGCATGCGACATGCATCGATATCGATCCGCGGTGTGTACACATGACCTACCTGCAGATGGCACTGCTGCATATTCCGGGCATCGTCGTGCACGGAAACGGTTTGACTGGAGAGTCTTGGAGTAGCTGGTTCACACCTGCGCATGTTCTGAGCGGTTGGGGAAGAAAGCTGCGGCGACACCGCGACGATGGCGAAGACGTGAAGGATGTGGCGCCGGCACTGGATGTCGATGCAGAGCCCTGCCCGATGATCTCCGCTCCCTCGACCGTCATGAAGGTGTTCGTGCCGGACGATCAACTTGCGCTCTTCTGAGCGCTGGTGTTGAAAGCTGCTCGAAATCGGTCAGCTTTCAGCGCGCTATCGCGGGGCCGGCTGCACTACGATAGATCTCGGTAGCTTCCCCGCTACCGGGTCTCTCTCTCTCGATGATTCAGGCCCTCTAGCGAGGGCCATTTTTTTTGGAGAACCGATGGGCATGTGGTTCAAGAAAAACAAGCGTGTGGTGCACGTGTCGAGCTGCAGCGCCTTTCTAGGTGGCCCGGTTGCCGTCGGCGTGAGCTATGGCGGGAGGTGCCTTGGGTTGACCGACACCGTCGCTTTCGTGACGGGGTGCGCCGTAGGCCTGGCGGTCATGGTGCTGATGAACGTCATGGTCGTCCGGCAGTATCGAAAACGCGGCTACGAAGAGGCATAACGGGCATCAACTGCTGATGCCCTGGCCCGTCAACTCAACCTTTCGCGTGGAGACATCGGTGATGTACAGGATCTGGCTGGTTGAGGCGAACGGGGTCCGCACCCTTGTTCGCGGCGATGTTGCAGACATCGGATTGGCGCGTGCGCTGATCAAGGCGGGGAATCACGGCGCGGCAATCCGCCACATGCCGCACCACTACGAACTGTCCACCGACACGGTGGAAAGATACGGACGGGAGGTTCCTGAAGCGCCAATGCGCGCTCGGCCTGTGACCGCCGATACCGGCACAAAGGCCTGAAAAATGTCAGACGCCCGAAACCCCGCCGCAGATGCGGCCACCGCGCTGGCTCGCCGGTTTAATCTCTGCGGTCGAGGAAGTCTCGCGGTCATGGCAGCGTTCACCCGCGCCGACGTCGAATATTCTACGGCGCCTGCCGAGCTTCTGGCCACGCAGATGACGGACTGGTTGATCCACGAGCGCCTGTTGCCGCCCGCCGTTGCCGCGTTCGATTTTCGGGAGGCGGTTCGACTGCTCATGATCGATCAGCGGAAAGCCAGCGCGATCTAGCCGCCTGGCCTTGCCTTCCATGGCAGGGGCTTGCGATATAGCCGCATGATCAGCTTGGCACGTGGCGCGCGTTGGGTTAATCTACGCGCTCTTACCGCGTCTTAGACGCATCGACCCCGCACCTTCGGTGCCAGACTTTGCAGTACCACACCGCCAGCGTCGTTGAGCGGTGATGTCCTATCTTCATCCCATCGGGACCTGTTCCCGGTGCGGCAACGGGTTCCTCATTTTCTGGAGAACCCACCAAATGCAACAACCAACGGTAAAGCTCAGCAGGATCCGTCGCGGCAACAACCCAAGGAAGTTTTTCGATCCGGTGCAACTCGCGGAGAGAACTGCCTCCATTGCGGTTCATGGCGTCCTTCAGCCGGTTCTTGTGCGTCCCGTGGAAGGCGATCCCAACGCCGATTATGAACTCGTCGCAGGGGAGTATCGCTACCGCGGTGCCTGGGACGCTCACGGGCCTGAGTACGACATGCCGGTCACTATCAGGGTGCTGACCGACGAAGAGGCGGCAAATCTCGCTCTCATCGAGAACATCCAGCGTGCCGAGATGGCGCCTTCCGAGGAAGCCATCGCCGCTGCGACGGCTGTCGGAAAGCTCAAGGGCGACCGTGACGAAGCTGCTCGGATCTTGGGCTGGAGTCGCGCCACCCTGGACAAGCGCCTGGCCCTCATGAACTGCAGTACCGCAGTTCTGGAGGCACTGACTCCCAAGACGATCAATCTTGGGCACGCAGAGCTTCTGGCGACCTTGCCCAAGGACAAACAGGACCTGCTCTTGCCCGTGATCATCAGCGAAAAGAAGTCCGTCGCTGAGCTCAAAAAGACGATCGAGGCGGCTGCCTGCAACCTTGCCGCGGCGATATTCGACAAGGCCGATTGCGCGACGTGCTCCCACAATTCCTCGCTTCAATCGGAGATGTTCGCAGAGGCCATTGCAACCGGCAGTTGCACGAACCGCGGATGCTTCAACGAGAAGACGGAGAAACGACTTGATACTTTGGCCTATGGCCTCAAAGACGAGTATCCGGTGATCCGCATCATCCGTGCCGGCGACAACCACACCCGCGTCCAGTTGGTGGCGGACGGTCCGACGGGCGTTGGGGAGGCGCAGGCCAAGGCCTGCCATGCGTGCGAGAGCTTCGGCGTCGCTGTAAGCGGCCTGCCCGATAGCATCGGCAAGATATTCCGCGGCCAGTGCTTTGACCCTTCGTGCAACCAGAAGATGGTCGCCGCTCGGCTCAAGGCCGAGCGTGACGCGAAGTCGCCGGGGGGCAAATCCTCAGCGGGTGCCGGAACAACGCCAACGAGCAAGGGTGAGGGTAAGCCGGCCCACAAGGAGCCCGAAGCGACCAGGATCAGCGAGTCGGAGAGGGTGAAAGTCTATCGACACTCGCTCTGGCGTAAGGCCTTGCGGCGTGAGGTCGGTTCTAATCCCGAGGTAGCAAATCATTACCTGATCGCTGCTGCGATGACCGGTCTGGCCCGCAACATCACGGCTGACCACTTCGGGAAAATCTTCGAGAAGGTGCTGGATGAGAAGCCGGCGTCGGAATTGTCGAAGAACCTGGGTGCCGTAGCAGACGTTGCGCTGGATAAGCGCCAAATGCTCACCGTCGGCCTCGCGGTTGCGGCCATCGACGGCATGGAGACCGACAATCTCACGTGCCTGTGTAAGTTCCATCAGTTGGACCTCCGGCAGTACTGGAATCTGCAGAAATCAAAAGATTTCCTGGAGATGCTCACGAAGTCGGAAATGAAGGTGCTGGCAGATGAGCTGGGCATCCGAAAGGCGCTCGGTGACGGGTTTGCAAAGCTCTTCAACAAGTCCAAACCGGAAGTCATCGACGGC
Organism: Cupriavidus sp. FW216-B1; assembly: GCF_058789195.1. Taxonomy (NCBI): domain Bacteria; kingdom Pseudomonadati; phylum Pseudomonadota; class Betaproteobacteria; order Burkholderiales; family Burkholderiaceae; genus Cupriavidus; species Cupriavidus sp. FW216-B1. The sequence continues at coordinate 67,853 of NZ_JBYTEL010000014.1, read as the reverse complement.
CTGCTGGCGGTCGAGGGTTTTGACTACCACGGCAAGATCCCCAAGGTCCTCTGCTTCTGATCCAACCGGGGCGCGTTCTGCACCCCGGCATTCCCTTTCTCATTTCCCCAAAAGGATTCACCTATGTTCCAAGAACTGGTTCCGCTCGTTCGCGCGTGCGACAAGTTGGTTCTCACGCTGACGATGGTTGGTGACGAGATGTCGGTCATCGTGGCACCTGTTGCAAAGAAGGCGCTAGACGGCGCACTTACCACGCCACTGGCGTTGAAGGCGACCCCAGCGGATCTCGACGAAGGCTTCGCAGCAGCCGTTCAGGCGGTGACCGAGTCGCACCGGTCGTTGGCTGAGCAAGCCGAGGCCACCAGCCTGATTCTCGATGCCGCCAAGGCCTCGCAGTCCTCCAAGGCGACCAAGTCGCTCTCAAGGCCCAAAGCATCCGCCAATGCTGACAAGTCGTCGGCGGCTGGTGACAGCGACGCCGGCGATGATGATTCGGATGCGGCCGAAGACCGTGACAGCGATGCTGCGGTGATGCCGGCCGGGGCCGAACCCCGCTCGTCAGGCACCGACCTGGCCAGTCTGCTGTAGGAGGTATGCCATGGCAATCGAAGTCAAGAAGCTCACGCGCGAGTTCGTCTACAACGGGGTGAAGCTGCCCGATCCCGGCGCGGATTTTAGTCCTGACCAGGTGCGCGACATGTACACGGCTCAGTACCCCGAGCTCAACACTGCCGCTGTCGAGGGCGTGGTCGTCGAAGGCGATGTCGGCCGTTACGAGTTCGTCCGCGCCGCCGGCGCAAAGGGGTGAGCATGCGTCACCGTGATCTGATGAAGGCATTGGCGGGTCCCGCCGATTCCATCATCAGCAATGAGCCGCCCGAAAGGGCGGTTTTTTCTTCCGACAAGGAGATGGAAGTATGCTGTTCGATCCTCGACCAGTTGATTCGGAATTCGCGACTCAAGGGGCAGGGTGGTCGTCACGCCGAACCTCTGTTCATGCCGAACGCCGCGCTGCCCATGCTGTTCTGACCCTGCCTTCGCTAGAAGGGTCAGTTCCATCTGCAGGAACCGTCTTATTTCCGGACGATGCTGACTACTCTGCGCTCGCGCGCCTGCATTTCGAGTCTGGCCCACTACGTGCGGCTGACGTCAAATGCGCGGGCAATGCAGGGGAAGCTCTTGCGCAGGCGCTCTTCGCATGGTTCAACCGACGCAAGCCGGCCTGCCGGCGAGTGACTTTCAACATCGATTTGTTCGATCGCAACAGCGCTAGCGACGCCCTTTCGTATCGGGATCAAGCGGACGATTTCACCGAAGCACTCTATCTCGCGATCGAGTTGCCGGAGGAGAACCATTTTGAGATCGGGAGGGAGCGATCTGAGGTCCTGCGCGCAGTGCACAAGGATCTCCTGCCGACCGCAATGTCAGCCATTGCAGAGGCTTCTGGGAAAACGCTCTATCTGCGCACGCCGGACGATCTCCTCGACATGTACGCACGTTGGTGGTGGGAGTATGACCCCACTGCCGACGATGAGACGGCGCGCGAGTACCTGGCATCCCACTATGGAGGAGATGATGGGGACACGATCGCTCGGCGCCTGCCGTCAGCGGTTAGAGCGAGCATGGCGCCGGATGAGGTGTTGCCACGCTGGCTTCGTCAGAAGCCGTCCAAGCGCTGGCGACCTCTGAGCGACGCGATGCTTCAATCCCTGGCTGCGACGTCCAAGGGCGAAGCGAAAAAGCTTTGCAATGCGATCGTCGCTCTCCGGGCGCAGATGCGCGGAACCCCGAAGGGCTGCTTGTTCGGTCCGGGCATCTGGGCGGATCCCGTCTATAGCGCCGCGACCATTGTCTACACCGGTGACGACGACTACGTGGGTGAGCTTCTGGACGACCACTTCGAGATGGCAGGTCAATCCGGAGAGGTCACCACCTACCAGGCCTATGTGCCTATCGCTACTACTGCGAAGGCGATCGATGCGCAGTACAGGCGTTGGTCGCAAGCGCTGGAGATCGTCGGAAAGCTGGACTGTTTGCTAACCCTGATATCTGATTAGGAGCGCTATCTTGAGCACCTTTGTTTCTGCATCACGAACCCACGAAGTGGCTCCGAAAGGAGCCATCGTGCTTTATGGGCCCCAGCAGGGGACCTTCACCTATGCGACGGCGCACGCCGTCAAGACGGATCCTGCAACGGGCCGGCCGATGCTGGATGTCGCGGTACCGCTCAACCGTCGTGCTTTGCTTCACGCCTTGAAGCAGGTTGCCGAAAACGCGTTGCCGAAGGGGGAGTTCCTGCCGCCGACAATTCTTTCCGTCAGCCAGGACGCTATCACCTGGTGGTGCGCGCCGGCGAACCGGCGGGTGTTCATGGATTGCGCGGAGTTGGGCAGGCGGACCGCGGTTGTCCCACATCCCGGGCTCGTTTTCCGCGCGGCGTCGAATGGCTTCTCCGTGTTCTCGGTGCTCGAGGAGACCCGGCCCAAACCGGAGACAGCGCTGTATGAGCCTCCGTATTTCAACACGTGGGACAACGGGAAGATCTGCATCGGAACTGCCCATGTACCGAAGCAGATCGATGTCGCGTCTGTCGAGGGATGGGAAGAGGCTTTTTTCAGATCAGCATTCACCCATCCCAACCACGGCCGCCAGCGCGTCACGTATGAGAACGGTGTCTATGCCTTCTGGCGGGACATGCTCGACGGCCGATTCCTGGCCTACCCGAAGGAAGTCCTCGTTTCAATGAACTGCACGCTGGGGCAACTGCTCACAGGTGCGACTGGAGATTGACATATGCATCCGATGGATCGCACCTTGCAGCAATCGCTGCCGACGGTAATGGCGCCGCGCTTTGGCAAGCTGGCACCACTGGAAACCAACGGTGAGCGGCTGATTGCCGCAACCAACGGCATGTTCCTGGAAGCACGTAGGCCGTGGATCCGGATTGTGCGGCGCATTGCGGAGTTTCGCGTGGCCACAGCGATCCCGTATGGCGCCGTCGCGGAGACGACAGACCTGCTTTGTGGGCGTATCCCGCCCGACCTGATAGGGGCATTCGCGAAGCTCGCTGCCCATTCAATGCGAATGAAGTGGGAGCATGGATCGTCTGGGACTGCGACAGCGCACAGTTTAGCCTGGCCCCGGTGAAGATACTGAGCCATGGTCCTGGGCACCTCGACTACGAACGGCCGAAGCTTGCTGTCACGGAATCGCTCGTGATGGACCTGCACTCGCACGGGCGTCTTCCGGCATTCTTCTCGGCCACGGACAATGCAGACGATCGGTTCGATGTGAAGTTCGCGCTCGTCGTCGGCAACTGCGGTGCAGCGACACCCTCGATGGTGCTGCGGCTGTGCGCCAAAGGCATTCTTGAGGACGTGGAACGGGTTCCGAGTGATTGGTATTGTGCGGTCCGCCGCGAGGAGTCACCAGTATGACGGTCACGCATACGATTCCGGAGGAGATGACGGTGCGCGCATGGAAGGTCGCCGTGGTCGGCGCGGGCGGGACGGGGAGTGCATTGCTGCCCAATCTCGCTCGGCTGCACCACGCGATGCTCGCGCTTGGCCATCCTGGGGGAATCGACTGCACGGTTTTCGATGATGATACGGTCAGCGAGACCAACATCGGTCGGCAAGCCTTCTATCCGTGCGATGTCGGGCAGTACAAGGCGACACTGCTGGTGAGCAGGCTCAACATGCTCATGGGAACGCGCTGGGAAGCGCAAACCTGTCGGGTCGATAGTCGCACCAGGTTCCAACACGATCTGGTGATCGGGTGCGTCGATACCCGTCGGGCGCGCAAAGCAATTCTCAGCGGCCTCGTGAACGGACGGAACGGCTATTTCCTCGACTGCGGGAATGAGACGGACCGCGGCCAGGTGCTGCTAGGGCAGGTTGGCAAGAAGATCGCCTTCCGGTTGCCGCACGTCGGCGATCTGTTTCCCGAACTGATCGACCCGGCCGGGGACAAAGCCGACACGGCACCATCCTGTTCGATGGCTGAGGCATTGGAGAAGCAATCGTTGGTGATCAATCAAGCGATCGCTGTTCAAGCCTACAACCTTCTTTGGACGCTCTTCCGCACGGGTACTCTCAGCTACTCTGGCGTGTTTGTGAACCTTCAGGCAGGTCGCACGAGTCCGCTCCCTATTGACCCTGCGGCATGGGCCCGATTTGGATATTTCCCGACAGGGCCTAAGAAGTCCAAAAAACAAGCCAAATCCGCATGAGCTTTCGGAAAGCGCCGTCCCCCATCAAGCGGGGGCGGCGCTATTTTTTGGGGAGGGGCAACCAGGTTCTTGGCACAGCTTGAAGCAGTGATATGTGCATTGCTAGAATGCGGGTACTTCTCGCGTCTACGACGCATCGACCACTGCGGCATCCCGCCGCGCAGCTTTTTTCACCCGTTGGGGCAATTCGCCCCGTCGGGTCGTTGCTCCAACTTTTCAATTTGGAGCATGGAATGCAGATTTCCTCTCTCATCGATCATACTGAATCAACCTACCGTCGCGTCAACGTGACAGGCGATTGGCTTCCGCAGGAGCTCGTCTTTGGGGCGTATTGGGATGGCAGCCGGTGGAACGGCTTTCCAGTCCCCATGTTCGCTCTCGAAGATGGGAAAGCGCTTTGTGCGGAGATGCCGGGTCTGACGTTTGTTGAGCACATGCAGGCGTTCTGCATCCAGGAGGGTGACGACGAAGTGTGGTGTCACTCGGTGCAGAGCATCGTCAATGGTCGTCCAATGGATTTGTATCTGATCGGCGATAGCTGGTGCTGGGAGCTTGCAGAGGAGTGCGAGATCTTGCCTGGTCAGGGCGGTCCGGACGTCGATGCGCTTGAACTGCGCCTCAGACCAGCAGCACTCATTTGGCTGCGGCGATCTGCGCGTGCTGCGGGTGTCCCGCTTGCGACGTTCGTGGAGTCCCTTGTCATGCGCCAGATCGAAGAGCGAATGGCGGGGCGAAGCTATCTGGATCTATCTGGGTTTGATGCGTTGCTTTGCATCGCAAAAAGCGCAGCTAGACACCCTCCCGGCAGCGGCATTGCGATCCTGCCAAAGGAATGGTTGCGGATCGTCGATGCGTTGCTCTTGGCGGGACAGGACGATACGCCGTTCCATCAACTGCATCAGCAGATCAAGAGGGAAATGTTCGTCGAGGTCTTGCTTGACCGCTTGGCTTGTGAACGCGGTCTAGTCTGACGTCGATTCTGTTTTCTTGAAAGGATCTGTGTCGAACTTCACACGATGGCTCCACAAATTGGACGCCGGATGCTAAGATTGCTGCATCTTCCGCGTCTTCGACGCATCGACCTCGCCGGTTTTTATCGGCACAGCTTTTCTCTCCCACCACGGGCCTTCCTGCCCGTGGGCATGTTGGCCCATTTTCATTTCGAGGCCATCATGTTCAAGCGTTTTTTCCTGATTTCCCTCTGCTTCTTTGTCTTTACCGGCTGCGCCGCTCAGCAGACGTCTCCGAATGTCTATCGCGGTAGTGAAGCGTTGCGCACTGGCTCCGCAGAGTCGGTCACTGTGCTCCGCGTTCGCAGCGTGACTATCACTGGCAATGACGGCTTCATGTCGGCAAGCTCCGGTCTTCCGGGGGCCGTCGGTGGGCTGATCGGGGCTGTGCTCGGCGCCGGCGCCATCGGTAGCGGCAACGGTCGCTATGTGGCCAGCGCCTTGTCCGGAACGGCCTCGGCCGCGATCGTGCAGGTGATCGCCGATCGCATGTCCCGTCGTGCGGGCGTGGAGGTCATTGTCCGCACGGACAGTGGTCGCCAGGTCGTCGTCACGCAAGATGCGGATCAGCAGTTCGTCCCTGGCGAGCAGTTGTTCCTCGTGTCTGGCAGCGGCGGCTATCGTCTCACGCGTTGATTGGGCCAGTCGGCCCCAATTCCCTTCACCTTTCCCCGCGCGGGTCCTCCGCGCGGGGGCTAGCGCCGGATGGAGTCCAACCATGGTTCTCGCCGTCGAGCGCTTGCCGATCTTAAGTCCCATCGAAACCGATACGCTGTCCATTGCCGACGTGTCCGACCAGATCAACGGCCGGCTGCGCGGCACCGAACTCGAGCCTGAGTACCTGGAGCCAGAGAACGGTCTGAATAACCCGAACGAGGCATATCTTGGCCCGATGAGCACCAGGGCATGGCCGACCGTCGGTACACGTGAGCGTCTGGCGGTGTCGGTGCACCGCGGCTGGTCGGAGGGCTGGCATGTCTACGTCGACTGGATCCATCACGTCGGCGAGGTGCGTAATTTCACCACCTGCGTCCAGAAGCTGCTGAGAGCCAAGACGCTCTCATCCAACCAGGCGTGGGAACTCGCTCGCGCAATCACAAAAATCCTCGATATCGCCTGATGCAAGGCCAACGCATGCAAGCCCAAGAGGGTTTGCCCAACCCCCGAGGGTTCGGCAAACGCTTTTGATCGCGTCCTAGACGCATCGAAATCCGGCTGGTCCGTATCAGCCACAACCCATCGCGGGACACTCGTCCCGTTGGGAAGGGGCGTCCCGATTCCCTCAGGACTTCCCATGAAACTTCCCAAATCCTTTATCCATCCGCTTCTTCCTACCAACCCTGCAGCCTGCCTGGCCCTGCGCAAGGATGCCTGTCGTATGCTGCGCCGTGTCGCCGGCGACCTGTCGTTGCGCCAGCGTGACTACACCATCCGAGCGCGCCGGCGGCCCCGCCATCAGGCGGAGGTCTTCACGCTCCATTCCGATTCGCTGTGCGTCCAGATCGAGCACTCCACCGCACGATCGACGGCGCTACTGTCGTTTCGCACCTGCCGCGGTCGCCAGGATCACGCTGGCGGTCGGGACAATGCCGTCAGCCTGGAAAGCATCACGTCGAAGGAGGGCTACTCGAGCTTGCTCGGGGCGCTCCGAGTCGTCGCCGGTCGTCGGAGTTGAGTGATGACGACCCTCATCAAAGTGGTTTTCAAGACAACCGGCGGTGAAGAAACAACCGCATTGGCGGCTCTGCTCAGGGACGGTGTTGTGGAGCTTCCGACGTCCCTGATGCAACGCATCCAGGTCGCCCTGGACGCTGGCGATGGCTACGCCCTTGCTGCACATCGGCGAGGCTATGCGTTCCCCTTGGCCCATCTGGACGGGGCACGATGCACCCTCGATGCTGAGCATGTGGCAAGCGAAAAGTGGTCGCGCCAGTTGGTGGATGCCTTTGTCCAGCCGAGCAAAGACCAGTTGCTTGCATCCGGCCGGTACTGTCACACACTATCGGCGGCGTGCACGGTTGGCCTGGTTGGGTACGTCGGTGGCCGCCCGGAATGGTCGATTACCAGTATCACGAACTGCGTGTGCCTTCTGATGGGTGCTGCGGTATTATTTGCCATCGGCGCCATCTATTCCAAAGGGGAAAAATGATGTTTGGGCCACTCGTATTAGTGCTTTCGTTGGGAATTGCAGGCTTTTCGCTGTGGGTTTTGCGCAACGCTGACCGCCAGCGTGCTTTGGAAGAGTGGGATCGTCTTTCCGTGACGAAGGGTCATAAATAAACAGCCACTTGGCCGCCCCTTCCTAAGGGAGAGCGGCTACGGTTGGATGCGTTGTTCTCATCGGTTCGCGTGTTCTTCCCGCCTACGTTCTGTGGATCAATGAACGCGGCCGGAACTATCACAAGGACTGACCATTCCTGATTCACCGCCGGCGTGCCTGCGCCGGCAGCATCCATGAACGCACCCCTCGGGGTGCGTTTTTTCGTTTCGACTTCCCATTCGGGCGCCGTCCCGATGGGGCGGCTCCCACCCAACAGGAGTTTCCCCATGAACATGATGGTCTACGGCGCTGGCCTGGCCAGCTACCCTGCCGGCGTGCATATGCACGTCGGCCTCTATCACTCGAACCTGCGCGCGGCGATCAACCTCACATGTGCGGACGATGGCATGCCCTACGGCTCGCTCACCGTGAACCTGCCGTCTGTGGACCTGGCTGATGACGAGATCCTGGTGACGGCCGACTGGAATCTGGCGCCGGACCTGAAACAGGCTTTCCTCAACACTGGCAAATTCGTCGAAACCGGCCGCTGGACGGAGGCCTGTCACGGCCGCGGTGCCCTGTGGCGCATCGCATGTCCGGATCTGCTGGCGTCGCTGTCTACCGCACGGTCGTTTGTGCCTCGGCGTCGCCAGCAACGTCAACCGGCCCACGCCTGATCTTTCTCCACCACCCATCCGGGGCACGTCCCCCGGTGGGGCGTGCTCCTATTTTGGAGCACCTGAATGTACCTCATCCATATCGGCGCTGAACGCGCCGACCCGTGCGCGACGCTCGCCGGCGTGCTCGAGTACCTCAACCGCGACCGCACACCGCGCGCGCCCATCAAACTTGACCAGGTCGCCGTGCGTCACATCGAGCGCGGCGATATCCCCGTGGTGCAGATCAACGGGGGACGGTTCGGTGTCCGGCCACCGGGCACCGCGAGATCGATTCTGAGCAAGATCATTGACGAGGTTGACCAGTTCATCATCCGCGTGAACGGCGGGATCCGCCGTCCTCACGAGATGAGCCGCGCATCATGGGGCGCCGTCGTCGCGGCCGGCCGTCTTGCCTACTTTCCCGAAGATGCAATCGACATGTCGCTGGGCGAGGCCGGCCCGCTGTTTCAGGCCGCCGATCTCTTCGAGGATCAGGCGCCGTTCGATATCAGTGCGTACGTGCAGGGCGAGTTTCGCAAGCGATTCGGCTATGGCACCAACGGGCCGGCATACTGCCGGAACCAAGCGCCAAATGCCAGACACGAGGTGCACGTCGCCTACGCGCTGTTGCGCGGTGACACCGTGCGAGAGTGCGTCATCAACATCTATCGCGATGACTCGTCCTTCAGCCGCTTCGGTTTGCAATGGATGCGAGCGCTTATCGATGTGCCCACCCTTCGAGGGGCGCTCCCCGAAGGCAAATTGAGGGAGCTCTGCAACGCGATGCACCGCGAGAAGTTGGCGATCACGGCAGCCAACGCCGGTCAGCTGGTCGGAATCATCCGGCGACTGCCGGACGACTGTACGTATGTCCACATCGACGATGCTCTGTTCGAGGCGAAGATCCTGCCACCACGCATGCCACCGCCGTTGCGCCTCCCGCAAGGCGAGTTTGCCAAGCCGGCGACCGGCCTGGCAGCACACATCCACCATACGACGACGCAGCACCGGTTCGAGGCCAGAATGTCGAAGGCGAGGGCGGAGCGTGAAGCGTTCAAGATCACGCAGCGTGAGTTCGACTATCAGGCGCGGGTAGCCGTCGTCGAGCGCGCAAGCGCTGGCTACGAATGGCCGAACCGGGTCGCACTGGCGGTTCTGCAGCGCAACGTCGCGGCCCTTCTCGAAATCCTCGATGGACCCAAGGACATGAACACCCTATCGAAGCGAGCGATTCGCGATGTGACGGGGGTTGACCTGCTGCATTGCGCGGCGACCATCCGCCGGCGCCGTATCTTCGCAATGTGCGACTTCTCCGAAGCGGAGCAGGCGCGGTGGGAAGATGAGGCGACCGCGGCCCGCGCGCAACGCCGCGCTGCGAGCGACTTCGACAGAGTTTGTGAGCGGGCCGAGGCTTCCCAGTGGCGGCTTGACGGCGGTCGGACCATGAACGGCCGAGAATACGTGGAGCTTTGCATCGCGGAGGGGTTCTCCGAGATCGTCGATCTTGCACGGGGAAGTGCCCGTGAATATCGATTCCACAACCCCGGCAAGCGCATCTCTCGCCGACTGCGTGCGAAGGACGGTACGCTGGCCTACGCTCGCGCACGGCTCGAGCAACTGGCGCAGACTGAATGCGTCGCAGCATGATCCTTGCCCCCCCAGCTCTACGGCTGGGGGTATTTCTTCGATACCCACACCGAAAACGCAAGCTTTCGCCGTGCATCAGCGCTCGCCAGGCGTTACGCTTCCTCTCTGAGATGTGTTTGCACTGAGCTGCCTCAATCCAAACACATTTTTACCCGCGTCCTCGACGCATCGACCTCGTGCCGGCACCCGTCGGCCATTTCTACATCCTCCCGCCAGGGTCTATCCCTGGTAGGGACGGCCTTCGTGGGCAAGCCATTCTCGTCCATGACCAACTTGTTCACCTAGTTCCCCCATCTCCCTTGTAGCTGGTCCTCCAGTGCTGCGGCATTGCGTCGCAGCACCTATCCGCAGACGTTCGCTCTGCGGCTGACATCCACACCAAGAGCTTTTCTTGCCCGCGACACCGGAGACGATCCGCGCCGCGCCTCTATTTTTCCCGAAGGAGAATCCTATGCATCTCGTTGAATCAATGGCTTACGTAAATGCCACCCCTTGGCACGGCCTCGGCCAACGCCTGGAGCCCAACCAACCGCTCGAAGTCTGGGCGGAGCATGCCGGTATGAACTGGCGCATCGAGGAGTCGAAGGTGCGCTTCCGTTCCGATATCGATGAACTCGATGCGCTGAAAGCGTTCGATCAGCAGAAGGTGCTGTATCGCTCCGATACGAAGGCGCCGCTGTCCGTGGTGTCCAAGCGCTACCAGGTGGTGCAGCCCGCCGAGATCCTGGAGTTCTACCGTGACCTCACTGAAGTGGGCGGTTATCAGCTCGAAACCGCGGGCGTGTTGAAGGAGGGGCGAAAACTCTGGGCGCTCGCGCGCACCGGCCAAAGTGCCGCACTCGCCGGCGGTGACGAGGTCAAGGGCTATCTGCTGCTCGCTACTGCGTGCGATGGGACGCTGGCCACGACTGCGCAATTCACGTCCGTTCGCGTGGTCTGCAACAACACCTTGCAGATTGCACTGGGCAACGGCCGCGGGGCGGTGAAGGTTCCTCACCGTAGCCAGTTCGACGCGCGCGCGGTGAAAAACCAGCTCGGCATTGCCACTTCCTCATGGGAGGCCTTCAAGGTTCGCATGGAAGCGCTGGCCGGCCGCAGGGTCAACAGTGCGGAAGTGGAGCGGTTCTTCCAGCGCGTCCTCAGCAATCCGACGCAGCAGTCGGCGGCCCACCGGCCGCCCGCGACCAACGATCGGGCCATGAAATCTGTTCTGGAGCTCTTCAACGGCGGTGGCAAGGGTTCGGCCATGCGCTCGGCGCAAGGCACCGCGTGGGGTTTGCTGAACAGCGTTACCGAGTACGTCGACCACCAACGCCGCGCTCGAACGCCAGGGCACCGGCTCGACGCCGCCTGGTTCGGCGTTGGCGCCTCACTGAAACAGTTGGCGTGGAACACCGCCATGGAGCTCGTGGACGCATGAACTAGTGCTCACCGTCAACTTCTTGGGCCTCTGAGCCCTTAAGTCTGATCGCCTCTCCGCCGTTTGCATAGGTGTGTTGAGGCGATCCGTATCTATCCCCGGCTAAGTCCGGGGTTTTTTTTTCCCGTTGCTATGACGACTAATCCCACTTTCATCGGCTGCCCAGCGTGGCTCTTTCATCAACTGCAGGTGCGCTTTCGCACGTCGCTGGAATACCGGAAGGCCAATGGGGATTTGGGGCATCTCGCCAGGCAGCGGGGAGCGGAGCGACTTATGTCCGATCGACCGATTGACCTGTATGGGTTTGCGAAGAACCGGTATTCCATGCTCTACTTGGCATGGCAGTCCGAGTTTCACTCCCATCCCGATGGGGCAATACCCCCAGCTTTCGACACTTGGATGGACTCCCGATTTCTTATCGGCCACCGAAGCTCAGAGATATTTCGTAATGGTGCCGCGGTCTTCGAGTTGCGCCACGGCTCGACCTACGAGATTCGCGATGCCGACGGCAAGCTGCGTGTATTCCGCTGCCAGCTCGATAACGGCTTCCCGCATATCTCCTTCATGGACCCGGACGCCGGGCAGGTATTCCCGTGGATCACGATGCCCGGCGTGTTCAGTCAAGCCGAGCTATTCTCTCTACGAGAGCTACCCTGAAAAAAAGCCCGACGTTCTGTCGGGCTTTTTTTATTCAAGCGCTCAAAGCTTGACCAGCTTCGGAGCGATTGCGGGGAGCGTGATAAGTCGCTCGACCGGTCACAGGGGCACCATCCATCCACGAAAGGCGATACCGAAATGCGAGTTTTCCGGGAGCAACCCGATATCGTGATATTGAGCTTCCGACCTTCTTCTATGTCTCGGTGGGTGCCGGTGTGGCCCCCGTGTACGCGACCGAAGGGACCCGGGAGATCGTTGCGCCTTCCAAGTCGGCCTCGAGCCCAAGGCGAATGGTGCCGCCATAGAAAATGCGCGCCATCGCACGTCCGTTTACCAGCAGCGATGTGCGAGCTTTGACGTCTCCCTCGACGACGCCATCGATAACGACGTGCTCTCCCTCGACGCTGCCGCGAACCACTGCGCCCCGAGCAATGTGAACAAGGCCACTCGAAGACGAAACGGCGCCATCGACGATACCCGCGCAGGTGATACCGTGGTCGCTCACGAGATCCCCGTGAATGCACATCCCGGCCTGGACCAGGCTGAAACTTGGTGTGTTGTTCATGAGGATATTCAGAATAGTCTGATGTCGGCCGGGTGCGTTCCGACCTTTTCCGGGGGCGAGGTGGGCTTGGCCGGACTGGACGGCGCGGGTGCCTTACCCTTTGTGGGCGTCATTGCAGACGGCTTGCCACCGGCGCCGACTTCGCTACCTGCCAGCGACGATGGGGACGCATGCGCTGTGTCGACCGACACCGCGGCCGGCTGGCTAGCTGCCGGCTCGGACCGCGCGGCTGGCCATTGCTCCGACGTAGCCAGCGCGGCTGCAGGTGTCTCCACTGCGGACGCACTCTGGGACGTCGCCGGCGCCGCGGCCGCGACAGATGCCGCGGTCGGCTTGGTGGCCATGGCGACCAAGCGACCACCGAGGAGGGCGATCCCGGCGCCGACTGCGAGAATCGCGGCCACGCGAACGGATTGCTCGAGTCTGCCCCTGGGGGGGCGCTCCTGATCGGCTTGGCGAGTGCCGTCGGGAACTGACCAAAGGCCTGCCGGTCCCTCAGCCGTGACATCGATCGTGATGGCAGGTCGCGCGTATTGCTGGTGCATTCGTTCAATATCGGTGAGGGTCATTCGGTCTTTTCCGTGGATCCGGGAATGGGCGAAGCCGGAAGGCGAGAGCCATCCGGCGCGTACTTGTCGTTATCGGGCATGCACAGGCGGTGAATTTGGGAGATCCGTCGAGCGGCCGCATTGAGAATTTGCTCACGCTCGCTGCCGGACACGGATCTGGCCGCGCTGCAAAAAAGAGAAACAGAGAACAATCTGTCGTATTGTCGAACCAATCGGAGAAGGCGCCCGGCGAGCGGATGTGTGATTTGCACCTGGATCTCGCGCGACGCGACGGCGAACTGGATTTGATTGCGTGCCTCCCAATCGGCGAGGCTTGCTTCGAACCAATCCTCTGCCTCCCGGAACGCGATGTCCAGTGCTTTCACCTTTCCGCCGCGGCCGACGCTGAACTTGGCCGAACAGAAGTAGAAGTTCGCGTCGAGGAAATCGCGCGCGAACGTCGAATAGTACGTCGCAATGGCACCAGTCGCGGTGTCGGGAACGATTCTCGCAATCCGATCATCGCTATTGAATCGTTCGATGGTTCGAAGGCCACCATCCTTTGGTGAACCGGCGCTCGCGCCCTGGCCTGATTCTCCTTCATCGACGTCGCGATTCCTCTCGGATTCCGATCTAACCGCTATTGGGTCTTCAAGCATGTTCAGGTTTCCGCGTTCTCTCTCGCGAGCAATTGTCGGACAAGAACGGACAGCATTTGCTAGCGAAAGCTATACGAAATTCGTGAGCTTTCGGCGATCCGCAGTGCGGATCGTGTGACAGAATTCACTCACACCCTGCGTCACCGACGCATCGACTCTGACTCCTGGCGAGTCCATCCCTTTGTACAAAGTCGTGCCTTGCGCATGCTCCGACCAGCTGGCTACTGGTGTGGAATTTTCTCTTGCTAAGTGTTTTCGCCAAGCATTTCCCATCGTCAGCTTGTAAAACGCGTCTGCGTCTGTGCCTCTTATGAGCGCACGCGGGACACCGTTCGAGCCTGGGACCATGTGGCGTCTCTCTCAAGGCCCCTCCTAGGCAGAACGGCCGTCGTTGGCTGATCCGTGAACCTGCGGCCGAACCTGTGGGTTCGCAAATGGGTTGTTGTGCAGCGTGAACATGCTGCACGGGGCGACTTTACGTCCCAAGCATGAGCAGTGCGCATTCGCGCGCCGCTCCCTGTAAGCCATGCCCCCGGAAGGGGCGTGGCTGCAGGTTTCTCGAACAAAGCTCGCTACCGGCATTTCCGGAGCGAGCTTTTTTTGTTTGTGAGAAACCTCGATTCGGGAGATGCCATGCAGGAACACGCCGAAATCTCCGCTGCGATCGCAGCAACGCTGATCCGCCGCCGGCCCGACTATGTCGAGATGCCCGTGGCGTGGCGAGATCTATGTGAGGCGGCACACGTCGCCAGTCTTCCGGAAGCCGCTCGCGCGGCGTTCCTTTCTCAAGTAACGACCCAGCGCGGGGCCGATGTAGCCCTGCGCCTTCGGGAGCAGGCTGCGTCGATCCGTGCGAACGTCATTCGATACCTCGACAGGAGAGCAGCATGCAAGCCCCTATCACCTACAACGACTTCGGCAGTGCCAGAAGCATCCTAGACGAGCGGCCCGCGCGGCCGCCGATCATCGGCAAGATCCGCCCTGGCATCAAGGTCCTGACACGCAAGGCCCGCGAAAACGCCAAGGCAGTTGCAATCCATGATGCGCTGCTCGCTCAGGGCAAGTCATTCGAGGCGATCGGGATCGAGATCGAACGGGTGACTTCGATCAAGAACCCCTTGGTCCCGAAGAACACGCCGTACTTCACGTGCCGTGGCTCGGATTTCTCCAACCCTGACGTCGCCGACGAGATCCTCAAGCTGTACGGCGAGGATAAAGGCGACGGGCGGCGGCTCTGGCGCTTTCCCGTCATCTTCGCGTTCGACGACTGGCTCCAGAACATGCCGAACCAGTTGGTCGCGTGGGGCGCGGCGGGTCGGAAGTACTTTTCCGAATACGGCTCCGATGGCGTTCGCTACTGCAAGACGTATGCGCCCGCGCAGAAGAGCGAGCGAGCCAGCCGCGCGAAGCGAAACTGGGGCGGGCGTCAGATCATCTTGCGGCAGGACAACGAGATCCAGGACGGCCGCTGCGATCCGCACGAGTGCCCGCAGTATCAGGCAGGTGCGTGCAGCCTTTCAGCGTCCTTCTTTTTTGCGGTCCTGAAGATCAAGGGCCTCGGCCTGATCGAGCTGCCCACGACCTCCATTTACGTGCTCCAGAAAGCCTACGCTGCCATGCAGACGGTCTCGCTCGCGCGCGGCCGTCTCGTCGGTGTGACGTTCTGGGTCTCGAAGATGGAAGTCGAGGTGAGCCGCATCGGCGAAGACGGCCAGCCCATGCGTCAAAAGCAGTGGTTGATCACGCTCGATGCCGATATCGATCTCGGCGCGTTGCTTGACGGCACCGACCGGCCCCAGATCTCGCACGTGGAGAAAGCGGACGAAGCTGTTGCCATGCTGGAAGCCACGGGTCCCGATCGAGCGGTCGAGACAACCATCGCTGACTCGCCCGCTGACCTGCACGACCGAGTCTCGGTGCACACCGACGTTGGGGCAGGCGAAGCCGACCACGTCGATGACCTCGAAAGTCAGTTCGATGATCTTCTCACGCGTGTTGGGTTGAATAACCCGGAAGGGCGCGAGCAGATGAAGCGCTTCGCCAACGCAAGCTTTGGCCACGGTTGGCCGAGGCGACCGAACGACATTCGCCGACTCCTCGACGACATGCGCGTTGCGCTGGCCAATCCGCTCGCTTTCCGCGAGCAGGTTGCCGCAGTCTCTCGCGAACTCGCTCATTGACCGCCGGCCACGTGCCGGAATTCGTGAAAGGAAGCCTTCGGGCTTCCTTTTTCTTTTCTCTCTCCGGCTCGCCCGGTATCCATGATGGAGGCTTTCATGAAGTTTCAGGAACGCGATCAGCTTCGCGTCGGACACTTCTCCGACTTGCATTACTCGCCCGGCAACCTGGTTGAAGCCGATCGTTGCTTTGGCTTTGCTGTCGACGACGCGATCGCTGCGGGCTGCGATGCCTATGTGATCTCGGGGGACTCGACGGACCACCGGCTCGATGCGCACTCGCCGGCGTTCTCCGGCCTGGCGCGTCGTGTGCACCGGCTGGCTTGCGCTGCGCCCGTGCTCATGCTGCAAGGCACCTTCAGCCACGAGCCGCCGGGCACGCTGGATGTGTTTCGCTTCGTTGGGGGAGAGGCCTGCCCTGTGTACGTGGCGGACCGCATCCACCAGGTCGCGCTAAGCCGGGGCGAGTTCATCGCCTCTCACGGTTCCGTGTTCACGATCGAAGAGCTCGAGGAGATCGCGGAAACCCATGGCGATCCCAAGGTGGTTTTCACCTGCGTGCCGACCGTGAACAAGGCGACACTTGCGGCCGCCGTAGGCGTGTCCAATGCAGCCACGGCTGTTGGTGATCATCTGGCGGCCTATCTCGCGGCGGCTGGGGCAATCAACCGGCTGCTACGTGAGCAGGGTATTCGTACCATTGGCGTGTCCCACGGCACGGTCAACGGCTGCCAGACAGAGCACGGTGTGCCGATGGCGGGGTTCGATCATGAGTTCACGATCGGCTCGCTGTTTGACGCCGATTGCGACGCGTTCATGCTTGGCCACATCCACCGCGCCCAGCAATGGGAGCGCGAGGGTAGGGTGGTGGCGTATCCCGGCTCCATCGGGCGCTTCCATTACGGTGAGATCGGAGCGAAGGGCTATCTGCGCTGGAATATCGAGCTGGGTCAAGTCACCGCCACGCAGATGGAGACGCCCGCGCGCGAGACAGTCTGCGTGGACTTCGACGGCCCGCCGGACATGGCTCGACTTGCCGAAGTTGCCGCCGGCGCTGCAGATAAGTTCGTTCGCATTCGCTGGTCGATCAACGAGGAGCACCGGCAGCTGGTCGACCGTGATGCCATTCAGGCCCTGTTCCGCAACAGCGCCGAGGTGAAAATCGAAGCGCGTATCTTGCCTGCGGTGCGTAGCCGCGCGGAAGGCATCAGCCGGGCCGCCAGTCTGCCTGAGAAGCTCGGGCGCTGGGGCGAGCTTGCCGGTGTCGATACTGGTCCGTTGGTCGATCGGCTGTCGCAGTTGCAGAACCTGGATGCACAGTCCATTGCCGACGGTGTGCTGGCCAACCTGGCCGATCTCGACATTCCACAACCGGTGCCGTCAGCAGCTGCGATGCAGTCGGCCCTGCCTGCCTCTGTTCCACCGGTCGCACCGGTGCAGAAGTCGGCTGCGTTGGATTGGCTGAACGATGACCTGTTCGCGGCCGAAGCCGCCTAACCCTAGAACGTGCGAAAGCCATGTTCCGACAGCCTTCGGGTTGTCGAAAATTGGTTTTACCCCGCGTCCCCGACGCATCGATCCGCAGTATCCATTTCTTTTCTTCTACCCTGACGGGTGCTTCCCGTCCGGGGTGCACTCTGTCGTTCTCAGGAGTGCATCATGATTCTGTATCACGCTGGCCCCGCGTGGGCTCGTACGTTTGAAGTCGAGATGCCCCAATCGGATCTCGCAAACCGCCTTTGTTCCGACCACGGCTTCTTGCGTGGCATGCTGTTTCAGCCGTTCGGCATGCACCGCGGTGCGGTGATCGCCACGCGCGAGCACATGCTGGTCATGGCGCTCGGCACTGACACGGGCGCGACCTGGTTCTCCGTGGCGCCCGCCAAAGAGATCCAGGATTTGCTTTGGTCGTTCTCGAACGGCTACGCCAGCCAGTGGAGTGCCCGGGAACTGAAGGCGCTCTCGGGCTGCGAAGACTGGCAGGCCCTGCAGTTGGCAGTCCGCGGGCAGTTTGTCGCGGCGGTCCGATCGGTTGAGCGGGCAATCGCCGGCAAGCCGGAGCACGATCCCGAGCCGATCAGCGAGATGCCGGACGACGATGTTTTCGAACTCCCGTCGGACTACCTGCAGGCCATGCCGATGGAGGATGCACCATGCGTCCACTGAAACTCACGCTCACAGGGTTCCGTGGCGTGCGGGACGGCATGCATCGCGACAGCGTCACCATCGATCTGACGGGCTTGCCCACGGGACTGATTGCCCTCGTCGGCCCTTGCGGCGCCGGCAAGACCACGATCATGGACAACGTGCAACCGTATGCGCTCATGCCGAGCCACGCGACCAAGATGACCCCGGACGGCTTCTCGTACTGGGACCATCTCTGTGCCCCGCGCGCGGAGAAGGATCTCGAATGGGAGCACGGTGGCAAGGTCTATCGGTCCGCATTCACTTTCCGCAATGCGGGCAAGAGCCGCAAGGCAGAGTACTACTTGTTCGAGATGGGTCGTGATGGCGCCTGGGAGCCTGCCGAACTGCCTGATGGTACGATCTCTGACGGCAAGGCGGAGACCTATGGCCGATGCGTGGAACCGATTCTTGGGTCTCCCGAAGTGTTCTTCACCAGCGTGTTCTCCGCACAGAACCGGCGGCCGCTTGCCAGCTATCAGGCGGGCGAGATCAAGAAGCTGCTCGCAGAGCTGCTCGGGATCGATCACCTGCGCGAGGTGTCCTCGAAGGCGAATGACGTGGCCAGGCTGTTGGGCCGCGCACTCGATGCCATGCAACGCGACGTGCTGATCCTCACCGGCAAGCGCGACGCGACGCAGGCGATGGCCAAGGAGATCGGTGAGATCGACGAGGCATTGACGGGCAAGCGCCGCGCGCGAACTGGGGCGCTTGAGGATGGAGCGAAGCTTCAACAAGAGCGTGCCACGCTCGCAGCGAAGCATGCCGCATCTGCTGCGACTGAGGCGCGGCTGCGCGAGCTGAAGCAACGTGAAGGCGAGCTGGTGGCGCAAGCTACCCGGTTGGTCGGTGATGAGAAGCTTGCGAAAGCCCGTGCCGATGCGCGCCTGAAGGAACTGGACAAGGCGACTGCTTCTGCGAACGCTACGCTCGATCAGTCGGCGGTGATTCTTGCCGCGGACGGGGAGCGTGATACCTTGCAGATGGCTATCGGCCAGAAGCAGGCGGCGTGGGAAGCCGGCCAGGTCGAGCTTGCAAAGCTGGAGGCCGTCCAGGTTCGCCGCGCCACACTCACGGCGGAGCTTCATGGCCTTGAGCAGCGTGGGTCGGTTGCCGCACAGCTCGCCAAGTCGTTGAAATCGCAGGCTGACGTGATCGAGACGGTTCCCTGTCACGACCATGCCATGCATGCGACGTGCCCGTTGCTTGCGCAAGCGCGCGACGCCCGGCTCAAACTCGGCGAGCAGACCGTGCAAGTGAGCGGCCTGCGGACTAGCTACCGGGAGAAGCAGGAGGCTCTCAAGGCAACGGACGCTACGGTTGTCGGTCTTCCGGCGGCCCGTGCAGCCCAAGCCACGCTGCAACAGAGCATTGCCCGTGATCAGCAGCAGATCCAACGGCTGACGGCCCTGGCCGCGAGGAAGCCATTGCTCGCGGCAGCGAACGACACCCTTGCCAATGCGAAGCGCGACATGGTGGCACTAGGCACCGAGGGTTCGGAGCGCCTAGCCCGCTATCAGCGCGATGTTGCGGACGTTGAGGTGCAGGTCACGGCGGTTCGCCGCGAGCTATCGGCGTTGGCGACAGAGGATGTCACTGGCATGCTTGCTGATCTCGACCGGCGCATCACTGCCGGCCGGGAGACTACTGTGGCGCTCGACGGTGCGATCGAAGCACTAATCCGCCGGCAGAGCACGTTGGCTGCGGACCGTGGTCGCATCGAGGCGGAGCTGGCCGGGCTGGCGGCATTGGAGGGTAGGGCTTCGGCCTTGTCCGACGAGATCGCGCAGTGGAAGCTGCTCGCCAAGGGCTTGGGCAACGATGGCGTGATCGCGTTGTCGATCGACGATGCTGGACCCGCGATCGCAAAGATCGTTAATGACCTGCTGCTTGCCTGCTACGGGCAGCGATTCACTATCGCGATCCAGACGCAGACCGAGCTGGCCAACGGGGAGAAGCGCGAAGGCTTTGAGATTCTCGTGTTCGATGCAGATAGCGGCACGGATAAGAACTTCGCGTTCATGTCCGGCGGTGAAAAGATCTGGGTCAACGAGTGTTTGACTCGCGGTATTGCGCTCTACCGGGCGCAGGATTCGGGGCAGTTGTTTCACACCGTGTTCACCGACGAGTCGGATGGTGCGCTTGACCCCGAGCGCAAACGGGCTTTCATGCGTATGAAGCGCGAAGTGCTCCGCCGCGGCGGGTATCAGCGTGAGTTCTTCATTTCGCACACCCC
Source organism: Cupriavidus sp. FW216-B1 (assembly GCF_058789195.1). Lineage (NCBI taxonomy): Bacteria > Pseudomonadati > Pseudomonadota > Betaproteobacteria > Burkholderiales > Burkholderiaceae > Cupriavidus > Cupriavidus sp. FW216-B1. The sequence goes on along the minus strand of NZ_JBYTEL010000014.1, from coordinate 47,600 downwards.
AGATTCAATCGACGAAGCCGATGCAGTAATTGACGTTGGAGCCCTGTCGGCCCGAGTGAGCCCTCCCGAACTGGCGTCTTGACTAACCCGATGGGGCATGCCCCATCGGGGCTGCTCCGTCTTCCTTCTTCGTGCCATGAAACTTCCTCTTATCCTGGTGCTCTTGCTACTCGTCCTGCTTGGAGCGGCGGAGCTTTACCCTTCGCCGAAACCGCAACCGAACAAGGTGCCTAAAGCGGCCCAGACGCGGCTGATCGTCGAATACCGCGCCAGCGCGCTGCCGAATACGGGCACGCTATAGCGCCCTCATCCTTAACCGTACGGCGCTCCCTAGGGAGCGCCGTTTTTCTTGCTATTCCGATGACCTGTCACCTAGTACAAACCGGCCCTGCACCGCGGTGCCGACGGCCTCTCCTCGCGGCGGTAACGTTGCCGGTTCTCGTGGCTGCGGCCGGGATGGATGACCTCGACGAAGCCCTGCGATTGCTCATGGGCGTTGCCGACATCGCTGCTGGCGACGTGGCCGGGGTTTTCTTCTCCGGCGAGCCGGATGGGCAGTGGCTTTCTTCGAGCCTAGCCAGCCGGATCGGCTGGCTCGTGCAGTGGCTCCTGGCTGAGGCTCGGGCGGCGAGCAGGTAACGTTCTCAAAGCCTGTCCGTCAGTGGCGTACGTCCTTTCGTTACTTCATCTCTTCAATTCCCCCGAGGGCGGTGTGGCCCACGGGGGCTGGCCGCCCATTCATTTTCAGGAAGCCAGCATGAGCCAGAACATTGAATTGTTTTCACAGGGCGCGTTCGAGCCTGTGGAGAAAAAGATCGCGCGCGCTGTAGGTGTCGTAGTTGATCTGTTCCGCGAGGGGCCCCGATGTTCCTCGCCTTCATCGGTGGCAACGAAAGCAGCGTCGTTGCGGCAAGCAGCCTTCACCTAATGCAGCTTTACGCCCATCTACAGTAGCGCCATCGTGCACAGCAGGAGCCAGGGCAACAGGGTAAGGGTCATCTCCTTTCCGCCCAAGGAATCAGGCAGTCCACTCGCACTGAACGAGCAGGTTAGGCCCGCCGGGAAGATCGCCATGTCGTTGATGTCTTGAGCGCGAGTCTTCTCAGCCGCAGTGTGGGTATAGGTCAGCAGCGTTGAGCTTCCAATGTGGAGGAAGTTCCAGCCGGTGCCGAGCAAGACCAGCGCCGTGGCGAAGAGCCGGAACCCGTGCCCGCCTTTGCATTGACAACAGCGCCGACTCGGCGGGCCAGCGGAGGCCTTCGCGCTAGAATCGTCTAAGAATCGTTGTAATTCGTCTAAACGAATTTATATTATCCGATTAATATGCAGAATGATTTTTTAATGCACGATCCGTGTCAAGCAGCTGAAAGTCAGGGCGTCTGCGAGAGCTAGGCATTGCGCCCTTTGAGCAAGAAGGACACCATGCCCGGAAATAGCAGGCACAACCGACATATCCCGAAGTCATGCGCCCATGCCGACGAGGCGGGAAAGGCCCAACGCGCCACTCGTTCTGGGACCTCCTGCGCCGCGGCCGGAGACGCAACATGACGCTGATCCTAGCTGCCGCGCTGGCGTTCGCGATTGCTGCCGTGACCGCTCCTGTGGGGGTGTCCGGCGCGGTGTTTCTGATGCCAGTGCAGCTCAGCGTGTTGCATACTCCGAGTCCGTCTGTCACGCCAACGAACCTGCTCTATAACCTGATGGCCCTTCCCGGCGGGCTGCTGCGCTACAAGCGGCGCGGCAAGATCCAGTGGTCCCTGACCCGCCTGCTGATCGTAGGCACGATCCCCGGCGCGATCGCGGGGGCCATCATCCGGGTCACCTGGCTGTCCGGGCCGCAGGCCTTCCTGCTGGTGGTCGCCGCCGTGCTGATTCCGCTGGGCGTCTGGCTGCTGTTCGGTAGAAGCACCCGTCAGCGCGACGGCACCGAGGTCCACGGCCACCACCGCACCCTGATCATCGCCCTGGCCTTGGCCGTGGGCGTCATCGGGGGAATCTACGGCATCGGCGGCGGATCGCTGTTGGCCCCGATCCTCGTCGGCATGGGCTTCGCCATCGGTCACGTCGCGTCCGCGGCGCTGGCTTCCACGTTCGTTACGTCGGTGGCTGGCCTGGTCACCTATGTCGTGCTCGGCTTGAAGTATGGGAGCGGCATTGCCCCGGACTGGGCGCTGGGCATCGCCCTGGGCATCGGTGGCTTCGCGGGCACCTACGCCGGCGCCGCCTTGCAGCCCTGGCTGCCGGAAAAGCTGCTGCGCCGCGTCCTCGGCGGAATCGGCATTCTTGTCGGCGCCCACTACGTCTGGCCTGTTCTCGCCTGATTCCGCAACCGGGCGCTGGACATCCCGGATGTCCAGATAACGATATGCGCACTCGATCTGCACGGCGAACTATTCTTGCAATCCAGATTCCATGAATCGGGTGAATGATCGCTAGTGAAGGAAGGTACATGGTACAGCTAGGACCAGGACAGGCCATCTACGAGAATCTAGCGGAGATCGCGCAGGCGATCGACCACGTTCATCGCATCGAGCTGCGGGAACTCCTCGCCCAGGGCGAGCACAGTGTCGAAGCCCTGGCCGAAGCCTGCAAGCTCACCTTCGGCAACACGTCGCGCCATCTCCAGATTTTGCAGTGGGCGCAACTGGTGACCGCCGAGCGCCAGGGTAAGCACATGCTTTACAGCCTTGCGGGACCGGAAGTGGTCGTCTGCCTGCTCAAGTCGCTGGGCTGCGTGGGCGAGCGCAACCGCGCTGAGGTGCGCCAGATCATGTCGGACTACTTCTCGGCGCGCGATGCGCTGGCGCCCGTGACCAGGGACGAACTGGTCGAGCGGCTGCGCGACGGACGGGTGACGCTGCTCGACGTCCGCCCGGAGCATGAATTCAGCCTGGGCCACCAGCCGGGCGCGTTGAACATCCCGCTGGAAGAACTGGAAACCCGGCTCGCCCGTCTGCCAAAGAGGTGGCAGATCGTCGCGTACTGCCGCGGGCCGTACTGCGTGCTGTTGTTCGAGGCGGTGGCCTTGCTGCGCGCGAAGGGGTATCGCGTGCGACGCCTGGAAGACGGCTTTCCGCAATGGCAGGCGGCAGGTCTGGAAGTGGAGACCGCCGAAGCCTGACAACGTCCCAAACCACACAGAACATCGTTCGCAACCATGAAGCCATCGACCTACACCGCCTCGCACTGGGGCATCTATGAAATACAACGCGACGCGCAGGGGGTGCCTTCCCTGGCGCCTTGGGCGCGGGACACCGACCCCTCGCCGATCGGCCTGCACGCGCTCGCGGCCAACAATGCGCCGCAGCGCATCCTGCGCCCGGCCATCCGAGCCGGCTGGCTGGATCGCCAGGGCGCCAGCCGCGAGGGGCGCGGCAAGGAGCCCTTCGTCGAGGTGCCTTGGGACGAGGCGCTGGACCTGCTTTCTGGCGAGCTGCGGCGCGTGATCGACACTCACGGCAATGCCGCCATCTACGGCGGCTCCTACGGCTGGGGCAGCGCCGGCCGCTTCCACGGCGCTGCGGCCCATCTTCATCGTTTTCTCAACGTGCAGGGCGGCTACGTGCGCAGCGTGGATTCGTACAGCCTCGGCGCGGGCAGCGTGGTGACGCCCCACGTCGTGGCATCCGTCGATGCCGTGCTGGCCGACAGCGACGACTGGGAGACGCTGGCGCAGCACACGCGGCTGCTGGTCTGCTTCGGCGGACTGCCGGCCAAGACGGCGCAAACCGACTTCGGCGGCGCGGGCCGCCACCGCCTGCGCGACGGACTGCGCCGCCTGGCCGCCAGCGGCGTGCGCATCGTCAACGTCGGACCGAGCCGCGAGGACATCGAGCCCGGCATCCCGGCCCAGTGGCTGCCGATCCGGCCCAACACCGACACGGCGCTGATGCTCGCGCTGGCCCACGGCGTGCTGGCCGAGGGCCGGCATGACCGCGCCTTTCTCGCGAGCCACAGCGTCGGCTGGGAGCGCTTCGAGGCCTATCTTCTGGGACACGCCGATGGCGTCGCCAAGGACGCCGCCTGGGCCGCCGGCATCACCGGGGCGCCGCGCGAGCAGATCGCGGAGTTGGCCGGCGCGCTGGGCCGCGAACGCACGCTGTTGACGGCGATGTGGTCCTTGCAGCGCGCCCACCATGGCGAGCAGCCGTTCTGGGCGCTGGTGGCCCTGGCCGCGGTGCTGGGGCAGATCGGCCTGCCCGGCGGCGGTTTCGCGTTCGGCTACGGCGCGGCGAACTCGGTCGGCCATCGCAGCGCGCGCTTTGCCGGCCCCACCTTCCCGCAGGGGCGCAATGCGGTGGATGCTTTCATTCCCGTGGCGCGCATTGCCGACATGCTGGCCCAGCCGGGCGGGAGTTTTGACTACAACGGCCGCACGCACCGCTATCCGGACATCCGGTTGGTCTACTGGGCCGGGGGCAACCCCTTCCACCACCACCAGGACCTGAACCGGCTTGCGGCGCTTTGGCGAGGGCCGGAGACCGTCGTCGCGCACGAGCAGTTCTGGAACGCGCACGCCAAGATGGCGGACATCGTGTTGCCGGCCACGACCTCTCTGGAACGTGACGACATCGGGTTCTCGGGGCGCGAGGCACACCTCGTGGCGATGCGGCAGGTGCTCGCTCCGGCGGGCGAGGCGCGCGACGACTTCGAGATTTTCCGGGGATTGGCGCAGCGGCTCGGCGTCTTGGCCGAGTACGCCGAGGGCCGCGATGCCGGCCAATGGCTGCGGGCGCTGTATGAGGAGGCGCTGCCGCGTGCCCATGCGGTCGGTGTGGAACTGCCCGCGTTCGACGTGTTCTGGGAGCAAGGGATCGTCGATTTCGAGGGGACGGCGCCACCCAGGAGCTTTCTGCAGCGTTTTCGTGAAGACCCTGCTGCGCATCCGCTGAAGACCCCTTCCGGGAAGATCGAGATCTGGTCCGAGGCCATTGCCTCGTTCGGCTACGACGACTGCCCTGGCCACCCGAGCTGGTTGGAGCCGGCCGAATGGCTCGGCGCCACCGATGCGCAGCAGTTGCACCTGGTGTCGGACCAGCCGGCGACGAAGTTGCACAGCCAGCTCGACCATTCGGCGCTCAGCCGGGGGGCGCGCGTCGACGAGCGTGAACCGCTGACGATCCACCCGGAGGATGCGCGTGAGCGGGGCATCCAGGACGGCCAGGCCGTGCGTGTCTGGAACACCCGGGGCGCGTGTGTGGCGGCGGCCCGACTGAGCGATGGTGTGCTGCGCGGGGTCGTCAGGCTTGCCACCGGCGCCTGGTTCGATCCGTCCGCGGAGGTGCCCGGACTCGACAAGCACGGCAATCCCAATGCGGTGACAAGTGACCTGCCGGCTTCGCGCTTGTCGCAGGGCTGCGCAGCGCAGACCTGTCTGGTGCAAGTCGAGCCATGGAGCGGGCCGCTTCCGGCTGTCTCTGCGTTCGAGTTGCCGCGCTTCGTCGCGCGCGGTGGCTAAGAACTCATTTCAAAATGAAGATTCGTCCCGCTGGAGGGTACGCCAGCAAATGAGGCAGCAGGCCAGCTTGAGTAAGCCTTCATGAATGTCCGCACGACGCTCGAAGCGGGTGCGCAGACGCCGGAATGCGTGCAACCAAGCGTTGAGTTCGCTCTACCACCCAGCGAACCTTACCCAGGCCGCTGCCGTGAGGTTCGCCGCGCCGGGCGATGGAGGTGGGGATGCCGGCAGCGTGAAGCGGCCTTCGATATTTGTCGTGGTCGTACGCGCGATCAGCGTAGATGCGCCCAGGCTTGCGCAAAGGCCGGCCTCGGCATCCTCGGATAGCCGGAATCGCTTCGATCAGAGGCAGAAGTTGGGTGATGTCGTTACGGTTTGCGCCGGTCAGGATGACCGCGATCGGCGTGCCGTTCGCATCGGTGGCGACGCGGTGCTTGGAACCTGGTCGCGCGCGATCGGTGGGGTTCGGTCCTGTTTTTGGCCCGCCTCAATCGCTCGAACTGAAGAGGAATCGATGACGACACGTGAGAAATCGATGCGGTCGACCGCGCGTAGCTTCGCCAGCAGGACTTCGTGCAACCGATCCCATACGCCGGCGCTTTGCCAATCGCGTAGCCGACGCCAGCAACTGACCCCGGAGCCGCAACCTATCTCGGCGGGTAGTTCGTTCCACCGAATGCCGCTCCTCAACACAAACAGGATGCCGGTCAGTGCTCCCCGATTTGACGCCGGCATGCGACCCGGATATCGGAATCGTCGCCGCTTGGCCGCGGGAAGAAGCGGTTCGATCAGTGCCCACAGTTCATCGTCAATGATTGGCTTGCCCATCCCCTCTGTCCTGTTGTCACAACGGATGAGGTTAACAGGATCGCCCTGAAGTACCCAGCAGCTCTTTTTGAAACAGGTTCTTAGGCGGTGTTGCTAGCGCCTGCGGGCGGAAGTGGACTCGAACTCGACCGGCCCCTGCACGCGGCCGCGAGCCCATCGCGGGCAATCATCGGCGCCGGCGAAGTGGAGGGATCGAGCATGTGTGTGCTGCTCTGGTGTGTGTGATTGCCGAGAGGTGAGGGCCAAAGTGATTCGCCTGCATGGCACCTCAGCTCGAGCCAGACACATTCAACGCTTATTCTGTTGGCAATGTGGCGGCAATTCGATCGGCCGTGCGGGTGCTGGCCAGCCCGAGCAGTTCGCTTACCTCGACGCGATCGCGCCCTGCAAGCAACTGCCGGCGACAGAAGGTATTGCGGAGGATTCGCGGACTCATGTCGTCTGCCTCAAAGTCGATGGCCACCAGTGCCGAACGGACGATCCGGCCTAGACCCATGTCCGCAATTGGCTTGCCGAGGTTCGTGAGCGAAAAAAGTAGGTCACTGGCAATTGGCAGCGTAGCCCGGCGGGCCGACCAGGCTGTAAGGACGGGCAGGGCAAACGGGGGGACCTGAACCGTCCTTGCGTCTCGCGCTCCATGGCCACGGACGTGCAAGTACGGCGGGCTTGCCGCGGTCTGGAGGTCCACTTGGGTGGCGCTGCGGCCCTCGGCCGCTGTGATGCCGGTGCCAAGAAACAATCCAACGATTGCTCGTGCCCGCAGATGGGCAAGATCGTCGTTAGGAGAGGGCTGTATCCAAGCCTGGAGGGATTCGTCTGCTTCCTGAGGCAAGTAGATGGGGGAGGGGTCTTCATCAGGCCATTGCGCCTGCCGTACGAGCTCCTCCGCCGGATTGCCGTCACGCACAGCAATGGATACTAGATGTCGACACAGCCGGTCCAGCAGTTTCAGATAGCGCATCCGTGTCGCAGCGCTGTATGTGGCTCCGGCCTTCGTTTGCCAGAGGGAGTGGATATGGTCGGCGCCGAAACTGGCCACGGTCACGCCGCAGTCGTGCAGATGTCGCTGAAAGTGCTCAAACATCGCTCGATGCTGAACCACGGACCGGGCCGAGAAGGGACGGCGGTCAGCACCAACGGCTTCGTGCGTTTGCCATTCACCGAACGCAGCGGTCGGTGCGGTGAGCCAAAGAGACCGTTCAGTCATCGGGATGCGCGGGAAACCCCGTCCTTCAGGACGGGGATGGATAGCGCGGCGTGCGCAGCACGCCCTTCTCCCGCTTCTCCTTTGTAGAGGCTATCTTTGGATCGAAAATGGTAGCCATATCCATCGGCTCGCTGCACCAGCGAGCAATGGCGATGGCTGATACCCTGTACGACACCGTTCGGCGTTTGGATGTTGAATGAACCTGATGCCCGTACTGCAACGCGGCCCGCATAGGTGCCGGCCTTCTTTCCGCTTGGCACGACAGCGTGCACCCGGTCGCCCGTCTGGAATCCCTTAACCTGCTTCCGGCGCATCAAGTAACCGCGCGGGAACCCCGAGGCAGTCAGCCGCGTGCGCTGATAGCTGCCACGCCCCGTCGCTTTCACTTCAAGAGTGGGTCGCTGCCAGCCGGTGATAGCGTTGACGTCGCCGACGCACGCCGCATCCAGTGCATGGGTCTTTGGAATGGTGTGCGCGGCCCGGTTGAACTTGGTTCGGCCTCCCGAGGCGAGTTCAAGTGGCAGGCCCGTGGCCCGCAAAGCGTTCGCCAATGCCCAGCGCGTCGCGTTGATGGCAGCGGCGTCCTTCAGCGGACGAGCTGCGGTTGTGAGGATGCGCGCGAGACGCGTCGGGTCCTTGACGAACTCTCGGACGTCGCGTGAGCCCTTCTTCTGGTTACAGCATTCGCAAGCCAACCCGAGATTGCCGACGCGGTTTGTCCCGCCCCTTGCCCTCGATGTCAAGTGCTCGACTTGAAGGGGGACGCCCTCGGCATCGCAGTAGATGCAGGCGCGGCCCCACCTTTCGAGCAGGTATTCGCGCACCTCGTAACCGGCGAGCGTACCCTGTTGGTACTCGACGCCAGAAATTTCCGGATTTTCCATTGCCTGCATGTCAAAGCGCACCAGCTCAGACGAGACGCCATTGACGGGAGCCCAACGGCGGATGCGCTGGACCCATGCCATCGTCGTGTCCACGCGATGCTGGAGCGATGGCGCGAGCCAGCCTGCCGGGCGCGTACGATTCAGGAAGCGCGGCGCCCGATAGCGCAGGTTCGCGCCGCGGCGACGCCGGCGCATGGAACGGCGAGCCGTCAGCCCTTCGCTGATCTGGCCGCCACGATGCACGAGTTCGAACAGGCTCAACACTGCCGCACCACGTTGGATCTCCCCGGATACGGAGCAAGCCAGCTCCGTATCGCGCACTAGCGCCCCCCCGGTCATCTTGCTGCCTGGGTCCAACTTGATACGCAGGGGCTGAAACTCGCAGTCATCGACCGTGCGGTCAACCAGACGGATAACGGCCGGCACAACGCGATGCACGCGCGCCCGGCGACGCTCAAGCAGTAATCGAGCGCGCTTCTCGGTGCATGGCATGAGCGGCTTGCCATGCTTGTCCAGAACAAAAACCGACATGATCGGCTCCTATGTATGTGCCCTTACGGGCCTTGTAACGCCTTCCTCACGGAAGGTCTCCCCTCGGGCAAGTTGTGCAGCAGCTTGGGATGACTCCCGGCGATAGCCCGTTTCGTGCCTGCCCGTGGCTTGTCTGCTGCCATCGCTTCCAGAGCGCCGAACTGAGGAAGCATTCGGCGGTGGGTCTGCGCACTTCTGCACAACGTAGCGGCCTGGTTACCGCTTGCCCTGGTCAATCTCGGGCTCTCGGGATTGCTCCCTCAAGCCCCTCCCTTCAGGGAGGGGTTATTGACTGGCACGTACCTCATCAAATAGAGTTATATACTGAATTTATCATCCCACATACCCATGCGCCGCTTCGCGGCGAAATAGCGACAGATAACTCGAGGTCAAGCGGGCTAGAGGTGGCGAAGACAGACCCAACGGCCGACAACTGTGATTCCACCACCCCGCGTCGGCTCCTCAACATCGGCTTCGGCTGTCAGGCCGCGGGGACCAGCGAAGATTCGGCGGATGGTTGCCGATTTATCCGGGACTCCGCGCAGATGCGAGTAGCTGAGCCGAACTCGGTCGCCAACAACGAACCTCCCGGCCCGCCGGTAGCAGGGTGTACCGTTGGGCAGCACCCCGATCCGCTCCGATGGCTCGAGGGCGATATACCTCAGGAACTTGCCGAGCTGGGAGCGTTGCTCGCCGATGCCGCCGCGGGTTTCAATGAGGCCCGCGGGCTGTTGCGCGCAGTTGCGGTTGGTGACTGCCGCTCGCATCACGCGGCGATATTGCTCGCCGCCCGCCAGGAAGACTTCCCCAAAGCGGGCCGGCCAGGTCGCGCCGGCCATCACGACGTGGAGGTCCTCCAGCAAGCGCGACCATGCGTCATTCTGAGGTCATAGGGTGCAATGTGGGCGTCCGCGTCGATAAAGCCATGCAGCGCAGACAAGATAATGACGTGCAACTGCGAGTCCGGGCGGCGGTGGGCCCGGAAAGTCTCGTACATCACGCCGCGATACAACTCGATCGCGGGAGCGGCCTGATCGAGCTTTGTCGCGGAACAAGCCAGCAACAGCAACGGGGGAGGGGAGGCCGGCACGTCCGGCTCGAGGAGGGGTAGTCGTCCTTTTCGTGCAAAATCTGGCGGCTTCGTTCGATTTGTCCTTTTAGATCAACAGTTTGGAGATTCATGAATTTCGTGAGCGCTCTCCTTTTTGTGCAAAACCTGGCGGTTTTTCTGGTCGACCCCGAGTCGTGTATCAATAGGACTTGCTGGCCTTCAAGGAGTGCGGTCAGCTTGGGCAGCCGGTTAGCCTTGTGCTGCGGTTTAGGTCGTAAATGCCTGCCCGAACTGCCGCGCGCGCTTGACGTCGTCGGTGTGCAAGTAGATCGACGTGGTTGAGATTGACGCGTGGCGCAGGTTATCGCGCACCGCGCTCAGCTCGACGCCCTTGGCGAGTGCATGGGTGGCGTGGGTGTGTCGCATCCAGTGGGGAGTCGCACGGCGGAGTTTTTCGGCCAGGTCCGGATGGTCGTCCCCAATGACGTGGACTGCGAGCCTGAAGAACCGGCGCATGATTTCCCATAGGCGCAGCGCTGTGATGCCGCCATCTGCGCCGTCCAGGCTACCGATCACAGGCGTGGCCGGCTCCCAGCGTGCACGGCTGACAAGAAGTCCGCGCGCCTGCAGGTAGCGATCCAGCGCGACACGCGCCAGCGGTGTCAGGGTGACCCTTCCCGGCTTGCCGCCCTTGCCCACCACATGCAGCCAGTGGTCCCCGGCGGCATCGATTTCAATGTTGCCCAACGTGGCGCTAGTCAACTCGCTGATCCGCAGGCCGGTCGCGTAGCCGAAATCCAGCAGGAAGCGCAGCCGCTGTGCCGCCAAAGGCTGCCAGCCGTAAGACCATTCAAGTCCGTTGGCGATAGCACGGGTCAGCAGCAACTCCCCTTCCGTGAAGGCGTGGGTGGTCTCCTCCGCCATGGCGCGTTGACTGCCGCGCACCTTAATGCCCGCAAAGGGATTTGCGACGACATAGCGCTGCTCGATCAGCCAGCGGAACATGGCGTTGAGGACAGCGAGCGCATGGGCGACTGAGCGTGGCGACAGGTTATCGACGAACGGCCGCCAGTCCGGGGATGTGCGCGAGCGCGGTGGACCAACCCATCGCTCGCGTGGCGTCGGTTTGCGCAGGAATGTCCGATAATCCGTGGCATCCTTGGTCGTGAGCGATGACAACGCCTTGCCACGCGCGGCAATGGCCCACAGGATCAGGCGCTCAGCTTCCTTGCGGTAAGCACGCAGGGTGGCCGGCGATTCGTGTAGCGCGAGCCAGGCCTGGATAGCCTCATAGTCGTTTTCCACGCCCAGAATGCAGCTCGACGCGAGTGCCCGAAAAGCCCCGGCCGAGCCGTCGACATCGTGAGGCAACCGCAACTGTTCCCAGGGCGTCACAATCGACGTTCGCTCCGCGGCGATCAGGGCGCGAGCGCGTTCAGTCAGCGCCGGGTGCGCGGCAAAGAAGGCTTCGATTTTGCGGGCGCTGGCAGGCCCAAGTCCCGGAATGGCCGTCCACCACTGTCGCCGGCGCGGGATCCGCACGGTGAGATCGGACAAGGTCTCGATTCCCGTGGCGTGTAAGGCATCGACTGCACGTGCCGGCAGCCAGCGCGCGATTTCGTCGCTAATCTGTGGCGTGGGGAGCTGCAGCATGCGCAGTTGCTCGAGCGCCTGCGTAGCTGCCTTCGCATGCCGTTGACGTTGATCGGCCGGGCATTCGAACACGCTCGCCAAGTCCAGACGATGGCGTTGGCGAGCGTACTGGACGAGCTGCCGACGGATTTGCCCGATGAGCCCGCGTGCGGACCTACCGGGCTCAAGGCACTCGGCAAGGAAATGCGCGACCGCCTGGCGAGAACTCGCGCCTTCGTACCAGGCGCGCAGCGCGGCCAGCGCAGCGGTCTCGGGGAAGCCATCTGGGCTGGGCAGGTGTCGGGGCATTTCAGTGAGAGCGTGTTTTGTACCAACTTGATAGCACAAGGATAATAACTCTTATCTCTATAGATCTATGGGACCACGAGGAATCGGGTGCGGCGGGCCCGCTATCCCGGGCGCAAACCGCTGGACGATTGGGCCATGCAGGGCTTCCCAGGCGGCTGTGTGCCAAAACGATGCACGAGCGAGCTGATCGCCAAGATTTTTGCAACAACGCTGGTGGCTCAATGGGGCGAAATGTCTAAGTCAACATTTGTGATTGCAGCGAAGGCATCGAGCGGTCGGGAAACCTCGACGACCGGAGATAAACTAGAGCGCCACAGATTCCAGCGAATCTCTGATCGTCAAGGCGTCTCGGCGGGCGCCCTCCGATCGATAGATGGAGTATGAAATGCCAATATCTTCCTGGACCAGGCTAGCCGCGTCGCTCGTGACCGTAGCGTTCTCTGTCACTGCGGCTGAGACCACGCAGTCTGACCAGCATCCCGAATCTTCAGTCGTCAAAGAAGACAAGCCTACCCAGAAGTACGAGGGGCGGAAGCGGGAGCGGCGAAAGGAGCGGGAGGAAGCAAGATCTCACGATGAGCGAGAGCGGCCGGCCGGTGCATCAGAACCAAAGGCTAAATGACTGTCGCCTACCGGCCGCTTGGTGTCGCGGTGCCGCTGTGGCGCAACCCGTTACGGCGGACCAAGTCCGTTGTTGAGGTTGCTGGACGGAACCTCCTTTGAAGACGGGAAACGCTCAATTGCCAGCGCACAATCCTGGATATTGACGTAGACGCGATCGCCGGGAACGATCTGGAGCGAGTCTGGCACCGGAACTATCGCATACCGCGGTGGGGTAGCCCCCGCGTGGGGATGTTTGCGTGCGGTCTGTCGGAAGTCAACCTGAATCTCCGCGAACCGGTGGTCGCGATTGCCGCCGTCTGGCATGTTCCGGCGGCAGTCGATGCCGGCGAACGCCAACTCTGCAGCCGATCCAACCTTTAGAACTTCGCCGATGCGCCAGCCTTGTCCGAACGCGTACCTCTCGTCAAAGAAGGAACATCCGCTAGCGAGTGCAAACCACGCCAGCAATACTGGCTGCAAAATTCTCCATAGCTGATGCTCTCGTAGCATAGCGCGCGGCAGCACCCGCTTATCAGCCGTTTGCCACATCCTTGCCTGCCTCTTTCCACCAATCGCCGCCTAGCGCTTGGATCAGCGCCACCGTATCCGCGTAGCGGTTCGCGCGCGCCTGCACCAGCGTGATTGACGCCTGCCGGTACGTCTGTTCGGCCAGCAGTACGGCTGGGTAGCCGATCTGTCCGGCCTTCCACTGCTGCTGCGCGATGTCAAAGCTTCGGTACGCGGCGCGCTCGGCATCGTATGCCATCCGCAGGCCTCTGGCATCGGCTTCGATCGCATGCAGCGAGTCCGCCACGTTCTGGTACGCCGTCAGTACGGTGCTGCGGTACTGAGCGGAGGCCTGCTTGTAGGCCTGCTCCGCGGCGCGCTGCTGATGCAGCAGCATGCCGCCCTTGAAGATCGGCTGCATCAGGCCCGCCGAAATCCCCCAGAAACCAGTGCCGGACGTAAAGAGATCGCTCAGCGATTGCGACGAACTGCCCAAGCTCGCGGTCAGCGTGATGTTGGGCAGGCGGGCCGCTGTGGCCACGCCGATCTGCGCGCTGGCCACATGCATCTGTGCCTCGGCCGCGCGAATGTCAGGGCGTTGGCCGACCAGCCGCGACGGCAGGCTCAGCGGCAGCGTCCCGGGCAGCGTGAGCGATTCGAACTCGAACTGCTGGGGAACGGCATCGCTCGGTAGTCGCCCTGTCAGCACCGCCAGCAGGTTGCGTTGCTGGGCGAGCTGCTTCTCAAGCGGCGGCAATGTAGCTTCGGCCTGGGCCAGCGTGGCCTCCTGCGCGGCCACTTCGGCGGCACCAACCTGGCCCGTGCGCTGTTGCTTGCGCACCGCCTCGAGCTGACGAGTGGACAGCGCGATGACGTCGTGCGTGGCGCGGATCTGGGAACGCAGCGACGCTTCCTGGATCGCCGCGTTCACGACATTCGACGTCAGCGTCAGATACGCCGCCTGCCACTGGAACCGCGCAACATCGGCCTGCGCCACGCCTGCCTCTACCTGCCTGCGCGTACCGCCAAACACATCGGGCACGTACGAGACACTGAGCTGCGCGGTGTGCAGCGTGAAGAGATCACTGTTATCGGAGAGTGGACTCGCAACGATCGTCGCGATCTTCTGGCGCGACGGCGTGTACTCCGCGTCGACGCTGGGGAAGAACGCGCCGCGCTGCGCCGCCAGGTTCTCGCGCGTCACGCGCAGCGCTGCCTCCATGGCCTGCAGATCCGGATTGGCTTGCAGCGCGGCTTCCACCAGCGAGTTCAGCTCGCTGGAGCCAAACATCGTCCACCATTGCGCCGGAACCTCCTGCCCCGGAGCGAACTGCTGCGCCTGCCCGCCGTCGGTGGCCGCCGACGCGGTCTCGGCCGGCATGGCGGTTGAGGTATAGCGGCCGGTGTCCGGCGCGAGTGGCCTCTGGAAGTCCGGGCCGACCGCGCACCCGGCGGTGCCGAACGCCAGTAGAGCAGCCAGGTAAACTGAAGTGATTCTTGCCATTACAGTTTCCCTTTACTGGCAGGGACATATCCGACGGGTTCTTCTGCCCGCGCCCGCTGCGCTGCGCGCGCTTCGATCAAGTAGTACAGCGCCGGCAACAGCACCAGTGTCAGCACAGTCGCCGTGATCAGTCCGCCCACCACCACCGTGGCCAGCGGGCGTTGCACATCGCTGCCGAGGCCGTGCGCAAGCGCGGCCGGAATCAGGCCGAGTGCCGCCACGGTTGCCGTCATCAGCACCGGCCGCATCCGTTCACCCGCGCCGCGGATGACGGCATCTTTCAGGCTCAACCCGGGCATATCGCGCCAGCGGTTCAGGTTGGCGATCATGATGATCGCGTTCAGTACCGCCACGCCGAATAGCGCGATAAAGCCCACGGCCGACGACACGTTGAGCGTCATGCCGCGCAGATGCAGCGCAACCAGACCGCCGAGCGTCGCCAGCGGCACCGCCATCAGGATTAGCGCGGGCTGGCGCAGGTTCTTGAATTCGCCGAACAGCAGCACAAACATCAGGGTCAGCACCATCGGCAGAATCACGGCAAGTCGTGCCTGCGCGCGCTGCTGATTTTCGAACTGACCGCCCCAGGCCACTCGGATATGGGTGCGGTCATACGGAACCTGCGTGTCGATGCGCTCCCTGGCGTCATCAAGGAACGAGGCGAGATCCCGTCCGCGCAAATTCAGACGCACGGTCAGGTGGCGCTTACTCATTTCGCGCGTGATGGTGGTTTCGCCTTCGGCAAGGCGGATGTGTGCCACCTGCGCCAGCGCCACGTGTGCGCCGCTTGCGGCAGTCAACGTCAAGTTGCCGATCGCTTCCGGATTGTTGCGCGCGCTGGTAACGAAGCGCGCCACCACGTCATAGCTGCGGTCCTCCACAAACACTTGCGTCACCGGGCTCCCGCCGATACCGCTCTGGATCAGTGCCATCACGTCGGCGATATTGATGCCGAGCCGCGCCGCGGCAGCCCGATCGACGTCGATGCGAACCTGCGGCAACGGCGGTTCCTGGTCGATGATCACGTCCTGTGCGCCTGGTACCTCCTTCAATACGCGGGTAATCGCGTCAGCAACCTGCCGGGTCTCGACGAAGTCATTGCCGTACACCTTCACGACGAGGTCGCTGTGCGCGCCGGCGAGCTTGTCCAGCACGCCGTCGATCATTGGCTGCGAGAAGCCGACCTGCGTGCCAGGCAATTCTTGGAGTCGTCGCGCCATGGCCTCGATGAGTTGCTGCTTGTCGCGGCCGGTGGTCCATGTGCTGTAGGGATGCAAGGTCACGGCCGTCTCGATGTGTGAGGGCGTGAATGGGTCCGTGCCCTCGTCGTTGCGGCCGACCTGTGTAACCACATGATCTACCTCGGCAAACTCCATGGTCGCTGCACGCAGGTTGTTCGCCATCTGGCCGGCCTTGTCGAGCGAGATTCCCGGCGGCAGCGTCACCTGCAGCCAGATTGAGCCTTCATCGAGATACGGCAGGAAATCGCGACCGATGGTCGCGCCCAAGACCATTACGCCTACCAGCGTGGCCGCGGCAATGCCAAGCGCCATCCGCGAACGCCCTACCAGGCGGTCAAGCACGGCCTCGTAGCGGGGTGCGAGCCAGGCCAGCACGGGGTTGTGAAAGACCTTGCGCGGCTTGCGATAGGCCCAGTAGGCCAATCCCGGTATCAGGAGCAGCGCCACCAGCAGTGCGCCGAACAGCGCAAAGCCTACGGCGAACGCCATCGGCGAGAACAGCTTGTACTCGATACGCTGGAAGGCGAACAGTGGCAGGTAAGCCGTGATGATCACGACCATGCCGAAGAAGATCGGACGTGCCACCTGCAACACCGAATGCATAATGTCACGGCCGTGCAGCTCGCTCTCCGCGTCTTCCTCGCGTCGGCGCAGGATGTTCTCCATCACCACGATCGCGCCGTCCACAATGATGCCGAAGTCGATCGCGCCAAGCGAGAGCAGATTGGCCGGAATTTTGAAGTGGTGCATCAAGATGAACGCCATCAGCAGCGACAGGGGAATTGTCACGGCCACGATGATCGCCGCACGCGGGCTGCCCAGGAACAGCAGCAGCACCAGCGACACCAGCAACATGCCTTCCAGCAGCGTCTTGCCCACCGTGTGCACCGTGGCATCGACGAGATTGCTGCGGTCGATATACGCCACCACCTTGACGTCCTTCGGCAGGATGTTCTCGTTCAGGTCGCGCACGGCCTCATGAACGCCTTCCATCACGACCGATGGATTTTCGTTCTTGAGCAGCAGCGTGATGCCCTGGATCGTGTCCGGGTTTTTGTCCATGCCCAGGATGCCGTGCCGTTCCGGATTGCCCAGCACAACGCGGCCGAGATCCTTGACCAGCACAGGCACCCCGTTCTTCTGCGTGACGACGATGTTGCCGAGGTCGTCCAGATTGCGGATCAGACCCACGCCGCGGACCACCATGCCCTGTTCGCCACGGTTGAGGATGCTCCCGCCGGCATTGGCGTTGTTCTGCGAGATCGCCTGCGTGATCTGGTTCAGCGAGATGTTGTACTTCGACAGCATCACCGGATCGAACTCGAGCATGAACTGCGTGGTCAGGCCGCCGAAGTTGGCTACATCCACCACGCCTGCTACCTGCTTCAGCCGGGGAATGACCTTCCAGAACTGGAGTTCCGACAGCTCGCGCAGATCGCGCGTCTTCGAGACCAGCGTATAGCGGTAGATCTCACCGATCGGTGAAGTCAGCGGATCGAGCGACGGCTGTGCGCCGTAGGGCAGCGACACGCCGCTGATGCGCTCCTGCAAGCGCTGGCGCGACCAGTAGTCTTCCGCGCCGTCCTTGAACACCACTGTGATCAGGGACAGGCCGAAGGTGCTCTTGGAGCGCATCACGTGCATGCCGGGCACGCCCATGATCTCGCGTTCGAGCGGGATCGTGATCTGCTGCTCCACCTCCTCGGCGGCCAGGCCGTTGACCTGCGTGACCACCTGCGACGTGGTATCGGCAATGTCCGGATACGCTTCCAGTGGCAGTTGCTTCCACGCATACAAGCCGTACAGCGCGACCATCGCGAACACCAGCACGACGATACCGCGCCGGTTGAAACAGAGGGTGACAAGACGCTCAATCATTCAGCAGCACCCCTTCCTTCACCACCACGCGATCACCCGCGGCCAGGCCAGACTTCACCTCCATGCGGCCGCCGACCTGCGCGCCAAGCTTGATCACGCGCGGCTCGAACTGCCATGGCGCCACTTCGACAAACGCGCGCGTGTAGAACCCGCTCTGGACGATGGCCGACATCGGCACCACGATGCCTTCGTGCGACTGCGCCAGGAACGTGGCCTGCGCGAACATGCCGGGCTTGAGCCTGGCGTCAGGGTTGTCGAACACCATGCGCACCTTGGTCGTGCGGGTATCGGCGTCGAGGATATCGCCTACGTAGCGCACCTTGCCTGGCTGCAGCTCGCCGTAGGCATCGAACCTGACAGTGGCCGACTGGCCGACGTACACGTGGCCAAGGTCCTTTTCCTGCGCATTCGCCGTCACGAAGACATGGGAAAGATCCGCCACGGTCATCAGTGATGCGGTGGCATCGTTCCAGTAACCGCCGGTGGCGGCGTTCAGTTCGACGACGCGGCCACTGATCGGCGAACGCACGGTCAGGATATGGCCGCCACCGGACACCTGCGCCGTGGCACCACCCTTGGCGCCGAGCTGGGCCAGGCGCGCGTTGGCCCGCTCGGATTCGCTCGCAGCCTGATCGTAGTCGCTCTGGGCCTGTTCAAAATCGCGCTTCGCGGCGATCTCCGATTTGTCGAGTTCGCGCTGGCGGTCCAGATTGCGCCGCGCCATCGTCAGCGCGGCGCGCGCCTTGGCGGCGTCGCTGTTCGCCTGCGCCAGGTCGGCCGAATCGATCGAAAACAGCACGTCACCGGCCTTCACCGAGTCGCCAAGCTGCTTGTTCAACGTGACGATACGTCCCGCCAGCGGCGGCAGTACCTTGACCAGCTTGGCCGGGTCCGCCTCGACGATGGCCGGCAGGTCGAATGGCGCTGCCACAGTTTCGCGGGTGACGGCAGCCACCACTAGAGTGCGGCGCAGCGGCGAGTCGGCGGGCACGACCAGGCGCTCACCTTCATGGCGCACGGCAACGGGAGGTTCAGCGCGCTTCTGTTCTTCCTTGACGCGTTGCGCCCAGATGCCTGCACCACCGAGACCCAGTACGATCAGTGCGGCAAGCCAGTAGGCAGCGCGCCCGGGAAGGGCTGGCCTGTTTTTCATTATTTACTCCGAAGCCGATGTGTAGAAAGATATGAAACCAACACATGCGGGAATTTTCCGCCATGGTACGCATGCCACTGGCGAGGTATCCTGAATTCTTCTTCAGGGAGAGCGGCACGCCCTTGCGGCCAACAGGTGCACTGCTAGAATCTGTCCCGACCTTGAAAGGCAGGCCCATGAGGATCCTATTAGTGGAAGACGACCAGAAGGCAGCACGCCTGCTGGCCCGCGGTCTGCAGGAAGAAGGCTACGTCGTCGAGATTGCGCATTCGGCCGAAGCTGCTGGCGCCTGCGACAGCGCGGCCTTCAACCTGGTGATCCTCGACTGGATGCTGCCGGGCAAGAGCGGCGTGGCGTATTGCCAGGAACTGCGCGAGCAGGGCGTGCGGACACCAATCCTGATGCTAACTGCGCGCGACGCGCTCACCGACCGCATCGCCGGCCTGGACACCGGCGCCGACGACTACCTGACCAAGCCCTTTGTATTCGAAGAGTTGCTCGCGCACGTGCGCGCATTGCTGCGCCGCATGAAACTGGCACAACCGGCGCTATTGTCGCAGGACGACCTTGTCATCGATCCACAGCGGCGGATTGTCACGCGCGCTGGCGTGCGGCTCGTGCTGACACCCAAGGAGTACGCAATCCTGGTGCTACTGATCGAACGCGCGGGCGCAGTCGTGAGCCGTGCCCAGCTCGCGGAGCACATCTGGCATGCGGACCTGATCGCTATCGATAACCTGATTGACGTACACATGAAGAATCTACGCCGTAAGCTCGACCCACCCGACATGCCGATGCTGATCCAGACGGTGCGGGGCCAGGGATTTCGGCTTGTGCCGGCGGGAGCCCCCTGACGTGCTGAACTTCCGGCAGCGGCTGGTCCTGACGCATTGGGCCGTCATCGTCGTGATCGTTGCTTGCGCGGCTTTCGCCGGGTGGTGGCAGCTTTCCCGTCTGGTACACGGACAACTCGATGCTGCGCTGCTGGCTCTGGCAGAAACCGAGGCCGGAATGCAGGCCGAAAGCAACCAAGGGGTGGTCCGGTTGCATGAGCGCCCGCGAGGGGAGACACCGCCATCGCTGATGCGCCTGGATCGTCTGGTGCAAATCGTCAACGTAAGGGGCGAGGTACTGGCGCGCAGCACCAACCTCGGCGATGCCAGCCTGCCCGTGCCACCCATCTTGCTAACAGAACTCGCATCAGGGGGACATGAGATATTCCAGACGCTGCCAAGCTTCGGTGAAGAGCCGATGCGTATGGTGTCTTTTCCCTCGGTGGCGAATGGCAAGCCCATCATTATCCAGGTGGCGGGCTCGCTGGATGACGTTCACAACGTGCTCGAATCGTCAGCAATCCTGTTCGGCATCATGGCGGCAGCACTACTGGCCGCCGTCGGAGCGGCCGGTGTTGTGCTGACGCGGCGCACGTTCAGCGGTATCAACGACGTTGTGAAGAAGGCCCGGCTTATTAGCGACACAAACCTAGGCGAGCGTCTGCCTCATCCGGGCACGACAGACGAGATC
Organism: Cupriavidus sp. FW216-B1; assembly: GCF_058789195.1. Lineage (NCBI taxonomy): Bacteria > Pseudomonadati > Pseudomonadota > Betaproteobacteria > Burkholderiales > Burkholderiaceae > Cupriavidus > Cupriavidus sp. FW216-B1. The sequence goes on along the minus strand of NZ_JBYTEL010000014.1, from coordinate 27,290 downwards.
GGGCAGCTTGTCAACACACTGAACGCGATGCTTGATCGCCTGGAACACGCGTTCGACCAGCAACGGCGCTTCACCGCCGATGCGTCGCACGAGTTGCGCTCGCCGTTGTCACGGTTACGTACCGAGATCGAAGTGGCGCTGCGGCGCCGGCGCGAAAGCCAGGAGTACGTAGACACTCTACGTTCCTGCCTGGACGAAGTCGGTCGCCTGACACGTCTGATTGAGGAATTGCTGATGCTCGCGCGCTTCGACGCGGGCCAGGATCGCCCGACTGGCGAGGCGCTGGCGCTAGACGCGTTGATTGCGGAGACGCTGCTGCGTGCAGGCCCGGCCGCTCGCGAGCGGCAGGTCCATTTTGTGGTGCACATCGATGCAGCGGCCAGCACTAAGGTGGCACATGCATCGGTCAGCCTGGCCCTGGCCAACCTGGTGGACAACGCGCTGAAGTTCGCTCCGCCAGGCAGCAAGATCACGGTCGGCTGCACTGCCGACGCACAGGGCGCCCTGCTAGAGGTCGTTGACGAAGGGCCCGGCATTCCGCAAGACGAATTGCCGTACCTGTTCGACCGGTTTTTCCGTGGCGCAGGCGCGCGGGCATCGGAAAGCGAGGGGGTTGGCCTTGGCTTGGCCCTGTCGCAGTCCATCATTCACGCGCAGGGCGGGCATATCGAGGCGGCCAACGCACCTAGCGGCGGCGCGGTCTTCACGGTCAGGATCCCACTCGCGCATCAGGAGATCAAATCTTGATGAACCTGACGGAGAACTCAGTGTACTCGGCGGAACCAGCTTGGTAAGCTCCGTCCGTCACAGCGAACTTGGGGAGACCCTCAAATAGACAGTTGTTCTAGTGGATCTTCGAAGCAAAGTTAAGCAAGCCACCCGTATCCCTTTTGCCGCTGGCTTGCCGTCGAACCATCGCACATGCTGGGCAGATTCGCCTGCCGCGGGTGCCCGTGGACGGGGCCGCCGCGCGGTCGTGACCTTGCTGTTTCCGAAGTAGCGTGCCTCGCGACTAACCGCTCCTAACGGCCGTTCAGGATGGCAATGCGGCCTTCTCGGGTATCGGCCTGAGTGGCAAATACTGGCTGTGGATTCGGCCGGTCTCGGCCTACCGGATGACAGCAGTCTTGGCCTGACGGCTCTGACCGACCATTCTGCGACATTGAGGGCTGTAGTCATGAATGTCCGCTGCCGATGTGTATTCGGCCGATGGGCAAGTAACACTATGTAGGATGACTAAGGGATGTGACTCGCACCCGCAACGGTTCCTGCTGTTCGCTCGCACATGGGAGTTCATCCAGCTCGCTTGCGGCATAAGCAATAGACGAACTCCTGAGAACTGCCCCATGGCGTCAGATGGTGCTCGGACTTATGTTCCATAAGCTCGAAAGCATCGCCGAATTGGCTGTGCAGAGATTCTGCGGTGTAGCGTTGGACTGGCAATCCACTGCACTGTGTCGGGCCATTCGCACCAAAGGACCCGACAATCGCCCAGCCACCTTCCTTTAGCGCATGCATGACCTGCTCTACATACCTCGCACGTTGCGATGGCTCGGTGAGAAAATGGAATACAGCTCGGTCATGCCAGACGTCGAATTGGTTGACGGGCAGATCCATTTCCAGCACATCGCCTTCCAGCCAATGCACGCGGGATGCGCGCGAGCCCAATCGCTCTCGACAGACCGCGAGTGCTTTCTCAGAAATGTCATTGACGGCGATGCTGGCGTAGCCGCTGTCGAGCAAATCATCAACCAAAGTTGATTCACCGCCGCCGATGTCGAGGATGCTCGAAGTGGGAGAACTGCTCGCGGCCTGGATGTAGGCGAGGGACGTCTGAAGGTGTGGCGCATACCAACTAACCTGGTCTGCCGTTTTGTGCTGATAGACGTCTTCCCAATGCGATCTATTGGTCATGGTGTCCTCTTCGAAATGCTTGTCGTGTGGCGACGTCCTTGCTCAGACTGACTGCGTGCCCTGCCAGTTTTGCTCCTTGCGTCGCTGCGCCGAGAGCCAAAACAGTGCAAGCGCCGCCGCACCGAGCCATGGCAACAGTAGCAGATTCATCGTCTGCCAGCCGAATAACTTCAGTAGTCCACCCGCGCCAAACGAACACGAGAGTCCCACGGCAAAAATCGTCATGTCGTTGGTAGCCTGCGCCCGGCTCTTCTCGGTAACCGAATAGGTTTCAGTCAGCAGGCTCGTGCCACCGATGAACAGGAAATTCCATCCGACACCCAGCAATACGAGCGCGCTTGCGAACGACGCGAATCCCGTGCCGGACGAGGTGGCCAACACATGCGTCGCCAGCAGGCACACACCGCACAGCATGACGCGAATGGCACCAAACCGGCCGATTAACGTCCCGGTGAAAAAGGATGGCAGGAACATTCCTAGCACGTGAAACTGGATGACGGTTGCGGCGTCTGCGATGGCGTGATGGTGATGGACCATGGCGAGCGGTGTCGCCGTCATGGCCAGGATCATGACACCGTAGCCAGTCGTTGCACCAAACAGTGCCACCAAATAGGAAGGCTGGCACACAATGCGCAACCACGGACGTCCGCTGTCGGCCCCGGTCGCTCGCGTGGCCGCTTCGCGGGGAATGTGCAAGAAGCTCAGTACGCCAATGGCCAAGGTGGAAACAAGGGATAGCAGCAGGAATGAGCCGGCATACATCGCCGGCAGCATCGCACTACCGAATCTGGCGAGGGCCGGGCCCAGCAAGGCTGCGATCACGCCGCCTGCCATTACCAGCGAGATCGCCCGAGGGCGGAAGGCCTCGGTCGCTACCTCGCTCGCCGCGAAACGATAGAACTGCGCAAAGGCTTGGTAGACCCCGACCAAAAACGTGCCGAACGCCAACATTGCAAGCGATCCCGACATCACGCCATAGGCGGCCGCCATGCCGCCAGCCAAGCCGCTCGTAGCGCCTGCGACGAAGCCGGTGCGGCGCCCGGCCCGTGCCATCCATGCCGATGCCGGAAACATCATGGTGGCCGTACCGAGGAACATCGTCGCGATTGGCAGCGTCGCCAACGCAGGGACTGACGTCATCTGGCTACCCGCCAGCGCGCCGACAGTCATGACGAGGACCGACGCGGTCTGGAATAGGGCTTGCGCAATGGCCAGCAGGAAGACTTGTTGCCGCATAGAGCAGAAAATCCGGATCGGAATGCTGAGGCTGGCAGTATGCAGAGCATACGTTTATTATTCAAACGAATAAATTTACGAGGGAATCTCAAATTTTCTAATGGACCGCATCCCGATCGATATCCGTCACCTGCAGACGCTGGTTGCGCTGCGCGACAGCGGCAGTGTGTCGAAAGCGGCAACATGGCTGCGGCTTACGCAGGGTGCGTTATCGCATCACATCAAGAATCTGGAGGACTTTTACGGCGTGCCGCTGTTTGTGCGCAAGTCCACACCGGTGACCTTCACGCCCGCTGGACGGCGACTGCTGGAAACCGCGGACAAGGTCATTCCAATCTTGCACCAGACGACCCGCGATCTCGTCCGGCTGGCCAAGGGCACTACCGGCACGATGCGCATTGCCATTGAGTGCCATACCTGCTTTGACTGGCTGATGCCGGCAGTAGACGCTTTTCGCGCACGCTGGCCCGAAGTCGAGGTGGACCTGGTATCCGGCTATCAGTCTGACCCCGTCGGACTGCTGCATCGTGGCGATGCGGATCTGGCGATCGTATCGTGCAACGATGCCGAGGCAGGCGTCGACTATCGTCCGCTGTTCCGCTACCGGATGGTGGGACTGGTGGCCAACGATCATCCCCTGGCGGCCAAGGAATTCCTGGAGGCCGAGGATTTCAGGCACGAGACGCTGATTACATACCCTGTGGAAGAAGATGCACTGGACGTGGTGCATCAACTGCTGCGCCCTGCAGGGATTACGCCGACACGCCGCACCACCGAACTGACGGTCGCCATCCTGATGCTTGTGGCCACCCGACGCGGTATCGCTGTCTTGCCGCGATGGGCCGTACAGAACTACCTGCAGCGGCAGTACGTCACGGCTAAACCGCTGACCCGTGACGGACTGATGTCGGAAATCTGGGCGGCAACGTTACCGGCGGACGACAGCCGTCCTTACATTGCGGAATTTGTATCGCTGATTCGCGAGACAGGCGCGGCCGCATTGCCAGATATCGAACTGACGGGCTGATAACCCGTCGAGCTAGAGGACCTGCTTACCGCTCTATTTTGCGCGGCGCATCTTCACGCGTTCAACAATTTCGCGTGCGAGCGCTTCGATGTCTGGCTGCGAAAGGCCCTTGGCTGCGACGACAAACCTGTCTGGCCACGCGTGAAAATGCCTGCCCTGCGAGCGTGCGTAGGACGGGTCATAGTGGCGGGAAGTCAGTTGGGCGAATAGTTCCGGCAGCTTGCCCGCGCGAATCAGATCGTGCCAGACGGCGACGGTCGCCTTTCCGTGCAGTGGGGTGAGTCGTCCGACTTGTTCGGCAAGCCAGTCGGGCCGTTCGCCCAAATAGGCGTAGTCCTTTAGCAGGAACGCAATGCGAGCCGGTAGAGGCGCGTCAATTTCCAAACAAGAGCTCTCACGCATACGGGTAACCAACGGCACCGGGAGGTTGATCTGCCCGATACGCGGACTTTCACCTTCCACGTAGAGCGGACGGGACGTGTCGACACGTTCAAGAGCGTCAGCCAGCATGGTTTCGAAACCGGTCTGTGAAGGCTGCCGGATATCGGGAAGTGCCCCCAGAAGCGAACCCTTATGACGTGCCAGTGCCTCAAGGTCCAGTACCTGTTCGCCTAGCGCTGCGAGTGCCTGCAGCACACGTGTCTTGCCGCTGCCGGTGGCCCCGCAAATCACGACGAGCGGCAATGTAGGCGCTTGCAAGTCGATCGTGTCGATGACATGCCGGCGCCAGGCCTTGTAGCCGCCGGCAAGTTGCTGGGCGTCCCAGCCCACCATCCGCAGCCAGGTCGTCATGGAGCCGCTGCGCAACCCTCCGCGCCAGCAATACACCAGAGGACGCCAGCCCTCGGGACGATCGGCGAAGTGCGTGTGCAAATGCCGCGCCAAGTTCGCTGCCACCATGGCGCCGCCTACGCGCCTGGCTTCGAATGCGCCCACCTGCTTGTAGAGCGTGCCGACAATGTGTCGCTCCTCATTGTCGAGTACCGGGCAGTTGATCGCACCAGGGATATGGTCGAGCTCAAATTCCGCCGGCGAGCGTGCATCGATCAATGTATCGAACGTCCGGCGTTCGGGAATCCGTGCGACGGCTTTCATACGATTATCGTCAGGCCCGTAGGTCCGGCGCGCATCTGGCCCACGACGGCTGCTTCGGCAAAACTGTGTTCGCGAAAGACGGACAAGACCTTGTCCACCGCGGTCGGCGCGCAACTGACGAGCAGCCCGCCGCTCGTTTGTGGGTCGGTGAGCACCGCCTGGGCAATGCCGGGCAAGTCCGAAGGCAATTCGACTTCCGCGCCGTAGCCCTCCCAATTGCGGCGGGAGGCGCCGGTGATGCAGCCCTGTTCTACCAATGTCTGCACGCCAGGTAGCAACGGCAGGTTGGACCAGTCCAGCACTGCTCGCAATCCTGCCCCACGGGCGAGCTCGAGCGTGTGACCGGCAATGCCGAACCCGGTCACATCGGTCATCGCATGGACCCCGTCTATTTCCGCCAATGCGATGCCGGGCGTGTTCAGGCGCGTTGTTGTGTCGATCAGCCGTGCGTACCCATCCTGGTCCAGGTTGCCCTTCTTCAATGCCGCAGACATGACGCCGACACCCAGCGGCTTGCCGAGGATCAGGACATCGTCCGCACGTGCATCGCGATTGCGTCGGATACGGGAGGGGTGCGCCAACCCGATTGCCACCAGCCCGTAGATCGGCTCCACCGAATCGATGGTATGACCACCGGCGATCGGGATACCGGCGGCGCGGCAAATGGCCTGGCCGCCTTCAATAACCTTGCCGATGACTTCGAGCGGTAATTGGTTGATCGGCATGGCGACAAGCGCCAGCGCCATGATCGGACGACCGCCCATGGCATAGACATCGCTGATCGCGTTCGTGGCGGCGATCCGGCCGAAGTCGAATGGGTCATCGACGATCGGCATGAAGAAATCCGTGGTGGCAATGAGCGCTTGATCCGCATTCAGTTGGTACACCGCCGCGTCGTCGGCGGTCTCGATGCCAACCAGCAATTCCTTGGGTACAGGTAACGCGGCGCTGCCGCGCAGAATTTCGGAGAGTACGCCGGGGGCAATCTTGCAGCCGCAACCGCCGCCGTGTGAAAAGCTGGTCAGGCGCACGGAAGGCGTCTTAAGCGCGTCGGAATTGTTAATGGTCATTAGAAAACGATCCCCGGCGAGGCCGGAAAAAGCCGTACTTTACAGGAACCACTTTGGTTGCCCCCGCGATTGCTACACCTCCACGATTGTCGGCCTTGACCCTGTAGTGGCTACAGGTTTTATCGTCCTGGCATGCTATCGATGGCAAAGGCGAACCGCCCGTATTGTCGGAAGAGTGGCCGGTCGACGAAGCGCAAGACATCAAGCGGATGCTTCTGGCACGGTTGCCCTTGATTGCGCAGACAAAAGAGAGGGAGATTTTCTAGCTCTATCCGAGGGTATGCCTTCGCAAAGCCGTAGGAAGAGGTGTGGGATCACAACGGAGATTTGCGATGACAGGCCTCGACCACTGGTTGAGTGATGCACGAAAAGTGACGCTAAATGCATCTAAAGGACTTGATGCTCGCGGCATCAAGGATCGCATTGCTGCGGAGCCGACACAAGCCGCGCTGGTCGCGCGGCACGACGTTTGGCGTGCGCTTTGCTGTAGCGCCACCGCGGCGCTCATAGCATTTATCGCGCTAAACCAGGTCGGGTTGCGCGTGCTGGACAAACCGGGGCCCACCTGGGTCGCGACACCGTCGGCTGCGTCACCCTTTGCCCTCCTGATCGGGAAGTGATGAATTCTCGCACTCGACGGCTTTCCGTCTCAACGCTGATTGGAGCGCTTCTCGGTGTCGCCATTGCGGCGACATGGCTCTATATCTCGCACCGACACGACGCCGGGCACACCGACCTACATGAAATCCTGCATGAGGCGGTGCCGCTCGACGCCAATGAACGCGAGATTCTGCAGCTCAAGGAGGATGCTTTCGCACAGCGCAGGCGCGACATCGAGACGCGCTTGCGTGCGGCCAACGGCAAGCTAGCCGATGCCATTGCAAGGAACCCGAGCTGGACTCCTGAAGTGGAAGCGGCCACACAGGACGTGGAGCGTGCCGCTGGGGATTTGCAGCGGGCGACGCTTGTCCACGTCTTTGAGATGCGGGCCGGACTCAAGCCAGAGCACCGGCCCGCCTACGACCGGGCTCTGGTCGATGCGCTTCGCCGCGGGTCCCAGTGAGTCCAGCAGATGTCGACGGCATCCTTGTCGGACAGGCCGCGTCTGGCAACCAGCGTGCCTTTGGCGAGCTTGTCGAACGACATGGCGTGGCGCTGGCCCAGGCCGCCCGCAGCTTCGGTATTCCCGAGACGGATGTCGATGACGTTGTTCAGGACACATTCCTGGCGGCATGGCGCGCCTTGGACGATTACGACAGCGAGCGTCCGTTCCGCACCTGGCTGTTTCGAATCGGGCTGAACAAGATGCGCGACCTCTATCGTTTCCGGCGCGTCAGGCAGTTCCTCTTCGGTGCCGAGGATATCGGCGCGATCGAAGCCACTGGGGGAATGTCGGACGGTGAGCCTGGGCCGGAACGTCGGCTAGCGGCGCGTCGGGATCTTGCTCGCGTTGTGGAAATCCTGGGAAAGCTGGACGCCGCGTCGCGCGAAGCCATTGTCCTGACTTCCATCGTGGGCATGTCGCAACCGGAGGCCGCCGCCGTGCTTGGATTGAGTCCAAAGGCAGTGGAAAGTCGCATCGCTCGTGCCCGAATAAAGCTCTCGGCCCTGCTTGAGCGCGACGCAGGAAAATAGTTCGCCGGTTTGCGAGGGAATCTCCGGTCGCGCCGCGTATTGATAAAAGTAGCAGAGCTTACGACTCATCCAGATGACCCAGGTAACCTTGTTCACGCCGGCCAAAGTGCGCTACATCGGCGCCGTCTTGTGGCTCTTGGCTTCGCCGCGAGGGACCGCGGCGGAAGCTCCGCCTTATACCGTCCTGTTGCAGCAATCAATGGCAAGCGCCCCGGCGATGATGGCGCAGGCCGCCACCGTTCGCGCTGCCGATGCCGATGCCAATCAAGCACGCGCCTGGCTTAACCCACGGATCGATACGGTCCTGGAAAACCTCGGCGCACCGTCAAGCGACGGCACGAACCAGCGTCAGAACACCTACTCGATTACCCAGCCATTTGAGGTTGGTGGCAAGCGGGGCGCACGTATCGAAGCTGGGGACCGCAACTATGCCGCAGCGCAAGCGCGTGAGCGCCTGGCCCAAGTTGCTTACGCGGCGGAATTGGCGGTTGCCTACGCGGCTGCGGAGGCCATGGCCGGCCGGATGGCGCTGGCCACCGAAAACCTGGCACGTGCGAACGAGGAGTTCACCGCTGCGCGCGCGCTTGTGCAGGCCGGAAAGGAAGCAGCGCTGCGCAGCGCGCAAGCGCAGGCCAGTGTGGCGGCCGCTCAGGCGGCGCAGGCCGCCGCCGACAACGACGCCACGCAGGCGCTGGCGCGGCTGTCGGCCATGACTGGAGCTGCCGAACCGTACACCTCGGTGTCCAGTTCCCTGCTATTGACACAAGGCACCGTGCCGACCGCGGCACTCCCTGGACAGGAGGCCCCGACCGTCGCTGCGGCAGAGGCCGAGCGCAATGCGCTGGATGCGCAGGTCGGCGTGGAAAGAAAGCGCTGGATTCCGGATGTGGGTGTGAGTGCCGGCGTGCGTCGCTATGGATGGACGAATGCGAGTGGCTATGTCGTCGGGGTGACGGCATCGATTCCCCTGTTCGATCAAAACCGCAATGGCATCAATGCAGCCGTGGAACGCGTTGCGGCCGCGCAGGCCAGGCTCGACAACGTGCGACTGGAAGCCGCAGCGGCGCGACGATCCGCCATCTCGCAGGTCAGCGCAACGGATCGCCAGATCACCGCGGCCGAGGAGGGTGAAAGGGCGGCAGCGGAGGCCTATCGAATGGGCCGCATTGGTTATGACGCTGGCAAAACACCGCTGATGGAATTGCTTTCCGTCCGGCGCGCCTTGCTGGAGGCAAGGCAACTCACAATTGACGCGCGCCTGGCGCGCGTGCGCGCACTGGCGGCGCTTGCCCAGGCGGACGGTCGCCTGGCATTCGAGGACACCAAATGATGAAGAACAAGCGTCAGTCTGCAAACTGGCCGGTAATTGCAGGCGTGGCTGCGGTCGCAGCGTTGATGGGGTTCGGCGCCGCACGCGTGCTGCTGCCGGGGCATGGGCCCGGTCCCGACAAGGCTTCCGATGCGCAAGCCGCATCAGAAGCGGCGGCAGCCAAACCGGCAAGTCCGCGAGAGGTTCGGATTCCGATCCCCTATCTGGCGGCGGCAAACATCGTCGTGGAGCCGGTCGCCAGTGTGGCGGTGGGCTCGGAGATTCTGGCGCCCGCCTGGGTCGCGGCGGTACCGGGAGGCGAGGCTGTGATTGTGTCCCGCGCGGCAGGCACGGTGCTGCGGGTCCAACGTCGCCTTGGCGAGGGCGTGCGCGCCGGTGATGTGCTGGCCACCGTCGAAAGTCCGGAGGCTGCCGCGATGGCTTCGGAACGCCGGGTGGCACAGGCTAAGGCGGATCTCTCCCGCCGGACCTATGAGCGTGAAGCCAGTCTGTTTCATCAAGGCGTGACGCCGCGCCAGGAAATGGAATCCGCCAAAGCGGCACTGGAGGTCGCGCAGGCCGAGGCGCAGCGTGCCACAACGGTGGCCGAGGCTGCGCACCTGACAAGCGATGGCCGGGCGGTCGCGGTGGTCAGCCCCATCGCCGGCAAGATTACTGCCCAATCGGTGACGCTGGGCGCGTATGTTGCGCAGCAGACCGAGCTGTTCCGCGTGGCTGGTCTGGGCGCCGTGCAGGTCGAGGCCGCCGTCACTGCAGGGGATCTGGACCGTATTTCACCGGGTGGCCAAGCCGCGATCCTGCTTTCCAACGGATCGCCATTGGCGGCAAAGATCCAGGCCGTCACGCCAACCGTGTCGGGCAGTGCACGCGCGGCCACGGTCGTCGTGATTCCGGAGCAGCCTTCGGACCGCCTGGTGGTAGGCGAAGGTGTCCAGGTTCGCTTGCGCGCCAAGGCAAGCAACAATGGCGAGTTGTCCGTTCCCGACGATGCTGTACAGAACATTGATGGCGCCGATGCGCTATTCGTGCGCACGGAAAATGGATTCCGTGCGCAGCCCGTTCTGGTCGGTACGCGTAGTGGCGGCATGGCGCAGATTCTTTCCGGTGTGCGCGCCGGGGAGCAGGTGGCAACGCGCAATGCCTTCCTGGTGAAGGCGGAGATGAACAAGTCGAGCGGGGAAGACGAATGATTGGCAGCATCCTCAGCGGATCGGTTCGCTACCGATGGCTTGTCCTGTTCCTGACGATCGTCATCGCCGTGATCGGTGCCTGGCAGCTCAAACTGCTGCCGATCGATGTGACCCCCGATATCACGAACAAGCAGGTGCAGATCAACACGGTAGTGCCAACGCTGAGCCCCGTCGAGGTTGAGAAACGCGTGACCTATCCGATCGAGACCGCTATTGCGGGGTTGAACGGCGTCGAAAGCACACGGTCAATGTCCCGCAACGGGTTTAGCCAGGTCACTGTCATCTTCAAGGAAAGCGCGAACCTCTACTTCATGCGCCAGCAGGTATCGGAGCGACTGGTGCAGGCACGCCCCGGCCTGCCTGTAGGCGCCGAGCCGCAGATGGGTCCGGTTTCGACGGGTCTGGGCGAGGTATTCCACTACAGCGTGGAGTATCAATACCCTGACGGCCAGGGCGCACCGATCAATGACGGGGAGCCGGGCTGGCAAAGCGATGGAAATTTCTTGACCGAGCGCGGGGAACGGCTTGAAGACCGCGTGTCGAAGCTCGCATACCTGCGCACCGTGCAGGACTGGATCATTCGGCCGCAGTTGCGGACAACCGCTGGTGTGGCCGACGTGGATTCTTTGGGTGGCTATGTGAAGCAGTTCGTGGTGGAGCCTGACGCCGCAAAAATGGCCGCATATGGCATCTCATACGGCGATCTCGCCCAGGCGTTGGAGGACGCCAATCTTTCGGTGGGTGCGAACTTCATCCAGCGATCGGGTGAATCGTACCTGGTGCGTGCCGATGCGCGCATCAAGTCGGCGGACGAGATCTCGCGCGCCGTGATCGCCCATCGCCAGAACGTGCCGATCACAGTTGGGCAGGTGGCGTCCGTCAAAATTGGCGGAGAACTCCGCTCCGGTGCGGCCAGCCGCAATGGTCGGGAAACAGTGATAGGCAGCGCACTGATGCTGGTCGGCGCGAACAGCCGTACGGTGGCGCAGGATGTTGGCGACAAGCTGGAAAAAATCTCGAAGACGCTGCCACCTGGCGTAGTCATCGTTCCCACGCTTAACCGATCGCAATTGGTGACCGCCACGATCGAGACCGTCGCAAAGAATCTGGCGGAAGGCGCGTTGCTCGTGGTCTTGATCCTGTTCCTGTTGCTGGGCAACTGGCGTGCTGCCGTTATTGCTGCACTGGTGATCCCATTGTCGATGCTGGTCAGTGCTATCGGTATGAATCAGCTCGGCATCTCCGGCAACCTGATGAGCCTGGGCGCACTGGACTTCGGCTTGATTATCGATGGCGCCGTGATCGTGGTCGAGAACACGCTGCGACGCCTGGCGCAACGCCAGCATGAGGAGGGGCGACTGCTAACGCTAAGGGAGCGTTTGAACGAAGTCTTGCTGTCGTCACGGGAAATGCTCCGACCGACGATCTACGGGCAACTCGTGATTTTCCTGGTGTTCCTGCCATGCCTGACATTCCAGGGGGTGGAAGGAAAGATGTTCTCGCCGATGGTGTTGACGCTGATGCTGGCGCTGGCGTCCGCATTCGTGCTGTCACTGACGTTTGTGCCTGCCATGCTGGCCGTGCTGCTGTGCAAGGAAGTTTCCGAAAAGGAAGTGAGGGTGATCGTCGCCACCAAGCGGTGGTACCGCCCCTGGCTGGAGCGGGCGGTGGTGCGACCGATTCCGTTCGTCGGCGCTGGCTTGCTGGTGCTGGCACTGGCGGCGGTTGCGTTCGCCTTCGTCGGTCGCGAGTTCATGCCAACGCTTGACGAGCAGAACCTTAACCTGTCCTCCGTTCGCATTCCATCGACATCGATCGATCAGTCTGTGGCGATCGATCTGCCACTGGAGCGCGCCGTACTCTCGCTGCCTGAAGTCAAGACCGTGTACTCCAAGGCGGGTACCGCCAGCCTGGCAGCCGACCCCATGCCGCCCAACGCATCCGACAACTACATCATCCTCAAGCCGAAGAATGAATGGCCGGATGGGGTGACGACCAAGGAACAGGTGATCGAACGTATTCGGGAGAAGACGGCACCGATGGTGGGCAACAATTACGACGTCACCCAGCCCATTGAGATGCGCTTCAATGAACTGATCGGTGGCGTGCGCAGCGATGTCGCCGTGAAAATCTATGGCGAGAATCTCGACGACCTCGCTGCCACCGGTCAGCGCATCGCCGCCGTCTTGCGCAAGACACCGGGAGTCTCGGACGTACGCGTACCGCTGACCAGCGGGTTTCCCACCTTCGACATCGTCTTCGATCGCGCCGCCATTGCACGCTATGGGCTGACGGTGAAGGAAGTGGCCGATACCGTATCGGCAGCGATGGCGGGCAGGCCAGCAGGCCAGATATTTGATGGCGATCGGCGCTACGACATTGTCATCCGCCTGCCAGGCAACCAGCGGGAGAACCTCGATGTGCTTGGAGCGCTTCCCGTGATGCTGCCGGCTGTCACGGACCAAGCGCACGCTTCCGTACCGTTGCGGCAGCTTGTCGAGTTTCGATTTACGCAGGGCCTGAACGAAGTGAGCCGCGACAACGGAAAGCGTCGCGTGTATGTGGAAGCCAATGTGGCGGGGCGTGACCTTGGCAGCTTTGTCGATGACGCGGCTGCGCGGATCGCGCGCGACGTCAAGTTGCCGCCTGGCATGTACATCGAATGGGGTGGCCAGTTCCAGAACCTGCAAGCCGCAACCAAGCGACTAGCCATGATCGTGCCCGCGTGCTTCTTGCTGATTGCCGTGGCACTGTATATGGCGATTGGCAGCGCGATGTTGACCGCGACCGTTCTGACCGCCGTGCCGCTGGCATTGGCTGGAGGCGTGTTCGCGTTAATGCTGCGCGGTATCCCATTCTCCATTTCCGCAGCGGTGGGTTTCATCGCTGTATCCGGCGTCGCCGTCCTGAACGGTCTCGTCCTGATCTCTGCCATTCGCAAACGGCTGGAAGATCAGGCGACGCCCGACGCGGCCGTGATCGACGGCGCGATGGAGCGGGTACGACCGGTGCTCATGACTGCATTGGTGGCATCGCTGGGCTTTGTGCCCATGGCTATCGCGACGGGAACGGGTGCGGAGGTGCAGAAGCCACTGGCAACGGTCGTGATCGGTGGCTTGATCACGGCCACCGTGCTTACGCTCTTCGTCTTGCCCGCGATCTGCGGCATGGTACTGCGCCGACAGGGAGTGGCGAGTGCGGGGCGCGACGAACTAGCCGAAGCTTAGGAGGTTGCATGCTGGATGTATTGCGGAACCGAACCTATCGGCACCTGTTCGGTGCGCAGGTGATCGCGCTGATTGGCACCGGACTTGCGACGGTCGCGCTGGGTCTGCTCGCCTATGACCTGGCCGGTGCGAACGCGGGTAGCGTTCTGGGAACCGCGCTGGCGATCAAGATGGTTGCCTATGTGGGTATTGCCCCGGTAGTGGGTGCGTTCGCCAACCGGCTTCCGCGTCGCGCATTCCTCGTTGCGATGGACCTCGTGCGGGCGCTGGTGGCGATTTCTCTGCCGTTCGTGACGCAGATCTGGCAGATCTACGTCCTGATTTCTCTGTTGCAGTCTGCCTCGGCGGCATTCACGCCCACCTTTCAGGCGACCATCCCGGACGTCCTTCCTGAAGAGACTGCCTATACGAATGCCTTATCCCTGTCCCGCCTGGCGTATGACATGGAAAGTCTGGTGAGTCCGATGCTGGCCGCCGCGTTGCTCTCGGTCATCAGCTTCCACTGGCTGTTTGGCGGCACCGTCGTGGGGTTTTTGGTGTCGGCCTTGCTCGTCGTTTCTGTGCGGTTGCCGCAATCCAAGGCGATAGAACGCACGGGGAGTGTGTATACGAAGACATTCCGGGGCATGTCGATCTACCTTCGGACGCCTCGCTTGCGTGGGCTCCTGGCCTTGAACCTGGCCGCGGCCGCCGCCAGCGCGATGGTCATCGTGAACACTGTCGTCTATGTGCAAAGCAAGCTGCAGCGTCCGGCATCGGATGTCCCGTTCGCTCTGGCGGCATTTGGCTGCGGATCTATGCTTGTGGCCTTGCTGTTGCCGAGGATGCTGGCGGATCGACCTGATCGTCCAACCATGCTTGGCGGCGCCATACTCATGTCAGCCGGTCTTGCATTCGGCATCGCGCTGACCACGTTCGGACGATTCATCGAATGGCCAATGTTTCTGCTGACATGGTTTGCCATCGGCATTGGGTACTCGATGACGTTGACGCCGAGCGGTCGTCTGCTGAAGCGATCGGCTACTTCAGCCGATCGACCTGCAGTGTTCGCTGCGCAATTCTCCCTCTCGCATGCATGCTGGCTGATTGCCTATCCGCTCGCAGGGCAGATCGGGGCAAGATACGGGATGCGTGCTGCGTTTGTGGTGCTTGCGTGCGTTTCGGTTGTCGGATTTCTCGCCGCCTGGCGCGTGTGGCCTGCCGAAGACCGCGAAGCACTGGATCACGAACATCCAGAGGGCGCGCGCTTTGACGAACACCTGAGAGAGGGAGAGGCCACGGGGCCACGTCGTCATCGTCACGCATTTACCATTGACGACTATCATCCCGAATGGCCGGGCCGTTGAGGCCAACTCCCATACACGTTGCGACCAAGAAGAAGTGCAAACACTACGCGAGCGCCTGGAAGCCCACCAGGTGGTCATCTATTTTGTGACCGTCGTCATGGCGGCTGTCATGGCATCCGCCATCACCGGTCTGGAGAGCTTGGACGCAGCGATCAATCCCGCGCTGGCCTTCATGCTGTTCGTAACCTTCTTGCAGGTCCCGCTGGCTGATCTCGGGCGCGCATTCACACGCTTGCGGTTTCTCGGAGCGCTGTTGACGGCCAACTTCCTGGCAATTCCCTTGCTGGCCGCTGCCCTGCTGCAATGCCTGCCGGCGGGCCCCCTGATCCGGTTCGGCTTTCTGTTGGTCTTGCTGACTCCATGTATTGACTATGTGGTGACGTTTTCTCAGATCGGCCGCGCCGACTCTCGCTTGCTGCTGGCCGCAACGCCGGTGTTACTCATCTTCCAGATGTTGCTGCTGCCGGTGTACTTGAGCGTCTTTCTTGGATCCCATGCCCAAGCGTTGATCGATATTGGCCCATTTGTGCACGCTTTTGTCTGGCTGATCGCCGTACCTCTTGTACTTGCCGGCGTCATGCAGATAACAGCCAGATATACGCAAGCGGGGCAGCGGATAGCCGATGGGCTTGGCCTTTGTCCAGTTCCGGCCACCGCTCTGGTCCTGTTCATTGTCGTGGGTGCAGTTGTGCCACAACTCCACGCTGCTATCGGCGCGGCAGCTCGAGTTCTCCCACTCTATATCGTGTTCGCTTGCGTTGCGCCGCTGCTCGGATGGCTAGTCAGCGGCTGGTTTGGCTTGGAAGCATCTGCGAGACGCGCGGTGGCGTTCAGTACCAGCACGCGCAACTCGTTGGTCGTGTTGCCGCTCGGTCTCGCGGTACCGGGCGCGATTCCGATACTGCCAGCCATTATTGCGACCCAGACCCTGGTCGAACTCCTGAGCGAGCTCGTCTACATGCGTGTCATGCCGAAACTCTGCGGGCAGGAGAATAAGGTGTGAGACTACGATGTACGCAATCCGTCTGGTTCGATGCGAGGGGCAGGGCCGTGTGATGACCTTGCTCCCCCCAAACTGTCGTAGTGAGCGGTCTAGTCGTCGACATAGCAGATCGTCGGTCCCTTGCCACGACGTCGAGGCCGTTATCTCGCAGTGCCTCAGAATTCGGTGCAATTCAACAAACTGACGTCTTAGTGCAACAGCGCCTGTCCAATTCCGACAAGCGCGCACACGGCAACGATGACAAGCGGAGGGATCTTCCAGCGTACTAGCAGCAAGAAGCAGATCGTCGCAATCGCGAAATCCAGTTGAGACAATATGGCACTGGTCCAAACTGGTGAATAAAGGGCCGCCGCGAGCAGACCGACCACCGCTGCATTGACGCCGCTCAGCAATGCAACCATCGAGGGGCGCGCCCGAATTGCCTGCCAATACGGTAGCGCTGCAATGACGAGTAGTAGTCCTGGCAAAAAGATCCCTAGCGTTGCCAATACCGCACCCTCCCAATGATTGGGCCCCATCGTCAGCATCCAGCCAAGGAAGGCGGCGAACGTAAAGAGAGGCCCGGGAACGGCTTGAGCAGCGCCATACCCGGCAAGAAAGTCATTCGGAGAAACCCAGCCGGTCGCGACCGTTTGCTGTTGCAGCAGCGGCAGGACTACATGGCCACCTCCGAACACCAGTGCACCGGAACGATAGAACGCATCAAAGACTTGAACCGCGCCACCTTCCTTTCCGGCTAGCGCTGGCAACCCGATCAGAAGGATGCAAAATAGGACCATCGCCACTGCGCCTGTGGCACGCGAGATGCGGAACTCTCTGCCGTGCGCCTGCGGGCGGAGTGCCTCGCCTATCCCGTTGGGTTGGCACAGCAAAAGCCCGAGTATTGCTCCCAGCACGATGACGAGAAGTTGGGCATAGACAGTCGTCAAGAGACTAAGCATCGCGAGCGACACGAGCGCGATAGCGGCGCGCCGGTAGTCTGGGCATAGCCGTCTCGCCATATCCCACACAGCTTGTGCTACGACAGCAACAGCGACTAGCTTTAGACCATGTATCAGACCGGTACCCACCGGGCCGCCAAGGCTCGGCGCCATGACTGCAAAGGCGAGCAGCAACAGGATGGAGGGCAGGGTGAATCCACACCAGGCAGCAACGCCGCCGAGCCACCCGGCCCGGAGTAGCCCAATGGAGAAACCAACCTGGCTGCTTGCCGGCCCTGGCAGAAACTGGCAAAGACCGACCAGATCCGAGAAGGCCGCGTCATCAAGCCAGCGGCGGCGTTCAACGAACTCGCGCCGGAAGTATCCAATGTGTGCAATTGGGCCGCCGAATGATGTCAGCCCCAGCTTAAGAAAGACGGCAAGCACTTCACCGGCCGCACCAGGGGATACGCTGGTTGTTGTCACTTTCGATTCCATGGGAGGGGACTTTGATGTGAGTGGGCATCCGCCCATATTCCAGTTCGTTGTCCTCGAACAGCTCGCCGATTCAACAGCTATCGCGATGGTTCACGTCGGGTGCGGTGCGCATGTCACCATGCAATAGGAAAAGCGTCAAGATCGAGGCGATTCCAAGGGACGACGATATCCAGAGCGCTGTTGAGCCCAGAGAATCAAGCAGCATGCCCGCGATTGCTTGGGCAACGCGAGCAGGGACCATCAGTATGCCCTGACGATGGCCGTATCCGCCCGGTCCAAAGATGACCAGCGGCAGCGTGCCCTTGGCAATGGTGAGAATGCCGTTTCCCGCACCGTGCAGGACGCCAAACAAGACTGCCGCAGGTGCGCCTATTAGGCCAAATGCCAGCGCGCCAGTGGGGTGCAGCGTGGCGGCGATACGCGCGGACAGCAGGGGGTGAACCTTGCGCAGCAGACCGAACTCAAGCATCCGGGCGCCGACTTGCGCCGGGCCGAGCAGCGCTCCGACCATCACGGCCGTGGCCAGCGACGCGCCCCCCGCCTGCAGCAGGCGGGGCAGGTGAGCTGTCATGGCCGTGCTGATGAACCATGTCGCCGCGAAAACGAAAGCCAGTGCATAAGATGCCCTTCGTTGCGAATGCTCATCGGCTGGGTGCGTCAGATCGGCTCCCGTGAGCGACGTAGCCTTGCTGGATGCAGTTGCCTTGGCAGCCACCTGTGGCATGCTCAGGTTCAGGGCCAGCCCTAGTGTGAGATGCAGCGCCGCCCAGGACAGGCAGGCGCCACGCCACCCGATGTGCGCCTCCATGAAGGTGGAGAGGGGCCAGCCGACCGTGCTGGCAAAACCGGCGATCAAGGTGATCCCGGTGATCGCGCCACGCGAACGGTTGCCGTACAGCGCGACCAGCGTGGCGAACGCGGCTTCGTAGAGCCCCGCGCCCATGCCGATGCCGAGAATCACCCAGGCCGCGAAGAGGCCCACGGCTCCCTGCGCCAGGCCAAGCCCGGCGAGTCCGATGGCGAACACCAGGCTCGTGGCCACGAGCACCGATCGGCCGCCGGTCCGGTCGAGGCCGCCGGTCCGGTCGATCAGCCGGCCAGCCGTGGGGCCCAGCAATGCCGACACCACCAGGGCAACGCTGAATGCGGCAAAGATCGTTGGCGTCGACACGCCGAGATCCTTTGCCATCGGTGTTGCCAGCATGGCCGGCAGATAGTACGTCGAACCCCACGCCACCGTCTGGGCGACTCCCAGCCTGGCGATCACGCTGTTGCTTGGCTCCATGGCCGGTCCGTTCCCTGTTATTCCACTTCGCCGCTATCGGTGTCGCTGGTCTGCGCGTCGTTCTCGTGATGCATGGCTGCCGCCGCGAGCGTCGTCGCGTGGGCGGGCGCGGCTTCCTTGCGCTCGCTGTAGCGGTCGGTCAGGTAGTCGCTGCGGTCGCGCACCAGCAGGGTGAACTTGTAGAGTTCTTCCATGACGTCGACGACGCGATCGTAGTAGGACGACGGCTTCATGCGGCCGTTGGCATCGAACTCCTGATATGCCTTGGCCACTGACGACTGGTTCGGAATGGTGACCATGCGCATCCAGCGCCCCAGCACGCGCAGCGCGTTGACGGCGTTGAACGACTGCGAGCCGCCGCACACCTGCATCACAGCCAGCGTGCGACCCTGCGTCGGGCGAATGCCGCCCATCTCCAGCGGCAGCCAGTCGATCTGGTTCTTGAAGACGGCTGTCAGCGTGCCGTGACGCTCGGGGCTGCACCAGACCTGGCCTTCCGACCACTCGGAGAGCTTGCGCAACTCGACCACCTTCGGATAATCCGCAGGGACGCTGTCCGCCATCGGCAGGTCGCGCGGATCGAACACGCGGGTCTCCGCGCCGAAGTGCTGCAGAATCCGTTCGGCTTCCTGCGCCAGCAACCGGCTGTAGGAGATCTCGCGCAGTGAGCCGTACAGCAGCAGGATGCGTGGCGGGTGGGTGCTGACGCGAGCGGGCTCGAGCTTGTAGAGGTCGGGCGTATCGAGCACCACGGGGACGATGTTGGGCAGATCCGTGGTCACGGGATCCTCCGGCCTTGCGCGTCGATCACGGCCTCGCCGTCTTCCTTGGTGAACGCGCCTTGCTGCGGCGCCGGCAGGATATCCAGGACGACTTCCGACGGCCTGCACAACCGCACGCCCAACTTGGTGACGACGAAGGGGCGGTTGATCAGGATCGGGTGGGTCAGCATTGCGTCCAGCAACTGGTCATCGGTCAGTGCTGGATCGCCCAGGCCAAGCTCGGCGTAGGGCGTGTCCTTCTCCCGAATCGCTTCCCGCACGGTGAGCCTGGCGTCGCGGATCATTGCCTGCAAGGTCTGCCGGTCGGGTGGCGTGTTCAGGTACTCGACAACGGTCGGCTCGATCCCCGCATTGCGAATTATGGCCAGCGTGTTGCGCGACGTGCCGCAAGCGGGGTTGTGATAGATGGTGACGGTCATGGGGGTGCCTCAGTGCGATTCGTACCAGTGCTGCGAACGGTTGACCACGCCAACGACGAACAGCATCACGGGGACTTCGATCAGCACGCCGACGACGGTGGCCAATGCCGCGCCGGACTGAAAGCCGAACAGGCTGATGGCGGTGGCCACGGCCAGTTCGAAGAAGTTGCTCGCGCCAATGAGCGCCGAGGGCCCGGCCACGCAGTGGGCGACGCCGAGCTTGCGGTTGAGCAGGTAGGCCAGGCCGGAGTTCAGCAGGACCTGGATCAGGATCGGCACGGCCAAGAGCAGGATGATCAGCGGCTGCTGCACGATGGCGTTGCCCTGGAAGCCGAACAGCAGCACGAGCGTTGCAAGCAATGCGGTGATCGAGTAGGGGCCGAGGGCATCGACGACGCGTTTGTAGGTGGCTTCGCCGCGTGCCAGCAATGCCCTGCGGATACCCTGCGCGATCAGCACGGGCACGATGATGTAGAGCGCGACTGACGTGATGAGCGTGTCCCATGGAACGGTGATCGACGACAGGCCCAGCAGCAGCGCGACGACCGGCGCAAAGGCCACGATCATGATGGCGTCGTTGAGCGCCACCTGCGACAGCGTGAAATACGGATCGCCTTTGCAGAGCTGCGACCAGACGAAGACCATCGCCGTACAAGGCGCCGCCGCCAGCAGGATCAGGCCGGCGATATAGCTATCGAGTTGATCTGCTGGCAGCCACCCCGCGAACAGATGGCGCACGAAGATCCAGCCCAGCAGCGCCATCGAGAACGGTTTGACCAGCCAGTTCACGAAGAGCGTGACGCCGATGCCGCGCCAGTGTCCCGCGACTTGGCCCATGGAGCCGAAATCGATCTTGATCAGCATCGGAATGATCATGACCCAGATCAGCACGCCGACGGGCAGGTTCACCTGCGCGAATTCCATCGCACCAATGGCATGAAAGACCGGTGGCAGCCATTGGCCGAGCAGGATGCCGGCCACGATGCACAGCGTCACCCAGACAGTCAGATAGCGCTCGAAGAAGCCAATGGCGCTGGGCTGTGCCGCTGCGGCGGACTGTTGCGCCGTGCTCACTGCCCGGCCTCCAAAGGCTGTTCGCCGATGGCGCGCATCTCCTTCTGAATGGCATTGCGGTCCAGGATGTGCGGCGGCAGGTTCACGAACTGGCTCACGCGATTCAGGATCTGACGGAAGACCTGGTCGAACACCTTGCGCTTCTCATCGTCGGATCCCTGGATGGCGGCCGGGTCCATGAAGCCCCAGTGTGCCGTGATGGGCGTGCCTGGCCAGATCGGGCAGACCTCGCCTGCGGCCTGGTCGCAGACCGTAATGACGAAGTCCATGTTGGGCGCTCCGGGCAGGGCGAACTCGTCCCAGCTCTTGCTGCGCAGGCCTGAGGTGTCGTAGCCAATCGACTGGCAGCGCTCGATGGCGAAGGGGTTCACCGTACCGGACGGATGGCTGCCGGCGCTGTAGGCGTGGAAGCGTCTCTTGCCGAGTACATTGAACAACGCCTCGGCCATCACGCTGCGGGCGGAGTTACCAGTGCACAGCACCAGCACATTGAAAGTCTTGTCGGACATGATCGTAGGGGCGAACGAGTGCCTCCTCGTGCGAGGATTCGTAGAGGAGGCGTCTTAGGGAAAGTTCAGCAGCAGCCGGAGTCCGGCGTGCAGCGGGCGGTCTTGGCAGGTTGCGTCGGCGCGGCGTTCAATTGGACAGGCACGCAGCACGCAGCGGCTTCAGCGCGACGATCGCGCGATTCGCCATAGGTTGGCGCGTTGCCAAGCGTGTGGAACGATTCCCAGGCGATACCCGTCGGATCCACAGACCAATGCTTGTTCGAGGTCGCGTAGCAGCAGTTCGTCGCGGACTGGGACTGCATCGGCAAGTCGGCGTTGGCCAGTCGAGCCTGAATCTCGGCAAGCTCCCCATCCGTCTCCGCCTGGATGCCCAGATGGTCGACGCCCAGCTTCTCCGTGCGATTGGAGATGGCGAAGTTCACGCGCGGATCGTCCAGCGACCACTTGGCATAATCGTCCCGGACGACGGTCGGCTCTGCAGCGAAGAGGGCCGAGTAGTAGCGGATGCTGGCCGACAGGTCGGCCACGCTGACGTGGACGTGGACGTGGACGTGGAAGCGCTTCATGATCACGACTCCGTGGTGACGGAACAGCGGGAAACCGGCGAGCACGGATTGCCGCCGCAGCAGTTCTCCGTGAGATAGCCCAGCAGGTCATTCATGGTCTGGAAGCGGGCCATGTAGATAATCGACCGGCCTTCCTGGCAGCTGGCCAGCAGGCCGGCGCGATGCAGTTCCTTGAGGTGGAACGACAGTGAGGACGCCGGCATCTCCATCAGTTCGGCAATGCGGCCAGCCGGCAGGCCTTCGAGGCCGGCCTGCACGAGCAGGCGGAAGACGGCCAGGCGGACGGCGTGGGCCAGCGCGGCAAGCGCTTCGAGGGCGTTATCTGTTTCCATGATTCGAATATAGTCGAAATATGGAATTTGCGCAACGGGCCCTGGAAAATTTATATCCGACACCGTTCGTGGTCGGGTCGAACGACTGGAGTCAGAAGCTAATCGGCCATTGGACCAAGGGGGAAAGACCGGCAGCTAATGGCCGGCAAGCGCCTGATCGACACGGAGCTCCGCTACGCTTCGCCAACGGGCAGGAGCCGCCTGCCGCCTATTGCGGCGTGGCGGTACCGAAACCAAGTTTCGCTGACCAATATCGGGCTAATTGTCATGCGCCACTCTCACGCTGCTGGGGCACCGCCTCCAGTAGCGAATCCTGGTACAGATGGATTGGGAAACTCAAGATACCTCGGAAGTTCACGTGTGCGAAGTGTGCTGGCCCCATGCGACGCAGCCAGTCATCGTCGACGCGTTGCCCCTTGCGGCGCCAGGTGTTGACCGCGGCTTGCATGCGCTGGGTATTCCAGGCAATCACCAGATTTGTCAGCAGCGTCAGTGATCCGGAAATTGCGATCATTTCATCTTGCCGGCGCCCGCGATCATGCGCCACCTTACCGGAATAGATGGCTCGCTGGAGTTGATGGACCGACTCACCTCGGTTGAGCAGTGTGCGCAGCTCCCGCCGAAACACGGCATTGCTGAAGAAGTCGCACAAGAATAGCGTGCGCAGCATCTTGCCCAAATGATCGCCGGCCCGATGGATGGGGTCGCCGTGGGCAGCGCTGCCGAACCGCTGCAGCGCGACGACGGCACTAACCCGGCCCGAATAGATCGAAGCCACCAGGCGGAGAAGCCCATCCCAGCCATCACGAATCGCCTTGAGCGAGATCTCGTGAGACACGGCGGCCGACAGTCCATCAGCCACCTTCAGGCCGCGTGATAAATACAGCTTGCGCTCTGACAGGTTGCGCAGCCAGGGGCATAGGTCAAAGCCCAGCAGCTTGGCCACTGTCATTCCCACATTTGTATATCCGTGGGTGTCGACCGCGAGCCTGAGCAACCCGCCGTCGGCGCGGGTTTCGTTATGGCGTATGACGCCTTCGATCGCCACTCCGGTCTGGCGCTCGTTGAGCACCATGGGCTGACTGTAGGCTATGCCGTGCTGTCCAATACGTGTGTATAGATTCCGACGGCATGGGTGCGCCGACGAGGATCGGCACGCACATAGAACAGGTGCGGGGAGGTATCCAGGCTCATTGAATCGCTTGACGCCTGTCGACCTGTTCCCCACAGCTCAGTGATCGGGTGCGCGCGCTGGAATTCCACCACACGTTCATTTGCTCTACGCAGCCGCCCAGGCATCTCAAGCGCGCGCATTGCCGTTGAGACATGGGCCGCGTCGAGTTGCGGAATCATGGCCGCGATACCCTTGGCATCCAGTTCGGTGCCGTGGGCAATCAGCGCGGCATAGAGCGAAATCAGCTCGTGCGCGTCCCTGGCCTTGCGCGCCAGCAGCACTTCACTGAAATTGGTAAGGGCATCCATCTCAAGAATCATGTCGGCAAACTGTGCGTTTCCAATGTCCTTGAATAGCAGATCTCGGGGATGTGTAGGTCTGCCGTCGGTCTCCGTTGCTTCGAGCGGCGACAGATGTAGAACACCATTTGTGTCGATCATGAAATGACCGGCCTCACGAGCCTCATCCAATGCCGCGAGGCCTGCCTTCAGATGATCCGTGAGACGGTTGAGGGAGATGTCAGCCTGGGTCGGCAAGTCGAGCGAAGACAAATATCGGTCCCGCTCGGATTCCCACTGTGTCGGCGGGATCAGCAGTTGATCGCGCTCCCGAAACGACAGGCTGTGGCTGATCCACACCGTGCCGCGGCGCAGGCCTTTGCGCAAGCCCGTAATCGCGCAGGCTTCCATTGCGCGCAACGCGCGCTTGCGGTCTTTGCCGTCGACCAGGTCGCGCCAACTCGCGCTCACCGGCACATTGCAATCGGGCGGCAGTTCCATTGCGCCTTGGTCGTGCAGGCTGCTGATGAGCTCAAGCTGCCTGATGGCCGGATTGTTGCTCGTGCTGGCAATCTCCAATTCCAGCAGCGGCGCCAAGAGGTTGCGGATACGGTGGTGGTCATCCGTAAGCGCTTCGCGCACGCCGGCAGCATGGCTCGCCGGGGGCTTGGGCGGCAAGTCTACTAGCAGGTTGCCGATGTCTGCCAGTCGCTCCTCGGCCGTGCGACTGGTATCGTCAACCAGTCCCTTGATCTCAACCAGTTGCTGCCGGTATTCGACCGCCGAACGGGCTTGTTTCGTTGTGGTCTTGTTATAAGCCTGCCGGACAAAATCGGACACGCGTCGCCCGGTCTGGTAGAGCATCGCGTCCGTCAGTTCAAGCAGAGTGAAGCGTAGAAAGAAGACCAGCTCGATCGTGCGCGTGGGTGTCTTCAGTTCGCGGACTTTTGCGGGACGGCGAGCCTGGATACGCTGACCATAGGCACGTTGTTTCTCGATCGGAATAGCATCGAACGCCCAGGTATGCGCTCCGAGATCCTTCAGGAAGCGGATCTTGGCCAGCGTCTCGCTCATGGTCGATGGGCTGTGTCGCGCCGGCGGGGTCTTAAGCCACTCCAGTGCGTACACTCCCGATGTCGCATGCGGGGCGAACACGGCAGATTCGGCTCGTGCTAACTGCGCCATTGGGACGACCCTCTCAATCGTGGCCAGCAAGTCACGCTCGATGCCAGCCCAGATTGAACGCGCTAGGCCCTGCAGCGCCCGCATTGACGGGATCAGAATCCGTCGCTCGTACAGCCAGAAATGGGCGTGCTGAAGCAACTCGTCAAGCGACAGGGATTCGGCGGCATCCTGTCGCATCCAGGCGGCGAGGCCACTCCACTGATCCTCATCGAGTCGCGTCAGCCCCAGATATCCACATGCCCAGACTTGATGCTCGTGGAGCGTCTTGTAGCGGTGATAGATCGTGCGCAGCGAAGCAATGGTTGGGGTCGCCACACCGAGCTTCTCGCCGACGTGGCGCAGCAACTGTCGGGGAATTGTGTTGAGCTGGTCGAGGGTGTGGCCACTTGCACGCAGAAAGACCAGTTGGATGGCGGCGCCGGCGCGCCCGTCAGGTCAAAATTTCTGGTTGATCGCAGCGAGGTCACTGGCGGTCAGCGCAAAATAGTGCTCGACGTCAAACTCCGACAAGCGTGTGGGCAAGCTGCTCTTTCCCACATAGCGAAATTCCAAGCCCGGCATCTTCCGCCCCCATGCAGGTGACGCGATCCGAAATCGCGGGCGAACATGGTACTCCCAAAGTCACCCGAGGGCAGCAGACAATTGTCGCGAGCGACCGGGGCACCTTATAAACAAAGGCCTTGCGCGGAAACCGCCAGATTTTGCACAGAAAGTACGATTACCCCGAGGAGGGAGGGCTGCGGAACTCGCATGGGCGGGCACTGGAGATGGAAGGTGAGCTTCCAATCTACAGACCTCGCCCGCGAGTCAAGGGCGCAGGGCGGCCGCCCGGCGCCAGTCAGTCCTTGTTTGCCTATTTTTTCCCGCGGGCCCGAGTCGGGGCGGTGGCATCGGCCGTTTCCTCGCTTCGGCCCGATTCGCCGACCGCGGGATCTTTCCGTGGTTTGACTGCTTCACGGAGCGCTTTCAGCTCTGCTTGGGCTGCAGCCGCGCTACCCACAGCGGAGGTCAGTTGTTCCCGAGTGGCCTGGTGCGCCGTGTGCGCGGCCACCAAATCCGAATGGGCCTGCTCTTCCCGCTTTTCAACGGTGGCCAGCCTGGCCTCAGCCTGGGTCTGCGCCGCAACCGCGGCCGCGCGCTGGGCCTCCGCGACCGCAGCCGCCTGCAGCGCGTCCGCAACGGCAGTCGCGGCCGTCTTGTCCGCCTCCACGCGCGCGGTTTGTTCGGCTGCCAGCAAGGCGCGAACCTCCAAGATCTCGGCTTCGAGACGAGGCACTGCCTCAACGCGAAGTTCGGCCTGCACGAGGTGCCGTCGGACGGATGCGAGCTCATTCCGCTCCCGCTCAAGCTCTTGGTTCAGCCGCGCCATCTCCGCCAACTGCTCCTCGCCCTTGCCAGCGAGGACATCGCGCTCTTTGGCCACCTGCAACAGTTGCTCAGCCAGGGCGTCGCGCTCGGCTTCCAAGGCCTCGCCGTTGGCGCTGAAGACCGCCAACTCCTTCATGAGGGTCGGCAGGGATTCATGTAAAAAACCGCAGAAACAGGCTTAAGTCCCTGTCACAGTTGGGTTTTTATCATTCCTCTGTGTCATTTTTTCTGCCCCTTCAACAGGGTCTTTCGCGGACGCATCAGGACTGGGCACCGTAGCGCTGAAACGCTCCAGCATGCTGCCGGTGGTGCGCAGTTCCAGCAGCAAGGTGTACCAGCTGGTGCCAGCCCGGGCCAGGGCGTCGTCGGAATCCCAGCGGCCGATGCACTGAAATCCCAAGCGCTCGAACAGCAGCTGGATCTCTTCGGCGGTGTAGCCCTGGAACAGCCGACCACTGGTATCGCGCTGCTCCACCAGGTTGTCTCCACGGGTCAGTGGCAGGGACAGCAGCAGGCGGCCGTGCGGGTTGAGCAGCGCACGGATGGCCAGCGCAGCATCGAACAGTTGGTGGTCTGGAACGTGCATCAGGACTGCGCTGCAGAGGATCCCATCGAACTTGCCATCAAAGGGCATGCCCAGCTCGGGCAGCGCTGCGCTAGCAAGCCGGTTTTCAAGCTCGGGGTGGGCGACCTTGGCCGCCGCGCGCAGACCGTCCGTGGGCTCCACGCCGTAGGCTTCGTAGCCGCTCTGGTAATGCCCCCGTTTTCCACAGTCGGCAGAAGTAGAAACTAAGCGGCCATGGCCAGCCGCTGCTTCGGGGTAAAGC